>NZ_CP157278.1:2419879-3024849 GCF_040026395.1 Pedobacter lusitanus
GGTGCATCGGTACGTGTCCAGGTCCCTCAATGATAGTCTGTACATCATGTTTCCATGCAATTTTTGTCAGCTCGCCCAGAGTTTCCAGCTCTGCAAACTGTGCAGCATCATTAGCGTCAGCCAGACATCCCGGCCTTAAACCATCACCTAAAGAAAAGGCAACGTCATAGGCCTTCATAATCTCACAGATTTCTTCAAAGTGCGTGTACAGGAAGCTTTCCTGATGATGTGCCAGACACCATTTTGCCATGATAGACCCGCCTCTTGAAACGATACCGGTAATCCTTTTGGCAGTCAGTGGAATATAGCGTAATAATACTCCGGCATGAATGGTAAAATAATCAACCCCCTGCTCGGCCTGCTCAATCAATGTATCTCTGAACAATTCCCAGGTCAGGTCTTCTGCTTTACCATTTACCTTTTCCAGTGCCTGGTAAATCGGAACTGTCCCGATCGGAACAGGCGAATTCCTGATAATCCACTCTCTTGTTTCATGAATATTTTTGCCCGTTGACAAATCCATAATTGTATCTGCACCCCAGCGGCAAGCCCATACTGCTTTTTCAACTTCTTCTTCAATACTGGAAGTTACAGCTGAATTACCAATATTGGCATTAATCTTAACCAGAAAATTCCGGCCGATAATCATAGGCTCAGACTCAGGGTGATTGATATTTGATGGAATAACTGCTCTGCCGCAAGCTACTTCCTGACGTACAAATTCGGGGGTGATAAATTCTTTTGGGGTATTTGCTCCAAAGCTATTTCCCGGATGCTGATGGCTCATGGCCTCCGCCTGCTCCCCCTGTTCTTTATTCCACAATTCTATCCTTTGATTTTCTCTGATAGCGATATATTCCATTTCAGGAGTAATAATCCCTTTTCTTGCATAGTGCATTTGTGATACGTTCTGACCAGCTTTTGCACGATATGGCTGATGCTGAAAGGCAAAACGCAACTGATCAAGTGAAGGATCTGCCAGTCTCTGCGCACCATAAGCTGAAGTAATCTGATCAAGCTTTTCAACATCGCCTCTGCCGGTAACCCAGTTTTCTCTGATTCTGGGCAACCCGGATTTCACATCAATATGTGCATTGGGATCAGTATAAGGTCCACTTGTATCATAAACTGTTACAGACGGATTTTTCTCTGTCAGGCCAAAACCATTGTGTATTTTGGTTTCGCTAAGGCTGATTTCACGCATGGCTACTTCAATATCATGAAGTTGTCCTTTTACAAAAACTTTACGGGAGGCCGGAAATGGCGTCCTGCTGATGACCTGGCCATCTGGAATTTTTTCTACTTTCATCGTTATGTGATTTTTGTTAGGTTAGAAACAGAAATAAAGAATTATCCCCCCTGGGTAGCTTTGATCAGCATGACCTGATCTCCGGGTTGAAGATGGTATGCAGACCAGTCAGATTTAGACACGACAGACTGATTAACAGCTACCGCAATACCGCTATCAGAAACCTGCAAAACAGTACTTAACAACTGTACAACAGAACAGGAACCGGTGATAGAATAAGTTTGATGATTTACAGTAATTTCCATTCTTTTCATTTTTTAATAACGATAGGAATGACCTGTATAAGGAATGAAAAACCACAGCATAGCAATGGCCTTACTTTTCCCTTCGGCAGTACTAACTGCATCAGGTTCAAAGGGTATATCTCAGCGCAAGGCACCCCTAAAGTTTTTTGTAAACCTATAACATTTTTAAGAAGAAACGAAATATAATTGAAAAATCCATTTTGGTTTTGTCCGTATGCCCTGTCACTTTTACATTACAAACATCAGATGTTTGTTCCGATGATTTATCTTTGAAACATCAGATGTTTAAATCATGAAGAGAATCAATCTATCAGACAAGGTAATCACTGCGCTTAAAAGCGATATCGCCTCTGGAAAGCTCAAAAAAGGCACAAAAATCCCATCAGAGCCCGAATTGATGGAGCGCTACGAAGTTGGCCGTTCTACGATCAGAGAGGCTATCAAAACCCTGGCTATGTCCGGAATTCTTAAAGTACAACAGGGATCAGGTACTTTTGTAGCCTCCAAAATTAAAAGTGAAACTCTTGCCCAGCGTTTGCGCCGCGCCGACTTTGAAGAAATCAATGCGGTACGTTCCTTACTTGAAATAGAAATCGTCAGACTGGCTTGTCTGAACAGAACTGATAAGGACATCAGTGCCATGCAGGATCATTTAATACAACGAAAAAAAGCTATAGAGACTGACCAGCAGCAAAAATGTACGGATGCTGATATAGCTTTTCATGTCAGCATTGCAAAGGCTTCAAAAAACAAGGTATTGGTAGACTTATATCAAAACTTCACCTCGGTTATCAGGGATTTCTTTACCAAACGTAAAGAAGAAAACATGACCTATTTTGCCAGAAGTCATAAATGGCATGAAGAACTTGCCCTTGCCATCATTAACAGGAATCAGGAATCAGCAGTACAGCTTATCAAAACTTTATTAAACAACAATTATTAATCATATAACTCATGACTATTTTAACCTTTACCCTGATCCTGTTACTGGGGGCTTATCTTGCAGGACTTGCAGGCTCTCTTACGGGGCTTGGCGGTGGCGTGGTAATTATACCGCTACTCACCCTGTTTTTCCATGTTGATATCCGTTATGCCATTGGTGCAGCACTGGTTGCTTCAATAGCCACTTCTTCAGGCTCCGCAAGTGCCTATGTAAAGGAGGGTATTACCAATATCCGTCTGGGTATGTTTCTTGAAATTGCAACTACAGCTGGTGCAGTTATCGGAGCTATTCTGGCAATTTACACTCCGGTTAACATTGTAGCTATTCTGTTTGGTGTTACCCTGATATTCTCTGCAGCAATGACGCTTAGGAAGAAACACGAGGGTGCACTGACAGAAGGAAGCAGACTTTCTTATCTGCTTAAATTAAATAGCAGCTACCCTTCAAAAGAAGGTGTTATAGACTATAAGCTAAAAAATATTGGCGGTGGTTTTTCTATTATGACACTGGCAGGGATGCTTTCAGGCTTATTAGGCATAGGTTCGGGAGCCCTAAAAGTTCTGGCGATGGACAGTGCCATGCGGGTTCCGTTCAGGGTAAGTACTACGACCAGTAATTTTATGGTCGGTGTGACTGCTGCTGCGAGTGCCGTTGTTTATCTGCAAAGAGGTTATATTGATCCTGGAATTGCTTTCCCTGTAATTATTGGTGTACTGGCAGGCGCTTTTACAGGTTCAAAATTACTGATGAGAATCGACGTTAAGTGGCTGAAAATCATATTCAGTTTTGCAATCACAGCTATCGCACTCAATATGATATACAATGGTTTTAATCATAAATTCTAGGAAACATGAATACGAATAAAGAAACTAAAAGAGTAACCGACTATGACATGCAGCAGCTGATTGGTCAGGTGTTAAGATATGGCGTATTGATTTCGGGTCTGATAGCTATAATTGGGGGAATATGGTACTTGTTTCAACAAGGTTCCGGTATTCCTGAATACGGGGTATTTCACGGAGAAGGTGAAGGATATACCAGTCTGACCGGCATTATCAAAGGGCTAAGTAATGGTAGTGCAACTGAGATTATACAATTGGGTGTAGTCATTCTGATTGCCACACCCATTATAAGGATTGTATTTTCTCTGGTTGCTTTTGGCCTGGAAAGAGATAAATTATATGTGCTGATTACGCTGATTGTTCTTTCTATTATCCTGTTCAGCATGTTCGGCGGACTGAGCATTTAATCATATAGTTTTAACTGCTGCCTGTCTGCTTTTGTAATAGGCAAAAATTCCGGTAGCAGTTAATCCTATCATTCCTTCAATCAATACTGCAGGTCTTGGACCAATTAAATGAGCCACCCATCCAATGAGCAGACTACCTACAGGTATCAGTCCCTGGTAGGCCATGACATAGTAACTGATTGCGCGTCCGCGCATTTCAGGAACAGCATGTGTTTGTATGTAAGTATTAATAGCTGATGACTGGGCCATCATTCCAACTCCTGATAAACCCATGAATAATAAAGCAATTGGCAATTGCGGCGCATAAGCCAGGAATAACAAACTTCCACCCATCACTGCTCCGGCAATAGTGGTTAATTTGATCATGGTACTGCTGTTTTTTAAATTGGCAAGATAAATAGCGCTGATAATAGATCCAAGCCCTGCTGCACTTTCAAACCAGCTGAAAGTCTTAGCATCTCCGTTAAATATATCTTTGGCAAAGATTGGCATCAGGGTATTGAAAGGAATTACAAAAAGACTGCTCACTCCAATCATCATAATCATACTGCTCAGTTCTTTATCTCCTGCCACATACCTGAATCCTTCTTCCAGCTCCACCCAAATGCTTTTAGTAGATTTAGTAATAATCTGCACCGGCAGACGCATCATAAATAAACAGATCAGCACTGGAATATAACTCAAAAAGTTACCCAGAAAACAAATGTCAGTACCAAAAGTACTTAGAATAATCCCTGCTACTGCTGGTCCTGCAATACGTGCAAAATTAGCCATTGACGAGTTGAGCGCAATGGCGTTGGGTAAATCATCTTTATCATTGACCATTTCTACCATCAGTGACTGTCTGCAGGTGACGTCAAATGCATTGACAATTCCCTGCACCAGACTAAGTCCGATAATAAAAAGTATATTATTAAATCCGAAATAGATAATTGCTGCCAGTGCCCCGGCCTGAATCATAGATACAATCTGTGTGATGACCAGAATGCGGTAACGGTTATGTCTGTCTACCAGACTGCCGGCATATGGCGATAAAATCAGTGAAGGAATCAAACTCACAAAACCAACAACTCCAAGCAAAACCGCAGATCCTGTAAGCTGATATACCAGCCAGCTGACCGCCGTCTTTTGCATCCATGTGCCTACAAGGGAAATTGATTGTCCATAAAAGAAGAGTTTGAAATTTCGTGATTTTAATGATCGGAAGACATTCATGATATTATTTTACTGTTTTGGCAGTCTGTCCGGTTTATGCTGCTATAATTTTCTCATTTGCAGCTCCATCCGGAAGACCAATACAAATTTCGGCATAAACTATGTATTTATAAAATTGATAGTTTTAATGATATTGATTAGTTTTAACGATCGATTATCTTTATTGCTTATGGAAATCAGGCAACTCAATTATTTTATCAAGGCCGCAGAGCTCCTGCATTTTACAGATGCCGCTGCTGCCTGCTTTGTCACACAGTCTACGCTGTCACAGCAAATCAAACAACTGGAAGATGATCTGGGAATGCTGCTATTTGACAGAATGGGAAAGCAGGTAAAACTCACAGAAGCAGGCAATGTTTTTCTGACCCATGCCTATCAGATCATGCTCGACATTAAAAAGTCCAGACAAGCGATATTTGAACTGGCGAATATGATAAACGGAGAACTGAGAATTGGTGTAACTTATGCCTTCAGCTCTTTACTCTTACCGGCCCTGACTCCATTTTCAGAGAAATACCCTGGTATTATGATTCATATTGAGTATGGAACTGCAGGTGAACTGGAAACCAAACTTAAAATGGCAGACCTGGACATCATACTTGCCTTTCATGAACAAAGGGACAGTAGCGGTTTTGAGATGCAGCCCGTGTTCTCTTCTAAAATCATTATGGCAGTCTCTAAAAATAATCCGCTGTCCAAATTGCCTAAAATATCGCTGAAAGAGTTGGGAAAATTAGATCTGATTCTGCCTAGTAAAGGATTCAGCTCAAGGGATATGTTCGATGAGTTTTTCAAAAAAAACAATATTACCGCCAATACCAGGATAGAAATGAACGATGTCCATTCGCTATTATCTATGGTGGAATCAGGCAACTGGGCTACCATAATTAATGAGAAGGCTTTGAGTACATGGGAGAATCTTGTAGCTGTACCCATTTCGGATAAAAAACTGTATAAACAGGCTTTTATACTCTGGCAAAAGGGAGTTTACCGTAAAAAATCAGCAGTGCTGTTTGTAGAAGAGTTTATGAAAGTAGTATAGAAATGGTATCGCAAAATGCGATACCATTTTTTTCCATTCTGTACCAGAAGCTAATTCTGCAGGGATAACCTGTACTGGAAAATATCTTCAATAGAAACCACAGTAGATTCGTACTTTTCTGCAAAAACAGAAATTTCCGGCAGTCTGGCCATTGTACCATCTTCATTAGTCAGTTCACAAAGCACTGCAACAGGCCTGAATCCTGCAAGTACAACTAAATCTATACTGCCTTCAGTATGACCTCGTCTTCCAAAAACCCCATCCTCATTAGCTCTTAACGGGAATATATGGCCGGGTCTTGAAAGATCCCCGGGTTTAGCCTGGTCAGACATTGCTGTTCTGATAGTCTGTAAACGATCTGCGGCAGAAACCCCGGTTGTCACTCCTTCTTTAGCTTCTATAGATACCGTAAACGGTGTATGATATTTACTCGTATTTACCTGTACCATTGGCTGAAGCTCCAATGAATCAACTTTTTCCGGTTTCAGACACAGACAGATAATACCGCTGCATTCCCTGATCATTAAAGCCATATCAGGTACTGTCATAGTCTCGGCAGGAAAGATCAGATCACCTTCATTCTCTCTGCTTTCATCATCAACAACCAGTACTCCTTTACCCCTTTTCAGGCAGTCCAGTGCGTTTTCAACTCTTTCCTTAAAACCCTTTCCGAAACGGGACAGCTCATAGTGATCTTCCATAGTATATTTATTTTTTTGACGCTGCAAAGGTGACTAATTAAACTTTCAATTCAAATGCAAAGGAAATAAATCAGCTCTTGGAGAAAGATTGATGCTTACAAAAAACACTGTACCGACATTCAATGTACTTTCTACCCAGATTCTACCATGCTGCATAGTTATAAATTCCTTACATAAAACCAGGCCCAGCCCCACGCCTTTCTCTTTATTTGTTCCGTACGTAATCTCTGAATGCAGAGAAAAGATGTTATCGTAATCTTTTTTAGCTATTCCAATACCTGTGTCTTCTATTCTTATCCAGCACTCCTGACCATGTATCTCAGAAGAAACAGTGATTATCCCCCCTGGTGGAGTAAACTTAATTGCATTATTAATCAGATTACGGATAATCAGTTCCATCATATCACTATCGGCAATAACATGAACATTATGCTGAATCCTGTTAGTTAAAATCAGTCCTTTTTCTTCTGCCAGACTTGTCTGCAACAGCAAGGTACTTTCCAGTGCCCTTGCCAGATCAAGCCTGGTCAGCCTGACATTTACCCCCTCCATTTGTGTTTTACTCCAGGAAAGTAAATTGATCAGCATCTGACCGGTATATTTGGTCTCTTTAAGCAAACTGGAATTTATAGTTCTTTTCTCATCTTCTTCAATTTCTACTTCCATAGAAATCTCCAGAAAACTCTGAATAGAATTTAAAGGTGATCTGAGATCATGTGCCAGTATAGAGAATAACTTATTTTTTGACTGATTGGCAATTTCCAGCTGTTCTGCCCGCTTTTCGGCAAGTAATCTTTCTCTGTTATAACTTGTAATAATGCTGGTCAGAATAAAATAGATAATGATCAGCGTAAAGAAATAAACATAACTCAGATCCAGATGCCTGCTGAGATCATCTTTATAATTAACAGGAACAAGTTCAGGATAATGGTATTGAAAAATGATCAGACTTATAGCAACTATAATATTAACTGCCATCCACAGAAAACGTTGATTTTTAGGCACAATACTAATCACCAGAAAGAAAAAAAGGAGATACACAACCAGCCCAGGTCCGTTAATACCAGAATTGTTCAGAAAAAAAGCTATAAATAACAGATTGCCCAGCGTACAAAAAATAGTAATGGCCGCATTCAGTTTGTATTTGAATTTCGACAAATAATAAACAAAACAAACAGAAAATACTGCAGGTATCAGGAGCATTGACAAGGTATACAAGCCAATCAGATAATTAAAAACTATACTACAGGTAAAAAGTAAAGCAGTAAAAACACAGGCAGTATGAAATATGATTGCTTCCAGTGTATGAGTATCAGGGCTCCCCATAAGTTTAGTCCAGAACTGCATTGTATCTTTTTTCATCAATATAATAAGCGGTCTTAACGGGCAATAGTTTTTAATATCAAGAAATAAAATATAAAGTTATGGAAATAAAAGTGACTTACGTCACTTTTTAAGGTTTCAGGTATCATTTTAAGATTGGGATTATGCCCTCACTTTTGGAGCAAAGAATTTCTTATGAATGAAACTAACAGCTTAACAGTAGAGACGCATTGTTTTCACTGCGGAGACAATCTTCCCGAGAAACCTTATGCTGCAGATGACAAACATTTTTGCTGTCTGGGCTGTAAAGGAGTATATCAGATACTTTCCAGCCATAACCTTTCCAGCTACTATCTGTATAATGACGTACCGGGAAGCTCTCAGCAGAAAAAGGCACAGCACTTCAACTATCTTGATGAGCCGGGCATAGTAACCGAGCTGGTCGATTATACCGATGCAAAGGTCACTGTAATCACTCTTTTTATTCCTGTTATCCATTGCAGCTCCTGCATATGGCTGCTCGAGCACCTGCACAAACTCAATCCTGCTATTGCACAGTCACGTGTGGATTTCCTCAAAAAACAGGTTAGCATCACTTTCAGGAATCAGCAGATTTCACTCAGACAGGTAGTGGAAACACTGAGTGCTATTGGCTATGAACCATTGATCAGTTTACAGGATATGATCAAAAAACAAAGAACCGATCATTCTGAACGCAACCTTTTCACTAAAATCGCAGTTGCAGGTTTTTGTTTCGGAAACGTAATGTTGTTAAGTTTTCCGGATTATTTTGGGCTGAATAGCTTTGAGCAGGATTTTAAAAACTTCTTTGGATGGATCAACCTGGCTTTCACCATTCCAGTATTGTTATATAGTGCAAGGGATTACTTTATCTCTGCCTGGACCAATCTTAAAAATGGAGTCCTGAATCTGGATTTTCCGCTCGCACTGGGGATTGCTGTAATGTTCATCCGCTCTGCCTTTGAAATCATCACCCAGACAGGTGCCGGATTTGCTGATACTTTATGTTCACTGGTATTTTTTCTGCTGATAGGTAAATGGATGCAGAAAAGGACGTATCACTATCTGTCTTTCGAACGTGATTTCCGCTCTTATTTCCCGGTAGCGGTTACGCAGTTAAAAGATGGCAGGGAAAAACCACTTCCGCTGAATGAACTTCAGACAGGCGACCGTATCCTGATCCGCAGTAATGAAATAATTCCTGCTGATGCAATATTGCTTAAAGGAGATGCAAGACTTGATTTTAGTTTTGTTACGGGTGAATCTCTTCCGGTAGAAAAAGTACTGGGCGAGATTATTTACGCTGGTGGCAGGCAATTAAAAGGTGCAATAGAACTCGAAGTGGTTAAACCTGTTTCTCAGAGTTACCTGACCAAATTATGGAATAACGAGGCCTTTTCTACTCAAAAAGATCCGATTAAAACTTTCAGTGATACTGCCAGCCGCTATTTTAGCATTATTTTGCTGGCTATTGCCCTGGCAGCTGGTCTGTACTGGGTTAGTACGGATATCAACAAAGCTGTTGCATCTTTTACTGCTGTATTGATTATTGCCTGCCCCTGTGCACTGGCATTAAGTTCACCTTTCACGTTGGCTGCAGTTCTGAGCATTTTCGATCAGAATAAATTCTATCTGAAAAATACAGCTGTCATTGAAGAACTTGCCCGGATCGATACTATCGTTTTTGATAAAACAGGAACAATTACCAATCCCGAAGCAGCTGGTTTTGATTTTACAGGAGAGCTGGACAAATATGAAAAACAATTGGTTTGTGACCTGGCAAGAAACTCAGGACATCCGCTGAGCAGAGAATTGGTCAAATGGTTAAATCTCAAACCCCGGTTTGCTGTTGAACAGTATAAAGAAAAAGTAGGCAGGGGAATCACTGGCTGCGTAGACGGTCATGAAGTAAAACTGGGAAGTGCTGCATATCTGGGTTTGAAAACACAGGATCAGGGGAGTGTGGTTCATATCTTAATAGAATATCATTATTGCGGCTTCTTCCGTTCTTCACAACGCTGGAGAGAAGGATTCAAACAATTAGCACTTAAACTGGGGCAAAAAACAGATCTGCATCTATTATCCGGCGATCAGGATCATGACCGCAAACTCCTGACTCCATTTTTTCCGGGGACACAGCATTTACATTTCCGGCAAAGTCCGCAGCAAAAACTGGATTACATTCTTCAGTTACAACAAAAAGGTGCTAAAGTAATGATGCTGGGTGATGGGTTAAATGATGCCGGTGCTTTAAGACAAAGTAATCTGGGTATTGCAGTCACAGATGACATTAATAATTTCTCTCCCGGCTGTGATGCGATACTGGATGGTACTGCTTTTAAAAAGATACCCCAGTTTATCAGACAGGCAAAAGATGCTGTCAAAGTGATCCACATGAGTTTTGTTATATCTCTGCTTTATAATGCAGTCGGATTATTCTTTGCTGTACAAGGCTTACTTTCTCCTTTAATGGCGGCTATACTCATGCCTATGAGTACAGTAACCATCATCTTATTCACCAGTCTGACCGCCCGGTTTTACGCCCGTAAAAATCATTTATTATGAATATGATCTATATGCTGATTGGCTTCAGCATTTTATTGGCCCTGATATTCTTACTCGCCTTTTTCTGGGCGAGTAAATCTGGTCAGCACGATGATCTCTTTACTCCTGGAATGAGGATACTTTTTGAAGAAGAAAAGCCTCAGGAACCCCGGGACGAAGAAAAAAGTGATGAAGATCACCTGCAGGCATAACTCCTGTCACTGCCCGGGATATTAAACAAGGCTAATTTTACCCCCATAAACCACACCAATTTTTCTTATGACTGAAAAATTCTACTACGACAACAAAATCGTCAGAAACTTCGCATTAGCCACCATCGTCTGGGGTATAGTCGGAATGACGATCGGACTTTTGATTGCCATGCAGCTCTTTAAACCTGCCATGAATCTGGGTTCCCAATACACAACTTTCGGCCGTATCAGGCCATTACATACCAATGCAGTAATCTTTGCATTTGTAGGTAACGCCATATTTATGGGCGTTTATTATTCTTTACAACGGCTTCTTAAAACAAGGATGTTCAGTGATGTTCTCAGCAAGATCCATTTCTGGGGCTGGCAATTAATTATTATAGCTACGGTTATTACGCTTCCTCTGGGAATGACCAGTTCACATGAATATGCAGAGATGGAATGGCCGATAGATATCGCGATTACGATAATCTGGGTCGTGTTTGGCTATAATATGTTTGGTACAATCATCAAAAGACGGGAGAAACATATGTATGTGGCTATCTGGTTTTACATCGCAACTTTCGTCACTGTAGCGGTACTGCATATTGTAAACTCTGTTCAGTTACCTGTTTCTGCATTTAAAAGTTATTATTTGTATGCTGGTGTACAGGATGCGCTGGTACAGTGGTGGTACGGACATAATGCTGTAGCATTTTTCCTGACCACACCATACCTGGGCATGATGTATTACTTTTTACCAAAAATGGCCGATCGTCCGGTATATTCTTACAAGCTGAGTATTCTGCATTTCTGGTCGCTGATCTTTATTTATATCTGGGCAGGCCCTCACCACCTGTTATATACTTCATTACCTTCCTGGGCACAGTCTTTAGGTGTAGCTTTCTCTGTGATGCTGATTGCTCCAAGCTGGGGAGGTATGATCAACGGACTGCTTACTTTAAGAGGTGCATGGGATAAAGTCAGAGAGGATCCTAAACTTAAATTCATGGTTGTCGGTCTGACGGCTTATGGTATGGCCACATTTGAGGGGCCCATGCTGGCATTTAAACAAATCAATGCTATTGCTCACTATACTGACTGGATAGTTGCCCATGTCCATGTTGGAGCATTAGGCTGGAATGGATTTTTAACTTTTGCTATTCTGTACTGGCTGATTCCAAGAATTTACAACACGACTTTATATTCTAAAAAACTGGCTTCCTTCCACTTCTGGATTGGTACACTGGGAATTATATTCTATGCGGTTCCGCTTTACTTTGCTGGTTTTACCCAGGGATTAATGTGGAAAGAGTTTAACCAGGAAGGTTTATTAAGATATCCTAATTTCCTGGAAACAGTAATTCAGATTCTTCCGATGTATGTCATGAGAGCGATAGGCGGAGCATTATATCTGACAGGCGTAATTGTGATGACCTATAACCTGATCAAAACCATGAAATCAGGCAAACTTGTAGCTAATGAAGCTGCCGAAGCCCAGCCTTTACCTCAGGTTTATGTTGCACAGGGAGATGATAAGAAATTACACCGCATGCTGGAACGTAAACCAATGATCTTCATGGTACTTTCACTGATCGTAATTCTGATTGGCGGAATGATTGAGATGATGCCAACCTTTACAATTAAATCCAATATTCCAACAATAGCCAGTGTAAAACCTTATACGCCGCTTGAATTACAGGGCAGAGATGTATATATCAGAGAAGGATGTGTGAACTGTCATTCTCAGATGATCCGCCCGTTCCGTTCTGAAACTGAACGCTATGGAGAATACAGCAAAGCCGGAGAATTCGTCTATGATCATCCATTTTTATGGGGATCTAAACGTACAGGTCCTGATCTGCAGCGCGAAGGTGGAAAATATGGTAATGCATGGCATTACAACCACTTATATGACCCGCAAACAATGTCACCAGGTAGTATTATGCCTCCATATGAATGGCTTGCTGAGCAAAAACTGGATACGACGACTACCCGTTCAAAGATTAATGCCATGCGTACGCTGGGTGTTCCATATGAAACAGGTTATGAGCATAAAGCAAATGCTGCACTGGAAGAACAGGCTAAAGCAATTGCTGCTGACTTACAACAGAACAATATTAAGGTGAAGAGTGATAAGGAGATCATCGCGATCATCGCTTATCTGCAACGCCTGGGTACAGATATTAAAGCAAAATAACGCAAAACATGTTTAAGCAATTTTTAGATAAGGTTGATGGAAACCAAGGGTATCTGCTCAGCTCACTCGGCATCTTCATGCTATTTTTTTTACTGGTTGGCATATTATTGCTAACCATGAAAAAGGACGAAATAAAATATATGAGCGAACTCCCTTTAAAAGACGATCAGGATGAAAGAGGTAATTAACAGCAGCTGGTCTACAGGGAGTACTTCAGCAGATATTGTAATTGGATTAATGCTCATCACTGCAGTGATGATCCTTTGCGTGGCCATACTCATGCTGAAGGTGATTAAATTTTATGTCAGGGAATCTATTCATCCAACTCCTTTTGCCACGCCCGAAGAGAGAGAGAAAAGGAGAATGGAACAGGAAGCGCTACTGGTACTGGAAAAGAAAAAACCTTCTATCTGGACCAGACTGATGCAGCTAAAACCCCTGGAAGAGGAGAAAAACCTGGTTATGGAACATAAATTTGATGGCATAGCCGAATTGAATAACCCCACTCCTGCCTGGTTTATGATCCTGTTTTATGGCACAATCATCTTCGCCATAGGATATTTACTGACCTATGATGTTTTAGGCTTCGGTAAATCACAGGAAGAAGAATACATAGCAGAGATAGAACAGGCAGCAGAAGCTAAAGTGGCCTTTCTGTCAAATCCTGCGAATGCGGCAAATGCTGTAAATGAAAACAACATGGAACAAAGTAAAGATGAAGCTGTAATTAAAAACGGAGCTTCTTTATTCGCCAACCGCTGTACACCTTGTCATGGGGAACATGGAGAAGGTCTTGTCGGGCCAAACCTGACAGATGAATATTGGCTGCATGGGGGAACCGCAAAAGATGTTTTCAAAACAATCAAATATGGTGTTCCTGAAAAAGGAATGATCGCCTGGGAAAAATCGCTCAGTGCACAACAGCTGTCAGATTTAACCAATTACGTTTTGTCATTAAAAGGAACAAACCCTGCGGGAGCTAAAGCCCCACAGGGAAACAAAGAATAATTATGTCACAAAGTCCTGCACATTTCAGAGATCAGCCCGCTACGATTACGGATGATGGAAAAAAAAGAAAGTGGATCTATCCTAAGCTTATCAAAGGCAAGATTTATAAGTACCGTGCGACGGTCAGCTATTTTTTCCTGACACTGTTATTCGCTGCACCATTTCTTAAACTGAATGGGGAACAGCTGATTCTGCTGAATGTGCTGGAAAGAAAGTTCGTCTTTTTTGGGATAATCTTCTGGCCACAGGATTTTTATCTTTTTGTACTGGCATTGCTGATCTTCATCATAGGTGTGGTGTTGTTTACGGTAGTCTTTGGCAGGGTCTTCTGCGGATGGGCCTGCCCACAGACTATTTTTCTGGAAATGGTTTTCCGGAAAATTGAGAACTGGATAGAGGGAGATCATCTCCAGCAAAAAAAACTGGACAATGGCCCCCTGAATTTCGAAAAGATCTGGAAAAAGACCATCAAACATTGCCTTTTCCTGGCTATATCTTTTCTGATTGCGAATATCTTTCTTTCTTATTTAATCAGCAGCGCTGTACTCTGGAAAATAATGACTGAACCTATCTCTATGCATATTACAGGATTTATCGCCATCTGTGTATTTACGCTGGCGTTCTACCTTGTCTTTTCAAAGATGCGTGAACTGGTTTGTACGGTAGCCTGTCCTTATGGCCGTCTTCAGGGGGTATTATTAGATAATCAGAGTATTATTGTTGCCTATGATTATCAGCGTGGGGAACCGCGTGGAAAAAGAGTCAAAGAAATAGAACAGCCTGAAGGTGATTGTATTGACTGCAAGTTATGTGTTCAGGTTTGCCCAACCGGGATAGATATCAGAAATGGTACCCAGATGGAATGTGTTAACTGTACTGCCTGTATTGATGCCTGCGACATGGTAATGGAAAAAATTAACCGTCCGCTACGCCTGATTGGCTTTAAATCAGAAGATGAAATTGCTACTAAAAAGCCTTTCCAGTTAAACAAGCGGATTTACGGTTACAGTGTGGTCTTACTGATATTAATGACTGTACTAACTTACCTGCTGGTTAGCCGCAGCGATGTAGAAACAACTATTCTAAGGGCCAGCGGCACATTGTATCAGCTTAGAGATAAGGATAAAACTGTCAGCAATCTTTATAATTCAGAACTGATGAACAAGACTACCCGTCCGGTTCAATTTGAAATTATACCTGATCACAGGGATGCTAAAATACAGTATATCCAGAAGGAAAAAATAGTGCAACCGGGAGAAACAGTAAAGCTTACATTTTTCGTGATTTTTCCGCAAAAATCTATTCAGAAATATAAAACAGCTATAGGTTTTAAACTCATGTCCGGAAGCAAAGTTGCCGGTCAGTTTAAGACTACATTTATTGCACCTGCTAACGAATAAGATATGAACTGGGGAGTAAAAATATTACTATGTATGGGCACTTTTATGAGCTTCATTATTGTATTGGTGGTCATCATGTTTAACAGTAAAACTGATGCACTGGTAGATAATGATTACTATGAAAAGGGCATCAATTATAATCAGGTTTATAACTTGAAGGAACAGGTTAATCTGGATCATGCCAAACCGGAAATAACAGTAAACAAAGAAATAATAAGTCTGGTTTTTATTGATCAGGCTAAAGGAAATATACGTTTGATGCGCACTTCGGACAAAAGACTGGACAAGACAATGTCTTTTGAAACTGATCAGGAAAACCGGGTATCAATACCTGCAGAGAATTTACCAAAAGGATCATGGCGGTTAATTACTGAGTGGGAAAGCCAGTCAAAAAAATATCTTTACGAACAGGAAATCAGTATCAGATGAGTGACCAGTACCTCGCATTTCTGATCGGTCTGATGGGCAGTGTACATTGTTTAGGAATGTGCGGCCCGCTTGCTTTTGCTGTCCCCACCTTAAAAAAGGGCTGGGGTTTTCTCGTACTGGATAAATTGAGTTATCAGGGAGGAAGGGTTATTGCTTATTGTATACTCGGTGCCATTATTGGTCTGATTGGCCGGCAGATCTGGCTTGCGGGTGTACAGCAATATATCAGTATCATCAGTGGTCTGCTGATTCTGATTGCCGCTATTTCAAAACTACTTAAATTCTCTGCCGGCAGGATTAATTCCAGATTATTACAGCCTTTCAACCGCTTGTTGGGTTATGCTTTAAAACATCAGGCCAATCACCTGATCATAGGAATTGTCAATGGTTTTCTACCCTGCGGACTGGTTTATCTGGCCTTAACCGGAGCACTGAATACGGGTACAGTAAAAACAGCCGTTGAATATATGTTCTGGTATGGATTAGGCACTGTTCCTCTGATGTTTATTGCCGGAATAAGCGCAGGTTTTACCACAGCAATTTTCAGAAGAAAGATCAATAATGTCATCCCTTATCTGATGATTGTACTCGGAATCTGGTTTATATTCCGGGGAATGGAGCTTAATATTCCCTATATAAGTCCGGCCAAAACCGGAACTTCCATATGCAGTAATTAAATTATCCCGGGTTATCCGGACATACTAAACAATTGTGTTTGAGGCTGATTAGCATAAAGCCTTGAATCGAGCGCCATACAGATATTTCTTAAAAACCGTTTCCCCTGTTCAGTAACTTTCATTTCTGTTTCTCCTATAGTGACCAACCCATCCCGGGCAATTGAAGACATCCGTTCCAGACCTTCACTGAAACCTTCACTTTGTTCTTCAGCTTTAGCCCATGAGGTTTCTCCTTTACACATCAGGTTTAAGATATGTCTCCGGATCACAAGATCTTCCTGACTCAGAATATGGCCTTTAAAAACTGGGATTTTACCTTCGTTTACCAGACTGATATAATCTTCTACTTTTTTAACATTCTGAGCAAATGCAGACCAGCTATCACTGATAGATGAGACCCCCAGTCCAATCATCAGTTCGCTATACTGGTGAGTATATCCCATAAAATTACGATGTAACCTGCCCGCTTTCTCTGCAGTATATAAACTATCAGTACTAAGCGTAAAGTGGTCCATTCCAACTTCAGTGTATCCTCCATTTTTCAGCATCTCCCGGCCCAGTTCATATAGCTGCTGTTTTTCTGCCGCAGAAGGTAAATCAAGTTCCGTATACCTGCGCTGTCCGGGTCTTACCCATGGAACATGCGCATAACTATAAAAGGCGATTCTGTCAGGACGCAAAGCCAGCACCGATGTTATAGTAGCTGACAAACCTTCGATATGCTGTAAAGGAAGACCATAAATCAAATCAAAATTGACAGAATAATATCCAATAGCTCTGGCCTGACTGGTTACCAGGGCAACTTCTTCTACGCTTTGTATTCGGTTAATTGCCAGTTGTACTTTAGGATCAAAATCCTGAATCCCTAAACTCAAACGTTTAAAGCCCAACTGATATAAAGTATTTAAATGTGCCTCTGTGGTATTTGAAGGATGAGCTTCAAAGCTGAATTCTGCTTCTTCATGAACAATAGCCGGGTTTAGAATTCCGCCTATCAGTAGTTCAAGATTTTCAGGACTAAAGAAAGTTGGTGTACCGCCGCCCAGATGAAGTTCCCGGATGACAGGTTTACTATCAAAGAGTTTATAGTATAATTCCCATTCTTTCAGGACAGCTTCGATATAGGGTACTTCTACTTTGTGATTACGCGTAATCCGTGTATTGCACCCGCAATAGGTACATAAGCTTTCACAAAAAGGCAGGTGCAGGTATAAACTGATCCCATCCTGATGATTGCTATGTGTAAATGATTTACTCACAGCCCGGCCCCATTTCCCCTGATCAAACCGTTCTGTATCCCAGTAAGGTACCGTAGGATAACTTGTGTAGCGTGGTGCAGCAACATGGTACTTTGCCATCAATGTTTTAATGTTCATGGTCAGGTGTTTTAGGATGAGCCTGATCACAGGATCCGGAACAAATACAGGCAGAACCCAAACAACGGTTCTGCTGCCACTTATCAAGATTTAAGATGGTTTCTCTGGCTAATGCCAATGATAACTCATCGGTTGTATCAGCCATCAGTGAAACAGCTGGAACATTGGCAATTTTAATATTACGACCGGCCGCTGCCTCCTGATCGATATGTACAGTTGATGTAGACCGGGTAGCGATATATTTCACGCCCAGATCAGCAAGACTATTAATCACAGCTGCCGAAACAACATCTTCTGTAAATACGATAACAGCCTCTTTTCCTGCCGCATAACTCACAGTATCAGGGCTCAGCGAATTGGATATTAAGGTAATATCGTGTTTTTTATGATTGGCGATTGCCAGTGGCTCTTTTTCAAAAGATTTTATACTATAGGCTACTACTCTCATTCGGATCGATTTGTTAATGAGCAAAATTAGCCCGAAAACAAGTAGCAGAGAATGAGGTTAGTCAACCATAAATATGATCTGGATCAGTTTTTCATTTGCTGAAGCTTCAGATAATCGAGTATACCGATCTGGCTTCCTTTTCTTTCAATAATTCCCTCATCCTTGAAATCACTGAGAATCCGGCTGACTGTTTCGGTAGCCATTCCGGCCATCGCAGCAAGATTATCTCTGGAGATACGAAGATTGATCTGTCCTTCCTGTTTTTCCAGCTTACACAAACGCATGAGTACTTCTGCCATCCTTTTACGGACAGAATGATAGGCTAACTGTAAAAGCTGTTCTTCTTTATCCAGCAGATTATTGGAAAGAATCCGGATAAATTGTCTAGCCACATCAGGATGGCGGTTAAGCAATTCATCGAGCATTTCTTTAGGAAGCTGACATATCGTTGTATCCTCCAGAGCTTCTGCTGTTTCGGCATATGGCTCATTTAACAGCAAAGCAGGAATACCAAAATATTCTTCGGCACCATACATACCCGTAAGCAGTTCTCTGCCATCTTCTGTAAGTTTAATGGTTTTCACCTTTCCACTCAGCACAAGATAAACTCCTGAAACGATATCCCCCTCATAGTAAATAATCTGTTTCTTTTTAATGGTGCGGACTTTACGATCCAGCATGAGTTTATCCAGCTCTTTTATTCCCTGATTGGAGGCAACCAGATTATTTAATTTGTCAATCGATTTACTGTAAAACAGCTCTTGTTTTTCTCTTTTACTAAACCTGCTTTCAATTGCATTGAGCAGCTCAACATCGTCAAAAGGTTTCACCAGGTAATCATCTGCCCCCATTTCCATACCTTTACGCATATCTATTCTTTCGGCCTTTGCTGTTAAAAAGATAAATGGCGTAGCAGCCGTTTCCGGATTTTTATTTAACAGATAAAGTACGCCATAACCATCCAGTTCAGGCATCATGATATCACACAGAATCAGATCCGGTAAATGACTATGGGCCATCTCTACCCCCGTTTTTCCATTATCTGCCTGGAAAACCTCATAACCGGCAAGTTCTAGTATTTCCGCTGTGCTTTCTCTGATATCATCATTGTCTTCAATGATCAATATCCTTTGTCTCCTGTTTTCCATTTGATGAATTGAATTCGGTCCTGTTTATTGATAACTTACTATCTGTTGAATGATAGTATGAATTTAGTGCCTTCATTTATTTTACTTTCGAACTGCGCTTCACCTTTCATTAAACCAACATAACGCATTACAATGTTCAGCCCCAGACCTGTACCAGGAATATTTCCTGTATTATGTGCTCTGAAAAATGGCTGAAATAAATATCTCTGATCTGTATCTGGTATTCCGATTCCGTTATCCTTTATGGTAATCAGACACTGATGTTCATTAATTTCGGTATTAAATTCTATGAAGGTGTTTTCTCCTGAATACTTGATTGCATTATTAATCAGGTTGATCATACAGTTTTTCAGCAGATTCTGATCCAGTGAAACCACACTTTCCAGCCCTGTATGCTGATAAATTATATGCTGATCCTGTTTAGCGATCATCTGCATTTCTTCGGTAATTTCTTCTGCTAATTTAACCAGGTCAAAAGGTTGAAACGCAGGCTCTACCCTTCCGGCCTCCAGTCTTTCCAGAGACAGAAAATCATTCAGAATAGTGGTCAGATTACCAACTGCATTTTTTATTTTATGCACATGTTTCTCAATATTTACATTCTGAAATGGCTGTGCATATTTTTCAATAAGTGAAGCAGAAAGCTGGACAGAGCTTAATGGTGTACGAAACTCATGTGATGCCATAGAGACAAATCTGCTTTTCATCTGGTTCAGTTCTTTTTCTTTTTCAAGTGACAAGCTAACCTCTTCTTTTGCTTCTCTTAAAGCAGTAACTGTTTTCTTCAGTGATTTGGTCCGCTCCTCTACCAGGCTTTCCAGTTCAGCAGCATATTCCTGTAAGCGCTCTTCTGCTTCTTTTTCTTTAGAAAGATCATGGATAAAACCGGTAAATATTTTGCGGTCTTCATATTGAACTTCACTTACAGCCAGTCTGAAAGGAAAAGTCGTTCCGTCTTTACGAAGTCCTTTTACCTCCCTTCCTTTACCAATGATGTGCTTTTCACCGGTTCTATGATAATTTTCGATATACCCGTCATGCCTGCCTTTGTCCGGTTCAGGCATTAGCTTTGCTATATTCTGTCCAACAACTTCATCCAGTGTATAACCAAAAAGCTGAAGTGCCGCAGGGTTAAGGCTTTCTATTTTCCCTCTCTGATCAATGGTAATAATTCCATCAATGGCCGTTTCAATGATTGCCTCTAATAACCGTGCTTTTTCCATAATTGATTTTTACAAATATAGAAAATCTGCTAACAGCATGTTAAATTATAAACCAAAAACGGTCACTACAAGGATCACAGCATGGATCATTAAGCTCAGATAAAACAGACCGATAGTTATCCTGGTACTTGCGCTGCTCATATTGGCTACAATATTAGCAAAGAAAATCAGCATACTGGATGCAAGACATGGAACGACATGTCCATCGAGTGAATAAACAAGCACAAAAGTTAATGGAACCAGTATGGTAGCATGTAAAACAATAGAGACCAGAAACCAGCCCAGATGATTTGGTTTCTGACTATCTGCAAAGTTTAAGTATTTAGACCATAAGCTTGTATCAGCCGGAGCGGTGTTTACGATTAAAGTTGCCATAATATGTTATTTTTATTACAACAAATATCTGCTCATTTGCCGGTCCTATCTATGATATGCATCATCCCTGGCACAGGTATAAATCATATAAAATAATGATCCATGTCATATTTTATCCCCGCATTTCTCCGCTATTTTGCCAACCTACAGATAAAACAGAATTGCATGAACCACACCTTTCATATTCCCGTTTTGGGATTAGGTTATTCTATTGACACTCCCTTAAAAGTAGCCAGATATGGCATTACTTCTGTTGTTTCAATCGTTGATGATGAACTGACAGAGCGAATGAGAAAATTCCATTCGGCAGCCAATAACATTGATTATATACCTATTAAAAAAGAAGATCATGACGGCCGTGCCAGGCGGATCACTGCTTACCTGGATCTGATCAGGACATTGGTCGATCAGCAGTTTGCCGCGCTAAAAGATGAGCCCTTTACCGCAGGTGCTGATATACACACGTATTTTGAACTTCTTCCTGAAAATTCTGCACTTAAAGCTCAGTATCTGAAAATGTCAGAACTTGAACCGGGTACAGAAAAGAAAAAACTGCAACAGGAATTGCGTTTACAAATGAAGGCAGGGAGTATCGACGTCAACATCATGTCTAAGGTAGATAAAGCAAATTACAATGCTGCTCAGGAAAACCTCGGAAATGATTTTACAGATGCACTGGCAGCAATGAGAGGTTTTGGAAACAGTACCTTATCTTCATCTGTTGTAATCTCTGCAGGTCTGAATCCGAGATTATATACTTACATGGAAAACTGCCAGGATTTCTACCCTGACTCCAACGGACAGATCAAAAAGAAGATTATCCTTAAGGTGAGTGATTTCAGATCAGCTCTGATCCAGGCAAAAATGCTGGCAAAAAAAGGTTTATGGGTTGCAGAATTCAGAGTTGAATCAGGTTTGAATTGCGGAGGGCATGCATTTGCTACAGAGGGGTTGCTTTTAGGCCCAATCCTGGAGGAATTTAAACAAAAAAGAAATGAACTTCGGGAAGAATTATCAGGCATTTATCAAACTGCCTTATTCAATAAAGGGGTTACTATTTCGGGGACTCCACTGCTTAAATTCACAGCACAGGGAGGAATCGGTACTGCCGGAGAAAATGCTTTTCTGCTTAACTATTACCAACTGGATGCCACCGGATGGGGAAGCCCTTTTTTACTGGTTCCGGAAGCTACAAATGTAGATGCGCAGACTTTAGAAGCACTGGCTTCAGCACAGCAGGATGATTTTTATGTCAGCAATTCTTCTCCACTTGGCGTATTGTTTAATAACTTCAGAAACAGTACAATTGAAGAACAGCGTCTGCAAAGAATAGCAAAAGGAAGACCAGGCAGTCCGTGCACTAAAAAATTCCTTTCTACCAACACCGAATTTACTGAGCTTCCTATTTGTACCGCTTCAAGAGAATATCAGCGGTTAAAAATCAAACAATTAGAGGCTACAGAGCCAGATCCTGTACTTTTTGCCGAAAAATTTGAAGCAATCACAGAAAAAATATGTCTTTGTGAAGGGCTGTGTGCTTCTGTCTATATCAAGAACGATCAGTTAAAACCAAGAGAGAATAAAGCGGTGAGTATCTGTCCCGGTCCTAATCTTGCCTATTTTTCCAGGTTGTATACACTGAAAGAAATGATAGGACATATTTATGGCAGGGAAAAGATTAATTTTAAATTCAACCGTCCGAATCTGTTCATCAATGAGCTGCATTTATATGTGGATTACCTAAAAAAAGATCTGAATACACAATTACATGATTTAAATGCAAAAAAGACCAAATATTTTGAGAAATTCAGGGAAGAATTATTTAAGGGTATCAACTATTACAAAGAGCTGATACCGGAGATAAAACTCCAGACAGACATCGCTGCTCAGGAATTGTATCATCAATTACAGAAAGCGGAAGAGAAACTGAAAATGATTACTAAAATTCTTGACCCTGTTAGAGTTCAGGGATAAGAAACCTTCATGTGCAGCAGAACACAAACCGAAATGAACAAAATTGAGTCGCACATGATCATTAAAAATCAATTGTGTTCAAATGAAAAAGGGCATGCTGTTTAATTACAAAATGCCCTTTTTAGTTGCTAAAAAAATCGGCCTGACTATTTCAGTTTTGCCTGAATAGCTTTTGCTTTTTCAAAATGTCCGGTAATAACAGGCAACATTTTTTTGGCAAACTCACTCACTTCTTTCGACGGAAATGTCGTTGCTGATTTAAACAAGGCAATAGTTTTATCATGATCGGTAACCATCATATCAATATAATGATGATCAAAAGCAGAACCGGTCATGGTTTTCATCATATCAATATGTGCCTTATCTTCTGCAGGAAATGCTGCTGGCAAAACAATTTTCTCTTTTTCTGCCAGTGATTTAAGCTCAGCATTAGCCTTAGAATGATCTTTTACCATCTCCTCTGCAAAGGCCTTAACATCCGGGTTGGATGATTTCTGGGCGATCTGCCCTAAATCAACTTCCATCATTCCTCCAAGAGCAGCTGATTTCATAAATGATGCTACATCCCCACCGGTTTTTGACTGATCGGCGGGCATTGTACTACTCATCTTATTAGTATCCATTTTTAAACTGTCAGTTTTCCCTGAATCCATAGCAGCAAGATCACCCTTGGCTCCATGGCTTCCTGAACCTGTGCATGCCTGCATCGTACAGGCTCCGATAACTAATAAACCAAATAAACTTAATTGTTTCATAATCGTATTATTAGAATAAATTTTGTTTACGGATTAACACTTATTGATTAAAAAGGTTTGTACTATAAATCAAAACATAACTGTAATTTAGTGTAAACAAAACTTATTCTAATGAAAACATTACTCAAAACAACTTTACTTGTTGCTCTGGCAATAAGTCTGAATGCAGATCTGAAAGCTCAGGGGTTAAACCTTCCTCAGCCTAGCTCTGGACAGACAGTAATACAAGACTTTGGTCTTGGAAAAATCACAGTCAAATACTCCCGCCCAAATACTAAAGGACGTAAGGTTTTTGGTGACCTGGAGCCTTACGGATCAGTATGGCGCACAGGTGCTAACAGCGCTACAACTATTTCATTCACTGAAAATGTGACCTTAGAAGGTCAGCCTGTTACTGCCGGTGATTATGCCCTGTTCACTATTCCCGGAAAAACTGAATGGACTGTCATTTTAAATAAAGACACTAAACAATGGGGTGCTTATGAATACAAGGAATCAGATGATGTTTTAAGATTCAAAGTAAAGCCAGCTGTTGCAAAAGATAAAACAGAAACATTTACTATCGCATTTGCTGAAGTATCACCAACAAAAGCAGTGATGCAATTACTATGGGATAACACGGTAGTACCAGTAAACTTAACCACTGATATTGATGCCAAAGTAATGGCAAATATTGACGAGGCTATGAAAGGTGAAAAGAAACCTTATATGCAGTCAGCTATTTATTATCTTGAAAACGGGAAAGACCTGAATAAAGCAATGGAATGGATGAATGCAGCTGATGCTGCTGATGCTGGAAAAAGCCCATGGGTAAAATTATGGAAAGGTCGTGTTCAACTTAAAATGGGCGACAAAAAAGGGGCAGCAGAAAGTGCAGCTGCCGGGATTAAAATAGCAACGGAGATCAAAAATCCTGAGTATATCCGTTTAAATACAGCTTTGCTGGCGGATGCTAAAAAATAATCCGAAAATCTGTCAGCTTTCCGATAGCTTAAAAAAGGCGTCTCTTAAATTTAAGAGACGCCTTTTTTATTCAGAATTATACGCCACATTTTAATTCTGTTTCAAAATATGCAAACAAAAGACATTAATAATGTATTTCATAAATATCCTGAGTTAAGAACCATATCAAAATTGTATATTGTTCTTAGCGTTTACCGATGTACATTAACTACCCTATCCCATGTCCTGCCTATTCAATCTCCTGTATCCGGGAATATATAAAAGTATAACACAATTGCTGTGTCTGATATCAATACTGTTTATTATGTCCTGTAATCCGGTTAATGAGCAGCCTCCTAATCATCAGCTTCATTTTGATACCATCATTAACCAGGCAACAACTTATATCGGAAATAACCAGCCCAAAAGAGCAGCAATTTTCCTGGATTCAGCTTATCAGGCTTTTCCTGATCCCGGGGTTAAAGATATTTTCAGGAAATATGAGAATCTGATTAATATTTACCTGAATTATGATCTGAATACAGCGAAGGCTGAACTGTACACCGATAGCGTATTTCATCTTTTAAAAAACAGGAAAGCTATTTATAAAAATGAATATGCCAGTGGTCTGTTTTTTTTGGGAGAAGTACAGATGGCAGAAAAAAGATATACAGAGGCTTTCAAGAGCTATTATGATGGCAGATCCTTTGCAAAAAAGAATCTTGATGACTGCTCTCTTTCTATTTTCAGTAATAAGCTCGGGCTGGTCAGATTTAATCAGGAACAATATCAGAAGGCCATTCCCTTTTTTAAAGAAGCAATTAACCAGAATAAAGACTGTAAACCCGGTACAGGCTTCGATTATTTGTTTATTTTCCCCCAAACCTATCTGAATACAATTGCTATGTGTTTTGAGCGGTCAGGTCAACCGGATAGCGCAATTATCTATTATAGAAAAGCACTGGCTTTTATTGCCGGTAAAACAGGCTCTTTCCCCAAAAGAGAATCTTTCATGTCTTCCGCTAACGGAGTCATCTATGGAAACCTTGGTGGAATCTATGCCGTAAATAATAATTATGAGCTGGCAGTAAAATCACTTATCCAAAGTATTCTGATTAATGACCGTCCGGGATATGAAGTTCATGATGCGCAAACAGCCAAACAAAAACTGGCAGACTTATACATCAGACATTCAAAATTCAGGGAGGCCGATAAACTGCTGAATGAATTGCAAACTTACTTATCAGGCAAAGCGGGTATGAGCCCCAACAGCCTGGGTATACGGTTAAAATGGCTTAGACTAAAGTATGAATATCATGATAAAAAGAAAGAACTGTTAAAGGCATATCCTTATTTACAAAAATATCATAACAGTCGTGATTCTATTTACAAGGTCGATAAAGAACTAAAAAATATAGATATAGATCAGGCATTTAAAGATACGGCACAGAAATACCGCATGAAATTGCTGAATAAAGACAATCAGTTAAAAACGGTCTATCTGTTTGCTGCAGTTTTCTGTATATTAATGATTATCACTATTCTGTTTTTCATCTGGCACAATCTGAAAAGATCTAAAAAATTAAACAAACAGATCAGTGAGCATAATATCAATATGCAGATGACGCTGGCTTCACTGGAACAAAGCCAGGAAGAGAATATAAGGATGATGATGATTGTTGCCCATGACCTCCGGAATCCTATTGGAAACATTACTTCTATGGCCGATCTTATGCTTGGAGAAAATGACCGTACTAAAGACGATCTGGAGATGCTGGGCATGATTAAAACCTCAGGACAAAACTCACTCCATCTGGTCAATGATTTGCTCAGGTCCAACAGTCAGACTAAAAAACTGCAAAAAGAACCTGTTGATTTATATGTCCTTCTTCATTATTGTGTGAATTTGTTGAGTCATAAGGCAAAAGAAAAAAACCAGCAGATACTTTTATACGCCATCCCAGTAACGATTCCTCTTAATAAAGAAAGGATGTGGAGAGTAATGAGTAATCTTATTGGAAATGCAATTAAATTTAGTCCTGAACATGCAGTTATTACAGTACGGATGGAAGAAAAACCAGAATCTGTGCTCATTGCAATAGCAGATAACGGGATTGGTATCCCCCTAGGCATTAGAAACAAAATTTTTGATGTGTTCGGACAGGCAAAACGGTCAGGCACAGCAGGAGAACAGTCATTCGGACTTGGACTTGCAATCTCTAAACAAATCATTGAGAATCACGGGGGCAAAATCTGGGTAGATAGTGAAACCAATCAGGGATCAACTTTTTTTGTGGAACTTCCTAGGTAATTAAAAATTTATTCCTCTATCCTTAGCCTTGAAAAGAAACTAAAAACTATACTGAATATAATTAAAATGATTATCCCAACCCAACTACTCGATATAAAAGGTAAGACCATTTGTCCATCATGACCGTAACAGAGCATTTTACCATCAATATAGAACAGACCCAAGCTACATTGAATAAAAGTATATTCTATCAGATTAAAAAAAACAAGTAATACCCCTGCAGCCTGAAGTCTTTTCGAATCCATTTCCCTGATATAACGAAAAAAAAGTAATGGTAAAATAATTGCTCCCAACCCCGTTGTAATCCAGATAATTGTCCAGGAAGTTATGCAGTCTGTAATTAATGAAATAACCGAATGAATTCCCAGGATTCCCATTAAGGTAAAACTTGAAAAAAAAAATCCCGGAATACAAAATAATAAGGTTTGCCTGATAAAACTGTTTTTTTTTATCAAACGTGCCTTTCGCTCTATTTCAATTTCCTCAAAAATATTCTCCGGAACAGCAATATTTCTATTTTGTAATTCACTTACCGCTAACTTAACTGCTTCATCAGTATGCTTATCTATATTTTCAATGTAATATATCAATTGAGCATCACTTTTCTGTGCTATTTTTTTTCCAAGTGCTGACATCGCTATACTAGTTAATGATTATATTTTAAATCAGGACAATATCTCTTTCTTCCTGAACACTTGCTGAAACAACAATGATAGTAATACAACCAGCAAACATCCAATCACATTCAGCCATAAATAAGCTACCACTTTCTGATAACCAATTATACAGACTACAGTTTCAGTTAAAATTGCGCCATAAAACACAGCTCTGCCATTCACATGCTTTAAATAAAATGCCACTAAAAATACTCCGAGAATGGTTCCGTAGATATAAGAACCCAGAATATTAACTGCCTCAATCAGGTTTCCTATTTTACTCGCATATAAAGCCATGGCAATACAGACCAGTCCCCAGATAACAGTTGACCATCTGGAAGCTTTTAAATAGTTCTCTTCGGTCGCATTCTTATTGATCAGCCTTTTATAAATATCAATCACACTCGTGGAAGCCAGTGAATTAAGTGCACTTGCTGTAGACCCCATAGAAGCCAGGAAAATAATTGCAATTAACAACCCTATTAATCCTCTGGGCAAATACTTAGTTACAAAACTCAGGAATATATAATTGTTATCATTGATATCCGCATGAGGATCATTTTTAAGCATCAGCTCAGTTACCTGTTTACGAACTACTTTAGTTTGTTCATCAGCTTTCTTCAAAGCAATTCTCTGCTGGTCAATTGCAGCTTTATTCTGCTGATCCAAAGCTGTATTCAGCAAATTAACTTCAGTTTGTTTCTTTTCAAAAGCTTCCTCATAATCCTTTTTAAGCTCTTCAAGCTGCGGATTATATTTACTTTTCTCCAGTTTATTCAGCTCAAAACTATTAAAGAATACTGGTGGCTTGTTATACTGATAAAAGGTAAATACCAGTACCCCAATCAAAAGAATAAGGAATTGCATAGGTATTTTCACTAGTCCGTTCATCAGTAAACCCAAACGACTCTGACTCACAGATGAACCGGTCAGATACCTGCCTACCTGGCTCTGATCTGTTCCAAAATAAGATAACTGGAGAAAAAAACCACCTATCAACCCACTCCAAACCGTATACTGATTATTCCAGTCAAACTTAAAATCAATAGCATTGGTACGGCCCATCTTCCCCGCAATACTGATTGCTTTACCAAATCCAATATCCCCGGGCAACAAATGTACAACCATGATACCCGCAGCAAACAAACCGCAAAATATAATACTCATTTGCAACATCTGCGTATAGGAAACTGCTTTAGTCCCTCCATAAACTGTATAGGCAACTACAATTCCACCAATAACCAATGTAGTATATGTCGTATTAATATCCAGAATAGTTGACAGAATAATAGAAGGCGCATAAATCGTAATTCCGGTAGATAACCCTCTTTGAACTAAAAATAAAAATGCCGTTAATGCCCTGGTTTTTAAATCAAAGCGTTGTTCCAGATATTCATAAGCCGTGTAAACCTTTAGCCGGTGAAAAATAGGTACAAAAGTCACACACAGAACGATCATTGCCAGAGGCAAACCAAAATAAAACTGCACAAAACTCATTCCCGAAGAATAAGCCAGGCCCGGTGCAGATAAAAAAGTAATTGCACTGGCTTGAGTAGCCATCACAGACAAGCATACGCTATACCATGGCAAAGACCGGTTTCCCAGTAAATATCCATCAATGTCTTTAGCACCCCTGCTCTTGTAAACGCCATAGGCAACAATTGCAATCAGTGTACAGCATAATACAGCCCAGTCAATATAACTCATTCAAAATATATGGTAAATAGGTAAAAACACAGGATCAGAAATACCAGCCAGCCTGCCAGCAACAGGTAAAACTGTTTCCAGCTTTTCACAAAAGGCGGCAAATCTGTATGAGGTTTTTCAGGTTCCATTAGTGCACTGTATTTTTCGAAATCAGGTTTACAAATAGTCTGTATGCACCAGGTACACCAGCAGGCAGTTCTCTGAAAAAGGCCAGAGAAGTATAAACGAACTTACCTTTTCCGTAACCGGTAACCAGTAAAGAACCATTGCTCGCAGCCTCCCCCGTATCATTCATCTGTAAAACAGTTGCGTAATGCTGATCAATACCAGTGGCAAAATACAAACCACGTTCCTGAATCCAGCCGTCAAAGTCCCTTACTGTTATCTGATTAGGGAAGTTCAATACCGGATGATCAGGGTTCAGAAAATTAACCTTAGCATCTTCTTCCGTAACACGGTCACGGCTAAGCTGGAAAGGGTAAGGGCCAATATCAGCCAGTTGCAGGGGAGAGTTAACATTGTACTGCACCAGTAAAACACCCCCATTTTTAACATAATCCATCAGTTTAGGCTGCATCAATTTGATTTGCTCGTTGATGTTATACAACCTTACTCCGGTAATGATAGCGTCATAACCAGACAAGTCTCCGCTGATGATCTGTTTTTCATTCAGCCTGGTTACCTGATAACCGATCTGTGTCAGCGATTCAGGAATTAAATCTCCCGCACCCGCAATGTAACCAATTTTCTTTCCTGCAAACTTCAGGTCAACTCTTTCCACGCGAGCCTCAGCCTCAGGAAATAAAGTCTGTACCGGGATATGATCATATCCGATCACTTTTAGTCCTTTTTGATAAGATCTGCCATCTACCTGCAGAGACAGGGAAAACTGACCTTCTTCAATTTCCCCCCCCGGAGTAACTACAAACTCCACATTCTGCTCTTCCAATTTCCGCTGAAGATTAAAATCAACCTTTTCAGGCGAAACCTTCCAGCCTGCAGGAACATGTGGTTGCAAAATTCCTTTAGCAAGTGCTTTAAAATTTTTCAGCTGTACTGTTATGGTTTTAGACTGGTTATTTGTAAAAACAAATGAGTGGTCTGCCAATGTAGCAGTAACCGGTGGTGCGATCACCAATGGCTGATACAACTCTCCTTTAACCGGATCAGTATGTTTATAAACCAGAGGACGGGTAACTTCTATATATTGGTTACCAAACAGCACTCTGAATACCCCGGCGTGTGGAGCAGGCGCTTCTGGTAAGCTGAGATTGGCTAAAGAATCAATTATATAACTCCCTATCGGATGTTTTTTCTCCAGCCAGTAAGGTTGTGTCAGGCCAAACTGACGCGCCGCAATTTTTATATGCTGAGAGACCATACGATCAGGTATCAGTTCCTGAATATGATCCGGATTTAATTCTTCCAGTGAAATCCTAACCGGAAAATATTTTCTTACTCTTGATATCGCATTAATAGTAACCGGAATAGAATCCGTAATCGCATAAGAAGGCTCAGGAACCGTAGCTTCTATCCATATACCTGCACAGGCAAGGATCAGTTCATCCAGTTGCCGGTGTTTAAAAGGCAGATTTTTAACCTCTTCTCTCAAACGCAGCAAAGCATTAATAGATTTTGAAGGATCGGCGGGATCATATTCAGCATTGATTTCATTTAATAGCTGCTGTGCTTTCTCTGTTCCTTTATTTCTGTCAAGATTCAGATTTATACCATCAAAGAGATCTGTTTTTGCAGTTTGTCCACCCACAGGACTGAAAAATTCTATGGCACTACCTCTTTGTTTGGCAGAACCAAATCCCTGACTTTTATGATTAGAACGGCTTTCAGCTGCAATTTCTCCATAACCTTTCCCCAGCAAAGGGTTAAAAACACCTACATCTATTTTCAACTGGTCATCAGCAGTGGTATTAGTAGAGCCAAAATTGAAAGTATTCCAGACAATTCTTTTAGCCTGCCAGATTTTAACCTGCTTAAGCTGCTCCGGAAAACGTTTAGGATCTGCAGCAGCGGTAAAAGCCTCCCTGGCAAGAATTGCCGAGGCAGCATGATGCCCGTGTCCCGCACGTGCATCTTCAGGAAAACGGGTAATAATGATATCAGGTTGAAATTTACGGATAACCCAAACCACATCAGAAAGGATTTGATCCTTATTCCATATTTTGAAACTTTCAGCAGAGTTTTTAGAAAAACCGAAGTCATTGGCCCTGGTAAAAAACTGCTCGGCACCATCTGTTCGCCTTGCGGCTAAAAGTTCCTGTGTACGGATCAGTCCCAATAACTCTCCTTGCTCGGTACCAATCAGATTCTGTCCGCCATCGCCCCTGGTTAATGATAAATAACCCGTCCGTACCTTTCTCTCTTTAGCAAGATAGGCCAGTAAACGTGTATTTTCATCATCAGGATGTGCGGCAATGTACAAAACACTGCCAGTAACATTTAAACCAGCTAATCCCTGCCTGATTTCTGCAGCATTAAGCTCTGCCTGCTGGGCATAACTAAAAAATGGAGCAAGGGATAATAAACAAAGAATAGATAAACGACACTTCATATTTGGGTTAGATCAATTGTCGAAAATAATTAAAATAACCCTCCCAATCTGTTTATTTAAAAATAAATATTGGTAACAATACTGTCTATAACAGAATTTTGCTGCTCACTTCTTTATCAATACTGATGAACCCGGGATATTTAATCAGTACCCCTCCCACCATAATGCTGGGTCTGATTTTAAGTGTAACCAGGCCCTTTCTTTCAGAACCGCCATTAGCACCACCGCGCAGAAAATCTGAAATTTCTGACATTACTTTCTGGTTAGATATAAACTGGTAAACATTTACATTCAGATCTACGGGTACCACAACAGATTGTCCCGAAGGGATACTTACCTGCTGATTGACAAAACCATTTGCCAGCTCCTGTTTATTGATCAGTACTTTATATTCAAACTGATTGATTGAAGCCAGCGTGCCTGATGGATTAGAAATTTCCATGTTCAGCCTTGCGCGAAACGGAACATCTCTTCTCAATAGTCCGAATGCCAGACCAGGTAAACTTGCCAGGTTAATATCCCGTCCGTTTACTATTTTTTTAACATCTGCTCCCGCTACCGAAAGATTCTCGGCCGAAACAATTTTATATTTACAATTCTCCAGCGCTTTGATTTGCTGTGCTTGTTTATTCACCCCGCATCCCATCACTGTCATCACCGTCAGGCAAATCAATAGTATCCTTTTCATATATGTATCTTTAATCTTATCCCCTAATAACGGTTTAATCTGGAATTATTGCCCGTTTAATAACTTCTTCTGGCTCTGGCAGACCTGCGGCTGATGATACTATCCACACTGAATCTTCCTCCACCGGCAAAAAGCAATACAATATAGGTCAGTAAATAATGAATGGCCAGTTCTTTTTCTTTTAATCCGTCCGCACCATGAACCAGAAAAATAGCAACTACCATAGTAATCATTAATGGCAACACCGCCAGACGTACCGCAATCCCCAGTAAAACCAATACTGAGCAGACTACTTCTGCAAAAACTGCCAGAATCAGACTCGCTGTATCTCCAAGCCCCATAAAATTCATAAACTTTATTTCACCCCCGGCCAGCAGCATTTCAAGTTTACCTGTTCCATGAAAAAGCATCAGTCCTGCAATCCCAATACGCAAAATCAGCAATACAAAATCAAGCCCTCTGTGATTGTAATTGGTGTTGAATAATCTATTCATTTATTGATATGGTTTTAAAGTTCAGAGTAAATGTAATATTTTTCTCAGAACTCCAAACAAATCCCACTGCTCTTATAAAGCCAGAGATTTGCAGAAACCACTTATAGCATCTTTCAGAATCATCTTTTTGAAAACATCAGTCTTACCACTGTTTTCAATCATTTGTATAGATACCAATCCATGCAGAATAGACCAGTAGGCATGATATTTTAAAAAATAATCGGCTTCTTCGTTATTCGCATGAATCAATGCTTCTCTGATAGTAGAGATCAGTATACTGGTCATTTCCTTAATCTCTGTATTTTGATTAACCATCTCACAGGCAGGGATTCCCAAACCGAACATCAGCTGATAATATTCTTTATTTTCAAAAGCAAAGTCCCAATATGCGATCGCCATAACTTCAAGCTGCTCCACAGGTACATCGACTGAGTTTCTTGCATTATTTAAAACTACAGCCAGTTTCTGATAACCTTCTTTCGAAAATTCCAGCAGTATCGCTTCCTTATTTTCAAAGTGATTATAAATCACCGGAATACTATATTCTATAGCATCAGCAATTTTCCGTATAGAAAGAGACTGCCAACCATCAGTTACCACCATATGCCATGCTGCTTCAAGAATTCCGGTACGGATTTCTTCTTTATGACGCATTTTACGCTCTAGTATTCCCATTTGTTTTGGTTAGTTAACAGTGTTAGCAAAGATAAAGCTATTATCATATCATTCAGAGCTACCGATTAATTTTTGACTTAGCTGAAACAATCGGATGATAATATAGCCATTTTGGTATAATGTTAAGTGATTTTAACCTATCGGTCAGAATGTTATAAAAACTATTTAGCTTAACTAAAAAAAAGAAGACATGCACCAGTATAATGCCAAACGGAGAGATTTTATAAAAAAGGCCGGACTTTTAACCATTGGTCTTGCGGCCCTGCAATTTCCGGTATGGGCTAAAAGCATTTTTGCTTTTGACTACCCGGTGCACAATATCCCGGAACAGAAAAACATCGATCCGCTCTGGATACGCTCCCTTTTTAATCGTGGCGCAGTCACTTCCTATCTTAAAAGCAGAAACGAGCTGAAATATATCGGAATGCCGGTTGGCGGGCTCCATGCCGGAACCGTATATCTGGGTGGAGATGGTCGTCTCTGGTTATGGCAGATATACAATGAAACATTTGAAGGAAATCAGGAAGGGATAGATCCCAAAACCGTGAGCTGGAACGATGGTACGACTACCCGCAAGATACGTCCCAGAGATGGATCGGCTTATATAGAACCTGCCATTGCAAACAACAAACGGATACTGGAACAGGGTTTTGCTATAAAAGTAGTCAGCAATGGAAAAACGCTGATCAGAGAACTGAATGAGGATCAATGGGATGAAGTGGAATTTAACCCGGCATACCCAATCGCAGATATCACCTACAGCAGTAAAAATTTCCCTGTGATTGTTCACCTGAGAGCTTATTCTCCTTTTATTCCTTTAGACGCCAGTGACTCTGCCTTGCCCCTTACAATCTTAAAGCTGGAAATTAAAAATATATCCAGAAGCCCTGCTCAAATTTCTTTACTGGGCTGGATGGAAAACGGTGCAAATAAACTGACCGGAAAAGAAAATACTGGTAAACGCATCAATACCGTTTTATCCGGTCCGGAGACTACAAGTATATTTTCCAGATTTGAAGCTTCAGCCAATCTTAAGCAAACTACAGATAGCGGAACCATGTGTTTCACCCTCCATAAACCCAAAGCAACTGCTCAGGCTTCTATAAATCTATGGCCGGTAGAAGAAAAACATTTCAATCTGCCAGAAATTCAAAATGCCATGGTTACTGCTCCTGACAAACTGGTAGGTGCTATTGGAATCAGCCAGGATGTTGAACCTGGTCAATCACTTCATAGTGATTATTCCGTCAGCTGGCATTTTAACCAACCTAATCCCGGACTAAAAAAGCTGGTTAAAAACGCAGAAGCAGGTTTTTATTACGCCAGCCGTTTTAAAGATGCACTGGAGGTAAGTCAATATCTGAGCACACATTATAAAAGGCTAACCCATACTACAGAATTATGGAGTAAAACCTGGAATGACACCAGTTTACCACACTGGTTTATGGAGCGGACATTTTTAAACATCGGTACTTTAGCTACTGCCAATACTTACCGTTTTGCCGACGGAAGATTCTGGAGCTGGGAAGGTGTTGGTGCCTGTGCCGGGACCTGTACCCATGTCTGGCAATATGCACAGGCTGTAGCCCGGATTTTTCCCGAACTGGAAAGAGGTTTGCGTCAGCAGGTAGATCTGGGAACTGGTTTTAAAGAAGATAGCGGAGCTATTATGTTCCGCGGAGAAAACGAAACACATCCGGCAATTGACGGACAGGCAGGAACAATCCTGCGTTTTTACCGGGAACACCAGATGAGTGCAGATGATACTTTTCTGCAGCACAACTGGCCAGGAATCAGAAAGGCAGTACAATTTATGCTTGCCCAGGATAAAAACGGAGATGGCATGACCGATACGCCAATGGAAAATACACTCGATGCTATCTGGGAAGGAGAAATTGCCTGGATTGTTGGTTTATGTATCGCTGCTGCAAGAGCTGCACAAGCCATGGCCGAAGAAATGAATGACACTGGTTTTGCTGAAATTTGTGCAAATTATGTGGAGAACGGCAGCAAAAATATGGAGAAAGAACTTTTCAACGGAGCGTATTTCATTCATCGCCCTGACCCTATACAGGGACGCAGAAAATTAGGTTCATATAATACCTGTCATATAGACCAGGTTTACGGTCAGAGCTGGGCATTTCAGGTAGGCCTGCCCAGAATACTCAGTAAAGAAAAATCAGTCGCTGCACTTAAGGCCCTATGGAAATATAATTTTACCATGGATGTAGGTCCATATATTAAAACACATACCGGTGGTCGCCCTTACGCGCTCGCTGGTGAAGGAGGAATGGTCATGAATACCAATCCGCATAACGAGCCTAAGCCATTTGGCGAAGATGTAAGCTGGCAACTCGGTTATTTTCACGAATGTATGAGTGGATTTGAGCATCAGGTAGCTGCACATTTAATGGCAGAAGGAATGACAGAAGAAAGTCTGATTCTTACCCGCGTAATCCAGGATCGTTATCATGCCGCAAAAAGAAATCCTTTTAATGAAATAGAATGCAGTGATCATTATGCAAGGGCGATGGCCAGCTACGGCACCTTTATCACTGCCTGCGGATTCGAATATCATGGACCAAAAGCCTATATCAGATTCGCACCAAAGTGGAACAAACAAAACTTTAAAACGCCATTTACCTCCGCCAGCGGATGGGGAACTTATCAGCAACAAAAAAATGGACTAAAACAAGTCCATCAGCTCAATCTAAAATACGGACATTTGCAATTACAGCAGCTCAGTTTGGAAAAGGTAGAAAATGGCCAGATAAAATCTACTTCAGTTTTGTTAGGCAACACCGCAATACCACATAATTTTAAACAAAATGGTAATGCTTTGAATATAGTTTTCACTCCAAAACTAACTATACAGCAAGACCAGAACCTAATCATTACCATCCTCTCATGAAAATCCGAAATCACTTTTTAAAGCAGCTTTTTTTAACTACCGGAATCAGCGGGATAATGATATTAACCGCCTGCAACGAAACCGAAAATCAGAAAACGGCTGCTACAGCGATAAAAACCGACAGAAACTGGCAGCAGAAACTTGATGCCAGACTGCCGCTGTTAGGACATCGGAACTGGATACTTATTGTGGATAAAGCCTTTCCTGAACAAAATGCAGCAGGTATGGATTATCTCTATGTCGATGAGCCTTTATTACCTGTATTAAAACAAGTACTGAATAAACTCCATCAATCTGCCCATATAAAACCTATAATCTATCGGGACAAAGAGCTAAACTATATCAGTGAAGATCAGGCAAAAGGAGTCAAAGAATTTCTACAGGAATCAAAGGTGATTTTTGGACAGCAGCAGGTACAGAGTCTGCTGCATGAAGAGGTATTTAAAAAACTGGATGCAGAAGCTAAACTATTTAAAGTGCTTGTGATTAAAACCAATGAGACTATTCCTTACACTTCTGTGCTGCTGCAACTGGATTGCGGCTACTGGGATAGTACCAGAGAAAAGGATTTACGTGAGCGTATGAAATAATTATCCCTTATGCAGCAGCAACCTGAATGTCAGATTAATTCTCGGACCTACAGGAAGTGTCGTTTTTGGAAGCCGGTGTTCCCAGTATTCCTGCGTCTGCCTTTTCATGAGCAATACACTTCCATGATCAAGTTCTAAAGAGATAACTGGCATCTTCTCTTTATAATCTCTGAATTGAAAAATTCTTGTTGAACCAAAACTGACAGAAACGATAAGCGGATATTCACCTAATGCGTGTTCATTATCCCTGTGCCAGCCCATATAATCTTTTCCATCACGGTAATAATTAAACAGACAACTATTGAATGAAGTCTCAAATCTCTTTTCCAGCTTTTCCTTAATCTCTGCCATTGGCGATGTCCAGTCATTAACTCCCATCGTCAGACCCGAATAGCTGTATTCTCCGTTTATATCACCATACAGGGCAGTTAAACGAGGCTGCATTCTCTTTTTACCAAACAGCACAACAGGTTCCTGCTTCCAGGAAACATCGTTTTTGAAATAGTCAAAGTAGATATCACTCTCCCGGGGAGTAAAGAAATCAGGGAACAACACTGCCTCACCATGTGCTGGCAGGAGATTGGGATGAGCTGCATCAATCAGATGTTGCATAATATATTTTGAGCTTCTTTGCAGAATCAAATAACGTCTTTTTTACTGAACAATTATCAAACTGATATTGTTGAAAAAAGCTCAAAAAAAAAACAGGTCTTGTGTTTTATAGAATTTATAAAACACAAGACCTGTAAGTATAATTATTCGCTAAATCAAAAAACTAAGCAGTTTCTAATTTTACTATATTTCTGTAAGGAAAAGAATTGAAGATATGACGACGTGCAAATCTACCCGGAGAATCTGCATTAACCAGTTTTACATAAATTGCTCTTGGAACTTCAAAGTACTCATATCCGCTACCATCAAGGAAATGAACGGTCAGTACCAGCCCAGCCCAGTTGTAATCAGCAATACCACATGAAGTGATTGTATTAGTATATTCTTCAATTGAGCCTGCAAGTGTTTCAGGAGCAATGCTAACCAGAAAATGATAAGCTTCAATAATTTCTTTACTTTTTGTTTCAGCAGCTAATTTAGCTTCATCACTTTCCTGAAATTTATCCGGATGATATTCCTTCATTAAATTTCTGTAAATTGATTTAAGCTCTTTCAGCTCGGCATCTTTCTGAACACCTAACAATTTTCTGTAATCGACAATCTTCTTCATAAATATTTTTAATGCAATTATTGTGTGCATTTAACAAGCTGAATTTCAGGATCAACCCATCAAAGTGGCCAACAATTTTGCAAAGGTACAATTTAATATCCGAAAGAAAGATTAAGCTTTGATTATCATTAAATTAATAATAAAAAACCTGCTTATTTAAGCCTTATGACAGGGCCTTAATATTTTAACTCCGTTTTAATCTCCTTTTAATCAGAGTTTAATTACCTCGTTTTACTTTTACCTCCCAACAAAACACACCCGGGCCTGCTTAGGTCAAAATAGCCCCCCTGAGCAGGCCTTTATCAACATTAATCTTAAAAATCATGCTTCAATCTACTATTTTAGCTGCACTGGGCACACCAGAAATCCTTGTTATCCTGGTTGTTGTTCTCCTGCTTTTTGGAGGTAAAAAAATCCCTGAACTGATGAAGGGCCTGGGCCAGGGCGTAAAAGAGTTCAAAGACGGACAAAAAGGAAATGAATGAGTTTGGATCAAGATAATTACCTTTGTGGCTCAACCAACTCTGAGCAACAAATGTTTAATATCGGATTAGCAGAAGATGACGTAAAAATAGCCAGCCTGGTAAAGACAGGACTGGAAGAGCATAATTATAACGTCACTACCATTCCTGATGGGATAATGGCCCTTTTCACCTTTCAGGAAGAAAAATTTGACCTGCTGATTCTCGATGTTATGATGCCCGGAATGAATGGTATTGAATTATGCCGGCAAATCAGACAAAGTAATAAAGAAATCCCTATTCTGATGTTAACCGCATTAGGTTCAATTGATGATAAAGTACTCGGGTTAAACTCCGGTGCTGATGACTACCTGGTCAAACCCTTTCACTTCAAAGAATTACTGGCCCGGATTGAGGCTATGTTAAGGAGACAGCAAACCGTTCAGAGTCAGCTGAAACACACTCTTACCTTTGAAGATATCGTAATGGACACCTATTCCAAAACTGTTCACCGTGCCGGCAGAGATATTACACTGACTGCAAAAGAATTCACCCTGCTCGAATTATTTCTTAAAAACCCAAACCGTCTTTTATCAAGACAGTACATTGCTGAAAATGCCTGGGACATAAGTTTCGATACCGGAACCAATGTAATTGATGTTTACGTAAACTTTTTGCGTAACAAAATTGAAAAAGGATTTGACAGAAAAATAATCCATACTAAAATAGGTATGGGCTATATCATGAAATAAGCACGGCGATGAAGATCAAAGACCGTCTGGCTTTATACTTTACGCTGATCAGTACCATTACGCTGTTATGCGTCCTGTCTGTAACTTACTTCACCTTTAAGAAGGTTATGGAGTCTGAGTTTTTTGAACGTCTGACAGATCGTACTATGGTAACGGCCAAATTATACCTTAAAGCAGATGAGATCTCAGATGAAGCTCTGAATAAAGTAAGAACAGAATATCTGGAAAGACTGAATGGCGAGGTAATCCGTATTTACAATGACCGTAACAGTGCTGCCTTTATAGGTGATGACCAGCAATTCTGGAGCAGTGAGACTATTGATAAAGTTAGAGAGATGGGCAAAATCCGTTTCAAAGAAGGAGAAAGACAGGTAGTAGGAATCTTTTACAAAGATAATCAGGGTGATTTTGTCATTCTCGCATCAGCCATAGATCAAAGTACAGCGGTCAGAATACAGAAATTATTAAAAGTGATGATTGGCGTATTTATTGTCATCTTTCTGGGTCTTTTACTTTCCGGCAGATGGATTGCCAAAAGAATATTATCTCCGCTCGATGTTTTTATAGATCAGGTCAAACTCATCAAATCGAACAATCTCCATTTCAGAGTAGAAGAGGGCACCAATAAAGACGAGATTACTTTACTTGCACAGAACTTCAACAATCTCATGGAACATCTGGAGCATTCCTTTATTTTACAGAAAACCTTTGTTGCCAATGCCTCACATGAACTGAGAACCCCGGTAACCAGGATGATTATCGGAACAGAAATTGCCCTTTCCAAAGATCGCCAGAAACAAGATTACGAAAAAGCACTTCAATCCGTACTCGAAGATGCTGAAAAGCTCGAAAACATCATTTCTGCACTTTTTAATCTGGCACAGGCTGATCTCGAATATAGTTCTTCACTAGCTACACAAATACGTGTTGATGAACTGATCTGGCAGTTACAGACAGAATGGAATCAGCGAAAAGGCCCAAATCAGCTGCTGGTAGATATGAAAAATCTGCCCATGACCGATGATGCAGCCTTAATCATTAATGCAAACCCTACCCTGTTGCAGATTGCACTGGATAACATCATCAGTAACGGATTTAAATTCTCAGACGATCAACCTGTTAACTGTACCCTGGAGATCGTTCCAGCCGGGATAGTTATAACCATCAGTGACCTGGGAATTGGTATTCCGGAAGATAAACTAAAAGAAATTTTCAAACCCTTTTACAGCTCTTCTCATAAGACAGAACATGCGGGTAACGGAATGGGTTTGTATATGGCGCATAAAATTATCACGCTGTTTAACGGAAAGATCACCGTAACGTCATCTAATGGCAATGGAACCACTTTCCGTATAGAATTCTATTCATTTTAATCAGTTTTTAATACCCCTTTAATTCACCTTTAATTTCTCGAAATTAGATTTGTTTCAAATATTAAGCAAATGACATCTAACTTCCTGAAATATCAACTGTTAATCTTCGGCTTCGCTCTGCTAGGCATATCCGGAAAAGCAGCAGCTCAGGCCACTGACACCCTGCAACTGAGCCTGCCTCAGGCAGAAAAATTATTTATCCAGAATAACTATCAGTTAATCGCTCAGAATTACCAGACCGATCAGGCCAAAGCCGAAATTATTACTGCCAAATTATTTGACAATCCTGAACTGAATGTCGAAACCCAGTTGTATAACTCCAAAACCAAAAGGTTTTTCGAAACGTCCAGAACCAATGGAGAATATCAGGCCTCTATTTCCCAACTGATTAAACTTGCAGGCAAAAGAAACAAAAATATTCAGCTGGCCAGAACAGGCGTACAGTTAGCGGAATATCAATATTTTGATCTGATGCGCACTTTAAGATTTAACCTGCGTTCTAATTTTTATAAAACCTATTACGCACAGCAATCCGCTAAATTATATCAGCAGCAGATTAATTCCCTGCAAAAACTGCTTTCAGCTTCAGAACAGCAATACAAAATAGGAAACCTGGCAACCAAAGATGTGATCAGGATTAAGTCTCTGGTGTATAGTTTACAGACAGAGTACAATAATCTGGAAAACAGTATTGAAGATATGGAGACGGAGCTGAAGCTCATGACCAATATAAAACCAGATGCCAATCTTGCCCTGGTTATGGACCCTGCAGAAGAACAGGCTTACCAGCTGGATAAAGCAGTTTATACTAATCTGCTGGATTCTGCCCGTAACAACCGTGCAGATCTGAAACTGACACAAACAGGAATTACCTATGCAGAAAAAGCACTGCGTGTACAAAAAGCCAATGCAGTACCGGATGTGCAGTTTTCCGTTACCTACGACTTACAGGGAAGTTATCCGAATGACTATGTAGGACTGGGTATGCATATTCCCCTTCCTTTATTTAACAGAAATCAGGGAGAAATTAAAAAAGCAAAGATTGCTATTGATGCCGGGAAAAACCAGCTTAACCAGCAGGAATCAACCTTACAGAATGAAGTTTTTAATAGTTACAAATCAGCATTAAGAACAGAAGGCCTGTATAAAGGTTTCGATAAAAACTTCAGCAGTGATTTTGACAAACTGATTGGAGAAGTTATGAAGAATTTCAAAAGCAGAAATCTGAGTCTGGTAGAATTCATGGACTTCTATGATTCTTACAAACAAAACACACTGCAAATGAACGATCTGAAATATCAGCGGATGAATGCGAAAGAAGAAATCAATTATGTAACCGGTACTACAATTTTCAAATAATACACACATGCAAACCCAAATCAAACAATTCAGCAGGCTTACCATTGGCGTACTCACCGCTTTTGTATTATTACAAAGCTGTACTGAACACGTTAAAGAACCGCCTAAAGATGAAAAATTCGCTGTTACAGATTCTCTGATCAGCAAATTGCTGATAGATACAGTCAGAAATCCGAACAATGAGTCAGACCTGAGCTTCTCTGCCAAGATAGCTCCAAATGATGAAACCACAGCCAAAATATTCCCTATGGTGAGTGGAAATGTCCGTTCCGTTCAGGTAAAACTGGGTGACCGGGTAACTAAAGGACAGGTACTGGCCACTATGGGTAGTGCTGAAATGGCAGGATTTGATAAAGAAGCAATCAGCTCATCTGCCGAACTCAGAAATGCTGCCAGAAGCATGAAACTTGCTGAAGATCTGTATAAAAGTGGTCTTTCATCAGCCAGGGATGTAGAAGAAGCCAAAAACAATTACCTGATTAAACAAGCCGAAGCTAAACGCAGTAAAGCCGTTCTGAATTTAAATGGTGGCAGTCCTAATGGAACTTACACCATGAAATCACCTATCTCAGGTTTTGTCATTGAGAAAAATGTAAACAGTAATACCCAGATCAGGCCAGACAATAGTCAGAGTCTTTTTACTGTAGCTGATTTATCAACCGTATGGGGCATGATCAACATTTATGAATCTGATATCGCAAGTGTCAAACAAGGCGATCCTGTTAAAATATCTATCCTCTCCTATCCGGATAAGATTTTTACCGGCAAGGTTGATAAAATCTATAATATACTCGATCCGGACAGCAAGGTAATGCACGCCAGAGTGAGTATTCCCAACCCGGATTTTTTGTTAAAACCGGGTATGATGGCTACAGTAGATCTGATTTCAAAATCCGATCACAGTCTGCCTTCTATCAATGCAAACAATATCATTTTTGACGAGAATAAGAATTATGTGCTGGTACTGGATAAAGTAAAAAAGGTACGCATACAGGAAGTAGAAATAGGGAGAAAATCGGGCGATAAGGCCTATATCAGTAAAGGACTGCAACCAGGTGACCGTATAGTTGCTTCCAAACAGGTCTTTCTTTACGAGAGCCTTAAAGACTAATTTTCTTACACCAGATAAAAATCCACTATAATGAATAAATTCATTAAGACGATCATAGGTTTTTCCCTAAAAAACAAGATCTTCATTTTCTTTGCTACCCTGGTGATGATCCTGGCTGGTTACCTGAGCTTTAAGCACACAACCATCGAGGCGTTTCCGGATGTAACCAATACCAATGTTACGATCATTACCCAATGGCCGGGCCGTAGTGCCGAAGAAGTAGAAAAATTTGTGACCAGACCTCTGGAGATAGCCATGAATCCTACAGAAAAAAGAACCAGTATACGTTCTTCTTCCCTGTTCGGTTTATCTATCGTAAAAATCACTTTTGAAGATGACGTAGATTATGCCTTTGCCAGGGTACAGGTGAATAACCATATAGCAGAAGCAGATCTTCCTTCAGGTATAGAACCTGAGGTTCAGCCTCCTTACGGGCCAACCGGTGAGATTTTCCGCTATACTTTAAAAAGCGACAAAAAATCAATCCGGGAATTAAAAACATTACAGGACTGGGTAGTGCAGAGAGAGTTACTTTCTGTGCCTGGCATTGCCGATGTAGTAAGTTTTGGCGGGGAAGTAAAAACCTATCAGATTACTGTAGATCCGCAGAAATCCATTCAGTACGGAGTTACTGCAGCTGAACTTTTTGAGGCAGTTTCCAAAAGTAATATTAACGTTGGCGGTGATGTGATTAATCAGGGTGGCCAGGCTTATGTAGTACGCGGAATCGGTGTGCTGAATAACATTGACGAGATCAACAATGTTATTGTTGATAATGTAAACGGTACCCCAGTTTACGTAAAAACTATAGCAGACGTTTCAGAGAGTGCTTTACCCAGATTAGGTCAGGTAGGCAGGGATAATGATCCTGATGTCGTTGAAGGGATTGTAGTGATGCGTAAGGGAGAAAATCCAAGTGAAGTACTGACCCGTTTAAAAGAGAAGATTAAAGATATCAACGAAAACATTCTTCCGGGTGATGTAAAGATCAATACTTTCTATGACAGAGAGAACCTGGTCAACTTTGCCATCCATACAGTAATGCACAATATGATGGAGGGAATTATCTTCGTTACGGTTATTGTGTTCCTGTTTATGGCAGACTGGCGGACAACACTGATTGTGTCTATCATTATTCCGCTGGCACTGTTATTCGCTTTTATCTGTTTGAAATTAAAAGGCATGTCTGCCAACCTGTTGTCGATGGGGGCGATTGACTTTGGTATCATCATAGACGGGGCCGTCGTGATGGTCGAAGGTATATTTGTTGCGCTGGATCACCGTGCACAGGCTACCGGAATGCAGAAATTCAATGGTCTGAGTAAACTGGGTATTATTAAAAGAGCCTGTCTGGAAAACGGTAAAGGGATCTTTTTTGCCAAGCTGATTATCATTACTGGTTTACTGCCTATTTTCACTTTTGAGAAAGTAGAAGGAAAAATGTTCTCTCCGCTGGCATGGACTCTGAGTTTTGCCTTACTGGGTGCATTAATACTGACTTTCACACTGGTTCCCGCTCTGGCAAGTGTACTGCTGAAAAAAGATGTAAAAGAAAAACATAATTTCTTTCTCAGGGCAATTACCAATGGAACGTTGAGGTTCTATAATGCCTGTTTCAAGGTGAGGAAAATGGTTTTTGGGATATCACTTGTTGTGCTTGTAATGGGTCTTTTCTGTTTTAAATTTTTAGGTACAGAATTCCTGCCGTCACTTGATGAAGGTTCCATTTATGTAAGAGCAAGTGCACCATTAAGTATTTCATTAGATGAAACCAAGAAACTCTCCAACGAGATCCGTAAAATCTTCCTTCATTTTGATGAGGTTAAACAGGTGGTTTCCCAAACCGGAAGACCTAATGATGGTACCGACGCTACAGGATTTTACAATATGGAGTTCCTGGTAGATATTTATCCTAAAGATGAGTGGAAACGTCATGAGAGTAAAGAACAGCTCATTGAGCGTATGCAGGACAGATTAAAGGGTTATCCGGGTATCAGTCTCAACTTCTCCCAGCCTATATCTGATAACGTGGAAGAAGCAGTATCAGGGGTAAAAGGATCTATTGTAGTAAAGATGTTCGGAAATGATTTCGGTTTTATTGAAAAACAGGAAGAAAAGATCGAGAATATTCTGAAATCAGTGAAAGGAATTGAAGATTTAGGTATTCTGAGAAACCTTGGACAGCCTGAATTACAGATTAACCTGGACCAGACTAAAATGGCTCTGTACGGCGTCAGAACTGAAGATGCCAATGCAGTAATTGAAATGGCCATTGGTGGAAAAGCAGCAACCCAGATTTATGAAGGTGAACGTAAATTTGCCCTGAGAATCAGATATCCGGATTCTTTCAGACAAAATGAAGAATCTATCGGTAATCTGAGGATACAAAGTCTTTCTGGTGCAAAAGTACCATTGAGTGAGATTTCAACTATTAAAAAAGTAACCGGACCTAGTATTATCTATCGTGATAAACATGAAAGATATGGTGCAATCAAATTCTCTATTCGTGGCAGAGATATGGGAAGTACCATTGCCGAAGCACAGGCTAAAGTAAATGCTGCGATCAAACTACCTAAAGCCTATAAATTACAATGGGCAGGTGATTTCGAAAATCAGCAGCGTGCAACAGCAAGGTTATCACAGGCAGTGCCAATCAGTTTACTGCTGATTTTCTTTATCCTGTTCGTCCTGTTCGGAAACATCAAAGATTCACTGCTGGTATTAAACAACGTACCATTTGCAATGGTTGGTGGTGTTTTAGCCCTGCTTGCTTCCGGAGTCAACTTTAATATCTCTGCAGGTATAGGTTTCATAGCATTATTTGGTATATGTGTACAGAACGGAGTGATTTTACTGACCAAGTTCAAGTCAAATATAGCCGAGCTGAAATACCATCCAACCTGGACCTTTGCAGATGCCTTAAGAGATGGGATTGCGACCAGACTGCGGCCGGTAATCATGACAGCTATGATGGCCGCTATCGGTCTGATGCCTGCTGCCTTATCAACCGGCATTGGTTCAGAAGCTTCAAAACCTTTAGCGATTGTAGTTATCGGAGGGTTAATCACCAATACCTTATTCAGTTTATTTGTATATCCGATTGTATTTTTCTGGGCTTATCATAAAAAAGCGAGACACCTGACTGAAACCAGGGATACTGCCGGAGTTGCCCATCATTAAAAACATATGAAGTGAAAAAGAGCTTTTTTCAGTTGGTTAGGGTTGTGTTTGCATCTGGTTAAAGAAGTGGCAGCTTCTTGAAGCTTAATTTAGCAAACACTTTAAAGGGGTGCCGCGAAAGCGGATACCCCTTTTTAAATTTAAATACCTTTTATGAAACAGTCCCGTCTTTGAACTGTTAACTATACAAAGCCTGTTTAAAAGAAACAGCAGAATTCTAAACGGGATTATAATTTTAAATTATGGAAACTCACAAGACACATTTAAAGTTACGTTCAGGCAAATTCTCTATTGAGAAACATCAATATTCAAATGTAGGTTTGACAGAGCGTTTTGTCTCTGTATTTGCCGGGGCGCTATTATTAAGCAGAGGTCTTGGAAATCCATTTAAGCCAAGACTTTTATACGGTGCATATCTTACTTACCGGGGTTTTACCGGACATTGTCTGTTCTATGAGCAGTTAGGTATCGACGCCAGACGGCCACAGGCGATTAATGTCCGTGGTGAATTTGTAATTGACAGACCAGCCGGTGAGGTTTATAACCACTGGCGTAATCTGAATAATCTGCCAGGGAGTTTAAGTCACCTGATGGATGTTAAAATGATTGATGAAAATTTGTCCCTTTGGAAGAGCAAGGTGCTGGGAAATTTAATTCCGGTAGACTGGAAGGCAGAAATTGTAAAAGATGAACCCGGACATCTCATTGGCTGGAAATCAACTACAGATTCTGTATTGCGACATGTAGGAAAAGTAGAATTTGATGAAACACCTGACGGGACGGGTACGATCCTTAAGATTGTAATTTCTTATCATCCACCAGCAGGAGGCGTTGGGATAGGCGTTGCCAGGTTATTAAATCCTTATTTTGAGCATTTGCTAACCAAAGAAATCAAAACCTTTAAACACCAGATAGAATTACCTGTATAGCTTAATATACAGGTAATTTATTAAAGATTAAGCTGCACCCTGTCCGGCAAAAGCTACGACCATTATGATCATCAGTACATAAAGTGCGATAAGTACAATAGTCAGTACGCCCCAGAATTTGAAAAATGATTTCAGCTTGCTGATAGCCTCACCAAGACTTGGCTGATCCGCATATAAAACAGCCTTGGTGGCCGAAGCCGAAAATTTATATAACAGGAAGCTTGGATAGAACTGAAATAATCCAATCAGCAGGTAAAAAACAGTAAGCACTGCAGGCCCTAATTTCAACAGGGGATTGCCTGGCATAGATGCGCTTAGTGTAGAATAAATTGCACCTACACTGAAGGCAGACATTACAAACATGGCCGTAAATACAAATCCTACAATTGATAGAAATCTGGTCCATTTCGCCGCATCATAGATATAACTGCGTATATCTTCTGTAATCCACAATGCATCTACCTCCGCATCCTCCTGTAATTCAGGTTTTATTTCTTCAAAGTTGTCCATGATCTTTTAATGAATCAAAAAATGTTTTTAATTTTTTAAACATAAAGAATATTTGGGCGTGCCGCAAGTTTATTGCGGGATGGATTTAAAAAAATTGATACCTTTGCGCCAAATCAAGAAAAAAATCATTCATGGCATTACAATGTGGGATAGTTGGTTTACCAAATGTTGGAAAATCTACCTTATTTAACTGTTTATCAAACGCAAAAGCTCAGGCTGCAAATTTTCCTTTCTGTACAATCGAACCTAATGTAGGTATAATTACGGTTCCTGATGAACGTTTAACCAAGCTTGCAGAGCTGGTAAAACCAAATCGCGTAGTTCCGAATACAATTGAAATTGTTGACATCGCTGGTTTGGTAAAAGGTGCATCAAAAGGTGAAGGATTAGGAAACCAGTTTTTGGGAAATATCCGGGCAACAAATGCAATCATCCATGTTCTTCGTTGTTTTGACGATGGAAACGTAATCCATGTGGATGGTTCTGTTGATCCGATCCGTGATAAAGAAATTATCGATACTGAATTACAGCTTAAGGATTTGGATACTGTTGAAAAACGGATTCAGAAAGTGGAGAAACTGGCAAAAACAGATAAAGACGCAAAAAAGACTTTCGAAATTCTAAGCGTGATCAAACCTCATCTGGAAAGTGGAAAATCTGTTCGTTCGGCAGCTTTGACTGCAGAAGACTTTGATTTCATCCAGGATTTAGGCCTGTTAACACAGAAGCCGGTAATGTACGTTTGTAATGTAGATGAAAACTCTGTAATTAACGGAAACGCTTATGTTGACCTGGTTAAGGAAAACGTTAAGGGTGAAAATGCAGAAGTACTAATTATCTCGGCTAAAATTGAATCTGAAATCGCTGAGCTGGAAAGCTATGAAGAGCGTCAGGAATTCCTTTCAGATCTGGGATTGACTGAGTCTGGTGTAAATAAACTGATTGTAGCAGCTTACCGTTTACTGAACTTATATACTTATTTCACTTCAGGTGTACAGGAAGTCAGAGCATGGACAATTACTAAAGGTTTTACCGCGCCTCAGGCAGCTGGTGTAATCCACACAGACTTTGAAAAAGGTTTTATCCGTGCAGAGGTTATTAAATATAATGACTTCATCACACTGGGTTCAGAAAACGCTTGTAAAGAAGCTGGAAAACTTGGTGTTGAAGGTAAAGCATACATCGTTGAAGATGGTGATATTATGCACTTCCGTTTCAACGTATAATTATAAAAGCAGCTGGCTTATCCTTACGGATAAGCCCTGACTACCCCATTAAAAAAGGCATTACACCATAAGTGTAATGCCTTTTTTAATGGGCACCCGCCCAATTATGTTTATTACTCTTATAGTAATACCCCTGTAAGGAACATTACCGCTACAGAGAAGTAAATGATCAGTCCGGTAACGTCAACCAGTGTCGCCACAAAAGGAGCAGACGAAGTAGCCGGGTCAGCCCCCAGTTTTTTAAGTAACAAAGGCAGCATCGAGCCTGCAAGGGAACCCCACAATACCACGCCAACCAGAGCCACCCCTACCGTAACACCTATTAGTGCCCAGTGCGGTCCATATAAATTAGAGAATAACGTCCATACAAAAATCCTCAGGAAGCCTATTGAGCCTAAAACAAGACCAAGCATCAGTCCGGAGATGATCTCTCTGCGCATTACACGCCACCAGTCACCAATAGTTATCTCTCCCAATGCCATAGCCTGAATAATCAGTGTTGATGCCTGAGAACCGCTGTTACCCCCACTGGAGATAATTAACGGAACAAACATAGCCAGCACAACCGCTTTAGCTATATCCGCTTCAAAATGTGCCATTGCCGTTGCAGTTAACATTTCTCCAAGGAAAAGTACAACCAGCCAGCCGATACGCCTTTTAAACAGCCCGAAAATAGGCATATCCAAATAAGGTTCATCCAGCGCCTGGGTACCCCCTATTTTGTGCATATCCTCAGTATATTCCTCATTCGCAATCCACAAAATATCATCGACAGTTACAATACCTAATAACACATGATTATCATCGGTTACCGGCAAAGCAACCCTGTTGTTCATCCTGAAAACATTAATAGCTTCTTCCTGCGGATCGTTCGCATTCAGTGCAATAGATCTGTTATCCGTAAGTTCTCCAACCGGAACTTCCGGATTGGCCAGGAGAATTTCCCGGATTCTGATATCATCAAGTAAGATTCCGTTTTCGTCTATTACATAAACGACATCAATCGTTTCCGAATCTTTCCCGTATTTCCTGATATGCTCCAATACCCTTTTAACAGTCCAGTCTGTTTTAACTGCGATATAGTCTGGCGTCATTAAACGGCCAACACTGTCTTCTTTATAACCCAGCAGCGATAAAGCTTCTACTCTGTCTTTGGCTGGTAAAAGAATAATCAGTTTCTTGACTGCATCCCCCTTAAGTTCAGAAAACAAAGAGGTTCTGTCATCAGGAGGCAGCAGATTAATCAGCTGTGCAAGTTTTTCACCGGGAAGTTTTTTTATAATTTTTTCCTGAGTAGGAAAATCCAGAATTCTAAAAACATTAACTGCCCTTTTAACCGACAGTGTATCTATGAATTTAACTGCGTATTGCGGAAGTTCGTCTATCAGATGTTCGACGTCAGAGATATTAAGCGCATCTAAATACTCTTTTAACTGTCCATCCTCATCACGCTCAATTAGTTCAACAACTTCTTCAACAACCTTTTCTTCCATAAATAGCGCTTTTATTATTTACATGTTTCTTTTGCTTTATCAAGATTGCAAAAGTGATGTTTTATTTTTAAAAACGCATTAAGTAAACTACAATTAATTGTAATCCTTATCCTTTACATTGTCTCCGAATGTCCATTCTATGATCTTTTCTATAGAATTCAGTAATTCTATTTTCTTTTCACTGTATCCCCCTAAAACAAGATGGTTGGTGCCGGCAACAAGCAAAGTGGAAACTACGTCAAAATAACTGATACAATTATTATACCCCGGTTCCTTTATAGCCTGCATTTTTCTGTTTTGCAAACGACTTTTACCTGATTTTTTTTTTATAACCGGATTATAATCAGAGGTATTGTTCAGCACCATCGCTTCCATTTCACAATGATTATAAAAAGATGTGAACCGCTCATTTAAAAGGTCTTTGATCAATTCCTGCATCGAAGGTGTACTCCCTTCAGAAACAGAAGGTTCTGCCAGATTATTTGTCCAGAAATTATTTTCTATGACATAACATCTTACCATCTGATTAAAATCGCCAAAATACCGGTAAATCAGGATTTTTGATACTCCCGAAAGTTTAGCCACTTTATTAACACCTAATCCGCTGAAGCCATCTTTTTTAAGAATCACTCCTACTGCGTCCAATAACTTCCTTTTCGTATTTTCCTTATTTTTCATTGGTCTATAATTGATTTTTAACAGTAATGAAGCTATCATGTACTACCGGTTATATTCATTTAAGTATGTGCTCTGCTGCACATGACGATTTCATTGGTAGATTTTTTATTAGCAATGAAGCCTGCATGAGCGTTGCTTTTGGCAGACTCATGCAGTTTCATATACTGTTTTTCATCAGTTGTATATTGTTATTCAATGGTTATGAAGCTTGCTGCGCTTTCAGCTTTGCAGGTTTCATCAGCGCTTATTAAATAATCAGTTTTTTATCAAGTTCAGGTCACCATATTCTGCTTTAATAGTACTTTTTCAGCTGATCTCTGGTTTATCAACAAGGTATAACGGGAGACCGTAAAAGCGGAAAATTTTATATTAACCCGGTACTTTTTTATATTAAAGGGTATATTTTCACCAAAAAAAGCTATCATTATATTAATGCTTGTATCTTTATACTGCTTAAATAAGATCTTAAACAAAAAAAAGAATAGCCTATGACAATGAGCTGCATTGTAATTGACGACGAACCTCATGCTATTGATGAGTTATGTGAACTGATTGCACAAGTGCCTCACTTGAATCTGGTAGAAAGTTTTTCGGATGCCAGACAGGCAATAGCCTATCTTCAGGAAGCCGAACATATAGATATCATTTTCTCTGATATCAGTATGGCCGTTCTCAATGGCATAGAAGCCGCCGAAATATTAAATAATTATTGTCATTTCCTGGTTTATGTAACCGCACACAGAAGTTTTGCTCCCGAAGCCTTTCAGGCTAAGGCAGACGGCTATCTGCTTAAACCTGTAAGCTATATGTCTTTTACCCAAAAGGTAGAAGACCTGACACTTAAATATCAGGATATCATTAAATTACAAAGAGACGAACAGCAGTTTTTATTTATTAAAGGCGGACAAAAAAGCAGTTATATTAAGATAAAATATAGTGATATTGTTTATATTGAGGCAATGCTGAATTATATCATGATTCATACGACTACCGGTCATGAAATAACTTACATAGGTCTTAAAGCAATGGAAGATAAATTAAGAGTGATGGATATCTTTTTCAGGATAAACAAATCTATTATTATCTCTTTAAACTATCTCGATCGTGTGGATGGTAATATTGCAAGACTGGCACACGGAGAAAGTTATCAGATCGGAGACAAATACAAAAGTGTGTTTCTTGACTTTTTAAAGAAACACACTTTAAAATCATAGGTTAATAACAATAAGGCTTAAGGTTTAAGTCCGGGCCAGTTTGGCGACACGGTAAAACCTCCAGTTGGATCAACAGGGGCAGTTGGCTGACGACCTGATTGTTTTTGATTTTTGTACAAAAACAATGTTTTTTTTGTCAATGTTAGTTTTTTTCTGGTTAAACTCATGGCTATTATGATTAGTTATAGCCAATGTTATTCTCAAAAAAAAAACTGGGCACCTTTATTATATTACATGCTTAGATTATTATATAAAGACCTGTTAAAATCTTCAAAGGCGATTCGAATTCACCTGATATGCTGGTTCATATTTATTATTTATGAGATGAGCATTTTACAGCTCGTCACTCAGGATCTTCGACCTTTTTTGTTTTATTTTCTATTTTACATACTCAACATTTCTACCTTTTATTTTCAGGCCTTAATCTTATTAAAACGAGGCACAACAAATACCAAAGCTGATTTCTGGCGTATTCCGCTCTTCATTATTTTAGAAATAACGGTCTATTATATTCTTTCTCTGGTAATCGGTTTTAGTCTGACAGAATTAACAATTGCCGAAGCATCTGAGGCTCTATTTAAAATGAGACCCATTGCAAGTACACTTTGGCGCGGCATATATTTCATCTTATATGGATCAGCTTATTACCTCTTGTTCAGTTATAATGACAAAAAACGAAGAGAATTAATTCAGACCATAGAAAACGAACAATTGAAGAATGACCTGCTTCAGGCCGAACAGGATTTTCTGCGTGCACAGATTAATCCTCATTTACTATTTAACACGTTGAGTTTTATTAAATACGCTGCAAAGAAAAAACCGGAAGAGGCTAATGAAGCTATAATGAGATTATCCGGTATCATGGGTTTTGCATTAGAAAATAACAGCCAGACGATCCTGGTTTCCAGAGAACTGGAGCAGGTAGAAAATATCATCAAACTAAACCAGTTAAGATTCAACCATACTTTAAATATTAATTACATTACCCGTTTAACCAACAATCAGGTTACCATTATTCCTATCATTCTGCTCACACTGGTAGAGAACATTTTTAAGCATGGCAACCTGCTGGAAAAAGAACATCCGGCAGAAATCTTTGTTGAATCAACAGATGAATATTTAACTATCAGAACCAGTAATCTGCCAAATTACGATATGAATGTAGAAAGCAGTAAAACCGGACTGGCTAATATCAGCACCAGGTTAGAGCAGTTCTATAAAAACAACTACAAATTCAGCTACACTATGGAAGATAATTTATTCAAAACAGAGCTTGTATTAAGACTTAAAGAATTAATTAAACCACGGTCTTAAATACGTATCTCATTGTTTATTTATTTACATAAATACATAAACATTATTATATGAAATTAACGATCTCTCCAGTCAGTATTACCCGTACACCTGTATTTTCTCATCAGCAGGATTTAGGTATAGTATGGGACGAACTCAAAGCCTACATTCAGGAATCTTCTCCTTCATTTTTTGAAATGATCAAAGATTATGAATACGAAGACCTGCGGTCTTTGGAACCTAAAATCAGATTTACAATCTGGAAGTATTTTAACCGGGCAAAATTCAGGGCAACACCTTACGGAAATTTTGCAGCCTTCTCGGTTATCCCTGTCAGCAAAGAAAGCAATCCGGAACCTGTTACTTTGTCAAAGAGCCATATTGTTCACCGTTTTATCAATTGGCAGGAAAAGGAAAATTTCAATTTTGATTCTAAATGGCTTATCCGCCATGCCGGTTTCTTAACGACCAATACCACCGCCTACATCGGAGGAGGAGAATTACGCTATATCAATACTGATAATGGCACTTTCGAACTATCTGCTATCGAAGCAGAAGAAACTACTCAATCTACCTTAAATTATTGCCGCACCAAACGAACAGTGGAAGAAATACAGCATTTTTTACGCAACGAATACAGTTTAAGTCCGGCAATGACCAATTATTTCCTCGAGCAGCTGGTAACCTTTCAGTTGCTCATCACGAATTTTCAGCCCAATATTATCGGGCCAGATTATTATGGCCGTATTGGCTATTCACAGGCTGACAAAAAGAATGATTATATCATTTCTGAAAGAAAAAGAATAAAAGGACAGCTATCTGAAAGAAGACTACAGATACTGGCCGAGCTCACTGAATTTCTCTCTAAACACACTCTTGTCCATTCAAGTCCGGCACTGGATGATTTCAGGCGCAGATTTGTAAAAAAATTTGAGCACAAAGAAGTTCCGCTGCAGATTGCAATGGACCCTGAAATTGGCATAGGCTACAGGTCAATGACTATCAGCAAAGATGAGGATCAGCTAATCAGTGAACTAAAGAAAAACCGGGAACAGGAACAAACTTATAATCTGCCTTATACTACGCTGCATCAGTTTATTCTCAACCAAATGCTCCAGCATAAAACTGTACAGCTTAATGATTTTAAAGAACCGGGAATAATTCCGCAGCATCCAATTGCTAATACAATCAGTGTATTTCTTCAATGTATAGATGAACATCTGGTTATAGGGAGTGCTGGTGGCTGTACTGCCAATTCATTATTGGGCAGGTTTTCACTGGGGAGTGAAGAAATTACCGAAATTGGCCGCAGGTTTGTCCGGATTGAGCAGGAGGCTAATCCTGGTGTATTATTCTTTGATATCGGTTATCAGATTGAAAAACATGCCGATAACATTAACAGAAGAAAATCTATATATGATTACGAATTACCGATATTAAGCTGGTCAGAAAGTAAACATATGCTGGCGCTTGATGACATTATGGTCAGTGTAAGAGGTGAAGAACTGCTGCTCCATTCTGTAAAATATGGTAAAAGGCTGATTCCCAAATTAGCTTCTGCCTATAACTATGCCCGTTCAGATCTGGCAGTTTACAGATTTCTGTCAGATATACAGCACCAGGGTTTGCATTCAGGTCTGGCGTTCAGTTTATCAACCATTTTCCCGGGGCTTATTCATTATCCCAGGGTACAGTATAAAAATGTGATCCTCTCTCCCGAAAAATGGCTGGTGCCTGAAGCTATCTGTCAGGAAACAGGAGCTGCCGCTTTAGCCGGGTTATACGGCTGGTTGAAACACATTAATCTGCTGAAACCCTTTAAATGCGGTGACGGGGATCAGACCCTGATCTTTAACCCGGAAACAGAAGAAGACATGCAATATTTCCTGCTGTTTTGCCGGAATAAGGAACAGCTGTACATTGAAGAGACCTTTATCCCTGCCCGACCACAGATTACAGATGAAAATAACGAACCTTATCTTCCTGAATTCATTGTAAACCTGGAACATAAAGAACAGATCTATATGCCCTATCCGCTAAAAGGCTTATGGAATAATGAAAAGTACTTTTCCAACCTGTTTTTACCCGGAGAAGAATGGCTCTATTTTGAAATATACTGCCATACTGCTAAATCCAATTCTCTACTGCTGCATATCAGCAGGAATCTGATCACTCCGCACAGTAAAAAAATAAAGAAATGGTTCTTTATCCGCTACAATGATCCTGCCGATCATATCCGTCTGAGGTTACAGCTCAAGGACATCAAAGACGGGCATGAGCTGACGGCCGGTCTTTCTGATTTGCTTGCACCCTATATCAGCTCAGGTATCGTGGCCGATTTACAGCTTAAAATCTACAGACAGGAAACTGAACGTTATGGATTGGAAAGAATGAACCTGGTAGAAACATGTTTTGGAATTGACAGTGATTTTGTACTGGCTGTTCTCGCCAAACCATTTCACACTAACGATCTCTATATCTTGTCCATTACATTAATCGAAAACGTATTATACCGTGCAGGCTACACCTTAGAGAAACAATTGCAGTTTGCAGAACAAATGCATACCAGTTTTGCTGCCGAATTCCGTGTACAGACTGAAGGGGTAAAAAAGATAAATCAGAGTTATAAGGATTTTGATTTTGACAGCCTTACTATATCATTAAATAAGTTACAGCAAAAAAAAGCGGAAAATACTGAAGTCTCTTTTTTGAATAGTTTAAATGCCTGCCGGGAAACAGAGAAAAACAGTATGCTGGCAGATCTTTTTCATATGCATACCAACAGATTTTTTCATCATGACCAGCGTATGCATGAAATGATTATGTATAATTTTCTGACTAAGCGGATAAAAATGAAGATCGGCAGATTAAAGAATTCAAAAACAATATGTTCTGATAAAATTTAATTAAAAAAATAGATTTTGCATTCAACAAAATTACTATTTTTACCTAAGTGGTAACATGCGCATTTTCTCTATTATGAAAATTCAAATGAAGCTCTAAGCTATAGATAATCTATGAAACCTTCGACCAAAAATTATTACAATACTCCTTCAGTTTTGGTAAAGAGCCTGGAAGCAATCGAAAACTTTCAGGCTGCACATAAGCTTTTTCTCAAAAAAAAAACGGAGGATTCAAGAAAATCTATGGCACATTCACTGCAAACAGTGAAGACCCTGCAGAATGAATTATCAATTCCTGACGAATCAGCAGATCAGATCAGAATTGCCTTCTTAAAGCAGGTAATTACACTCGAGCAAAACATTGAAAACATCCATAAAGATGGCCTGTATCCGGATTTATACAGAGACAGTGAATCCAGCTTCCGTTTACTGAAAGATATTCTTGACAGTTTTAAAATCTCCTTATTATCCAAAGGAGAATCTCATCCTTTTATAGAACTATCCACCAGTAACAATGAGTGGAAAGATCATGGTGTGATTGCTTTTTGCAGGGATGTAAAAAACAATCTCAACCCTATCAGATTCAAAAGCCTGTGGGACGCACTTCAATGTTATGAAAAGAATAAAACACAACTCACCTATACTTTTGAGATTCTATCTATAACCGGAAACTTAGGTAAACAGCCATAAATAATACCCTGGTAATCACAAAAATACGGTTTACCCTGGAAATAAGGTCTGCAAAAGAACTTAAAATCCCTCAGGCAGATACTGTTAAAAAAAGAACCGGATGTCGGTCTGGCACTCCTTAAGCAATACACTTCAGCATTTGACATCAGCAGATTTAAAGACGAATACAGCAAAGAACTTTTGAAGATCATCAAAGCAAAAGCCAGCGGTAAAAAAACAACGGTTAAGAAATTACCTATACGCACCCACAGCACTGATGATTTATACAGTCAGCTGATGAAAAGCCCTGAAGAGAGAAAAGGCGCCTGATAAGAAGTATCCCTTTTTTCAGATAATCCAATTTAATATTTAAACAGCATTAAGAGATTATCATCGAAAAATGTAGAAACTGACATTTCAAATGTTGTTTTTGATATAGTCAGTGAATAATTATAAAAAATTGGCCGTCTAATTTTCAGGAGAGTTCAGGAAAAACCAATCTAATTGATATATTTGCCGAAATGTTCCTGTAGTTCAATGGATAGAATTTTGGTTTCCGGTACCAACGATGGGGGTTCGAATCCCTTCAGGAACACGAAAAAGCCTTTTAGCATCTTGTTAAGAGGCTTTTTTTATTTAATCCCATCTTAACAATAGGGGTATCCCCTGCCCCTGCGTCTTTATGGTGACACACAAAGACAAAAATATCCATATGAGAAACCTGATTATCAGTTCAGCAATACTGCTGTTCTCTCTTGCTGGTTGCAAAAAAGAAGACCTGAACTCTAACAGATTAAAAGTTGAAGTTTACAATAACGACTCTTTTGAGTTCAGAAATCCCTATGTTATTGACGTATTTAATCTCAGAACCGGAAAAAACATCTTAAGCATCCGTGATAAAAGCACTGAGGACTATCAAACTTCCGAAGATGTACTTCCCGGAGACAACATTGAAATTGCTTATACCATGTTCTGTGACTGTGAAATCACGGTTAAATATAAAGGCCAGAAATTAGACAAACGTTCCAATTCCTTTTTTAACAAGAAAGAAGGAAAAATAAATGTCACTGTTCCAAGATAGGATCAATTAACTCCATAAGCCAGAGAGGGTGCCCGGTTAACGGTAGCACCCTCTTTTTTTGTTCGTGTACAGCTTACTAACCTGCTTGTACAACGCTATAATAACGTTATACATCAGTTAATGTTGATACGGGTTTGAAGCGGAGTTGATACGGGGTTGATACGGGTCAAGGCGTTTCAACCCCGTATCAACTCCGCTTCAAACCCGTATCAATGCTAAAGCGTGTATAACGGAAACCTTGTTTGTTCTTAATCTGTCATTCAGTTCTTTATTACGGCAAGAATACCAGAGTGGTTGCCTGCTCTTAAAAATTTCACATTTCACAACTGGAAGCTATATTGGAAAACTAAAGTTATAGTTCTATATAATCGGAACTGAAAAACGCAAATATTTATGGTAACAAAAACAACGCATGTTACCACTTTTGAGACTATATTATCGATTTATCAAAATAAATATCAGATTTCCAGTCCATTCACGTAAGGAAAACGGGTGTTGGTGTAATAATGAAATGATTAATCATATGATAATCTTATTATTGAACTGTGAATCATCTACCTATGAAACACACACGACAGTAATGTACTATATAACTACACTACAAAAAAACCAGCCGATCGGCTGGTTTTTTGTATTTACAGAGAAAATTGATCCGTTTAAAGCTGTTGTTGTCCTAAAATGCATTGATGATTAACTGAATTGCTCCGTGATTATGTTCGGGGCTAAACATCGCTGTTGCTGCAACCGGCATGTGATAATTAAACACGACCAGTTCTTTGTTCAGTGTTATTCCTGCGTTTACAATATTTGGTTTAGATCCATAAAAATTCTGGTCCCTGCCAAATGCAAATCCTCCACCGGCAAAAAGATGAACATTGGTAGTTCCTTCTTTCCATACCCGGTAATCCAGCACCACATAATTGGAATAATTATTTGCCAGTTCTCCATTACTCTTAACATGTGTATCTCTTCCCTGTACGATAGTACTCCAGTTTATACTGATCGGGAATGCGTCTCCGAACTGATATCCGGCAGTTACATCAATAAAATGAGATGTCGTCCCTCTTTTATAATCAAAGAGCTTAGCATTAGGGAAATCAGTAAAGTTATTAATATCCCAGACAGAAAAATTAAATCCGGCTTTGACGTAACTCACATAATAATCAAATTCTTTGTATTCCCCGTTGAAACCTGCCCCACCCCATATACCGGCAGAAAAACTTCCGTCTTTAGTCGTATAGTGCATATCCACATCAGTAATAGGACTGTTGGAGACCTTAAATCCGCGCCACAGGTATAAATTGCGTACCTGCAGATTAACATTAAAAGGTTTATATTTTTTCACTGCTACAGTATCAGTTTTAGTGGCTGTAATATCCTGAGCCATCGCAGAAAGGCAAAGGCATAGCCCTAGTATAGCCATAAGGCTACCTTTATAATTAGTTTTCATAAAAATCTGTTTAAAGGATTCTGTTTTTTATTGAGCTGATAATTACTGAAAATGTAAATAAATAAAAGCCGCTATTGCTGCGCCTATAACCGGACCGACAACAGGTACCCATGAATAAGACCAGTCACTGCCGCCTTTTCCTTTAATCGGTACTAAGGCATGTATAATACGCGGAGCCAGGTCACGTGCAGGATTAATAGCATAACCAGTAGTTCCGCCCAGTGAAAGACCTATTACCCAAACCAGGAAAGCAACCGGAACAGCACCAACAGACCCCAGACCTACCGGAGTTTTTGTCGGTGTAATTTCGGCACCGGTGATATAGAAAACTGTAAATACCAAAACAAAGGCACCTATAATTTCACTGGTTATATTGGATAAGTAATTACGGATGGCCGGTCCTGTACAGAAAATAGCCAGCATCGCTCCGGGATCATTGTCACGGTTAAAGTGATCTCTGTACATCACCCAAACCAGAAATGCGCCCATACCGGCTCCTATCAGCTGAGCTGCAATATAAGGGAGCACATTTGCCCAGGCAAATTTTCCGGCTATGGCAAGGCCGATGGTTACTGCAGGGTTCAGATGCGCACCACTGTAAGGACCGGCAACGGTTACCCCTACAAAAACTGCCAGTCCCCAGGCTGTGGTAATCACCATCCAGCCACTATTATTTCCTTTGGTATCATTTAGTAAGACATTGGCTACTACGCCATCGCCTAAAAGTATCAGTAACATTGTACCGATAAGCTCTGCTATGAATGGAGTCATGCTGATAAAATTAAGGATGAATAATTAATTAACCTCAGTTTCAGGAATATCATCATTCCAGCTTTGTGCAGCATGGATAGCTCTTTTCCAGTCCCTGATTCCTTTTTTGATCACTGCCTGATCCCCTGAAGGAACAAACTCCTTTTCAGACTTCCATAATTGCTGGATTTCTTCTACGCTGTCCCAGAAACCTACTGCCAGTCCCGCCAGATAAGCCGCTCCTAAAGCAGTCGTCTCGACCACATTCGGACGAATAACCTTACAGTTTAGCAAGTCTGCCTGAAACTGCATCAGCAGGTCATTTGCTGTAGCACCACCATCCACTCTTAATTCTTTAATCTCCATCCCGGCATCAGCCTGCATCGCTTTTAAAACATCCATTGTCTGATAGGCAATAGATTCCAATGCTGCCAAAGCAATATGTGCAGAAGTGGTTCCCCTGCTCAGACCGACAATCGTACCTCTGGCATCTGGTTTCCAGTAAGGTGCACCAAGACCAGCAAAAGCCGGCACAAAATAAACACCCTGGGTATCTTTGACACTTGCAGCCAGTTTTTCAACTTCTGAGGATTTCTTAATAATTCCCAGACCGTCACGAAGCCACTGGACAACCGCACCACCAATAAAAATACTTCCTTCAAAAGCATACTGGATTTTACCATTTATTTTCCAGGCAACGGTAGTCAGCAGATTGTTTTTTGATTCAATAAACTCATCACCTATATTCATCAGCATAAAACAACCTGTACCATAAGTATTTTTAACCATCGCCTTTTCGATACACATCTGACCAAACAGTGCCGCATGCTGATCTCCGGCAATACCTGCAATAGGAATTTTAGAGGCGAAAATTGTAGTGGTAGTCTCTCCGTATATTTCACTTGATTGTTTTACTTCCGGAAGCATGCTTTTAGGGATATTCAGCAATTCCAGCAATTCATCATCCCATTGCTGTGTACGGATATTAAAAAGCATGGTACGGCTTGCATTAGTGATATCAGTAACATGGACATGACCTCTGGTAAATTTCCATACCAGCCAGCTATCTACGGTTCCAAATGCCAGTTCACCTTTATCTGCTCTCTCCCGCGCCCCTTCTACATTATCAAGAATCCATTTTATTTTAGTCCCTGAAAAATAAGAGTCAATTACCAATCCTGTTTTAGCACGAACCAGATCAGTTTTCCCCTCTTTTTTCAGCTGATCACAGAATTCAGCAGTACGTCTGTCCTGCCAGACAATGGCATTATAAACAGGTTCACCAGTTTTCCGGTCCCAGACAATGGTGGTTTCACGCTGATTGGTAATACCAATCGCTTTAATATTGGATCCGTTAATTCCCATTTTCACGGTTGCTTCTGCTGCTACGCTGGCCTGAGTAGACCAGATCTCATTCGGATCATGTTCCACCCAGCCTGATTGTGGAAAAATCTGGGTAAACTCCTTTTGTGCTGTAGATTTAATTTGTCCTTTATGATCAAAAATAATCGCACGAGAGCTCGTTGTGCCCTGGTCCAGAGCCAAAATGTAATCTTCCATAAATATTGATTTATATTGGTTTAATTGACGCTAAATATCTATTATGCGGGGTTATAAGGTTCCAGTAAATAAGATTGAGCCAGTTTTCTGAAAGCTGCAACCTGCTCATTTTCCCAGGCTTCATCATAATGAAGTTCTGTAGCAACTAATTTTGCAACTGCAGGCGCCATATCAATAGCTGCACGTGCATCTAAAAATAAAGCTCTTACTCTTCTGGCTAAAATATCTTCTACAGTACGGGCCATTTCATGTCTGACACCCCAGATCACTTCGGCCTTAATATATGGCAAACGTACGTGCAGCTTTTCTTTCCATGCAGGATTTTCTTCTCCTAAAGCCAATACTGCTGTTTCATCACTTCCGTAAACATATAAATGATCATTACGGTCAACATCAGCTTTACTGCCATGGATAGAAAGCTCTTTTGTTCTGGTGGGACGGGAAACCAGTTTCCCCACCTCAATTGCTTTATCAATAGTATCTTCTCCCATTCTTCGGTAGGTAGTCCATTTACCACCAGTGATAGTAATCAGGCCAGAAGCAGTAACTATCAGTTTATGACTTCTTGAGATTTCTTTAGTTTTTGAAGAACCATCTTCCGGGGCTGCCAGAGGACGTAAACCTGCAAACACACTTAGCACATCTTTACGGGTTGGTGCTTTAACCAGATATTTCGCTGCCGTACGCAGGATAAATTCAATTTCTTCTTCCAGTGCTACAGGTTCCAGACTGTGTTTGTCAAGTGGCGTATCTGTAGTTCCCACAACCAGTTTATCATGCCATGGCACAACAAACAATACCCTGCCATCATCAGTCTTAGGAATCATAATCGCATCTTCGCCAGGCATAAAAGTACGCTCAACTACTAAATGCACCCCCTGGCTTGATCTGACCAATGGTTTTTTACCTGGCTTATCCATTTGTAAAAGATCATCTACAAATACACCCGTTGCATTAATCACTGTTTTGCTTTTCAGGTTATAGCTGATACCAGATTCTACATCTGTAGCCACAACTCCAGCCACTTTAGCTGAAGCATCCTTGATTAAACTGGTCACCCGGATATAGTTTAAAACAGTAGCTCCCTGTTCCAGACTGGTCTGTGCAAGGTTTACTGCCAGACGGGCATCATCAAACTGTCCGTCATGATAAACTACCCCGCCATATAAATTTTGCGGCTGTACAGTACCCAGCTTACTGATCACGTCTTTTTTAGAGATATGTCTGGCCCGGCCAAAACCAAGTTTTCCAGCCAGCAGATCGTAAAGGGTTAAACCTATAGTATAGAAAGCACCACCCCACCATTCATAATTCGGAATAATAAATGATTCATTTTTCACTAAGTGGGCTGCATTTTTCAAAAGCAAACCACGTTCATATAAAGCTTCTCTTACCAGTCCTATATCACCCTGTGCCAAATAACGCACACCTCCATGAACTAATTTGGTACTTCGGCTGGAGGTCCCTTTGGCAAAATCAGCCTGCTCTAATAATAAGGTCTGATAACCGCGGCTGGCTGCATCAAGTGCAGCACCTAAACCCGTTGCTCCGCCACCTACAACAATGACATCCCACACCTTCTCCGGATCAGCAATATTTTCAATGAGTTCTTTTCTGCTTTTATTCATCTCTGACAACCTCCTTATATTTTATAACGATTTGTTTCGCTTTGTATCTCAAATCTATAAAATAAAACATTTCAAAACAAATTAAAATCAATAAGAACCTTAGATTATTTCACAAACCTCCAAAAACACCATACAAAGAATGTTTGTCAACAAAAAGAAGAAAACAAAACCCTGAAACCGAAACAAAACGAAACCAAGAGTAAAATAATTCAGGATACTATTGAAAAAAAAATACGCTTTTTGTTTATTTTTGGCTACCAGCCATCAGCTTAACCAAACCGGAATGAAGAGTATAACCGAAAGACACCAGTTAATTTTAAAAAAATTACAGGACACGGGATCTGTTAACGTACAGGAGCTCAGTGCCCAAATGAAAGTTTCTGATGTTACCATTCGAAAGGACCTGAAGCTTCTGGAAGACAAAAAATTACTTTTCAGGACGCATGGCGGCGGCTCCAAAACAAATCCTTATACCAATGACAAACCTGTTGCTGAGAAAGAACAGATGCATGCGGATAAAAAACGGCTTATTGCTACTGCCGCAGCAGAAATGATCGGTCATAATGATTCTATTATCATTGCTTCGGGCACTTCTATGCTGGCTCTCGCCAGAGCGATACATCCGGAAAAACATCTTACCGTAATTACTTCGGCATTAAATGTTGCCCTGGAATTATCGCATCATCTTCATGTAGAAGTTTTACAGCTGGGCGGCCAGCTAAGACAAAACTCCTCTTCGGTAATGGGGCCTTATGCTGAACAGATTTTAGCAGATGTTTCCTGCAGTATGCTGTTTTTAGGTGTAGATGGCATTGATATTGAAACAGGTTTAACCACCACAAGTCTCATGGAAGCCCGCCTGAATCAGAAAATGATTAATGCAGCACAAATTACCGTTGTACTGGCAGACAGTTCCAAAATGGGAAAAAGGGGTTTGGGAAAAATCTGTTCCCTTGATCAGATTCAGCATGTCATTACAGACGATGGCATATCCCCTGCACTGGTTAAATTAATGGAAAACAAAGGCATCAGTGTAACTATTGTCAAAGACAAAAGCTAAAATTCCGGGATTACCATTCAACTGCTGAACTAACTATCCAGCTCAACCTTACAGCGTTCTCTGCTCAACGCATCCATAAAACTACGATGTTCATAGGCAGTCTGTTTGAGCATAGCTTCATCCTTTTTATAGGTATTTTTAAGTTCCTTTCTGTTCATCGCCTGAAAGAAACGCCTGATATCTTCACGGCTTTTTAAAATCAGCGCAGGAACTTCTTTTGGTTTATTATCTTCACCAATAGCCACCATGGTAAAATAACTGGTATTGGTATGCTTAATGACATGTGTTTTAAGATTTTCTGAAATCACCCTGATCCCTATAATCATAGATGTTTTTCCCACATAATTCACAGAAGCCATCAGCGACACAATTTCTCCTACTTCAACAGGCGCAAGAAAATCGACTACGTCAATAGATGCAGTTATACAATATCCGTCTGCATGTTTTGCTGCGCATACATAAGCAACTTTATCCATCAGTCCAAGAATAATACCTCCATGTATTTTACCACCAAAATTTGAATAAGACGGGATCATCAGTTCTGTTAAGGTAACCTGAGAATTTGCAACTGGTTTATATTCTGACATGCTATTTTTTTTGCCTGCAATTTAGGCTTTTTTGCAAAACAGACAAATTTGGCGGGCATGATTATTGATCAGAAAGAAATAAAAAAGATACATGATCACTACCAGAAAGCCCTTTAATTTTGCCGCATTCTTCATCAATATTTTAATTCCCCTTTGCTTTGGTCTGATTGGTGGTTTAATTACACAGAAAACCATCAAAACATGGTATCCTTACCTGGAAAAGCCTTCTTTTAATCCGCCAAACTGGTTATTCGGGCCCGTATGGTCTTTATTATTCATCATTATCGGAATTTCCGCTTATCTGGTCTGGTCAAAAAAAGCAGAAATTGCACATTTCCCAAGAACTGTTGCGATTTACTTTATTCAGCTCATTCTGAATTTATGCTGGTCTTATCTGTTCTTCTATCATCACCTGATCGGCGCTTCTCTGATAGAGATTATCGCACTGCTGGCAGCCATACTGGTCAATGGCATAGTTTTTTACAAAATTGACAAAACTGCAGGCTTATTATTTATCCCTTATTTTCTGTGGGTAAGTTTCGCAACGCTGCTGACTTATCAGATTTATGTATTAAACTAAAAGCTTCTAAAAGAAAACCTGTAATTTAGGAAGGTGATCCTATTCAAGAAATTACTTATTGGTTTACTCTGTTTTTGCGCTTTTCAGGTAAATGCGCAAAAGGTCGGGTTAGTTCTCAGTGGTGGCGGAGCTAAAGGACTTGCTCATATCGGCACATTAAAAGCACTGGAAGAAAACCACATTCCGATAGACTATATCACCGGAACTTCAATGGGTGGAATTGTAGGTGCATTATATGCCGCAGGATATTCTCCGGCACAGATTGAAAAAATAGCCTTAACCAATGAATTCCAGGACTGGGTAAGCGGCCGCTTCAAAAGTGACTACAGTTTCTTTTTCCAGAAAAGCAGCATCAATGCTTCACTGATTACTGCTAAACTTTCTGTAGATACTGCATTAAGGGTAAATTTCAGATCTAACCTGGTCAATGACATTCCGCTGAATTTTGCATTAATCGAGTTATTATCACAGGCATCAGCCATATCAAAAGACAACTTTGATAATCTCTTTGTACCCTATCGCTGTATGGTATCTGATGTGTTTTCACAAACGAGTATTACGGTAAAAAACGGCAGTCTGGCCGAAGCAGTCAGGGCAACAATGACAGTTCCTCTGATTTACAGACCCATTAAACTGGATGACAAATACGTATTTGATGGCGGATTATACAATAATTTTCCCGCCGACATCATGCAGAAAGAATTTAAGCCTGATTACATCATCGGCGCAAATGTATCTTCCAAAAATTTCAAAGAATATCCAAAAAATACTGATGAACGATTGATAAACCGGCTCATGCTGTTTATGTTCCTGTCTAAATCAGATTCTACGCTGATAGGAAAAAATGGTGTTTATATCCAGCCTGACCTGCAGGACTTCAGCTCCAGTAACTTCAGTCCGGTTGCTGAACTGATCAAAAAGGGTTATGATGCAACAATAGCCGATATGCCCGGGATATTAAAGTCGGTACAGCGGAGAGTTAGTGCTGAAGAGATCGCACTCAAAAGAAACAGTTTTAACAATAAAAAACCACAACTGGTATTTAGCGAGGTTAAAGTGACTGGTGTTAACAGCCAGCAGAAACGTTATATCGAACGCTTGTTTAAAAGTGATAAACCAACCTTTGATCTTGCCGACATCAAACAGGGTTATTATAAACTGGTAGCAGATGAGACATTCGAAACCATCTATCCCAGGATAAGCTATAATCCTGCTTCTGACAGTTACACTTTTGGAATTTTAGCTAAACCCAAAAGAAGCTTTAAACTTGATTTTGGAGGTAATATTTCCAGCAGACCCATCAGCAATGTATTTTTGGGTCTTCAGTACAATTATCTGAACCGAAAATCCTATACTTTCGGCACCAATTTCTACTCCGGACGTTTTTACGAATCTATACAGCTCAACGGCCGTATTGACTATCCTTCAAAACTACCTTTCTTTTTAAGCGGAGAAATGACTTATAACCACTTTAATTATTACAATACCAGCCAGATTTTTATCGAAAACCCGCACCCCACCTATATTGAGCAGTCGGACCGGAAAATTGAACTGAAAGCTGGAATTCCACTTAACCGTAATACCAGGATTACATTAAGCACTTCATTTATCAGCAACAATGATCATTACAGCCCAACCAATACGTTTAATATAGGTGATATACTGGATAAAACTGTATTCAATGGCTCCAGAACCGCGATAACCTTTGAACAGAATACCTTTAACAGGAAACAGTATGCTACACGCGGCAGAAATTTCCTGCTCAGCCTAAATTATTTTAACGGCAGAGAGATTTATACGCCGGGAAACATTTCGAGAAACAGCGGTGTTTCAGCTGATATAGAAGAAAACAGAAAACACAGGGAATGGTTTAACATCAAACTGAGTGATGAAAATTATTTCTTTCACAAAGGCAAATATACACTGGGCTATCAGGTTGAGGGGGTAATTTCCAACCTGCCTCTTTTTTCCAACTACTATTCCACACTGCTTGTTGCACCTGCTTTTTACCCTCTTCAGGATAGCAGATCTCTCTTCCTGGAAAAATTCAGGGCAAGTACCTATCTGGCTGGCGGACTGAAAAACGTCTATCAGCTAAGAAAAAACCTGGACCTGAGAGTGGAAGCATTCCTTTTTATGCCTTATCAGGAATTTGCGCAGAACGGCTTTCAGAATATCGATAATTCCCCTACATTTAATCATATACATTATGCCGGAACAGCAGGCCTGGTTTACCATACACCAGTCGGCCCTGTCAGTCTGAGTTATAATTTATATGATGACCCGATAAAAAGAAACGGCGTTTTACTACATTTGGGGTATCTGATATATAACAAACGTTCTATTGAGTAAATGCTTCAGGCACCTGCTCGTGAATAAAACAAAAAAATAAATGAGAACTATATACTACTGCTTACTATTCCTGTTAATCTCTACTGCGGGTTACGCTCAAAAATCTGACATCAATAATTTCATAGTTAAAGAAAGTCTTTTAAAAAACAGTAAGCTTGCGATTATTGCCGCAGACTCTCTTGATCAGCCTCTGGAAAAAATCAACGGACTTTACACCTTTACCATAAGTGGTTTTACTCAAACACTGAAATTCAATGACGGTGTTGCTATTTTACCTTTACAAATTGATAAATCAGCATTCGTTTATGTAAAACATCAGAATGATAAAGGCACACACAGCAAACTGCTTTATGTTTATAAGAAAGAAGGAAGTCTGAATCCCTTTACCATCAATAGTATGTGGATGATCCTTTTTCCTTTATTATTGGTTTTCATTGCCTTTGCTTTCAGAAAACTGATTATTTATGCAGTGATTATTTTACTGATTTTCATTTACTTCAATCATAGCAACGGCCTTAATCTGTCTACTTTCTTTGAGACCATATTTGATACACTAAAAAAGGCTTTTTAAACAGATATAATTTATTCTGAAGCCGGCAGGCTTAACCTAAGAAGAGAAGGGCAGCTCAAAATTGAGCTGCCCTTCTCTTCTGTCAGCAGTTTTTTTCTACTGATACAGGTATGCCTGGTCATACCTAGAATGGTAAACCTATACCAAAGTTATATTGGAAAAAGCGGTAAGTATCCGGACTGTTCGCTGTATTATAAGCTTTTTGAAACTCTCTTCGCCCGCTGAAAAATTTAGCTATAACCCACTGGTCTTCAGGCTCAAACTGCGGATCTCTCAGTTTAAGACCTATATCGAATCTGAATACAAAATACTGCAGATCATATCTGAATCCCATCCCAGTTCCTATACCAATCTGGTTTCCCAGGTTTTTAAACTTAAAATAAGTTTCCGGATTAGGATTACCCGGCGCAATATTCCAGACATTACCAGCATCCAGGAATACCGCACCTTTAAGTTTCGCACCAAAAAAGTTATTAATCAGTTTATAACGATACTCCAGGTTTGCTTCAATATGCATCTGCCCCAGCTGATCAATACCATAAGTTATCTTTCTTAACTCTTCGGTAGGCAGACTATTTCCACGATTATAATTTCCAGGCCCTAAAGTTCTGGCCTGCCATGCCCTGACTCCGCTTGCTCCACCTGCAAAAAACAATTTCTCAAATGGAATACTCACAGAATTACCATAGGCATATCCTATTCCCCCGTTAATCCGGGCTATAAACTGCTTATCTACCCCCAGGTTTTTATACCAGCGTATATCCACTTCAGGACGAACATACTGATTAAAAGGCAATCCTAAAATATTGGCAAAATCATTGTTTGACGGATTATGTTTACCATCGATAATCCGGGATACTCCATACAGCATATTTCCGGCGATGTCTATATTACCCCTGAAATAAACAAAGCTTTTGTTTAGCAGCAGCTTATTTGCATTCAGTGTATAAGCATACTTCATACCTACGGTAAGATCTTTCCTGGTGAGTAACTGAATATTATAAAAATTCTTGGTGTAAATATCCAGTCCTTCGGGTGTATTAAGATCAATAAGTAAACCTCCAAATCTATACTCAAAGTTCAAAGGGGTGAATGAATGTAGTTTCGATTTAGTCTCCACCCAGTCATAAGTAATAGAGTTAAGTAAAACCCTGCGTACAAAAAAATCTTTTTGCAGCGAATAAATATAACTGGTAGAGAAAGTAGTAAAAGGCATCCCATTTTTACCCATCATCGGAATATTAAACGGAACCATTAACCGGGGCACTGCCAGATTAGCGCTGACCGAAAAATCCCGCTGGTAAATATCATTGAACAATTTACCTCCCTGACCAATACGGGATTGCAAGCCCCCTTTAATCTGAAACTCGAAACGTTCTGCTCCTCTGAAAATATTGTTATTCACAAAAGTATTACTCACCGTAAAACCTACAGTACCAGCATTGAAAGGGACCTCACCTTCTACACGATTACTCATACGTTTCTGAGGGATCAGCTGGATCAGCGGGTTTAAAATATTTGCACTGTCTTTAGGTTTAACATACTCAATTTTAACATTTTTAAAAACATTCAGCTCATATAACCGGTCATAAGTTAAACTTTCTTTGGTTATGTCATAGACCTCTCCCTGTTTTAAAAAATCATAACGGACTACAGGATTTCTTCTGAATCGTTTTGACATATCCGTAAAACGTAATCCTCTGTATATCCTCGGGTTCAGTGTTATAGAATCAGTAAAACCCTCAGTCGAAGGAGCTACGATTACATTACTTTCTCCAATCATATACTGGACGTGCTTTCCGGTTTCAGGAGTATCAATAATAAGACCTACATTGGCCTGACTTTTATTGAGTGATGAATCCACCTCAAATCGTACATAAGGTCTGGCAAAGTCATAATACCCATGTTGTTTCATCATCTGATATATCTGTTCCCTCTCCAGAGAAAGAGAGTCATCATCATATCTGACACCTTCATGCAAGTGACTGCTAAAGGATTTTTCTTCCATATAAAGCTTTTTCACAGCAGGATCAGGAATCGTATAACTTAACTTATTGATAGAAAAAGAAGGTCCTGTGGTTGCTATAAAATCTACCTGTGCACGCTGATTTTTCACCTTGATCTCCGTTCTTACCTTAGCCATAAAGTACCCTTTGCTCATCAGGTATTTTTCAACCTGTCCTCTGGAAATCTCTACCAGTGTACTATCCAGCACAGGTGCTTTTTTACCAACGGATTTCGTCTTGAATAAGGTATAGAATATATTATATAAGCCTACATTAATCCCCAGGCGGGAGGCAGGACGGATATCTTTCTGAATATAATTGAATGCTTCTTCCTTATATTTGGAAGGAATACTATCTATTTCAACTACTTTTACAATAGATTGATTACTCTCAATAAATTTTGTAGAGGAACAGGCAGCAGCAAAAAGAATAATAAATAGTAATATTGCGGGAAATTGAAATTTCCTTTTATCAATAGAATATGCTTTCAAAGTCTCAGATAAGTTTTATTAAATCGTTACATCAAAAAAAGTACCGCAAAGAGCATGGGCTATTTATTATTGAAGGAATAAAATCAATTGTAGAATTTATTCCTTCAGCTTACCAGATTCATAGTATCTATTTTCTGGCCCAATACCAATCTTTACTACCTAAATTACCCTCAAATATAAAGTTATTTGAAGTAAACAACGCCGAATTAGAGAAGATTAGTACTTTACAGGCCCCTCAGGGTATTCTGGCTCTGGTAAACATCCCTGAAACGGCTGTCTTTGATAAAAGCACCCTGAAAAATAACTTTTCTCTTGTCCTTGATGGTGTACAGGACCCCGGAAATCTGGGTACAATTATCCGGACAGCTGACTGGTTCGGTTTTAAAAATGTCATTTGCTCACTGCATACGGTCGAAGTTTATAATCCAAAAACCGTGCAGGCAACGATGGGTTCTCTTTGCAGAGTGAACGTAAGTTATCAGGACCTGCCTGTATGGCTAAAAGACATTAAATTACCCATTTTTGGGGCTATGTTAAACGGGAATAGTCTTTATCAGACCAAATGGGGTACCGAAGGACTGGTTGTTTTAGGTAATGAAGGCCAGGGAGTGAGTCCTGAAGTAATTAATCTGATCAATAATCCTGTAACTATTCCAAGAGTCGGAGAGGCTGAGTCATTGAACGTTGCGGTATCGGCAGCAATCTTTTGTGCAGATATTAGCAGAAATTTTCAGAAATAAATTGCAGGTTAAGTATTAATTGCTATTTTTGCAACCTGAATTCAAAACAGGTCGAGTGGCCGAGTGGCTAGGCAGAGGTCTGCAAAACCTTGTACAGCGGTTCGAATCCGCTCTCGACCTCAGATTTATAATAAATAAAAAAACTAAAGGTTAAGACCATGGCAGTTACAAGACTAAAAAGAAAAGACAGAAAGAATAAAACAACTTCACGCTTAGAGGTTAAAACTTTGAAACTAGCTACAAACATTGAATTAGGTAGTCGTTCACAACAATCTAAAAAAGATCAGTTAGCTAAAAACAATCTTTTATTAGATCAACTTTCTGCAGCTTTAAGAGCATAAGTTCTAAAGTTAAAAACATAAAAAAACCTTTCTGAAATTCAGAAAGGTTTTTTTATGTGCATTGGTTCCGGTTAAACCAATGCTTTACAGATTCTCTTTACTATACCTGGTCCTTCATAAATAAAACCGGTATACAACTGTACTAAAGAAGCTCCCGCCTCCAGCTTATCTTTTGCATCCTGTGGAGAATGAATCCCTCCCACACCTATTATAGGGAACGCCTTATTTGATTTCTGTGATAAATATCTGATCACTTCGGTTGAACGGACAGTCAGAGGTTTACCACTCAATCCGCCCGCTTCGTTCGCAATTCCGGCCGGGGTAATCAAACCGGTTCTGTCAATTGTTGTATTGGTCGCAATTACACCGGCAATACCAGCCTCCATCACTATATCCACAATATCATCCAGTTGTTCATTGGTCAGATCAGGTGCAATCTTTAATAAGATTGGTCTGGATATTCCATTTTTATGATTGCGTTGCTGTAAAGTTTTCAGTAATAAGGTCAGGGGTTCTTTTTCCTGCAGCGCCCGCAGTCCCGGTGTATTCGGAGAACTTACGTTAACTACAAAATAGTCTACCACATCAAACAGACGATCGAAACATTTCACATAATCCAACACTGCATCTTCATTTGGTGTATTCTTATTTTTCCCGATATTCCCTCCGATAACTATAGTTTTATCTTTCAGTTTCAGTACTCTCAGACGTTCTGCCAGCGTATCAACTCCTTTATTATTGAATCCCATCCTGTTGATAATGGCTTCATCCTCAGCAAGCCTGAACATTCTTGGCTGATCATTACCTGGCTGCGGCAGCGGAGTAACTGTCCCTACTTCAATAAAACCAAAACCAAGATCACTCAGGGCTTCTATATATTCTCCGTTTTTATCGAAACCCGCAGCAAGACCAACGGGATTTCTGAATCTGATACCAAAAACTTCGCGCTCGAGCCCCTTGATATGAATATCAAAACTGCTTCGGATAATGGTCTTACCCAGTGGGAAATGTTCATGAAACCATTTTAGTCGCTGGACTACGAAATAATGAACTTTCTCTGGATCAAATTTGAAAAATAAAGGCTTGATTAAACGATACATAAAGGCGAAGATAGGAACGATTTTATAGGATTACAATTGCTGTATCTATCTTTTAGCATGAACTTGTAATAAAAACGTAGAAATTCTCAGCTATATGCACTGTGTTCAAACAATATGCGCCTAAAAATCGTATTTTTGCACCAACATGATTTCGATAAACGACTTAACATTCCTTATAGGTTCCCGGGCTTTATACGACGAGGCGAACTGGCACATCAAACCGGGAGAGAGAATTGGCCTTATTGGCGCCAATGGAACGGGAAAATCTACACTTTTAAAAATAATAGTAGGAGAATACGCACCCTCATCCGGGTCAGTTTCAATGTCTAAAGATTTAAAAATAGGCTATTTGAACCAGGATTTGCTTTCGTACGAATCTCACCATACCATCTTACATGTTGCAATGGAAGCTTTTGAGCGCCAGAACCAGATTCATGATGAGATTGAAGAACTCTTAAGAAAGATAGAAACAGATTATTCTGAAGAGGTATTAAACAAACTGAGCGATAAGCAACAGGAGTTTGAAGCACTGGACGGATATAACATTGAATATAAAGCAAATGAAATCCTTGCAGGTTTAGGTTTCAGTACTGAAGATCAGCACCGTCCGCTGAATACTTTCTCCGGAGGATGGAGAATGCGTGTAATGCTGGCCAAGATTCTGTTACAGACTCCGGATATCCTGTTACTGGATGAGCCTACCAATCACATGGATTTACCATCCATCAAATGGCTGGAGACTTATCTTGCCGGATTTGAAGGTGCAATTGTAATTGTATCTCACGATAGATATTTCCTGGATAAGATCGTGAACCGTACTGTTGAATCCCGCAAAGGAAAATTAACAACCTATGCTGGTAACTATACCTTCTATCTGGAAGAGAAATCTCTTCGCGGAGAGATTCAGAAAGGTGAATTCAAGAATCAGCAGGCTAAGATCAAACAGGAAGAAAGGCTGATTGAACGTTTCAGAGCTAAAGCGAGTAAAGCAAAAATGGCTCAGTCACGTATGAAAGCGCTGGATAAAATGGAGCGTGTAGAGGATGTGGATGATGATAATCCAACAGTAAACTTCAGCTTTAAATTTACTAAACCTTCGGGCCGTCACGTAATCCGGATTGAAAACGCGACCAAAAGATATCCAAACATCGACATTCTGGAAAATGCAGAAGCTGTCATTGAAAAAGGAGATAAAATCGCTTTAATCGGAGCAAACGGTAAAGGTAAATCTACTTTATTAAGAATGGTTGCCGGTGTGGAAGCTTTTGATGGAACTTGTGAGACAGGTCATAATGTAACGACTACTTTCTTTGCTCAGCATCAGCTGGAGTCCTTACACCTGGGCAACACAATTCTTGAAGAGTTACAGGCTTTTGCTCCTAAACATACAGATACGGAACTCCGTTCTATTCTGGGTTGTTTCCTTTTCACCGGAGATGATGTATTCAAGAGAATTAAAGTCCTTTCAGGAGGGGAAAAATCAAGGGTTGCACTGGCTAAGTCACTAACTACTGACTCCAACTTCCTGATTCTGGATGAGCCTACGAATCACCTGGACATACAATCTGTAAATATCCTGATTCAGGCATTGCAACAGTTTGAGGGTACATTCATTGCCGTATCCCACGATAGATACTTCCTGGATAATGTAGCCAACAAAATCTGGTTTATTGAAGAAGAACAGATCAAACAATACCCTGGTACTTACGCAGAGTATGAGGTATGGAACAGTAAAAGAATTATTCCTCCGGCAAAAAACATCCCTGTAAAAGCAGAAAAGGAAGTAAAACCTAAAGTAGAAGTGAAACCGGTAACAGTAAACAGTCAGCAGCAATTAAAAAAGCTGAATGACCAGTTAAAGAAAGTGGAACTGGAAACTGAGGAATTAGAGAAAAATGTAAAAGCAATTGAAGTTGAACTCGCTGACGAATCTGTCTATAGCGACCAGGCTAAACTTGCTGAAACAAATAAAAAGTATATTGCAGCAAAACAACTGTTGGAAACTGCCCAGAACAAATGGGAAAATCTTGCAGCTGAAATCATGGAATTAGAATAAGAAAAATGATCAGAACCGGAATATTGCTCTTTTTATGTTTGTTTAGTTTACAACAATTGCAGGCACAGCAGGAATTTACATATGATAATAAAGTTTATTCTCCGCAAATCAAAACTGTCCAGCTTTACAATACACAAAAAGAGCAATCTTTCCCGGTAATCACCCTGGGTACATCAGAGAAGCTGAGCTTCTCTTTTGATGATCTCAGAGGTGGCAGTAAAAATTACTGGTATACGGTAGAACATTGTACCTATGACTGGAAATCATCCAATCTGTCTGCACTGGACTATCTGGATGGCATGAATGAGGACAGGGTTATTGATTATGCCTACTCTTCCAAAACACTTCAGAAGTATACACACTATTCGCTTACTTTCCCTAATGATCAGATCAAACCAAAGATTTCAGGTAATTACCTGTTAAAGGTTTATGAAAACGGAGATGTCAGCAAACCTGTAATATCACAGCGTTTTTACATCTACGATCAGCAGGTAAATATTCAGCCCGAAGTCATTCCAAGCAATGAGGTTTCCTTAAGATTCAGCAATCAGAAAGTAAATATTACTGTACTGCACAGAAATCCGATACAGAACCCTTATCAGGATATTAAACTGGTACTGATGCAGAATGGGAACCCGCTTACCGAAAAACTGAATACCAAACCTACTTACGTTAAGCCCGGCTCTTTAATTTATAATGACCTGGGCAGTAATGACTACAAGGGGAGTAACGAATTCAGGAAATTCGACTTCCGCAGTCTGCGTTATAAAGGCGAACATGTACAGGATCAGTTTACAGACAGCACCAATAATGTTGTTTTATTTACCGATCAGAATGGCACCGCATTAAAGTATACTCAGCAGATTGACGAAAATGGTGCTTTCTTTATCCGCAATCAGGATAACAGGGAGAATGAAACTGAAAGTGATTATGGCCGTATTCAATTTATGCTGAACACTGCTGCTCCTGGTACTAATGGTGATATCTACGTAGTTGGCAGGTTTAATAATTATACGCTTACTGAAGAAAACAAACTGAGCTATATTGCTTCTAAAAAGAAGTTCTATGCCAGTCTGTATCTTAAACAGGGTTTATATGATTATCAGTATGTCTGGAAAGATAATACAACAGGAAAAGTAGACAACACTGTTCTGGAAGGTTCTTTCTTCGAAACAGAAAATGCTTATCAGGCATTTGTATATTTCCGCAGACCAGGCAGCAGATGGGATGAACTGATCGGATACAGCCTGTTCAATAATATTCAGAAATAAAATTCTGCTAAATACCTTTTGTGATCCAGACTGAAATACTCCCGGCCTGACAATAAAACTCTGCCCAGCCATTTTCATCTATAAAAACTTCTTCTGGTCTGTAACCCATTACATCAATAAATATTTTACCTGCATGAGCAGCTCCTATTTCCATCTTTTTTGCTCCTGCCTCTCCGTTACTGACAACTACTGCAATTCCTGATTGCTCCAGTTCAGATACTCCTTCTCTTGTCCAGCCTATACAGTTTGGGTGATCAAAGTAGTCACGCTGAAAACCATAGGCCAGATCTCTGCGGATTTTAGTCATTAAAGGCAGGCTGTCAATACTGACCAGTTCTACTGCTGTATCTTCTCCTTCCTCGTTTTTATCTTCATATTTAGCTCCGTATATATCCGGATAAAATACACAGGGCACCCCCTGTTCTCTCAAAAGAATCAGCCCATAGGCTATTGGTCTGAACCAAAAATCTACATAAGACTGCAACTCCTGTAAAGGTTGTGAGTCATGATTATCTACAAAAGTGATTGACAAATGCGGATGAGATTCTATCAGCGTATTTTCAAATATCTTACTCAGATCATACTGATCACCTGCAAGGCCGGCCTTGTAAAAATTAAGATGCAGCATAGAGTCAAACAGCTGCATTCTGCCAGCTGTAAGATCTATATAATTGCGCAGATGTATAACATCGTCTTCCACCCAGTTTTCGGCAACAATAAAGAACTCTCTGTTGAATTTTGCTTTCATGTGATCCAGCCATTCATTCAGAAAATCAGTGGCTATATGTTTAACAGCATCTAATCTGAATCCATCTACTCCACAGGTCTGATAATACCACTCTCCCCATCTTTTCAACTCTTCACGGACAGCCTGGTTTCTGAATTCGATATCATTGAACATCAGATAATCATAGTTACCTAATTCATTGGACGGCACATCCTCCCAACCTTCTCCATACTGATTCTGTATAGAAAATATTGCTGTTTCCTGCAAATCCTCCGCCCAGTCAATTCCACTGAAACAACTTTTATCCCAGATAAATTCTGAATATTTACCCTGCCTGCCGGGAAACGTAAATTTAGTCCAGGCTTCAATATCAAAAACCTCAGAAGTATACTCTTCTCTGTTTTCGGCTGCAACTCTCCTGACCGGAACTTTTTCGAGTTCATCTCCTCCTGCTTTATGGTTAAAGACCACATCGGCCAAAACCATAATCTGCTGCTCATGCAGCGCACTAATGGCCCGTAAATATTCTTCTTTTGTACCATACCGGGTGGGCAGGCTGTTCTTCTGGTCAAATTCTCCCAGATCAAATAAATCGTAACTGTCGTAACCTACAGAATTTGCTCCTTCTGTTGATTTATAGGACGGCGGAAACCAAACTCCCGTTATCCCGATTTCTTTGAGTGAGGAAGCCTGATTTGCAGCTTTTTGCCATAGTTTTTCCTCTTCATTGTAATACCAGTGGAAATATTGTATTAAGGTCTGATTGCTCATATTTAAGGGATGCGCTTAGAAGCTGTTTGATGTTCAACTGATATTTTGTGTGTAATCTTAATTGGGTGAAAACAATAGAATAACATGAAGTCTCACATTTTGTTTACTTTTGCAGCAATATGAGCACAATAGTTAAAAATCCTAAAAATTCATTCACTGTCATGAATGAATTGGTACTACCCAACGATACCAATACGCTAAACAATTTAATGGGTGGCAGGTTACTGCACTGGATGGATATCGCCGCTGCGATTTCTGCACAAAAACACTGTAACCGGATTGTAGTTACTGCTTCAGTGGACAATGTATCTTTTAAACAACCTATTAAATTAGGTGATGTAATTACAATTGAAGCTAAGGTAACCCGTGCTTTTCATACTTCTGTAGAAGTCCGTATGGATGTATGGGCAGAAAACATTCCTTCAGGAACCCGTGTTAAATCTAATGAAGCTTATTATACTTTTGTAGCAGTAGACCAGAGCGGCAGAACAATTCCTGTCCCTGAGTTGTTACCAGAAACAGAAGATGAAATTGAATTATTTGCCGGTGCATTAAGAAGAAGACAACTACGTTTGATTCTGGCTGGTAAAATGAAAGCTAATGACGCTATTGAACTGAAAGCTTTATTCTTCAACGAGTAAAAGACATTTAAATTTATTGGATAAATTTAAAGCTTTCAATATTTTAAACGAATAATATGACCACGTACACTACACTGATTATTCTGAGCGGACTGGTCATATTTTCTTACCTGTTTGATTTAGTAGCCAGCAAAACAAAATTACCATCCGTATTATTACTGCTATTACTGGGCATTGGTTTACGTGTACTGGTCGATCAGCTGCATTTCCAGACCTTTGACTTTTTAAAAGTTCTCCCGACATTAGGTACTGTCGGACTGATTTTAATAGTTTTTGAGGGAGCCCTGGAATTAAAATATGAGCGGGAAAAGAATAAACTGATCCGGGGTGCATTTTTGTCTGCATTTTTTATTCTGACTGCAACGGTAACGGTAATCACATTTATTATTCACCAGATCACCGGACAGGATCTTTACCGCTGTTTTACCAATGCAATTCCATTTAGTGTAATCAGCTCAGCAATAGCTATCCCATCGGCTGCTGCTTTAACAGGGCAAAGCAAAGAGTTTATCATTTATGAATCTTCATTTTCTGATATACTGGGGATCATCTTATTTAATTTTGCTGTTTCCAATCCTCATATCTCTGTTTCTTCTTTTACAGGTTTGGGATTAAGCACGTTGCTTATCATCGTCTTATCAATTATCTCCTGTATATTATTGCTTTACCTGATGGGGAAGATATCACATCATATCAAATTCTTCCTGATTATCTCGATACTGATCCTGGTCTATGCTGTTGGACAATCCTATCATTTATCCTCACTGGTATTGGTATTGTCTTTCGGACTGTTTCTCAATAATGCCGATGCGATTGAACATTTCTATTTCAGAAGTCTTTTCATTTATAAGAATTTATCGAGAGATCTTGAACAGCTGCATCAGCTATCGGCAGAAAGTGCTTTTATTATCCGGACTTTTTTCTTTGTCATCTTCGGTTTTACCATGAATATCTATGAACTGAATAACAGCATCACGATCATGAATGGCATATTTATTCTGATGACTATCTACCTGATCCGGATTATTTATCTCAAATTATTCAGAAAAGAGAACAGTGGTACGGAGAGCGTAATTGCTCCCCGCGGACTGATCAGTATTTTATTGTATTATAATTTACCTCCGTCATTAAGATTGCCGGAAATAGGTACCTCATTCTTATTTCTTGTAGTACTGGGTTCAAGTTTAGTCATGAGTATAGGTCTTTTGGCGAGCAAAAAAATGATCAAAGCTGAGCAGCCTGCTTAGCTGCCCATTTCCAGTATTTTATCAAACTCATTGGCTTTCAGCTCCATCACAGAAAGACGTCCTTGTCTGACCAGTGAAATATCTTTAAGACTTTCTTCAGCCTTGATCTGCTCCAGTGTAACCGGATGTTTCAATGATTCTACAGGTGCAAGGTCAACAACAACCCAGTTCGCATCATCTGTAGTTGGGTCCTGATAAAATTCTCTCACTACCTTAGCAATCCCCACAATATGTTTGCCTTCATTACTATGATAGAAAAGAACAAGATCTCCTTCTTTCATTAATTTGAGATTATTACGTGCCTGATAATTACGTACGCCATCCCAAAAGGTACGTCCATCTTTATTAAACTGCTCCCAGCTATATTTAAAAGGTTCTGATTTGACTAAGAAATAATTCATGATGTATCTGCTTTAATAAAGCCGGCAGGAAGAAAATGTTAAGATGAAAACAATCAATCTCCCCGGGCTTATAATTCAAATCCAAAACTAATAAAAGAGAAAGGATATGTGGTTAAATAAATAACACAAAATCAAATTGAGCAACCCTGCAGGTACAAAACCTTTAGCTGCTGACGCCTTTATTGCCTCAGATCTGCTTGTTCTTTATCAGCTAAAAAACCTATAGTGCTAATGAATCATTTTAAACAACAGTTCTTTCAGCAGCTCTCCATCTGTTACGTTACCTGTACTGTCCACTCCTTTACTTTTTAAATCATATTCTCTGAGCAGACTGATAATATCAAATGTCTTATTGAGATTATAACTTCTGGCAGCAGCTTCATAATCCTTCACGAAATACGGATTTACACCTAATTCTTTGGCTGCATCTCCCTTGTTCTGTAAGTAATGGTATTTCAATATCTTGGAAAAGTAGCTGTTCAGGTTTGCCATCACCATCACCATAGGATTAGCTTTGGGATTGTCGGCAAAATAATTAATAATCTGATTACATTTCAGCACATTTCTGGAAGCTAAAGCCTTCTGCAGCTCAAAGACATTATATTCTTTACTGATTCCTATGTTCCGCTGTACCAGATCTGTATCAATAACTGTTTCTTTACTGATATTTAATAATAGTTTTTCTATCTCATTTGAGATTTTGGATAAGTCCGCTCCAAGATACTCTGCCATCAAAGCTGATGCCTGAGGTGCTATTTTTGCACCCATCTCTTTAACGAGATCTTCAATCCACTGAGCCAGCTTATAATCTCTTACCGGATCTGACTGAAAAACTACCCCGCTTTTGGTAATTGATTTGAATATCTTTTTACGCTTATCAAAATTTGCATATTTATACCCCAGGACAAGAATTGTACTGTCCAGTGGTTTCTCAAAATAATTCTGGATAAACTCAGCTTCTTTACTGCTTCCTTCAGTTTCTTTTGACCATCTCAGGTCCTGCGCTTCTTTAACTACTATCAGTTGATAATCTGACATCATCGGATAACGCTTCGCTGCATTTAAAATAGTAGCCATGTCTGTATCTTTACCATATAATACAGTTTGATTGAACCCTTTCTCCATATCATTCAATATATGATCTTCCATATAATGAATAATCTGATCGATATAATAAGGTTCCTCACCATGCAAAAGATAAACAGGCTTGAATTTTTTAGCTTTAAGGTCTTTGATAATATCAGCAGCAGTCATAATTATCCAAATGTAACGGCTAATTACTAATTATTAAAGGTTATTTTTGCACAAATGGCATTTACACCTACCGCATTGAATTTACCGCATCACCCTTTCAGGATAACTGAAAAGGAAGAACAGTACTTTATTTTTGATGAAGTCAGAAAAAAACATCTTGTTTTAACTCCGGAAGAATGGGTAAGACAGCACTTTATACATTATCTGATCAAAGATAAAAAGTTCCCGAAATCACTGATACAGATTGAAGGGGGGCTGAGTCTGAACCAGCTACAGAAAAGAACTGATATAGTTATTTTTAATACTTCTGGGGAAAGGATTATGGTGATTGAGTGTAAAGCTCCGTCAATTAAAATTTCTCAAAGTGTATTTGATCAGGCAGCAAGATATAATTCTATTCATAAGGCCAGATGGCTGGTGGTGACTAATGGGTTGAAACATTGTTATGCTCACATTAATCATGCTTCTTCACAATTCCTGTTTGTTGAAGAACTGCCTGAGTACGGGCTGTTATAAAAAACATTTCAACACCAGAAATTTCCTCATTCATGAAACACAGTACATCGCCTGGTTTAGAAATTGCTTATAATATTTATTCCCGATAATCGGTCAATCCGGATATCAATATACCTTCAATTTCATTACTTATTAATGCTCCCAATTGGTGGCGGACTGCTGCTTCCGCCAATTCTTTGGAAGCTAATAAAGTCAATTTTATTATCACTATCAGTTCTGAACTGAAAATCAGCATTAATTCCTTCTATTTTTGCAATCAAAAAATAACTGTAAAGTCTGTATGATTTTGTCTTAAAATGTGCGGATTTGAATCCTCCGGTCATCCCCTTAATTTGCTTTAAATATGATCTGAGTCCTTCTTTAGTTACTTTCTTTTGATACCTTGACGAAAAAGAATCGAAAATATCATCATACTTCTGACTATTAAATTGAGCTACGAATTTCTTTGCGGCATCCTCTGCATATTTATCTTGTGCAAATACTGAAAATGAGGATAATGATACAATAATTAATAAGATTGAGGATTTCATCTGCATTATGTTTGATGCAATTTAATCAATAAAAATCCTTTCCAAAAGAATCAAAATTACATTCCTCCCATTCATGGTTCCTACCCTAAGAATTTGAAACTTATGGAAAGTAATCAATAAATCATCAGTTATCTGAAAGTATTGATTAACACCATAAACGATGGAAAAGAAAGATATGAACCTGCAGGCGAAACCATAGGTATAATGATATCATAATACAAGGATATATAGACTTCAGAGCTCCCAGAAAAAACAAGAAACACATACATATATAGACATCTAAATATCAATACACTCATATACCTATAACAGTGCTAAAGTAAACGACAATCACTCGTTTTATAGCCAGGAACATCGATATATCTATTTACCAGACATAATTATCTATAACATCTGATAATCACCAGCCATGCACAATTACATCTAGATATCTACACATCAGTATATAAACATATACTTAAACTCGCAATTTAATCGACTACAATTCAAAAACACAGAGAAATCAGAATGTCTTTATATCAATATACAATGACAAGATAAACTCGGAATCAGATGTGTTAATATAATTATATCCTGATATCAAAACATCAACAGAAATAACAAAAGCTTTAACAAAACACAGAAAAAGACATCTTAACACATAAATATCTAGATATCAGAACATCTTATAACAGCTTAATAAAAACAGATTAAACACTTATTATCAGAAGATTAACAAACAACACAAAACATCAGGGCACCTGAATAAACATAATACATCAAAACACATTAACATCAAAACATATAGATATCAAAACACCTATATCTCATGAACTACCAATAATCTGTTTATAAATTTATAAAGGCTATCAGGGATCCCCCCTACCCGGCGCATCATCACTTAACGACAAAAGCACATGATGTAATAGACCACAGCTGCACACCGACAATGATCAGGAGAAAGAAACCCTCAAGAGAAAACGGAGTAACTTCCGTTATCCTGACAGCATTTTAAACCCAAAAATTCAACAAAAAAAGAAGGTCTTGTACCCAGGTAATAGTTCCCTAATGGAACGCGTCACCTAAATACAAGACCTTCTTTTTTTACTAATTTACAAACTTAAAAGAGACTCCTGGATAATAGCAATCTTAGCTTCTGCATCTGCTTTTTTATTACGCTCATTCTGAATGATCTCCGGTTTGGCATTTTGCACAAACCTCTCATTACTCAGTTTAGCATCAACAGATTTCAGGAATCCTTGCAGATAAACCAATTCTCCATTCAATCTTTCACGTTCAGCTTCTACATCAATTGTTTCATTCAGCTGGATAAAGAACTCATCGTTTCCAACCATAAATGCAGTTGCACCAGCTACCTTATCGTTTACAAAATCGACTGCTGTAATGTTAGCCAGTTTAGAAATAATTGTTAACCATTTATCATAAGCTAAAGCAGAATTTACTTTGATACTCAAAGGCAATCCTTCTTTAGGAGAAATCTGTTTAGTGTTACGGACGTTACGAACCTCCGCAACTATTCCTTTTACAATTTCAACATCCTTGAGCAGGGATAAATCTGCCGAACCTACTACAGGATATGGCGCCACAATAATGCAGTCCATCTCTCCTTTTGTTCCAAATATTTCATCATGCCATAATTCTTCAGTGATAAATGGCATAAACGGATGAAGCAGGCTTAATATTTTTTCAAAGAAACCAATGGTTGCTTTTAAGGATACAGGATCAATAGGGTGCTGATAAACAGGTTTTACCATTTCCAGATACCATGCACAGAAATCATCCCAAACCAGTTTATAAGTAGTCATCAGTGCTTCTGATAAACGGTACTGCTTATAGTTATCTTCAATTTCAGCAAGTGCCTCATTAAAACGGTTCTCAAACCATAAAATAGCCTGTTCATTAGGATTCGCTAAAGTCTCGTCAACCTCCCATCCTTTTACCAGACGGAAAGCATTCCAGATTTTATTAGCAAAATTTCTTCCCTGTTCACAGTAACTCTCATCAAACATCAGGTCATTACCTGCAGGAGAACACAATAGCATCCCTACCCTTACACCATCTGCACCATATTTCTCGATCAAACCAATCGGATCAGGGGAATTCCCCAATGATTTAGACATTTTACGACCCAATTTATCACGTACGATACCAGTCAGATAAACATTTGTGAATGGTTTCTTACCCATAAACTCATGGCCTGCCATAATCATACGCGCTACCCAGAAGAACAAAATCTCCGGAGCAGTTACCAGATCATTAGTTGGATAATAATAATTGATGTCCTTATTTCCCGGATCCTTCAGGCCATTGAATACTGACATCGGCCATAACCATGAAGAAAACCAGGTATCCAGTACATCATCATCCTGTCTGATAAAAGCTGCAAGCTGATGTTTAAAACCATTTGCTTCTTCTTCAGTAAATTTGCCATCAATATCTTTAAGCTTTAAGAATTCATTTAAAGCATCTTCTTTAGTTTTTGCAACTACCCAGTCTCCTTTATCATCAAACCAGGCCGGGATACGCTGCCCCCACCATAACTGACGGCTGATATTCCAGTCCCTTACATTTTCCATCCAGTGACGGTAGGTATTTGTAAATTTCTCCGGAATAAGTTTGACATCACCATTCAATACATCTTCTAATGCAGGCTTAGCCATTTCGTCCATTTTACAGAACCATTGTAAGGAAAGCTTAGGCTCAATCGCTGCATCTGTACGTTCAGAGAATCCAATCTGTGATTTATAGTCTTCTACTTTTTCCAGATGACCAGCCTCGTCCAATAATACAGCTATTTTTTTACGGGCAACAAAACGGTCTTCTCCTACCAGAATAACAGCAAGTTCATTTAGAGTACCGTCATCATTTAATATATCTATTACCGGAAGTTTATGCTTCACACCGAGTTCATAATCATTCAGATCATGCGCTGGTGTTACTTTTAAACAGCCAGTACCAAAATCCATAGTTACATACTCATCTTCAATAATTGGAATCTCTCTGTTGATTAAGGGAACAAAAACTTTTTTTCCTTTCAGATGAGTATAACGCTCGTCATTAGGATTGATACAGATTGCCGCATCAGCCATAATTGTTTCGGGACGCGTAGTAGCTATCGTCAAAAATTCAGTGTCTGCACCAGTAGCCGGAGAGATAGAATATTTGATATAGTATAATTTCTGGTTTACTTCCTTACGGATTACTTCTTCATCAGAAACAGCTGTTTTACCAGCAGGATCCCAATTTACCATACGTACACCACGGTAAATTTTTCCTTTTTTATACAAATCAATAAAGCAGTCAATTACCGACTCTGAAAGATCGTCTTCCATAGTGAAACGTGTCCGGTCCCAGTCACAGCTGGCTCCCAGTTTCTTCAGCTGATCGAGGATAATACCACCGTATTTTTCTTTCCACTCCCAGGCATAGGTCATGAATTCATCACGTGTCAGGTCTTTTTTACTGATTCCTCTTTCTTTCAGCATGGCAACTACCTTAGCCTCTGTAGCGATAGAAGCATGGTCAGTACCCGGTACCCAACATGCATTTTTACCCTGCATACGTGCGCGGCGAATCATCACATCCTGAATGGTATTGTTAAGCATGTGGCCCATATGTAAAACACCAGTGACGTTTGGTGGAGGAATTACAATTGTATAGGGTTCACGTTCATCTGGTTCAGAATGAAAGAACTTTTTCGACAGCCAGTAGCTGTACCATTTATCTTCGGTTTCGGCGGGATCGTATTTAGTAGAAATGCTCATTGATTTTGCTGATTAAAATGCAAAAATAGGGTTTTTAGCGGAAAATATTTAGGCTTTCCATTCTTCGTCCAGAATGGCATATTCAAAACTGTCCATCCATCCGGTTACCAAAGGCAGGATTTGCCGTTTTCTTCCCTCTCTGGTCATACCAGCTTTTTCCAGTACCCGGATAGAAGCCAGATTTTCTACAGCACAACCCGCCTCGATACGATGTAATTTCAAGCGATCAAATCCAAATCTGATTACCGCCAGTATTGCTTCTGTTGCATAACCCTGATTCCAGAAGTCTACGTTAATTTTATACCATATTTCGGCACTGTTAAATTTTGGAGAGGATAATTTCAATGAAACCAATCCTACAAAACCTCCCTTTTCAAATTCCACGGCGAAAGTATAGTTTGTAATTGTTTTTTTCTGGTGATCATTAATCCAGCCATCTACAATTATATTTGTTTCTTCCAGATCTTTAGGAATACCCAATGTATTATACTGATCAGTCTCTGCCAGATGATGCAATACATGTATTGCTTCAAGATCAGCCATTTCCACTAATCTCAGTTTTAGTCTTTCCGTAAAAAATTTCAATACTACCATGAATACTATTTAAGATTTTGCATAAAATAATCAGTTACTTTCTGATAAAGGTGAGTTCTGTCTTTACCAATCACATTATGTTCGTGACCAGGATAGATCATATAATCTACCTGCACATTATTGTCTACAGCTTTCTTTACCAGTTCAACAGTGTGCTGTTGCAAAACAACATTATCCTGTAATCCATGAATAAGTAATAATTTACCTTTCAGTTTTTGAATATTGCTCGTCAGATCTGTTGCTGCATAACCATCAGGATTTTCTTTTGGTGTATCCATATAACGTTCTGTGTACATCGCCTCATAGAAATTCCAGTTCGTAACTGCCCCACCTGCTACAGCAGCTTTAAATACTCCGGGATGGTTAATCATAAAATCTACGGTGTTAAAACCACCGAAACTCCATCCAAACAGCCCCATATTTTTTTCATCTGTATAAGATAAACCTTTCAGATAACCCACAGCAGACATCATATCTTCCATTTGTACATCACCAGCTCTTCTGAACATAGATTGCTCAAATGCTTTACCACGGTTATCACTTCCTCTTGTATCAATAACCATCACTACAAAACCTTGTTCCGCAAGATATTGAAACCAGTAATTACCAGCTCCACCATTCCATTGTTCATGAATTAACTGTGCATGCGAACCGCCATACCAATAAACCACTACAGGGTGTTTTTTAGTGCTGTCTAATCCTACTGGTTTAAATAGGTTGCAATAGATCAGATCTCCCTGTTTTCCTTTAATGGTAAAAATTGATGACTCTCCCAGTTGATAATCTTTCAACGGATCAGCTGCCTGCAACAACTGTTTTTTCAGACCTTTTTTAACGGTTATCAATTCAGTAGTACCCGGATTCTTAGTTGTACTGAAATAATCAATCACAGTATTTCCAGATGTACTTACTTCAGTCTTATGCGTAGCAAAACCGGTAGTAACCCTTGTTGATTTACCAGATTTAATATTCACAGCATATAAATTTCTGGTAATTGGTGACTCTTCAGTTGACTCATAAAACAAATTATCGCCAGTAGCATCGAAGCCCTTTACTTCTGTGACCTCCCACTTCCCTTTAGTCAATTGTTTAATCAGTTTCCCAGCCGTATTATATAAGTACAAATGATTCCAGCCATCTCTGTTGCTTTGCCAGATAAATTGTTGCGGGTCATTTTTCAAAAAGAACACAGGCACCAATGGTTCTACATATTTCTCATCTCTTTCTTCAAAAAGAGTTTTAATGTAATTACCGGTCTGCGCATCGAACTGTTTAAGTTCCATTTGATTTTGTCCGCGGTTTAAAACTGCGATATAAACAAATTTATCATCCGGGCTCCAGGCTATATTGGTCAGATACTGTTCTGCCGGCTCTCCGGTTTTAAGATAAATGACCGTTTGAGTCTGCGTATTATAAACTCCTACAGTTACCTCATGGATTTTATCACCGGCCATAGGGTACTTAATATTAACATTTTTTGCCGGACGGGTAGTCCAGTCTATAATAGGATAATCAGCGACCATACTTTGATCCATCCGGTAAAAAGCAAGCTGTTTACCATTATTACTCCAGAAAGTTCCTTTTGAAATCCCAAATTCATCTCTGTGTACCGAAGAAGCATAAACGATATTACCCGTTCCGTCATTAGTTACCTGCTTCGCTGTTTTACCATCATTAACAAACAAATTATAATGATCCAGATAAGCTGTATAACCGGCAATACTTCTTTCTGCTTTATCCTGACCTGCTAACTTACTATCCATTAATACTGCAAAAGTATTTTTCACCGGATCATAGGCCAGTAGTGAACCTTTTACGGTAAGTAACCATTCTTTACTTTTATTAAATGTAATGGCTGGCATAGCCTGTAACGTTTCCTGCCCGGCTGAACTTAATTTCTGATTGAGCTGCGTTAAAGTCAGAAAAGGCTGATCTTCTTTTTGAGCCGAACTGCCTTTAAACCAAACCTTCTCACCGCCAACTATTTTTGTATAAACATAATCTTCTGTTCCATAAAGGAATTGCAGATTCTCTAATTTTTCAGGAGCAAGCGTTGTACGTATCTTAGACATTGCATCAAGCATACTCAGGCTTTTCTGCTGACCGTTTACAATTATGGTTGCAGATAGCAACAGTAGAAATAAAACCAGTTTCTTCATTAATTTAAATTTGATGGCCAAATATAGCAATTATGGTGTACCGGGGTGAATTTTACCCAATTTGAAAAATAACCAGGAGCCTGTTTCAGTTCAGCTGATAAAATTGTTTGCAGCTTAATTTAAAAGGTTCTTAATAAACTAATTTTTCATATCTGCACAATAATAAATGTTAAAATATGTTAATACAGTATCAATTCATCAGGTTATATTTTATGAAAGCGATCAAAGTATTCCTTCTTCCAGGACTAATCATCAAAAAACTAGGATTGACCAAGCTCTACTACTGGTTCAATAAATAGTACCATCAACTCCCGGATTCAGTAATATTTTCATTAGAATAAGCTTTTGTAAATCTCATTTGTTATTTTGAGCCAACATTGCCTTCCCGTATGATTTCTGTTTATACAAAATTTAACCTGATTCGTTTTTGGGTGGCAGATCTTATTAAAAACAAATGATGAATACAAGACACCTGAAAGGCTACTTTGCCATTTTAGGAATATTAGCGGCAAGCTATTCTTCCTATGCACAAACAGCTCCTAAAAAGTTCATAGATCCGGCAAACATGGATCTTACAGTGAAACCAGGAGACGATTTCTACGAATATGCAAGTGGAAACTGGATCAAGAACAATCCAGTTCCTGCCAAAGAAACACGCTGGGGAAGTTTCAATGAATTAAGAGATTTTAATATTAATGCTGTAAAAAGTGTTGTAGAAGAAGCCGCTGCAGACCGTTCTGCACCAGCCGGATCAGTAAAAAAACGTGTTGGCGATTTTTATGCCGCCGCAATGGACAGCATTACGATAGAAAAATTAGGCTATACCCCTATCAAAGCTGATTTGTCAAGAATTAATAAGATTAAAGATATTCAGGGAATACTTGATGAAGTCATCACTATGAGAGTTTCAGGCATAGGAGCACCTATGTATGGATTCTATGTTGGCCAGGATAGAAAAAATGTAAATAAATATGTAGCACAACTTGGCCAGGGAGGAACCACCCTGCCTGATCGTGATTATTATTTAAAGGATGACAGCAGGGTATTAAAGATCCGTGAGGCTTACCTGAACTATATGACTACCTTATTTACGCTAACCGGAAGCTCTGCTACTGAAGCAAAACAAAAAGCAAATACTGTACTTGCTATAGAGAAAAAATTGGCTGAAGCCCAGATGTCACGTCTTGAAATGCGTGATCCTTATAAAACATATAATAAATTTACTGTTGCTGCTTTTGAGAAAACTACGCCAAACATTAACTGGACTGCTACCTTACCAAAACTTCTGGCAAAGGGACAGGATACTGTTTTGGTAGGTTCTCCAAAATTCTTTGTCAGCCTGAATGAAATGTTGTCTGCTGTTCCGGTATCCGACTGGAAAACTTATCTGGAATGGAACGTACTTAAGAACTCTGCAGCAAATCTGAGTTCTCCTTTTGTAAAAGCCAACTTTGCTTTTAATCAGGCACAGACAGGCCAGAAAGTACAAACACCAAGATGGCAAACCATGTCGTCTAAAACTGATGGATCACTGGGTGAATTATTAGGACAGTTATATGTAGCTAAATATTTCAAACCTGAGGCTAAAGCGCGTATGACAGAAATGATCAAAAACCTGCGTTCTGCATTTGAAACCAGAATCAAAGGATTGGAATGGATGAGTGATGTAACTAAAGAAAAAGCTTTAGCTAAATTGAATGCCTTTGTACCTAAAATAGGTTATCCGGATAAATGGAAGAACTATGAAGGTTTAAATATTGATCGCAAAACTTATTTCCAGAACCTCAGAAATGTAGGCACATGGGGATACAACGATATGGTTAGCCAGTTAGGCAAACCTGTAGACCGTACCAGATTCGGAATGACCCCTCCTACAGTTAATGCTTATTATAGCCCTACAATGAACGAGATCGTATTCCCGGCCGGAATTCTACAGTTCCCTTTCTTTGCTGCAAATGCAGATGATGCAATCAACTATGGCGGTATAGGTGCGGTAATTGGTCATGAGATGTCTCATGGTTTTGATGATAGCGGAAGTCAGTATGATAAAGACGGCAATCTACGTAACTGGTGGACAGATCAGGATCGTACTAAATTTGAAGCTAAAACAAAAGCACTGGGCGAACAATACGATTCTTACACTGTGTTGGATACTATTCATGTGAATGGTAAACTGACTATGGGCGAAAACATTGGTGATTTAGGCGGCTTAAATGCTGCTTATACTGCGTTCAAATTAACCAAACAAGGACAATCTGAAGAAAAAATCGACGGTTTTACTCCTGATCAGCGTTTCTTCCTTTCCTGGGCACAGGTATGGAGAGGCAATATCTTACCTGACAATGCAGCACAGCTGATTAAAACTGATCCGCATTCTCCGGGAGAATTCAGAACGATTGGTGCTCCGGTAAACATGGACGCCTGGTACAAAGCATTTGATGTGAAACCAGGTGATAAACTATACAAAAAACCAGAAGACAGAATCAGACTCTGGTAATTCCATCAAAAGAAAAACGCCGCTACTTTAACTCAGTAGCGGCGTTTTTTTATGATTCAGAATTTGTGCTTACACAGGTAACTAAAATCTGGTTAAAACTTTTCTACCCAGATCAAAGGTTAGCCTGAATGCCTGTTGACTGCTCATTCTTGACGGAGTATTGTGCAAACTAAAAACGAACGATCCTTTAATATTTTTAAATATTAAAGGGGTATAGATTAAGTCTAATCTGTTGTAGGTCTTATTCTGATAGAACCCATCTCCATAGTTGATACGTGACCCCTGACCTTTATAAAATTCATCAAATAGAGCAAAACGTTTATAACCCAGATAAGCGCTGGCTACGAATCCTTTGGGCGTATTCAGGTCTGTTACATCTCTGATTCTTTCAATAGAAACCATAGCTCCGGCTTCAATAGTTAAAGAATCCAGCACTGTTTTATGACTAAAATCCAGCCCCAGTTTTACTTGCAGCCCGCCATTATCTTCTATATGATCACCAGCCTGTTCATTCGAAGTATAGGCATTATGCATCAACTGAAAATAATGAGACACATAAAAAGGACCAGTAGTCACCGGACGATACTTACCCGACAAGCCAACTAAAAACTGTTCACGGTCAGTTGCTGTCTGTTTACTCAGCCAGTCAATCCATACTGTTTCAGTAAAATGTTCATTTTTATAACTTAACAACATCCCCTGCACATTCGGACGGTAGTAGCGTAGCGTATCATTTAATAGCGCCCGCGGATAATCACTAAGCAAGCCTTCTCTTGAAAATGCTCCGATGTTAAAATTCCAGTTCTTATTTCTATAGTTATAATAAGCAACAGGATCTACTTTCATGAATCTCCTTGAACCAAATTCATGTAGTGCATTTACCCCAACAATAAAACGGTTATTACTGTCCAGGTTTAATCCCAGGTCTAATGCCAGCCTGGTACCAGAGTAAGTATTAGATCTGGAAACATAATCTTTATATTCCCTGTTATCCATAAAACCCATACCGTTAAAATGGATATCAAGGCTTCCCTGCGCGAATGTTATAGTACTTGAAAATATTGAAATAATAATAATCAGGTAAACTTTCTTAGTCATAAAATGTATTTTAAATATATTGTTCTTGTATTTTCTTTGATAGCTTGCTCAAAACAAGCAGCCTTGATTCTGCAATTCTTCTTTTTAATTCTGTGTCTGATAGCACATCAAAGCTACCTATGCCTATCCACTGTCCTCTGGCCAGATGTTTTGCCTGCATAATTCCATCCCTTGCAACCAGTTGTTCAAATTCTTCAGGATTAATTTTTAAGGCCAGACCACCAGTTGACAGTGAATTCATCACAAATATCTTTTTCCCGATCATGAAACAAAGACTATCATCCCACTTGATTTCTTCTGTAGTTCCCGGAAGGCTGAGACAGTAGTCCCTGAACATTTCAACATCCATCTTAGTAATTTGCTGCTAATCTACAAAGCTTGTTTAGAATTTATGTGGTATTTTTGTAGAAATGAATATCATCACCCAAACCGCAGACGGCTCCAATACTTTATACAATGAAACCATTGGAGAGCACTATCACTCCAAACATGGCGCATTACAGGAAAGCAAACATGTTTTTATTGATGCCGGATTAAAACAGGCCGAATTTCAATTCCCCGGACAACTGATCTCTATATTGGAAATAGGCTTCGGTACCGGTCTGAATTTCCTGCTCACCTCAGCTTATGCTGATGAACATGGCCTCTCTATCAATTATACCGGAATAGAAGCTTATCCTTTAAGTAAGGAAGAACTTACCTCAACACAATATAATCAATATGTTCCGGTGCCGATCTGGGACAACCTGATGAACGTTTACACTAAAGCATTATGTTCAGCCACCTCATTAAATGCGGATCAGGAACTAACTATTGCCCATACCACACTGGAAGCTTTTAAGTCTGAGAAACTATTTGATCTGGTATACTTTGATGCCTTCTCTGTACAGCATCAGCCAGAAATGTGGTCAGACGAGATTATTTGTCACGTTTGCTCATTTCTAAAGCCCAATGGAATTTTTGTTACCTATGCAATTACAGGAAAACTAAAACGCGCACTGAAGAGCTGTGGTATGAAAATTGAAAAACTTCCTGGTGCTCCCGGGAAAAGAGAAATGCTGCGCGCAATTAAAGTTCTTGCCGAACAAACAACGGTTTAATTTACAAATCCCGGACTAAACTTGAACTTCTGTCAATTAAATTTGTTTTCAGGCCAATCTTTGAGGCTCTTAAAAATCCTGCAGGTTATTTGATCTGTATCCTTGAGAGTGCTTCCCGGAAAACCACATAGGGTATACCCGGGGATAAGACCTATACTGATAAAACTATCATGTGCGAACTGATTGAGCCGGAATTTTCGCCGGCTCCTGAACACAAATTCAATAGAGAAATTGTGAGAAGAATGGATAAGTACAAGATAGTCTTATGGTAATTAAAGACGAATTAATACCGATGAAAACAAATATTTTACAGATGGAAAAAAGAAAATTAGGTAATACAGATTTGCTGGTTTCGCCGGTAACTTTTGGAGGAAATGTTTTTGGATGGACGTTAGATGAGAAAAAATCTTTTGAAGTTCTGGATGGTTTTATAGAAGCAGGTTTTAATTTTATTGATACAGCGGATGTATATTCCAGGTGGGTACCGGAAAATAAGGGTGGTGAGTCTGAAACTATTATTGGAAACTGGATTAAGGCACGTAATAACCGTAATCAGATTATACTGGCAACCAAGGTAGGCAGTAATATGGATGTAAACGGGAAGAAATGTCTTTCAAAAAAATATATACTGGAAGCTGTTGATGCCTCTTTGTTAAGATTAAAAACAGACTATATCGATCTTTATCAATCTCATTACGATGATCCCGAAACCCCTGTACAGGAGACACTGGAAGCTTACGATCAACTGATCAGGGCCGGAAAAGTACGCTGGATAGGTGCATCCAACTTTAGTCCTGAAAGATTTAAAGAATCATTGGAAACAAGTCAGCGTTTAAGCTTACCAAAATATCAGACTTTCCAGCCGGAATATAATCTGTACAAAAGAGAAGAATTTGAAAAACAGATGGAGCAAATCTGTCTGGATCACCATATTGGCGTAATCAATTATTATGCACTGGCAAGTGGTTTCCTAACCGGAAAATATCGTTCGGAAGCAGACCTCAGCAAAAGCCAGCGAGGTGGTGCTGTAAAAGATTTTATGAATCCAAGAGGATTCAGAATTCTGAAGGCACTTGATGAAGTTTCAGAACAATACAATTCCTCACTTGCAAGTGTCGCCATAGCCTGGTTAATTGCCAGACCATCGGTCACCTCGCCAATTGCAAGTGTAACTAGTCTGAATCAGTTAAAAGATCTGACTAGGGCTGCATCTTTAAAACTTAATATAGAAGATATATCCATCCTGGACGAAGCAAGTGCCTGGAAATAATGTAAAAAGTAAATCGTATTTGTAATGCCCTGCCAAAATAATTGGCAGGGCATTTGTTTTTAGCAAGACTTTATCATTAAATTCACCTACAAATGAAATACATCTCCCCTCCTTTTTATGCCAAACTTGCTTTGGTCTTATTTTCAATTATTGCACTCGGATATCTGGCAATATTAGGTCATAGTCTTCTTGCCCCTTTGCTGGCCTCCTTTTTACTGGCCTTATTATTATTGCCACTGGCAAATTTTCTGGAGAAAAAATGGAAATTCAAAAGGAGCCTGGCTTCTATAGTATCAGTTGTACTGATGATAGCTGTAATTTCTGGTATTATGTTCTTTCTGGCTAATCAGCTAAGCGATTTAGGCCAGGACTGGCCTTTGTTAAAGGAACAGGCGGTACATTCCTTTGAAGCTCTGCAGATCTGGGTATCTCATACTTTTAACGTAAATGCCCATAAGCAAATCGATTATTTACAGGAAAGTGCGACTAAAGCATTGGCCTCCAGCGCTACGGTAGTAGGAGCTACACTGATGACTTTATCCTCTACATTATTGTTTCTGGCTTTCCTTTTATTGTTCACTTTCTTTATTTTAAATTACCGCCGTATCCTTTTCACTTTTCTAATCAGTGTGTTTAAAGAAGAACATTCAGAAAAAGTCAAACAAATTGTGGAGCAAATTCAGTACATAATTAAACGTTATATCCTGGGGCTGTTTCTTCAGATGTTAATCGTGACTGCATTAACAGTTGTTGTATTATCACTTCTGGGAGTAAAATATGCGGTGCTGCTAGGTCTGATTACTGGTATTTTTAACCTTGTACCCTACCTTGGGATTTTTTCTTCCTTACTGATCAGTGTGCTGATTACTTTCGCTACTGCCGGTGCAACCAAAGTTCTGTTTGTCATCATAGCTTACGTTGCGATCCATACACTGGATGGTAATATTCTGATGCCATTGGTGGTAGGCTCAAAAGTAAAAATCAATGCATTATTTGCCTTCATTGGAATTGTTGTAGGAGAAATGATATGGGGAATTTCAGGTATGTTTTTATGTATTCCTTACCTGGCTATACTTAAGATTATATTTGACCGTGTCGATGAATTAAAACCATGGGGTATTTTACTTGGCGAACAGGAAAAACCACAGCGAAAACGAAAGGTATACCAGATCACTAAAAAAATAAAACTCGAAGAACCCGAGTAACACCGCAAAGATTTTAACCAGACCCATTCTTTTAAATAGGATGGGTTTGGTATTTTAGCGCATTATAAAACACAAACACATGCCCAACACTATCCCTCCGGTAACCGCAACCGATCCATCTTCTGCCTTTCAAAGATTACTAACCGTATTGGACACTTTGAGAACTGAGTGTCCATGGGACAGAAAACAAACGATGGAAACATTACGTCACCTGACGATAGAAGAAACCTATGAATTATCTGATGCAATCCTGGACGGTGATTTAACGGAGGTCAAAAAAGAATTGGGAGATGTTATGATGCACCTTGTTTTTTATGCAAAGATTGCCTCTGAAACCAACGATTTCACTATAATAGATGTACTCAACAGTGTTTGTGACAAACTGATTAACCGCCATCCCCATATTTATGGCGACGTAGAAGTACAGGATGAAAACGATGTCAAACGTAACTGGGAGCAAATTAAGCTGAAAGAAGGTAACAAATCTGTATTGGGTGGAGTTCCGGCTTCCTTACCGGCATTGGTAAAAGCAAGCAGGATCCAGGAAAAAGCCAGGGGAATTGGTTTTGACTGGGAAAATAAAACTCAGGTCTGGGAAAAAGTAGAAGAAGAATTACAGGAATTTAAAAATGAATACAATGTCATTGACAATGCAGCTATAGACATAGAAAAAGCAGAATCTGAATTCGGAGATCTTATTTTCTCTCTGGTCAACTATGCACGTTTCATTGGGATCAACCCCGAGAATGCTTTAGAAAGAACTAACAGGAAGTTCATTAAGCGTTTCCAGTATATCGAAGATAAAGCACAAGAAACCGGCAAGGCATTACAGGATATGACTTTGGCGGAAATGGATGTGTATTGGAACGAGGCTAAAAAACTGTAATCCGGAAACCGGAGTTAAAATTAAAACATAAAAAAACCTGCTTGTTTTTACGACCCTTCTAATAGAAGAACCTTAAAAACAAGCAGGTTTATATATTTTAAAGACCTAAGAATGTTTCTTTTTCATGGTCATTTTTGCTTTCTGACCAATTCCATAATTATAGTTCTTGGAATTACTTTCTTTTTTCTCATGAAAAGCACCACCACCAGCAGGCTCCTCAGTTTTAGTCTTCACCACGCGGTTTTTATCAAGCCCCTTAGTTCTGAGTACTTTTTCAATCATAATCTCTTCAGGAAGCTCCATTGGCTCTAATTTCTGACCAATTGCCTGCTCAATCTTTTTCACCTGAACAAGTTCCATATCTGTAGCAAAAGTGATCGCTATAACCTCTTCAGCCTGCGCTTTATTTTTAATGATCCGGCTTAAGAAAGTCTCTTTTTCTTCTGGCACATCAAAATGGAAGATAAACGGAATTCCATCTAAATTCAACGGACCTTCACCCTGATTGGCTACTACCAATACCCTTGCCTCAGGCGTTTCTTTGAAGTCTTCGAAATTATCAAAACCATTTTCATCAAAATGTAATGGTCTGAACATCGAGAATTCCATCTCTTTATTACTTGCGATACTTAAAGTCAGTTTCTGAGCTGTCAGTCTTGAATTTACGAAAACAACAACCTTATCAAACACCTCATCATCACGTAGTAAATGACGTAACAGATTGATTTTAGTTTTATAATTCGGCACTTGATAAAGCACCTGTGTAACGGTCTCAGTTTTAGTATTTCCAAAGTCCTCTACTTCAATTATAGTAGGGAAATTCAGAAACTGATCCGTCATTTTAGTTAACTTTTCATGAATAACTTCAGTAAATACCAGATGCTGACATTTACCCGCACTTCTTGCCAGTTCACAAACAGGCAATTGCATTCCCTGCTGCACGATAAGAGCAGCATCATCAACAATAAAAGTCTGCAGTTTACTTAAGTTCAAACCTAGTTTTAAATAGATTGCTCTTGCTCTGGTTGGCGTAGCAACAACGATATCAATACCCAAAACCAGTTCATTGATTTCAGCTTCCATACCACCCGTACCATAAAGACCAACAATATTAAGGTCTCTGTTTTTGCTCAGGGAAATAAACTGATCGATTACCGCAATTGCACGATCCTGATCAGCTACCAGAATTAACACTTTAGGTGCATCGTCTTTCGTATATTTCAGACGCATTAAAACGCCAAGAATATAGGCTGTTGTTTTACCAGCACCTTCCGGGGCTACAGCGATTATATCCTGCCCTCCAAGAATTCTGGACATAGTTTTCGCCTGAATTTCTTTAGGGGTTAAGTACCCTGCATCAGTCATTGCAGTGATCAGGGGCTTACTTAGTTTTAATTTATCTAACGACACAGTATTTCAGTTAAAATTGATATTCCGCCAAATTTACGGAAATAAGCACAATATCCGGTATAATCTGTACGAAACCATGATAAAACCAGCTTAAATTCCTATTGTATCAACATTTTGATACGCCTGAAGCTGATCCCGGACAGGGATTTCGTAGTTTTACCCGATTAATAAATTCCCTTTCATATGAAGAAATCATTACTAACCTTATTTTTATTTACCGCTTCGGTCGGCGCATTTGCACAGGATGCGGTAAATTACCAGCAGCCCCCAAAAGCAATAGCTGATTTGCTGCTTGCAAAACCTACACCAACGGTTAGCATAGATGGTAAAGCAGAATGGATGCTGTTAAGCACTAAAAACTCTTACCCTTCTGTTGAAGAGCTCGCTATGCCCGAATTCCGTATTGCAGGATTGCGTATTAACCCAAACAACTTTTCTCCCAGCAGACAGACTTTTATCAGCAACTTTACACTAAAAAATATCAGGACAGGAAAAACGGCAGTAATCGATGGCCTTCCTGCTCCATTATTTGCAGCTCATGCTACATGGAATCCTTCACAGAATAAAATCTCTTTTACGCAAACCAGCCAGAAAGGTGTTGACTTATATATCATAGATATTACCACACTAAAAGCAGTAAAAGTTAATAAACAGCCACTCAATGTAGTCCTTGGAAGCGGCATTACCTGGGTGGACGATGCTACCATACTATACAGAGTAGCTACAAAGCCTGCATCCTCAATTCCTGTTAAGCCCTTAATGCCAAAAGGGCCTACAGTACAACAAAGCATTGGGAAAGCAGCACCAAATCCTACTTATCAGGATCTGATCAAATCACCTTTTGATGAGCAGCTATTTGAATTCCTGGCTACCTCACAACTTGTACAGTACAAAAACGGAGTACAAACATCAATTGGTCAGCCTGCAATCTATACAACTATCAAGGTTTCTCCGGATAAAAAATATCTGCTGCAGGAAACAATCAGTAAGCCATTTTCTTATCTGGTTCCTTTTGAAGGGTTTCCTTCTGTTATAAAAATCACTGATCTATCCGGTAAACCGATTAAAGTTTTAGCCAACCTGCCATCTGCCGAAGGCAAACCATCAGGCTATGACAATACACAAAATATTCCGCGTGATTATGACTGGAGAGATGATGAAGCGGCAACAATCACCTGGGCTCAGCCATTAGACAGCGGTCTGATCAAAAAACAGGTACCTTTCCATGATGCAGTATATGCGCTGAACGCTCCCTTCACTGGCCAGGCTAAAGAATTATTCAAAACCCAGAACCGTTACCGCAATACAAAATGGGGAAACCAGACACTGGCCCTTGTTGAAGAAGGACAACGCAGTAAACAAACTATAAAAGTCAGCCGTTATAACCCTTCTGCAGGAACAATGGAGACACTTTATGAACTGAGCCAGAATGATAAATACAATAATCCCGGCAGTGCTGTCACCGGGAAAAATGTCTTTGGCCGCCAGGTAGTAGTCACCGTAGATAACGAAACCAAACTGTTAATGAATAATACAACCGGATCATCACCAAAAGGAGATCTTCCGTTTCTTGCCAAATTTGATCTGACTACTAAAAAGAATGAAATAGTATGGCGCAGTGCAGAAGGAACTTACGAATATATAGATGATGTTCTTGACGCTAAAAAATTAATTCTGCTGACCAGAAAAGAGTCACAAAAAGATGTACCAAACTATTTCATCAAAAACCTGGTACTCAGAATGGCTGATCGTCAGGTCACAGACTTCACCAATCCATATCCTGATATGGTTGGTGTGATCAAAGAGAAAATTTCCTATAAACGTGCAGACGGGATAGATCTTACAGGTGATTTATATCTGCCTAAAGGTTATGATAAAGCTAAAGACGGTCCTTTACCAACGTTAATCTGGGCATATCCCCGTGAATTTAACTCTGCGGCTGACGCTGCTCAAATCAGAGGTTCAAAAGATCGCTTTACTACGATTAGCTGGGGCTCTCCGATTTACTGGGTAACACAGGGCTATGCAGTGCTTGACAATGCAGAAATGCCGATTGTAGCTAAAGAAGGTAAAAAACCAAATGATACTTTTGTCGATCAGTTGAAATTAAATGCAGAAGCAGCTATCAATAAACTGGCTGACCTGGGCGTTGGTGACAGAAACAGAATGGCCGTTGGCGGACATAGCTACGGTGCATTCATGACAGCTAATTTACTGGCACATACTAATTTGTTTAAAGCTGGAATCGCGCGCAGCGGTGCTTATAACAGAACACTGACTCCTTTCGGATTTCAAAATGAAGATCGTACCTACTGGGAAGTTCCACAGTTATATTATGAAATGAGCCCATTCAGTTATGCCGACAAGATCAAAACTCCGCTTTTACTGATTCATGGAGATTCTGATGATAATCAGGGTACTTTCCCAATGAACAGTGAGCGCTTGTTTAATGCAATCAAAGGTTTTGGCGGTACAACCAGATTTGTCTTTCTGCCTTACGAAGCCCACGGTTACCGCGGTAAAGAAAACATTTTACATACCTTATGGGAGATGAATTCCTGGTTAGATAAATATGTGAAAAACGCAAAATAAGAACACCTGAAAAAAGAGCGATGCCGGATATCCGGCATCGCTCTTTTTTTATCAGATCTCTGGTAATTATTTAAATCTTATTGCCTTCAGCGGAGATATTCTGCTTACCAGTAAAGAAGGCAGAACCAATACCGTAAAACAAATGACAACGGTTGCCACATTAAGCAGTATAACATCAGTTAAATGTATTTCTACAGGTACATAAGACAAGTAATAAGAGCTTTGGTTAAGCTTAAAGAAGTGCGTATACTGTTGTATAAGCCCCAGTCCCAATCCAAGAATATTTCCCAGTACCAGACCTATTCCTACCAGATAGAGCGCATTATATAAAAAGATCTTGATTATACTGTAATCAGTCATCCCGAAAGCTTTCAGCATACCAATCATATTTGTTCTTTCCAGGATCATAATCAGTAATGCTGTGATCATATTAATCACCCCAACGATCATCATCAGAATCAGCAGTACCCTGGTATTCACATCCAGTAATGATAACCAGGTAAATATATTAGGGAAATACTCTCTTACAGATTCTGACTTCAGATTAATCTCCATGGTAGAATAAATCTTGTCTGAAGCAGGCCCAAGACGCGCAAAATCCTTCAGCTTAATTTCTATGCCGCCAATTTCATCAGCCTGCCAGTTATTTAAACGCCTGATGATATTGATATCTCCCAGAACAAAACTTTTATCAATTTCTTCAACCCCGACATTATAAATACCAACAATCTTAAAAGGACGTTTTCTGGGAGGATTCTGTACAAAGTACATAATAAAATTATCACCCGTTTTCAGTTTTAGTCTGTTTGCCGTAAAAGAAGAAATTAAAATTTCTCTTGTGGCTTTGGCGCTGTCAGCAAAATTGATAATCCTGCCACTGACCAGATGTTTACTGATATAATCCCAGTTAAAATTACGGTCTATGCCTTTAAAGTTAATCCCTTCCACCTCATCGTTTGCAGAAATAATAGCAGGTTTGGTTGCATAAGGCTGAAAGTAGGCTATATCTTTATTATTCTTAAGATCAGACAGGGTTTTTGAGTTTGGAACAAAAGGTGCGAGTTCAAAAGAATTATTCAAATCCAGTTTAAAAATTCTCACATCACCAACAAATCCCCTTACCTTTTCCTGTATCTCAGTTTTAAATCCTTTGATAATAGCAACAGAAAGCATCATCACCGCAAGGCTGAGCATTACACCTGCAATAGCAATACGAACAATCAGTTTAGAAAAGGTACGTTCTGATTTAATGGCAACACGCCTGGCTATAAAGTATTCTGTATTCAAAATTTTCGATAAACTTGTAACTTAGAGCCTGCTTAAACAGACGATTAGCAAAAATGGTTATTTGATTTTAAATTCAACCATAATAAGTAAAAAAAGGTCAATATGAAACTATCCTCCGCAATAATACTTCCCCTTTGCCTTGCTATCTTTAGCATACAGGCATGTGCTGCCGGCCCCGCAAAGACTGAAAGTGATAGTTCAGCCTTAAAAGCACCCCTTCAGCAAATCTCTGATCAGAAAATTCTGACCGGAGCAGCACAAACAGAAAAATATCTGCCGCTGCTTAAAGGAAAGCGTGTTGGAATGGTTGTTAATCCTACTTCAGTAATAGAAAATACAACGACAGTAGACAGCCTCTTAAAACGGGATATCAATATTGTTAAAATTTTTGGCCCCGAACACGGATTCAGAGGGAATGCCAGTGCAGGTATCAAAGTAAATGATGACATAGACCAGAAAACAGGAATTAAGGCCGTTTCACTCTATGGTAAACATGAGAGCCCCAGCCAGGCAGATTTAGCTGACATTGACATCATGGTCTTTGATATTCAGGATGTCGGAGTTCGTTTCTATACCTATATCAATACCCTGCAACATGTAATGGAAGCCTGTGCTGAGTTTAATAAAGAACTGATTATTCTGGACAGACCAAATCCCAACGGTTTTTATATTGACGGGCCTATCCTGGATTCCAGATTAGTATCAGGCATAGGATTAAAGCCCATTCCGATAGTCCACGGACTTACTGTCGGGGAATATGCTCAAATGCTCAATGGTGAAGGGTGGCTGAAAAACCAGTTAAAATGTAAAATCAAGATTATTAAAGTTGCTGGTTACAATCATGATATGTCTTACGATTTACCCGTAAAACCATCCCCGAATCTGAACACACAGCAATCTATTTTGCTTTACCCTACGCTATGTCTGTTTGAGGGAACTTATCTCAGCCAGGGGCGCGGAACACAGTTTCCTTTTACGGTCTTAGGTGCACCTGCACTGAAAGGAAAATACAGTTTCTCTTTTACCCCAAAAAGTATCAGAGGAATGGCAGAAACTCCTTTGCATCAGGACAAGACATGCTATGGTTTAGATCTGAGAAATTATAATATTTCAAACCTTAAAAAAGATAAAGTGTTAAATCTTAAATGGCTTATTGAATTGTATAATGCTTATCCGGATAAAGCTGATTTTTTCAATTTCAAACTAAGCAGGCAGATGAATAATTTCGATAAGCTTGCAGGAGTTTATAGTTTAAAAGAACAAATCATAGCTGGTAAATCTGAAAAAGAAATCAGAGCCAGCTGGGAACCCGGATTAAGTCAGTATAAAAAGATGCGCAGGAAGTACCTGCTCTACCCCTAAAAAACTGATTAAGATGAATATGGAAACTAAAAGAAAAAACGAGAAACCCAGTAGCAACTTTCAGGAACTGATCCCCGATGTTGATCAGGGAAATAAAGCAGTAAAAAAACCAGAGGACGAAGATTATACCAAAGACGAACCTCATTTTAAGAATCCTGCAAAAAAGAGAGAACGGGAAGAGCAGCCCGTTGAATCTGTAAAAAAAGCACCTGATAAAGGCGTCTGAATTTTTATACAGCCGAAGATCTTTCTTTTTCAAATAAATCCAATACGTCATTCCAGTTCATTACACGGGTATGGTGTAATTGGTTTATATTATGTGAGCTATTAAACATAATAGGCTTGCCTTTACAGAAATCCAGATTTTTGCAATGATCATCAATCAGATAATCTGTATCGATTATACTCTTATCACCACATAAAACGATATTTTTCCAACTGATAAACGGGAAATATTCATTTAGCCATTCCATTTTCTCTGTTAAACACTGTGGAAATTCTGTTGCGGCAGAAACGATGTAAACCTCATAATCCTCCATCAAAGCTTTTACAGCTTCAATTGCACCCGGCATTACAGGTATTGTTCTGAAAAACCCGGGGGTATACACATATTTTTTGATGGAAGTTTTATCCGGGAATCCTTCAGATTCCGGTACGCCCAATCGCTCTTCTCTGGAAATCCATACGCCATGTTCTTTTTTATACCAGGCCATAAACTGCGCTTCTATATCAGCAAGTACACCATCCATATCAATGGCTATTATTTTTCTGTCTCTATTCATATTTCGTAAATTATTGCAACAAATATAGCAATAAATTGCAATATATTGCAATAACACAAGAAGTTTAATTTGTATATTTGCAGCCAAGATGATTAAGGCAGAAAGATTACAACTGATTATTGAGCATATCCGTAAGGAAAGAAAAGTTCTTTTGGGAGATTTAAGCACGATGCTGGAAGTTTCTGAAGACACTGTGAGACGTGATATTAAAGAACTATCGGATCAGGGACTGTTAAAAGCGGTCCGTGGTGGTGCTATTTCCCGCTCCCCTATTCCACAGCATTTCCGCGAAAGAGAGCATTATGATGTATCCCACAAAGAAATCATTGCGCAAAAAGCAGTAAAACTGATTAAAAACGGACAGGTCGTACTGTTTGATTCAGGTACTTCAGTGCTGGCTATTGCAACCCATCTGCCCAGAGATCTGCAAATCACTGTAGTAACCAATAGTTTTCCTGTCGCTACAGTACTCGAAGATCATCCTTTCATAGAAGTTATTTTTTTAGGTGGCAGGCTAAATAAATCCTCGTTTTCCACTACTGGTTTTGAGGTGATACAAACCATCAGAAGTATACGTCCAGACATCTGTTTTCTTGGTATTTGCAGTATTGATCTGATTTCGGGAGTTACAGGAATCAGTTACGAAGATTGTCAGATCAAAAAAGCCATGGTTGAGACGTCCAAACAAGTTATTGCTATAGCGACATTTGAGAAACTGGATACTACCGAGTCTTATTATATCACCAGTACCAGTGATCTTGATATTATTATAACCGATACAGATCCCAATCATGAAAATCTTAAAAGCTACAGAGATTTGGGTATCCGAATGGAATAAAACACCGGTTAAGAATTATTTTTCTGTACCGCTTTCAAAAATTGCATCAGTACTTTTTCGTCATTTTCAGGTACCATATCTGGTTTCCCAACAGCTATTTTTTTCAAAAATTTTGTCAGCTGATCATTTTCAAAAGCTTCCAGCAACAGCGGATAAACATAAGAACTTCTACACACTGCAGGCGTATTGCCCAGTTTAACTGCCACACATTTTAGAACTTCGGTAATAATCTTTTTGTGAGGTCTTTCTTCCTCTACATTCGCAGTGCAAATAGCCAGTTGTCTTAAAGCCTCCAGTGTACCACCCCAGGTACGGAAGTCCTTAGCAGTAAAATCACTCCCGGTAATCTCCCTGATATAGTCATTGATCATTCCCGAATCAATACTTTTATGCGCAGTACCTTCGGTATAGTACTGGAATAAATCCTGTCCCGGAATTTCCATACACCTTTTGACCATTTTGGCCAGGTTCCTGTCATTCAGTGCCAATTGCTGTTTAACCCCTTTTTTACCTTTAAATTCCAGCTTCAGCACATTTCCATTTATCTGAGCATGTTTATTTTTCAGGGTAGATAAGCCATAACTCCCGTAAAGCTGTGCATAAGATTCATTTCCGACACGGATAAGTGTTTTTTGCATCAGCTGAATACAAATAGCCAGAACCTTCTGCTCATCATAAGCCGGCCGTTTTAAATCTCTTGCAATCCTCATTCTGGCTTTTGGCAGGGCCTTTCCAAATTCCAGTAACCTGTAATATTTAAGATCAGATCTTCTGGAAGTCCATTTGCTATGATAACGATACTGTTTGCGCTTTGCTGCATCTATTCCTGTTGCCTGTAAATAAGCATTCTTTTTAGCTGCAATCCATACATCTGTCCAGGCAGGAGGCAAAACCAGGGCTTTAATTCTTTCCAGCTGTTCCAGGTCCTTTACCCGCTGACCATTTATATCTTCATAATAAAAGTTCCCCGGTTTTCCCTTCCGGTAAATACCAGGTATACTGTCATTCACATAGATTAAACCAATTTCTTTAATTTCTTCAGGAGTCTGCATCATATAGATTAAACAAAATATGTGTTTCTTTGCTAAAGAAAGACAGGATGATCAGTTCATCACCGGATTCATTAACTACAATATTCAATAACGATTAAACCAACAAACACAGATGAAAATAGTTTTTATGGGTACGCCCGATTTCGCCGTTGCTTCTTTAAATGCTCTTGTTGAAGCTGGATTTGAAATCGCCGGAGTAGTCACCGCAGCAGACAAACCAGCAGGAAGAGGTCAGAAACTACAGGAAAGTGCTGTTAAAAAATATGCTGTAGAAAAAGGTTTAAAAGTATTGCAGCCTTTAAAATTAAAAGATCCGGAATTTCTTACAGCGTTAAAAGCACTGAATGCAGATTTACACGTTGTAGTTGCTTTCCGTATGCTTCCGGAAGTAGTCTGGAATATGCCCGCCAAAGGTACCATCAATTTACATGGCTCACTTTTACCTCAATATCGTGGTGCAGCACCAATCAATCATGCCATTATTAACGGGGAAACAGAAAGTGGGGTAACAACTTTCTTTCTGAAACATGAAATTGATACCGGAGATGTTATTTTTTCAGAAAAAGTAGCCATTGCAGAAGATGATACAGCAGGTGATCTTCATGACAATCTGATGCTTACCGGAGCTGGTTTACTGGTTAAAACCGTAAAAGCTATAGCAGCCGGTGACTACACTGAACAGCCACAGCTATTTTCAGCAGAGCTGAAGCATGCACCCAAAATCTTTAAAGAATTCTGTAAAGTGGACTGGAATAATTCTGTCAGATCAATTTATAACCTGATCAGAGGTCTTAGTCCTTACCCAACGGCATTTACAGAACTTAATGAAAAGACATTGAAAATTTTCAAAGCAACATACGAAGAAACAACTCCGGCAGTAAGTCCGGGTACATTTCTCACGGATGGTAAAACATTTTTAAAGTTTGCTGCCCCGGATGGTTTGATCTCTTTACTGGATATACAGTATGAAGGTAAAAAAAGAATGAAAGTTGATGAATTTTTAAGAGGAATGCGTTTATAGCTTAAAGCTATAACGCATTGAGTAAGGAACTTAAAGATTTAGTTACCTCATTGAAATATCGTTTTCTGCCATAGCCCATCACCCAGCGTATACCGGATGTGGCATTGGTAATAAAAACCTCATCAGCCTCATTTAAGACTTCAGGATTAATCTGTGCTTCAATTACAGGAATTTGATTAGATCTGGCTACTTTCATAACCACATTACGCATTACCCCGGCAACACATCCCTCAGAAAGCGCTGGGGTATAAACCTGTTTGTCATAAACCACAAACACATTCGAACTGATACTTTCACAAAGAAAACCGTGCTGATTTAAAATAAACGCTTCATCCAGGCGGTTCTGTTGTTTATACAAACCGGCCATGACGAAAAGTAAAGAGTTACTCGTTTTATAAGTAGACAATTTATTAACCGGTTTGGTTATTTCATCATAAACATTGATAATCAGCCCTTTTTTATTGAGCTCGTAACCTCCCGGAGCCAGTGTTCCGGACTCCAGGATATAACCTGATTTATTACTATCCGGTGTATAAAGACCTTCGCCATCCCGGTAAACCGAGAGACGAAACCTCACATTATCCTTCAGTTTATTTCTTTTACACAGTTCAGCAGTCTTCTGTTTCAGAAAATAATCATCGAACAAAATCCCGCCTTCCATTTTCAACGCACTCATTCCCGCCTGTAAACGATCAGCATGTAATTCAGCAAATTTCAGTTTGCCGCCAGACATCCGCATAGATTCAAATAGTCCGTCACCATACCTGAACCCTCTGTTCTGAGCCGTCAGAATGGTTTGGTCTGCTGCGATAAACTGATCGTTATGTAAAATATATTCCTGTTGCATTAAATTATTGTGGCTGTACGATGTAGTTTCTCCATTTGTTAAGTACAGAATCAAAATCCGTTGGCAGCGGTGCTTCAAATTCCATATATTCTTTTGTTGTCGGGTGTATAAAACCTAAAGTCTGTGCATGCAGAGCCTGTCTTGGCAATAGCTCAAAACAGTTCGCCACATATTGTTTATACTTTGTAAACGTAGTTCCTTTAAGTATCTTATCTCCTCCGTAATTCGCATCGTTAAATAACGGGTGACCAATATGCTGCATATGTGCTCTGATCTGATGCGTACGACCTGTTTCCAGCTGGCAGCTGATCAGTGTAACATAACCTAAACGCTCTAAAACTGTATAGTGCGTAACTGACCACTTTCCTTTCTCTTCATCATCATAAACATCCATGACGATTCTGTTTTTGGCACTACGGCCGATATACCCCGTAACTGTCCCACTTTCCTTGATATCACCCCAGGCCAGTGCAATATATTTCCTGGTGATGGTATGATCAAAAAACTGTTTTGCCAGTTTAGTCATTGTAATCTCGTTTTTACTGATCAGCAGCAAACCCGAAGTATCTTTATCAATCCTGTGTACCAGTCCTGGTCTGCCCTCATTACCAGGTAATTGCGGCAGCTGCTCAAAATGAAATGCCAGTGCATTAACCAGTGTACCCGTATAGTTGTTAAATCCAGGATGTACAACCATACCTGCCGGTTTATTGACAATCAGCAGGTCGGCATCTTCATAAACAATGTCCAGTGGAATATCTTCCGGATAAACTTCCGTATCCCGTGGCGGATGAGGAAATACGATTGAAATCTCATCTGCCGGTTTAACTTTATAACTAGCTTTTACTGTTGCTTTATTCACCAGTACGTTGCCTGCTTCAATCGCATTTTGAATACGATTTCTTGAAGCGTTTTCGATACGGTGCATCAAAAATTTATCTATACGCAATAAGGACTGCCCTTTATCTACAACAATATTAAAATGTTCATATAAATCCTGCTCTTCTAATTCCAGCCCGTTGTTATTGTTTTCCATTATTTACTTTATCAAATGTTATGGATAAATACGCAGTCTATCACTGATTAAAAGCTCAGATGCTATAATAATTCCATTTTACAAAACTAGTCTTTAACTCTTACATTTCTGAAAGAAAATAGGATCGCAGTGCTTAGAATCTATATTAATTTACACGAAAAGTCATTTTATAGCTTTTTTTTGACCGAACAGACTAAAAATATCCTGCCTGCTTAACCCCATAAACTTAAGCGGCCCTGTTAAAAGAATTATATTTGCTGCATGTTTACAGCATTGCACAGTCCGTTACAACAATTAAAACACACTCATTTATCTCAGCTATGGGTTAAAAGAGACGATTTGATTGATCCATACATTTCAGGTAATAAATGGAGAAAACTGAAATATATGCTGCAGGACGCTATTGCAAATAACAAACATCACCTGGTTACTTTTGGCGGGGCTTATTCTAATCACCTTGTTGCCACAGCATCCGCAGCTGCCAGATCAGGATTAAAATCAACTGCTTTTGTCAGAGGTGAAAAAGTAAATAACGAAATGCTCGTGCTCTGTTCGCTTTACGGCATGGAACTGATTTTTACAGACAGAGAATCCTATAAAAATAAAAATGTCTGTTATGCTGAATATGCAGCCAAACACACTGGCACCTACTTTATCGACGAAGGTGGTGCCTCAGCCGAGGCTGTTCAGGGTTGTGCTGAAATTATAACAGAGCTTCCGCAGGATACAGCTCATCTGTTCTGTGCAGCCGGGACCGGTACTACGGCTGCCGGTTTATGGCAGGGAATTCAACATGCAGGTCTGAAAACAAAACTTCATGTCATCCCCGTACTGAAAGGCGGTGAATTTATCAGGGAAGAAATGAGCAGCTATGTCAATACTGACCATACTGATCTGATTTTGCATACAGACTATCATTTTGGAGGATATGCTAAAACAAAACCGGATTTACTGGCTTTCATGAAGCAGTTTATTGCTGCACAGGGCATCCTGATTGATCCTGTTTATACCGCAAAAATGTTTTTCGCAATTCATGACCTTGCCCGCCATAACTATTTCGAAAAAGACGAAAAAATCATTGCCCTGCATACCGGCGGTTTACTTGGAATCATGGGAATGAAAGATAAACTATTACCATAGAGACAAATATCTTAAAAAAAATCTCAGAAAAATTTGCGTAGTTAAATAACTACACTTAAATTAGTAGTCAAATAGCTACATAATGAATTTAAGAAGAGATGTATTCCAGGCCATAGCAGATCCGACAAGGAGAGCGATACTCCTGCTGGTTGCCACCCAGTCGATGACAGCAGGCGCCATAGCGGCAAATTTCGATACAGCAAGACCAACCGTTTCAAAGCATCTGCAAATACTCACCGAATGTGAACTACTCGGGCAGGAACAAAATGGCAGAGAAATTCACTATCACATCAACGCAAAAAACATGAAAGAAGTGGCCGATTTTATAGAGCCATTCCGCAAAATGTGGGATGACAGATTTAATAAACTGGAGGATATTATGAAAAACTACATCCCAAAAAAGTAGAACTTATGGAACCAAAAACAAAGATCCATGCAGAAAACAACAAGCAGGAAATAATCATTACCAGAGGGTTTGATTTACCACTGGAATTACTTTTTAAGGCCCATGAAGAGTCAGAAATTGTAGAGCAATGGATGGGTACAAAAGTACTGAAACTAGAAAACAAACCGCACGGCAGCTGGCAATATGAAACGAGTGATGCCAAAGGAAATGTCGTATTCCGGGCTAATGGAACAATTCATGAGTTTGTTCCAAACCAGAAAATCACACGGACATTTGAAATGGAGAATACACCTTTTGCCGTCCAGCTGGAATTCCTGGAATTTGAAAAACTCACTGACGACACCAGTAAACTGACTATACATACCCTATACAAATCAGTGGCCCTCAGAGATCAGCTATTGAAGCTGCCATTTGCTCAGGGTATTAATATGGCACATAACCGGTTGCAGGATATTGTAAGCAAATTAAAATAACACATCATGACAAATAGAAACGAATTTACGGGCCCGGCAAAACGAAATAAGATTATTTACTGGGTCTTTACACTCTGGCTTGCCTTAGGCATGTTCTCAACCGGAGCAGTACAATTATTGAAAGTAAAAAAGGAAACAGATCTTATCCTCCATCTGGGCTACCCGGTCTATTTTCTGACTCTATTGGGTATCTGGAAAATTTTAGGCGTTATTGCCATACTTATTCCTAAATTCCCTTTACTAAAGGAATGGACTTATGCAGGCTTTTTCTTTGCTATGTCGGGAGCAGTATTTTCACATATCGCTATGCATGATTCGATAAATGAAATATTTCCCTCGCTGTTATTACTGGCCCTGACTTTGGTATCCTGGTATTTCAGACCGGCGGACAGAAAAATTATCTCCATAAATCAAAACTGATATGAGCAGTAATAGTCATCAAAAAGAGTTGTCCTTAGCAGTAAGAGAAGAATTACTCCACACATTGAAAACCCGTTTTGAGAAAAATATGAACCGCCATAAAGGGCTGGAATGGGTTAAAGTACAAACAAAACTGGAAGCCAATGCCACAAAATTATGGTCGCTCCATGAAATGGAAATAACCGGCGGCGAACCGGATATTGTTGATTATGACCAAAAGACAGACGAATACATTTTTTATGATTGTTCTGCAGAAAGCCCTAAGGGCCGCAGAAGTGTTTGTTATGATCGCGAAGGCCTGGAATCAAGGAAAGAACATAAACCAGAAAACAATGCTATGGATATGGCATCAGCCATGGGCATTACACTTTTAACCGAAGACCAGTACAGCGGATTGCAGAAATTGGGAAGGTTTGATACAAAATCTTCAAGCTGGATAAAAACACCAGCTGATATCAGAAAATTAGGTGGTGCACTTTTCGCTGAATATCGTTATGAAAGCATGTTTGTGTATCACAACGGTGCCCAGTCTTATTATGCTATCAGAGGATTCCGTGGTTCGTTAAGCATATAAAATTTATACCAGCAGCTCAAAAAAAAACAAAATAACGAGTATGAATCCGAAAGTTGATTTTTATTTTAACAACGCCGGTAAATGGCAGCAGGAACTGGAGAAATTAAGAGTAATTGCTCTTGACTGCGGACTAACTGAAGAGCTAAAATGGGGTGTACCTTGTTATACATTTCAGCGAAGTAACGTTATTTTAATACACGATTTCAAAGAATATTGTGCGTTTCTGTTCTTCAAAGGCGCACTGTTATCTAATGCCAACGGTATACTTATCCAGCAATCAGAAAATGTACAGGCAGCCCGTCAAATCAGATTTACCAGTATTCAGAATATCCTTGATCTGGAAGCTATGCTGAAAGCCAATATCTATGAAGCCATTGAAGTAGAAAAAGCAGGTCTAAAGGTAACGCTCAAAAAAACCGGCGAATTCCCCATGCCGGCAGAACTGCAAAACAAGCTGGATCAGATTCCAGCTTTAAAAACTGCTTTTGAAGCATTGACTCCTGGAAGACAAAGAGCCTATATTCTTCATTTTTCCGCACCCAAACAAGCCAAAACCAGGGAATCCAGAGTTGAAAAATACATGCCGCAGATTCTTCATGGAAAGGGACTGAAAGATTAACTAAAGCTCATCCTCCAGTGAACTTAGCAGGGCTTTCTTCTGTTTTAACTGAAAAATATTCCCTTCCGGATCTTCTCCGTCACATAGCCAATAATCATAGTTATCAAAAGTCTTGACATCCCTCATCTTTACATCCTGATTGATAAAGTGTGTTCTGATCTTATGAATGTCTTCTTTTATTTCGAAAACAATTTTTGTATTATTATCAAACTTGAATGTTCCTTTACTTTCGTCCAGGTATTCGTCACCAATTTTATGGAGACCTAACCTGCAATTCCCTGCTTCTAAAAGAACCCAGGAAGATTGATATTCCTCCACAAGATTAAAATTAAAAATATGGGTATAAAAAGACTTCAAGCTGTCTACATTTTGAACATAAATTATAATCGTTTCTAAGCTGAACTTTATTTCCATACTTTATTAAAATTAATGATTGCGGATTAAGGACTATTTCTCTCTTTTTTATCCCAATAAAGGTCTGATATTTTCTACATAAGCAGCAGGTTTAGCCCCTTTTTATTCCATAAATTCGCTCCGGTACACCGCAAATAAAAGGCAAACCTGTCTGAATCGTGTCACGAAAATTATCAACATCTGTGGCTAAAAAAATATTTCAGCACTAAAATCATACTTTAAACTGTTTAAAGTATGATTTTGATTTTTTCTGCCGGAATATGCCCTAAACTTGTTATTCAGGGGCATTTTACTAAATTTGGATAAACCAAAATATAAGAATTATGTACCAACTTACTGTAGCTCCTGAACAGGTTAATGAGATTTTAAGTCAGCACATTTTAGCTGACGGATTTGATCTGACCTACGACATGGGGCAAAGCCAGGGAGCATATATTTATGACTCAAAGTACAAGCGTACACTACTTGACTTCTTTACTTGTTTTGCATCTGTTCCTCTTGGATATAATCATCCGAAAATGGTTAATGATGAAGCTTTTAAACAGAGCCTTTTACAGGCTGCAATGGCTAATCCTTCAAATTCTGATGTATACACACAGCAGTACGCTGAATTTGTAAAAACTTTTGGTGCAATAGGCATCCCTTCTTATCTTCCTCATGCATTTTTTATTGCAGGTGGTGGATTGGCTGTAGAAAACGCAATCAAAGTTGCCATGGACTGGAAAGTTCAGAAAAACTTTGCCAAAGGTTATAAAGAAGAAAAAGGGTTTAAAGTCCTGCATTTTGAAAAAGCCTTTCACGGCAGAACAGGCTATACTTTAAGCTTAACTAATACGTTACCTGATAAAACGAAATGGTTTGCCAAATTTGACTGGCCAAGAGTCTCTGTACCTACAGTAAAGTTCCCGCTGGAAAATGATAATCTGGCTACAGCTATCAGTACGGAAGAATTATCAATAACCCAGATTAAGCAGGCATTTGCCGACCATAAAGACGATATCTGCGCAATTATTATTGAGCCTGTTCAATCTGAAGGAGGCGATAATCATTTACGTGAAGAATTTTTGATTCAACTACGCAGCATTGCTGATGAAAATGATGCTTTCCTGATTTATGACGAAGTACAAACTGGTGTAGGATTAACCGGTAAATTCTGGTGCCATCAGCATTACAGCGAAAAAGCCCGCCCTGATATTATTGCCTTCGGTAAAAAAATGCAGGTATGCGGTATATTGGTAGGTAACAAGGTTGACCAGGTAGAAAACAATGTTTTCCATGTTCCTTCCAGAATCAACTCTACCTGGGGCGGTAACCTGGTAGATATGGTCAGATCTACTCAAATCCTGCAGATTATTCAGGAAGATAATTTATGTGATCATGCTGCTGCAATTGGCGGATATCTGAAAGAAAATCTGGAAGATCTGGCTAAAAAATATGATAAAGTAAGCAATGTGCGGGGTAAAGGCCTGCTATGTGCTTTTGATTTCCCAAGCGGAGAGATGCGCAATGCGTTTATCCGGAAAGGTATGGAACATAATGTCATGTTCCTGGGCTGTGGCCCGCAAACTGTCCGCTTCCGCCCTGCGCTGATCATAGAGAAAAAGCATATTGATCAGGGTGTTGAAGTTATGCATAAAATATTAGCCGATTTATAAAATACAATGCGCAATAAAAAAATCAATATTTTCCTGGGTATCCTGGTTCTTGTTTTAGTAATCTGGATGCTTAAAGGCACGTTTTTTCAACCCGGAACAGGTGATCTTAAAGCTGGTTTCAAAGAGGTTGCTCATTACAGAAATGAAAATAATACCGGACCGGTTCAATATGTTTTTGCTGTAACAGTGAAGGATACAATCTGGTCGGAAATGGAAACTTACGGAAACTATAAGCCTCATCACAAAGGAGGAAATACGAAGGTTTATTATTTTATGGAAGGGACACAGGTACCCAATGAATTGGGGGCTGGAAAGGTAAACTTTGATCCGAAATTCAATAGTTCTTGTGTAGGGTTATACGAAAAAAGCCCCATAGGTTACACGAGTCTCTCTAAACAGCCATTTAAGTAAGATCTGAGGGGTTTAAGAAATAAAAAAGGCCTTATAGTATTGCAGAACTGGATTTCATCGCGAAAAGCGACGAAACATGTTCTGCAATACTATAAGGCCTTTTTTATTTTCCTAATATTTATCCTCCCTGCAAACCATCAGATTTTAACTCAATGGAATGTTTCAGATAAGCCGTGTATCTGGACATGGAGAAGAAAAAAAGAGAAAAATTAGTTTACTTGTCAGTTGCTTAATTGTTAGCCGCCTATTTTGTCAGTAGCCTAAAGTTAACCACCCTACGGATCCATAGGCTCGTCAAAATCGATTTGCAGAGACATCACATTTGGATAAAACTCCAGGTTATTATCCGATAAACGCTTACCAGTTTTATAGGGTTCATAACCCAATTCCTTAAGACAACGCTGAGGCATTATATCACTGATGTACATGCTTTGCGACTTCACCGTGACCACCAGGCCCGGTTTCTCCATCGGGATACCATATCTGAAAATGATTCGGGCAGCATTACGAAGATTAGTTGTTGTATGTCTGGCATGAGGCTCCATCAGAATAGCACTTTCGGGGATCTGTAAGACCCGCATTAAATAAAGCTTCATTTCGTTGGCTTCATTATATTTCGTCTTATAGGGATGCACCCTGCCGCCAGAAACCATAATGTAAGGAGCTACCTTATTTCTATATTGCTCTGCTGCCAGACGACAACGCAGCATCCCGCCTGCGCTTAGCTCAATATCCCGCTCTTCCGGACCTTCTCCCGGCACCAGGATCACACTATAGGGATAAACCCCGAAATCTGTCTTTTTGATTGATAAAAACGCAGCTTGATTTACCGTCCTCTCCATGGGTTCATAATCCGCAGCATCATTCCTTTCATTAATCTCCAGCGCTAATAAGGCAAACTTCATTTCAGGCTCAAAGAATAAGTTATTATTATCATTTATACTTAAAAAAACACTGGTATTCACCAGCTCCGGATAGCTTTTATCCCTGACTGAAAAACTAATAGAGTCTATTGCAGGATAATTGGCCTGCTTACCATTTACGTAAACATCAATCACATGGTTGATGGCCCTGGCATCCTGTTCCCAGGCTTTGATTAACATTTCTACAGGCTTTAGACCAGCATACAGCCCATAACAACCCGATGGGACCAGCTGAGTACTCACCATATGATCCAGTGCATTCCCCGGCATAAAATCAGCAGCCAATTGACGGCTCACTGACCCGATTTCATCAGCACTAAACTGTACAGCTCCGGTCAGACACGATATATCAGTACCGCAATTTTTTATAGCCTCCTGTATTTTTATTTTTTTATTCTTCAGCATAGCACTGAATATGGGATCTTTCTGAATCAGAGTTTTTACCGCCAGATCTTTCTGCAGCAAAGTGAGCAAATAATAGTTTTTATACTGAACTGCATTATGGGTCCGCTGAAGGACATATTGATTAGATGGCTCCTGCTGTGCAACAGCACTTAGCACCATCAGCCAACCACAAAATATCAGGAAAGGAACTTTCATAAGTCTTATTTTTGAGTTAAAGATACATGGCAGCAATCGCGATCGCTGCCACATATATTCATTGTTTTATGCCATTGCGCTCCCGGCTTTAATAACCAGTATTCTGCCAGCCATCTTTTCTGTTCACATTATCAATCTCTACCTGCGGTACCGGATACAGACTCCGGAATGCCGGAATACCAGGGAAAATTGCCGCCATCTGATTGGTTCTTACAATATCAAACCAGCGATCAGCTTCTAAAGCCAGTTCCAGTCTTCTTTCTAAATATAAAGCTGTTCTGAAATCAGCCTGTGAGGTTAACATATCAGGGGTTTTCACCGTAATCCCCGCATTGGCACGAACAGCATTTAAAGCCTTGAAAGCTGCGGCATTTCCATAAGACACCTCATTCAGGGCCTCTGCATACATTAACAGGACTTCTGCACAACGCATAACCGGAAAATCACTGCTGGTTTCATTATTTACCTGCGGCGTATTAAACTTCCCGGGACGACCACCTGTACCGGTTACTGCAACCAACGCCTTACGGTTATCTCCAGCCTCAAAAAGGGTCTGCGGCAAGTTGATAATGTTCGTGTTATTGTTATTTCTGTAACGGTTATCCTGATTTACAAACTCCTTTACACCACCAGAAAGATACTGCACTGCGAAAATGATATCCTTACTGGTCTTTAATCCATTTGGAAAAGTAGTGGTTTGTGGCACAGTAGCCAGCGTTGTTCCTGCATAGATCGCAGCTACTACGGGCTGTAAAATCGTGGCAGCCATATTGTAATTCTTCTGGTAGAGATATACTTTACCCAGCAATGCCGATGCCGCATAACTGGTCGCTCTCCCTCTCTGCGCGTCAGACCATGTGGCCGGCAGCTGTGCCGCAGCATCTGTCAGATCACTAACCACCTGCTGATAAACCTGAGCAGGTGTAGAACGACTGTTTTCCCGGGCCTCTTCTGTCTTCTGAACTTTCAGTACCAACGGTACATTACCCCAAAGACGGATCAGATTGAAATAACTTAAAGCTCTGATAAATTTCGCCTGTGCTGTAATCTGATTTTTTGAAGTCTCATTCATACTGATCGCAGGTGCTCTGTCCAGAATAATATTACAACGATAAATAGCCTTGTAATGACCCTGCCAGCTGCCTGAAAGTATATTATTTGCCGAAGTCTCTGCAAATACTTCAATCTGATTTCTCACTCCCGCACCAGAACCCGGATCATTATCAGTCAGGTTATCCCCGCGAATCTCTCCCAGGGTCAGTAAATTGTTCCCGTAAAGACTATCTGTCTGCAAAGCATCGTAACAACTGATCAAACCACCCTGAAGCCCTTTTTCATCTACATAAAATGTATTTTCAGTATAAGAGTCCATCGGTTTTAAATCCAGGAATTTTTTACAGGAAGTGGCCGTCAGCATTAAACCACCAATAAGAATGTATATATAATTTTTCATGGTTCTGATTTTATAATGTGATGTTAATACCTAATGATATGGTTTTTGAAGTCGGATAAACACCGTAGTCTTCTCCGTTTGTAGTTGCATCAGGCCTGTTCGTCACTTCCGGGTTATATCCCGAATATTTAGTGAATGTAAAAGGATTCTGCATAGAGATATAGAGTCTGAGCTTGGTCAGGGCCATCTTTTTCACAAAATCTGTCGGGAAGGTATAACCTAAAGCGATATTACGGATTCTCAGGTAAGATCCGTCCTCCACATGCCAGGTAGAAGTTGTACCATTACTGCCTTTTGACGCACGGTTAGCTCTTACGTCCTGACCACTTCCGGGATTGCTCTCCGACATCCAGCGATCCAGAGAACTCACCATATTGTTCATGTTCCCTTCTTTGTTTGCAAAATATCTGCGCGAAAGATTCAGAATCTTATTTCCATATACACCCTGCATTGACACATTAATATCCACGCCTTTGTATTCGGCAGAAGTAGCAAAACCATAAGTAAACTTTGGCAGGTAATTCCCTACAATTTCACGGTCTTTGGTTAAATCAATCACACCGTCACCATCTACATCTTTAAATTTAAAATCTCCGGGTTTAGAGGTATTCAGATCGTAATTGCCCTGGGTATCTGTATAGTGGGGGTAAGCATTAACTTCTGCCTGATTTTTAAATACACCTAAAACAACTGGCAGATAATAAGAACCGATTGGTTCGCCCACCCTGGTGATAAAATAAGCATTGGCTACAGATCCGGTTTTGATAATATCTGCATTACCTGGCCCCAGTTCTACAACCTTATTAATGTTTTTAGAGAAATTGGCATTTGCCGTCCATCTGACAGCACCGAATTGCTGTTGTGTACCTAAATTAATATCTATCCCCTTGTTGTTGACCTTTCCAATATTTTTCAACTCGGTAGAAAAACCTGTAGTAATTGGTACAGGTACATTCAATAATAAATTATTGGTATTACTGTTATATACATCAACCGATAAAGTCAGCTTATTCTTAAAAAAAGCAGCATCAAAACCAAGATTCAGCTGTGCGGTTTTCTCCCATTTTAAGTCGTCATTAGGCTGTGCAAATGGTGCAGCTCCGTTAACTACCGCAGGAATAGCACCGCCAAATACATAACCATAATTGGTCATCGCTCCCTGCGCCCCGTAATTCGGAATATTGAAATTACCTGTCAGACCATAACTTGCTCTTAATTTCAAATCAGAGATAGTTTCTGAGTTCTTCAGGAAATCTTCTTCTGATAACCTCCACCCAAGGGATGCAGAAGGGAAATAACCCCATTTATTGTTCTTCCCGAATTTGGAAGACCCGTCTGCACGTACAGAACCGGTAAATAAATATTTTCCTTTATAACTATACTGCAGTCTCGCAATACCTGAAGCCAAAGCCCACTGGGTACGCGTAGATGTCCCGTTGGTCACCAGTCCTGCACTCAGATATTCTACCTGATCACTAATAAAACCTTTGGATGCAAAAGCATAATTCCCGCTTAAATCATCTTTTTGGTTAGACCAGCCCAGTAATGCATTAATACTATGATCTCCAAGGGTCTTATTATAGTTTAAGGTTTGCTCCAGTAACCAGTTGGTCTCTTTTATCGTTCTGGACGATCCTGTTGCTTCTGACAATGGATTTCCTGCCGTATTGGACTGAGGAATAATCGAAGGCCTGAAAGTATCTTCCGAACTATTAAATAAATCAGCTCCAAGCTGGATCTTATATTTCAGATCTTTAATGATTTCCGCTTCAACAAAAGCACTTCCGGTCATCCGGTGTGAACTTACGTCATCTTTTTGCAGCATAGCCAGCGCAACCGGATTCCAGGCTTGTGTTTCACCATTACCGCTGGCAACGGTATTGTTTGGCAAAGTGGTAATCGTACCCGGACTCCAGGAATTTTGTGCAAAACTATAGCTTCCATCTGTATTATATACCGGGAAAATTGGCGAATAATGCAGAGCCGATGCTACAATCCCGCCGCCATTTACACTATAGGCACCATTCGCATTCACCCTTTTTTCATTAATGACCGATGGACTGAAATTTACACCATATCTGAATTTCCCTTTTTTCCCTTCAAGATTTAATCTGCCGCTATACCGTTTAAAACCACTGTTTAAGATAATACCATCCTGATTGAAATATTCCAGGGAAGCATAGTACTTAAGCAATTCACTACCACCGGCAGCTGAAATAGAGTGATTCTGTATCGGAGCCACTCTGAAGATTTCATTCTGCCAGTCTGTATTGGTTAAACCCTGCTGCCCCTGCAGATAGGGTAAAACTTCCTGCGGAATCACTGTATTGGTATTGTTAGCTGTATTAAACAGACGAATACCATTATTATCATTTACGTTATAATTGACCAGTGGCAAACCTAAAGCAGTATTTTTTCGGTTAATGGCTTCCATTGCATCGGTATAGGAATTATTTCTCGAATCCAGAACCATTTGCGAATACTGATAAGCATCCATCATTTTGATTTTATGAGACAAAGACTGCCAGCCGGTATAACTGTTTACGTTAATCGCAGATACGCCATTTTTACCTTGTTTGGTTGTGATCAGTACAACCCCGTTTGAACCTCTTGAACCGTAAATCGCAGCCGAAGAAGCATCTTTTAAAACTTCGATGGAAGCAATATCATTAGTGTTCAGGGTATTGATATTATCATTGGAAATCGGTACTCCATCAATTACATACAATGGACTGGATCCCGCAGTTATCGTTCCTACACCGCGGACTTTAACAGACAACGCTCCTCCAGGTGTACCAGATCCCTGCGAAACCTGCACACCGGCCATCTTACCAACCATTGCCTCGGCAGCATTACTGATTGGCTGATTCTCCAGATCCGCTGCTTTGATACTGGCAATAGAAGTCGTGACATCTTTTGCCTTCTGACTTCCGTATCCTACAATCACCACATCGGATAAAGACTTAGCATCAGGATTCAGCTGAATCAGCAGTGTAGCTTGTTCTCCTGCTTTAAGCAGGTAATTCTCTATAGTTTTGGTACTATAGCCAATATAAGAAGCGCTGATGTTATAGGGTACCCCCGCAGAAAGCCCGTTAATCACGAACTTCCCGTTCATATTCACCATGATCCCCTTTTTTTCATTGGTTTTCATATTCTGCAAAAGGATGGAAGCCCCGATTAAGGGTTGTCCCAGTTCATCTTTTACAATCCCGGTAATCTCTGATGTCTGAGCCCGGGTTTCCAGCGAGACCGCTATCAGCAGCAAGCAAAAGAACAGATGTTTTGTAAATTTTCTAAACATAATCTATAATTTTTGGTTTGATTTTTTGGCAAAAGCCTTCCCTTCACGCTTATTCAGCGTGTGAGGTAATGGTTTGTATGGTTTTGGATTTATTTTTTGCTAATCAGGTAACCTTTGGTTGTTTTGGTGTGATTTAATTTATTCAGTTCGGTTATTTCTTTCAGTATGGTAGTTATTGGTTGTGCTAGTTTCAAACTTCCTGTAAATGACATTTCCTCCAGATCGGCCGGATTATAAATAATTTTAACGTTGTAATGCTTTTGTAAGCTGGCAAATACCTCAGCTAAAGGTGCCTGTGTAAAGTTTAAAATGGTCAGCCTATCTTCCTGCTGAATCACCGGTACCTTAGTATCCATGACGCTTACCTTGTTGAGCCGGCTATTATAAACCAGTTCTCTTCCGGGCATTAAAATTTCACTGAATGATTTGACATGGTGTGTTGAATCAATACTTTTCACCCATACCTTTCCGGTATGCAGCTGCACTTTGATCAGTTTACTTTTCTCTAATGCTGTAATCGTAAAAGAGGTTCCTAAAGCCGTTGTAGATACACCTTTTGCATAGACCACAAAAGGATGTTTTTTATCTTTAGTCACCTGAAAGAACCCTTTTCCTTTCAAATAAATTTCCCGGTTTCTATTCACAAAAGGTATCGTATATCTTAACTCCCCGCCCGGATATATTTTTACAGTAGATTTATCCGGCAGGGTAAGCTGCTGATCCTGTTCAGTATAATTAACAACCGATTTCCAGTTCACCGCAATAGCCTGTTTAATATTCTGCACCTTGTTTTTAGCCAGATCAGGCTTTGGCTGATTCCTGTTCAATCCCAGAAATACCAGCCCCAGTACAGCCAGTATAACCGCCGCGGCAGTTGTGATGTTAAACCAGTTCAAACGCTTCCTTCCGGAGATGGTTTGTTTTTTTATCACCTCAAACATCTCTGCTGTTTTATGGTCAGGGATAACTGCTTCAACAGTTTCATCCCATTCATTTTTGCCTAACAAGTGCGCTGGTAAATCTTCAGTTTCATTCAAATAACTGATCACCAGTAGTTTTTCTTCTGGTGTACACAATCCTTTAAAATATTTATTCAACAGCTCTTCAGACATACGCATAATACTAATACGTTTGAATCAATGGAAAACCCGTAACGGGTAAAAAATAAATTTAAATTAATTCAGAAACCTGATCAGGAAAATAATAGCCGGGATAGAAGAATAGCTGTTAAGCTGTTTCAGGGCCAGTGAAATATGTTTTTCTACAGTTCTGGGCGAAATAGATAACTGCTCAGAAATTTCTTTATAGGAGTAGCCATGTAACCTGTTCAAAACAAAAACCTTTTTACGGGTGGGTGGCAAGACATTGAGCACCTGGTCAAGTTGCTGCCTGGTCTCAAAACTTCTATCCTGCTCATTTACTTCTCCGGCTGCTTTATGGTAATAAAGCTTCAGGTTACGTTCGTCGTTAGCCAGTTTTCTAAAATAATCAAGCAAAGTGGTTTTAGCAATTTTGAATAACTGAAGATCGATGGGATGCTCCTCAGACAGGGTATGTTTGAAATTCCATAGTTTGATGAAAGCCAGCTGTGTAAGTTCAGTAGCCTGATCTTCGGAAGCTGTTTTCTTAAAAAAATAGGCATATACTTTCTTATGCCATAGCTTAAAAACTATCTCAAAAGATACATGGTCGCCCTCTTTTATATTTTGAATATAGTTTAACATTTTTCCCCAAAACTAACCGGTCAATGTTAGCTGAACCTAAATATAGTATTAATTCTATCAGAATAACAATTTAGCATTCGCCGCATTTTAAGGGGATAAATAGGGTCACGAATAAGGCTTGAATAGTGGTTAAACCGGCATTGGAAGGGGGTTGAAAGGACCGGAGTCCTTGCAAGGTCCTTCCAACGTCCTTTCAACCCCCTCTCAAGGTCCTTCCAACACGGTTTTTGCCCCCTTCCAGGACACTGTTTTTACAGCGAAGCGGGAGTAATTATTGCTGATCTCAAATTATCAGACAGGATAGAGTTTGAGACGCTGCTGACAGTAAATTTTTCTTCTTCTCCGGAACGGCGCTATTTCTTCTCCGAAACAGTTCTATGGTCAGGAAATTCCGGTAAATGATCAGCCCTCAGTTATGTTTTAGAAAAATAACAGGCAAAAAAAAGCACCGGCTCCTTTCAGGAGTCAGTGCTTTTTTTATTCATATTCCAGGGCTGAGAAAACAGCCCCTATCTGATTTATTTCAGTAATTCTGCAAGTTTAGCGTGTAATGCTTCACCTCTTAAATTAGCAGCCACGATTTTACCTGAAGGATCTATCAGGAAGTTCTGAGGGATACCTCTAACGCCATAAAGTACTGCAGCTTCATTATTCCAGAATTTAAGATCAGAAACCTGTGTCCAGACTAAACCGTCTTTTTTAATGGCAGCTAACCAGGCATCCTTTTTACCTGGTTGATCCAGAGATACGCCAAGAATAGTAAATTTCTTGTCTTTGAATTTATTATAAGCTGCAACCACATTAGGGTTTTCAGCTCTGCATGGTCCGCACCATGAAGCCCAGAAATCAAGCAGTACATATTTACCACGGAAGCTGGATAGTTTTACAGGTTTACCATTAACGTCATTTTGTGTAAAATCAGGAGCCATCACACCTTTTGATGTAGCACGTGCAGCATCTATAGCTTTAGCGAACTCTACACCCGCCTCAGTAGCACGTACTCTATCAGAAAGTCCTTTATAAACAGGCTCTACAGCTGCTACATCAATACCTTCTTCTGCTGATTCGCGAAGGGCTAAAAGACTGAAATAAGAATCAGGATTTGCTTTAATATAAGAAGCCTGAAGTCCTTTCATTTCAGCCTGTATGGTTTCATATTTCGCTCCCAGTGAATTTCTGAAAGCCGGGTCTTTTTGCTTCTCTTCCGGAGCATCTTCAAACTCTTTGTTCAGCGCCTTTATTTTATCCAGAGGCCCTGCTATATATTTCATATAACCTGCATTCTCGTCATTTAATTTTGAGCCGGTAACCGCAACGTTTTTTACGGAATCCTTAGCAGTCAGCGTAATTGAAGCCGGTTCCAGGTAAACAATAGCATTATCTGCTAATCTTCCCAGTGTTTTCAGACTTTCGCCTTTATGAGCAACAATAACTCTTGCCATGGTAGGTCCGGCTACTTTTCCCTTAAATGCAAACGCTCCTTTGTTAACTATGGCAGAATCCATAACAGTACTTTCGCCTGCTCTGTAAGTAAGGTATACTTTTGCAGGAGCATCAAGTGTACCGATTTTTCCGTTCAATGTAAATTCTCCTGCCTGGGCAAATCCAAAAGCCGGAGTAGTCAGCAGTAGTGACAGCACTAATTTTTTCATGTATTCTGTTTTTTTTGTTTTAATATATTTAACAGCTGGCCTGGTTTAATTTAAGCCTGTTTTTCTGCTTTTCGATGTATTCAAAATTAAACCAATATATCAGTTGCAGGCCTATGTAACCAAAATATAACGGATTATTTACGCTAAACGTATGATTGATCATGTCCTGTTTAAATTCTGATGACATTTTTTTTCTTATACAAAGGCAGAAAATCCTGTTATTGCACGGCCGACAATCAGCGAATTGATTTCTTTGGTTCCCTCATAAGAATAAATTGCTTCTGCATCGGCTACGAAACGGGCCACATCGTATTCCAGTAAAATCCCGTTTCCACCCATTACTTCTCTGGCCCTGCTGACTACATCACGCGTTCGCAGCGAACAAAAGACTTTGGCCAGTGAAGCATGTTCATCAGTTAGTAAACCCTGATCCTGCAGTTGTGATAAACGGAAACACAAGGTCTGCATAGCAGTCAGATTAGACAGCATTTCTACCAGGTGATTCTGGATAAGCTGGAAAGAAGCAATTGGCTTACCAAACTGTTTACGGATTCTGGTATAAGCCAGGGCACTTTCGTAGGCTCCGCGGGCACATCCTACGGCTTGCCATGCCACTCCTGCTCTTGTCATTCTCAGCACTTTGGCTGTATCTTTAAAGGAATTGGCATTTTGCAAACGATCTTCTTCATCCACTTCACAATCTGTAAGGGTAATCAATCCGTTCTGTACAATCCGCAGCGCCATTTTATCCTGCATTTTTTCTACACTAATGCCTTTGTTTCCTTTCCTGACCAGAAAACCTTTGACTTCATTGTCATCTACATCCCTCGCCCAGATAATAGTCACATCCGAAAAAGTAGCATTACCAATCCATTTTTTCTGTCCGTTCAGGACCCATTTATTTCCTTTTCTTTTAGCGGTAGTGGTTAGGCCACCGGCTGCCGCAGACCCCACTTCGGGCTCAGTCAGACCAAATGCTCCGATGATTTTCATCTGCTGCATAGCTGGCAACCACTCCTGTTTCTGAGCTTCTGAACCCAGCAGATAAATAGACCCCATTGCCAGGCCACTCTGCACACCAAAAAAAGTAGACATCGAGGTATCGACTCTGGCCATTTCCATCGCCAGCATACCTTCCATCAAATTAGATTTACCGGGGCAGCCATAACCCTGGTAGGTTAAACCACAAATATTAAGTTCTGCTATTTTAGGAATCAGTTCGAATGGGAACTCGGCTTTCAGCCAGTAATCATTGACCAGTGGCTTGACTTCTTTTTCCAGAAATGCCCGCACTTTGAGCTGGAGCGCCCGGTCTTCGTCATTGAGTGCTGCATCGCCCAGGTGGTAAAAGTCCCCGTTAATAGGCGGAAGCTCTTTCTTTTTATGCGGGGTTCCCAGCATTTTCATTAAGCCGGAAAGCTGGGTTTCATCCAGTCCTGCAACAGAATCCACTATCTTTTTAAGATCTACTTTTTTAGACAGGGCATCCAGTTTTTCGAGATCTACACTTTGAAAGAGCGTGTAGGCGTTTTTTATTTTAGCAAATATTCCGGCCATAATTGAAGCTGTTTTAGAGGTTTAAAAGCCGCTTAAAATCAAATGGTATTTTTTATCATCTGATTTTAAGCAGCCTGTTCCTCTATAGAACAGCTGATAGCCGATTTTGTTCCCTAACGCAGATCGAAAAGACTATCCACGCCTAAAAGTTTAACAGAGGTGAAGCCTTCCGCATAGGTCGCACCAATAGGTTTACCCATTTCTCTGGCTCTGGCAATGACACTTTCAAAAAATTCAGGTGATGAGATATAGGTTACAGGCCCATCCAGTTCAGGTGTTTGATTCAACTCCGGACTATGGAACTGTGTCTTGAACGCTTTGATAGCATTAATTTTTGTTTCTATATAGGGGGTGATATCAATGATCACATCAGGTTTAATATACGTATCCTGTATATACTGCAGAAACAAACGTGGTCTCCAGGCTTCCTGAGCTACCCCATCCTGCATGGTTTTTACTTTAGGCAAACCTGCGAGAAAACAGGAATCCCCGGCTAAAGAGGCTGCTCTTCCATGATCAGGATGACGGTCACGTATAGCATTCCCCAGTACAATTTCGGGCTGATATTTACGGATCATCCTAACTACTTCCAGCTGATGTTCTTCATCATTTTTGAAAAACCCATCTTTGAATTTCAGATTTTCACGGGCATGCAAACCTAATATTTTTGCAGAGTCGGCAGCTTCCTGATCACGGGTTTCGGCTGTTCCCCGGCTTCCGAGTTCTCCCCTGGTAAAATCTACTATACCAACTTTTTTACCTTGTGCAATATGTTTTATAATTGTACCTGAACATCCTAATTCGGCATCATCCGGATGTACGGCTAATACGAGTATATCTAATTTCATTTATTTAATATTGTCTTTTTGGTTAGACAGAGCCTTTGGCGATTCAACTAATTATTACACTGTGCGTTTAATAATCAGGCCAATCACGCCAGGTTCATTTTTTTTGTTTTAATTACTGGAGAGAGCGATCACCATTTTAAAGAAGACGCTGAATTTTCTTTCTGACCTTTGAAGATAAAGGTTTGGTAAATGGAAAAAAGTAGTCTACTACTTCACCATTTTTATTAATGAGATATTTATGAAAATTCCATCTTGGTGTGGATTTAATATGACCATTGAGTTCTTTATTCCCCAAAAACTTATAGATCGGATTGGCTTGTGAGCCTCTGACCATAATTTTTTCGAATACCGGAAATTTAACCCCGTAATTTTGTTCGCAGAACTCATAAATAGCAGTGCCTTCCAAAGGTTCCTGCCCGCCAAAATCATTGGAAGGAAAACCAAGAACCTCGAATTCTTCATGACTTAATGAATCTCTTAACTCCTGAAGCTCTTTTAATTGAGGAGCAAAACCACAGGCCGATGCGATATTGACAACCAGAAGTACTTTACCTTTATAGTCAGCTAATTTTTTGTCTTGTCCATTGATTAGTTTTGCATTAAACTGGTAAATACTCTGAGTTTTTTCTTCCATATTTATTGACGGTAAAAACCTGAAGTCTGAATAATAGATTCTATATCTCTTTCTTCCTCAGGATTATAAGTGCTTTTTAAATTGTGGCCCACTACTCTCGCAACAGACTGGTAGATGAAGGCTTTTACACCTCCCTGTGTTTCTTTGACAATTTCGTAAGTGGTACGCCCTACTTCTCTGTCAATTAATTTCGTTAGAATCTGGCCCTGAGTAATAGTCAGTTCTTTAATCTCGGTATTGAACATTTTTTTAATCTCAGCGTCACAGGCTTTGACTAGTTTTTTATGTTCTTTACGATCTGTGGTTACAGCGAGATCACGCTCCAGCTGCTCATATCTTCTTTTTGCAAAAAGAGCATAAGGCATGACTTTCAGGACATTGTAACGGAGTCTGTTAAAAGCAGCGCGGTCTGCAGGGGTTTTGAAAATCCGGGTTCCGTATATAACTACCTCATTAAGAGGTATCCATGGTATCATTTCGCCGTCTTCATTTGTAGAAGCTACCCTGATGGTATCATTTTTGCCCTTTACAGGAAACCTGACAGGCACAGAACTTTCCTGGGCCTTTAGTTCACCTACGGCAATAATGACAAATAACAGAATAAATAAACTGCAAAATTTCATAAATTTATACTCCCACGAAGTTAAAGCAAATTTAATACATTAGGTTTATAACTAAATCTAATATATTCTTAAACGATTAACAAGCTATAATTATTACGAAAATAATACAAATGAAGAATACCCTAGTGATTGATTTAGAAGCAGAAAAGCAAGAAATCCTGAAGAGATACCGTGCCCTCTTGCGTGCCTGTAAGCCAACATTACAAAAAGGGGATAAAAAAGAAATCAGAAAAGCATTCGATATGGCCCTTGAAAGTCATAAAGACATGCGCAGAAAATCTGGTGAACCCTATATCTATCACCCTATTGCTGTGGCTCAAATCGCTGCTGAGGAAATCGGACTCGGAACAACATCTATCGTATGTGCACTATTGCATGATGTCGTAGAGGACACGGAAATTACACTCGAAGATATTGAAAGAGAGTTTGGGAAGAAAACTGCCAAAATCATTGACGGCCTGACTAAAATTGCAGGTGTTTTTGATTATAACAGCTCTTTACAGGCCGAGAACTTCAGGAAAATGCTGCTTACCCTGGCCGATGATGTGAGGGTAATTTTAATTAAGCTGGCAGATCGTCTGCATAACATGCGTACCATGGATTTTATGCCAAGGCACAAGCAGTTAAAGATTGCATCTGAAACTATTTATCTGTATGCTCCGCTGGCACACAGGCTGGGTTTGTATGCCATCAAGTCTGAGCTGGAAGATCTTTCCATGAAATATCTGGAGCCGGATACTTATAAATTTATTGCGACCAAACTGAATGAGAAAAAGGCAGAGCGTACGCTTTTTGTTAAACATTTCGTAGAGCCTATCAATGAAATCCTGGCTGAACAGGGTTTTGTAGCCAGCATTTATGGCAGACCAAAATCTATCCATTCGATATGGAATAAGATGAAAAAGAAAAATATTCCTTTTGAAGAGGTATATGACCTTTTTGCCATCCGTATTATTCTGGACAGCTCACCTGAAAATGAAAAAGCAGATTGCTGGAAAGCCTATTCTATAGTTACCGATTTATACCGGCCTAACCCGGATCGTCTGCGTGACTGGGTATCTTCTCCCAAGGGTAACGGTTACGAATCTCTGCACACCACAGTAATGGGACCTAAAGGTCAGTGGGTTGAAGTACAGATCCGTACACAAAGGATGAATGAGATTGCAGAGAAAGGTTTTGCAGCCCACTGGAAATACAAAGAATCAAGCAATGACAATGGTCTGGATCAGTGGATTCTGAAAGTGAGGGAAATGCTGAACAATCCGGAAGCCAATGCACTGGATTTTCTGGATGACTTCAAAATGAACCTGTTTTCGGATGAGATTTTCATCTTTACACCTAAAGGTGCACTGATACAGCTTCCGCTGGGCGCAACTGCACTGGATTTTGCGTTTGAGATCCATACCGATGTAGGGGCAAAATGTATAGGGGCAAAAGTGAATCACAAACTGGTTCCGCTTTCCTATAAACTGCAGAATGGAGACCAGGTAGAAATTATTACTTCTGGAAAACAGGTTCCCAAAGAAGACTGGCTGAATATTGTGGTTACCGCAAAAGCCAAATCCAAAATCAAGTCTTCACTTAAAGAGGAAAAAAGAAAAATTGCGGAAGGTGGAAAGGAAACACTGGAACGTAAGCTCAAATCTTTAAAGATTACCTATAACACGGATAATCTGAACAAACTGAGTTATTTTTTCAAATTATCTTCTACTCAGGAGCTTTTTATTGCTGTAGCAACCGGAAAGATCGAGTTGAAAGACCTGAAAGAATACCTGGCCAGCGAAAAGGAAATTGAAAACAGAGGAACCGAAAGAAATGAAGGACAACAGATTGAGGCTTTATTAAATAAAGTAAAAGGTCCGGAGTCTGATATTTTACTGATTGGTGAAGATCTGCAGAAAATAGACTATACGCTTGCTGCCTGCTGTAATCCTATTCCTGGTGATGATGTATTTGGTTTTGTAACGGTAAGTGAAGGAATTAAAATACACCGGACCAATTGCCCGAATGCCGCACAGCTGATGGCCAATTATGGTTACAGGGTAGTCAAAGCAAAATGGAATAAACAACAGGAACTTACTTTCCTTACCGGGCTGCATATTATTGGTATTGACGATGTCGGACTGATCAATAATATCACCAAAGTAATTTCCGGAGACTTTAAAGTAAATATGCGTTCTATTACAGTAGATACAGATAATGGTATTTTTGATGGTTCAATTATGATCTTTGTCAACGATAAAGAGCATCTGGATAACCTGATTAAAAACCTGCTGGAAGTAAAAGGGGTAACAGGAGTAACCCGTTTTGACGCGTAGAGATTTTAAAATTGAATTTTTAATAAAAATTTTAAGTTTATCTGTTTAAATTGCTTCTGAGTCAGAATGAAGCAATAAACAGATAAATTTTAAAGAGTTTCGCAGGGTTCTGTATAAAAAATGATACCTTTGAAAGGAGTTTTAAAACTATGTCTACAAACCATAACAGCGAGTTGGTTAGAAAAATATTCGAAGCTTATCTCGAAAATAAAAGTCTGAGGAAAACGCCTGAGCGTTTTGCCATCTTAGAAGAAATCTATTCCAGAGATGATCATTTCGATGTAGAAACCCTCTACATCCATATGAAAAACCAGAAATACAGAGTAAGCAGGGCTACCGTGTACAATACACTGGAGTTGCTTGTTTCCTGTGACCTGGTTACTAAACATCAGTTTGGAAAGAACATGGCCCAGTTCGAAAAATCGTATGGCTACCACCAGCATGATCATGTTATCTGCATTGATTGTGGTAAAGTTGTTGAGTTCTGTGATCCAAGGATCCACCAGATTCAGAGCATGGTAGGTGAATTACTGAAATTCGATATTAAACATCACTCTTTAAATTTATATGGCAGTTGCTTTGACTGTGCTGCAAAAGCATCCATTAAACAAAAAGAGGATATTAAACACGCAAGTTAAACAACACAATTATAATCTTTTCTTAAATTAAAATAATGACGCAAGTAGACGTGCTTCTTGGCCTGCAATGGGGCGATGAGGGCAAAGGAAAAATTGTTGACGTATTATGTCCGCAGTATGATTTGATAGCTCGTTTTCAAGGCGGACCGAATGCCGGCCACACCTTAGAGTTTGATGGCAAAAAGTTTGTTTTAAATACTATTCCTTCTGGTATTTTCAACAAAGGTACCATGAATCTGATTGGTAATGGTGTGGTAGTCGATCCCATCATTTTAAAAAGAGAACTGGACAACCTGAAAACTGCAGGTCACGATCCTATTGCCAATGGCAAACTGGTGATTGCACGTAAAGCACACCTGATTCTTCCTACTCACCAGCTTTTAGATGCTGCAAATGAGCAGAAAATGGGTAAAGATAAAATCGGTTCTACACTTAAAGGTATAGGCCCGACTTATATGGATAAAACCGGACGTAATGGTTTACGTGTTGGTGATACTACTTTACCGGATTTCAAAGAGCGTTACAATAAACTGGTTACCAAACACAAAGAATTACTTTCTCATTATAACTTTGAGTATGACCTGACAGAAAAAGAAGCTGCTTTCTTTGAGGCTATAGAGTTTATCAAAACTATTCCTCATGTAGACAGTGAGCACTTTGTAAACGGTTATCTTAAAGAAGGTAAAAAAGTTCTTGCAGAAGGTGCACAGGGTACATTACTTGACATTGATTTCGGTTCTTATCCTTTCGTAACTTCTTCTAATACAACTACTGCTGGTGCATGTACCGGTTTAGGTATTGCGCCAAACAAAATCGGAAGTGTGATCGGAATTTTCAAAGCTTACTGCACCCGTGTAGGCAGCGGTCCTTTCCCTACTGAGCTTGAAGATGAAGTTGGAGAAAACCTGCGTCAGGTAGGCCATGAATTTGGGGCTACTACTGGCAGACCACGCCGTTGCGGATGGATTGACCTTCCTGCACTGAAATATGCAATCATGCTGAACGGAGTTACTGAAATGGTAATGACCAAAGCTGATGTATTGAGCGGATTTGATACAATCTACGCTTGTACGCACTACGAACATAATGGTGAAACGATTGATTACATGCCGTATGATATCATTTCTATTAAACCAACACCGGTTGTTAAAGCAATTGAAGGCTGGAAAACTGATATCACTAAAATCACTGAAGTTGGTCAGATTCCTGCTCAGCTTGCTTCTTATATCGCTTTCCTGGAAAAAGAACTGGAAGTACCGGTAAGATATCTTTCTGTTGGTCCGGACAGAGTACAAACACTGATCCTTCCTTAAGAGATCAATTTACATACAAAAGGCGGCCTGGTGCCGCCTTTTTTTATTTAAGCCTGATAGCTGTGTATGATAAAAGAAATACACGACAATTACTACAATTTGACTACAATGAACGCTCAGGAATTAATTTCATTTAAACAAAAGGCCTTACAATGGGCAGCTCAGTTTGAGGTGTGCTGTTATTTTGACTCCAATGGATATACTGATCCTTATTCCAGGTATGATTTTCTGCTTGCTGCCGGAGCCCGGCAGGAGTTAAATACTGCCACAGGCAACGCATTTAAAACTTTGCAAACATTCTCACAGGAGAACCCGGGATGGTTATTTGGTTTACTAAGTTATGACCTTAAAAATGAGATCGAAAACTTAACCTCTGCTAAGGAGAATAAACTGGATTTCCCGGATTTATTTTTCTTCGTCCCGCAATATCTGGTTGCCGTTAAAAACGGAAATATTGAAGTTCTGGCCGGCCCTGAAGATTTGCCTGACACAATTAGCAGATTGCAGCTGTCTAAGACCGCTCCTGCCCCCTCATTGCATCCTGAGCCTAAAATGGATAGGAAGACTTACCTGTCTAAAGTAAATGAGCTTAGAGAACATATAGCCAGGGGCGATATTTATGAGGTCAATTTCTGCCAGGAGTTTTTCGCAGAAAATGCGGCTATAAATCCTTATGAAGTTTATCTTAATCTGAACAAACTATCTCCCACCCCATTTTCAGGTTTTTTCAAACTCCACGGCAAATATATTCTTTCTGCAAGTCCTGAACGTTTTCTGTGTAAACGAGGCGAACAGCTGATTTCACAGCCAATTAAAGGAACGGCTAAACGAAGTCATAACCAAATTGAAGATGAACTGATTAAAACAGCTTTAAAAAACAATCTTAAAGAACAGGCAGAGAATGTAATGATTGTTGATCTGGTCAGAAACGATTTAACGAAAAGTGCAATCAGGGGTACAGTTAAAGTAAATGAGCTTTTTGGCATTTACAGCTTCCCCCAGGTACATCAGATGATTTCTACGGTAAGCTGCAGAATGAATCCCGAACTGCACCCCGTGGAAGCTATAGCCAATACTTTCCCAATGGGATCTATGACTGGTGCACCTAAAGTACGGGCCATGGAACTGATTGAAGAAACTGAATGCAGCAGAAGAGGTATTTACTCTGGTGCTTTCGGCTATTTTGATCCTGAAGGTGATTTCGATTTTAATGTGGTTATCCGCAGTATCCTTTATAATGAAGAGAAAAAATATCTGTCATTTCAGGTTGGCGGAGCAATCACTTTTGCTTCTTCTGCCGAAGCGGAATATGAAGAATGTATGCTGAAAGCTTCAGCTATGATTAAAACGCTGAAGGGGCCGCATTAGCGGCCCCTTCTATAGTTTCTTTCCTGTCAGTACCAAGAAATAATCCTTCAACTGATTATTTTATTCTTTACTGCATTCTGCTTTTTTAGCGTTGCGGCTTTCCTGTAGGAGAATTAAAGTATCGCTTTGCCTCTGGCAGATCTCTCTGAATCTGAGCAATCCTTGTGGCATCTGCAGGGTGAGTACTTAAAAATTCTGCCGGTTTCTGTGAACCCTGGCTCACAGCTGCCATTCTCTGCCAGAAACTAACTGCATTGGAAGGATCGTAACCGGCCATAGACATAAAAATAAGGCCCAGATGATCAGCCTCCAGTTCTTGTGTTCTGGAATTAGGTAACAGATAAAAACCCTGCGCGCCAACACCATAGATTTTACTAATAGCTGCCTGTGTGGCTTCAGACTGATTACCGGTCGCAGCACCTAATAAACCTCCCACACCTTGTGCCAGTGCTGCTTTTGAAGCACGCTCTGAAGAGTGTTGCGCTATCGCATGGGCAATCTCATGTCCCATTACGGTTGCCAGTCCTGCATCATCCCTGGTAACAGGTAAAATACCTGAATAAACAGCAACTTTACCACCTGGCATACACCAGGCATTTACTTCTTTACTGTCAATCAGATTAAATTCCCATCTGAATCCCTGAATCTGAGCAGCATAACCGTTGGCATTCATATATTTTGTTACTGCCGAGGCAATCTTCTCCCCTATGCGTTTGACTCTCACCGCATCAGCATTATTTAATATTTTGGTTTTAGGGTCTTTTAAAAGTGTGGTGTAACTCTGTGCTGCAGCAGTCTGCATTTCACTTTCATTGACAAAACTTATGCGGTTTCTCCCTGACAACGGGACTGTAGAGCATGCGTAGGTCATCGATACTACAGCAGCAATACCCAGCAATGTTAATTTCTTCATCGGTCTTTAGTTAATAGGTGTTTTCTTTTTAAACAGGTAGACTTTTGATTCTTTGCCCTTCAGTAAGCGTTCCAGATTTTTCTGGTGTGTAACCAGAATCAGAATACAGACACACATACCATATAACACTTCAGATTTTATCGAAGAGTGAAATATAAAAACAATTCCCAGAGGGAATGTAAAGCCTGCACATATTGAACTCAGCGATACGTATTTTGTAACCAGAAGCACTACCACGAAGACAAGAACACAAAGCATAGCTGCCGGAAAATTAACTGCCAAAATCATTCCAAAAAGCGTTGCTACCCCTTTACCACCCCTGAAACCAGCGAAAATAGGGAACAAATGTCCCATTACAGCCGTCACACCTAATGCCAGCTCATAATTAACAAATTGAGAAGAGTTATGTGGCCCGGTTACAGACAGACCTATAAAATAGGCAAGTTTTGTAGCAGTGTATCCTTTAGCAATATCTATGGTCATTACAGCCAGACCAGCTTTTTTACCCAATACGCGAAAAGTATTCGTTGCACCGGCATTTCCACTGCCGTATTCTCTTACGTCAATACCATAAAATGCCTGCCCGATCCAAACCGCTGTCGGGATAGACCCACAGAGATAAGCCAGGATAACTGCAGAAATAGAATAGATAGATATCATACCTTAATAGGCTTTTAAACTCATGTCTAAACTTTTAACTGAGTGGGTCAATGCACCCATAGAGATATAATCAACTCCACATGCTGCATATTCAGTTATACTTTCTTCGGTAATCCCACCGGATGCTTCTGTTGTAAACCGATGATCGATCAGTTTCACAGCCTGTTTAAGGTCAGCAAAGCTGAAATTATCAAGCATAATCCTATTTACCATACCTTTTTCCAATACCTGGTTCAATTCTTCCAGGTTTCTAACTTCAATCTCTATTTCCAGTTTTTTCCCTTTATCTGCAAGATACTGATTAGCAGCGGTAATTGCATTAGCAATACCACCAGCATAATCAACGTGATTATCCTTGATCAGGATCATATCATATAATCCTATCCGGTGATTCACTCCTCCACCTATTCTCACTGCCCATTTCTCCAGATACCGCAATCCGGGAGTAGTTTTCCTGGTATCCAGGATTTGGGTCTGATAAGGCGCAAGTAATTGGGTAACGTGATGGGTTTTGGTTGCAATACCACTCATTCTCTGCATACAGTTCAGTACGAGTCTTTCTGCCAGTAAAATGGAATGTGAACTACCACTAACGGTAAAGGCGATATCGCCATATCTGACTGCATCCCCATCCTTCAAAAAGACTTCGGTTTGCAAAGATGAATCTACCTGGTTGAAAATTTCGATTGCAAGTTCTACTCCGGCAAGTATACCATCCTCTTTAATCAAAAGCTTTGCTTTCCCCTGAGTACCGGCAGGGATGGTAGACATAGAGGTATGATCGCCATCACCAAGATCTTCGGCAATAGCATTTTTTATAAATAGGTCTATTAATTTCTTATCCAAAACATGTATTTTAGATCAAAAATAGCATTTTTACCTAAATTTGCATTACTATTTATCCGGTTCAATCCGTAATTCTGTGATAAAAAAGGTGTTAGCTGTTTTTTTGAGTGTAACAGCGACCCTGAATTTCCCGTTTTTCGAGCTTAGGGACAGGATACCAAACCTGTAATTCGGATTCGTATTAATGAGGTGCACTACTGTAGAATTTACAGGGGTGTTTTTTGTGAAAAATTCTCTGAGTATCTGTTCGGCCTGAGCTTTAGTGTACACATCTTCTTCCTCATTTATGGTTAATTCTACAGATGGGGAAAAACTTTTACTGATTTCTTTTGAATTTCCAGTCTTGAATAACGCAGACAGTGAATCCACAATATCCCCCTGAAGCAATCCAGGATTGAATAATTGGGTCACAAATATCGCCGCCATAAGTAAGGGTCTAATCATATTCTAAAGATAACAATAAATACGCACACAAATTATGCCATTAAATTATAAGATTATATTTTAAATACATAGATAGTATAAAGACACATTTGTAACTTAGCCATTGACTATAAACCAAATACGAAACAAAATGCTCAAAAGAACCACTGCTACACTATGCCTGATGCTGATATTTTTAAGCGGACTAAAGGCCCAGAATCCCAATAATGACCGCGCAAAGTGGTTTAAAGAGGCAAAATTTGGAATGATGGTGCACTGGGGACTCTACAGTATTCTGGGCGGAAGTTACAACGGGCATACCCTGCCGGATTCAACTTTAAAACATGCTGAAGGCTGGTATGCTGAATGGGCACAGCAAAGATTAGAGGTCCCGGCAAAAGAATATCAGGCATTGGTAAAACAATTTAATCCTGTAAATTTTGATGCTGATCAATGGATTTTTGAAGCTAAAAATGCGGGTATGAAATACTTTGTAATTACGGCTAAACATCATGATGGATTTGCCCTCTGGGACTCTAAAGTATCAACCTATGATATTGGAAGCACACCTTATAAAAAAGACATCCTTGGTGATTTAGCGAAAGCCTGTAAAAAGTACGGGGTAAAGCTTGGCTTTTATTATTCTCATTGTGAAGACTGGGAACATCCGGGCGGTGCAACACCGGAATGGTTACCCAGAAAAACGGATGCCGAATTTGAGCAGTACTGGACTCAGAAATGTCTGCCGCAGATTTCAGAACTGATTCACAATTACAATCCTGATTTATTCTGGTTTGATACCTGGGGTGATGAACAGGAAAAAACATTTATTTCGGATAAACGACGTGACCAGCTGATTGCACTGATCAGAAAAGAAAGCCCCAAATGTTTGATTAACGGCCGTATTTCTTATCTGAATCCAGGTGATGATATAGATTTCCTTGAAATGATGGATAATACTTATCCGGAAAAACTACAGACAAGACCATGGCAAACTGCTGCAACAATGGTTAACTCCTGGGGCTGGCACGCTAAAGATTACAACTGGAAACCCGCTAACCAGATGCTGGGTTATCTGATTGGTAACGTAGCTAAAGGTGGCAACTACTTATTAAACATAGGTCCAAAACCAAATGGAGAGATCCCGGCTGCTGCTATTCAGCGCCTACGCGAAATGGGTGGCTGGTTAACAGCTAACGGAGAGGCCGTTTATGGAACCGCCCATGTTAATACGCCTGCAATCAAAGATGTTTACCTGACGCAGAAAACTACTGCAAATGGGGAGAAATATGTTTTTGCAAGTATTGTTAAACCCTTAAACACTGCATCACTGGTATTACCATTTCCGGCATCAGCTATTCAGACCTGCAAACTGCTGGAATCAGATATGCCAATCAGTTTCAGTGAAGCTGAAAACAATCAGGTTTCCCTGTTATTGCCCAAAAATATCACAGCTCCCTGCAGTGGGATCCAGGTTATAAAAATACTAATGAAGAATTAATTGATTTACCTTGTATTATAAAGGGCTGCGGAAATAATCAAAGCTAGTGTATAAATTACAATTAGATACCTTTTCCAAAATCAATAAAAGTTATATTTGTTTGATCCCTGTCTCAATTCGATAATCGGGTGAAAGAAACAGGATGCTCAGACATTATTTATCAGCGAAATATCAATTCAATTTAAATGAATAATAAAAAAGTAATGCTCCTCATTCTGGATGGATGGGGTTACGGAAAACAAGACAATTCGGATGCTGCCTATGCAGCAAACACTCCTTTCTTTGATTCTCTGCTAAAAAATTATCCTAATTCCAAACTGGAAGCATCTGGTGAAGCGGTAGGACTGCCTGCCGGACAGATGGGAAATTCAGAGGTTGGACATATGAATCTTGGTGCAGGAAGAATAGTTTACCAGGAACTGGGAAGAATCAATAAAGCAATAAGTGATGGTTCTATCAAAACCAATCAGACTTTAGTTGACGCATTTGACTATGCAAAGCAAAATAACAAAGCTGTTCACTTCATCGGGCTGGTGTCTGATGGCGGCGTACATGCGCATATCAATCATTTAAAAGGTCTATGTGATGCAGCAAATGACAAAGGATTGAAAGATGTTTTTGTTCACGCCTTTTTAGATGGCCGAGATACAGATCCGAATTCAGGACTGGGCTTCATTAATGAACTTGATGAGCATCTGAAAACTTCTACAGGTAAGATAGCAAGTCTGATTGGCCGCTACTATGCAATGGACAGAGATTCACGCTGGGAACGTGTTAAACAGGCTTATGATCTGATGACTAAAGGCATTGGTGAGCACACACAGAATCCACTAAAAGCAATTGAACAGTCATATGCTGATGGGATCACAGATGAATTCATCAAACCTATAGTTGTAACAGGAGAAGACAATCAACCGCTGGCAACTATTCAGCCTGATGATGTGGTCATATGCTTTAACTACAGAACTGACAGAGGCAGAGAAATCACCGCTGCGCTGACTCAGCACGACTATCCTGACTTTGGTATGCATAAACTGCCATTATATTATGTAACGATGACCACTTATGATGAGAACTTTGAAAATGTAAAAGTTGTTTTCACCAAGGATGATCTGACAGAAACACTGGGAGAAATCTTAGAGAGAAATCATAAAAATCAAATCCGCATTGCTGAGACAGAGAAATATCCTCATGTCACTTTCTTTTTTTCCGGCGGCAGAGAACTGGCTTTTGAAAATGAGAAAAGATTAATGATTCCTTCTCCGAAGGTGGCCACCTATGATCTTAAACCAGAGATGAGTGCTCAGGGAATTACTGATGCTATTATCCAGGAACTGGAAACTGGCTGGGCAGATTTCATCTGTCTGAATTTTGCCAATCCGGACATGGTTGGCCATACCGGTGTATTTGATGCTGTGGTTAAGGCTGTGGAAACGGCAGATCGCTGCGCTGAAGCTGTGGTTACAAAAGGTCTTGAAAATGGCTATGCTTTTATCATCCTTGCGGATCATGGAAATTCAGAATTCATGGTTAATAATGATGGTTCAGTAAATACTGCACATACCACTAATCTTGTTCCCTGTATTTTAGTTGGCACTGATTATAAATTTATTGCAGATGGTAAACTAGGTGATATTGCTCCAACTATTCTTAAATTGATGGGCATTGAAAAACCTGAGATTATGACAGGAAATTATTTGATATAATGAACAAAAAAATATCATTTCTTTCTTTAAGCGTTTTGTTTTTTGCGGCCTGTAATTCTGCAGCGCCCAAAAAACAGGCTGCTGCTTCAGCCTATTTTGATCTGAAAGATTATATGATTACTGAAGCTAAAAGGCTTACAGCACTCAATCCTGAGATAGATAAGACAGTTATTGTCAACGGGGCTGCAGAGCGCAGGAAAGTAAAAATTGCGGACTGGCCGAAAGAGCTGTCTGTTTTTTCTGATGCTGACATTAATAAATCTGCCTGGCAGGGACTGTTTACAGCAGCAAAGGGCAAAGATACTGAGACTTATCTTTCTGACAATGAAAAGGTACCAGTCAAATCTTTAAGTATCAGTTATAAAAACGGTAAGGTTCGTGGTATTAAATTACTGATCAGTAATGTGAATTCACTTTATACTTCCAATGATACGCTTTCCTATTTTCCAGATAGTTTATATGAAGTTAAAAAGATACAGCACATCAAACTCCTGAATGGCAAAAGCTACACCATTACAGGAAAGTTCAAATAAAGATTAAAAAAAAAGCCAGAGACATGCTCTGGCTTTTTTTTTAATCTTTATTTGAATCCTGCAAAACTTAAGAACTGATAAGCTTATTTCAGGCTTGCAATCTGCGCCTTAACGTAATCTATTAATGAAATAATATCTTTACGTAGCGGCTGTACGGTCAGCACCTTTTGAAAATCTGTAATTGAGTTGTTAAACAACACGATACAGGCATCTTTGTCCACACGTTTTTTAATCTTATAGGATTTGTAGATAGCGTAATCTTTATAAGCTAAACCTCTGTTTTGCAACAACTGGGTATCTTCTTCTCCGTTAATCTCAATTGCTTTGCTAAAATCCTTAATGGCAGACAGATAAAAAGTATCGCGCATTTGATTCAGCGATTCTTTAGGATCATTGGCCACATTTTGTCTTGCTTTACCCCTGTAATAATAGGCAGAATAATCTGATGGTTTTACTGTAATCAGCCTGCTGTAGGTTTCTATAGAACTCTCAAAGTTACCACATTGAAAATATGAGTAGCCCAGCATCTTTAATACACTCGGGTTATTTGGAGTTTTGGAATCGGCTTTTTCCAACTGAGCCACAGCTCCTTTGTAATCGCCTTTCATCATTGCCTGCATTCCTAATTTATCATAACTCCCGCTTTGAGCAAAGCCGGTATTGGCAGAAACAACCAAAAGTAGTATAAGCGCTTTTTTAATATAGTTCATCAAATTTTATTTAATAAAGAATAAAGATATAAAATGATAGATATTATTACCCATAATTTACACATCATTTATTGATATTAAAAGGTAAACGTTGAAAAAACCGAAATATGATATGGGAGTCAAATAATATTACATATTCTGACTTTTTAACAGATAAAAACCAATAATGAATGTTTGGCACAGGAGTTGAAATTATAACCAGCAATATATAATTATAATTTTTATAAGCGGCAGACTGTCACATTGTCGTTTTTTTATTCTAGAAAGGCCTATTAATGAGTATAAAAGATCAGTTTGATTTTGGCAATGCATTACCCATCATAAATGAAGATACGGAATTTTTCCCTTTGATGTCCCAACAGGATGAAGATGAGATGAATAACGAAGAAACACCTGAAATACTTGCCATACTTCCATTGAGAAATACGGTACTGTTTCCTGGAGTTGTCATCCCAATTACCGTTGGCAGAGACAAGTCTATAAAACTGATAAAAGAAGCCTATAAAGGTGACAAAATTATTGGTGTGGTTTCCCAGCTTGACGTATCTATCGAAGACCCTACGTTTGATCAGCTGAATAAAGTTGGTACTGTAGCACATATTATCAAAATGCTGCAGATGCCTGATGGCAATACCACTGTAATTATTCAGGGGAAACAACGCTTCCGACTACTTGAAGAGGTACAATCTGAGCCTTATATTAAAGTTACTATCAGTAAATTTAATGAGGCGAAACATAAAAAAGACAAGGAATTTAAAGCACTGGTAGCTTCTATCAGAGAGATGTCATCGCAAATCATTCAGCTGTCACCCAATATTCCGAGTGAGGCAGCAATGGCCCTTAAAAACATTGAAAGCACTTCTTTCCTGATTAATTTCATCTCTTCGAATATGAATGCAGATGTAAAGGACAAGCAGAAAATGCTTGAAATGGATAATCTGAGAGAAAGAGCCTTAATGGTTATGGAATTACTGACACTGGAACTGCAGATGCTGGAACTAAAAAACCAGATTCAATCTAAAGTCCGTGTTGATTTAGATAAACAGCAGAGAGATTATTTCTTAAATCAGCAGCTTAAAACTATTCAGGAAGAACTGGGTGGAAACTCTTCCGACCTGGAATATGAAGCGCTTGAAGTCCGTGCTAAAAAGAAAAAATGGTCAGTACAGGTCAAAGATCATTTTGCTAAAGAACTGGAAAAGCTGGGAAGAATGAATCCTGCTGCTCCTGATTATTCTGTACAGATCAATTACCTGGAATTATTACTTGATTTACCATGGAACGATTTCACAAAAGATAATTTTGATCTGAAACGTGCGCAAAGAGTACTGGATAAAGATCATTTTGGTCTGGAAAAAGTAAAACAACGTATCATTGAGTATTTAGCTGTTCTTAAGCTGAAACGTGATATGAAAGCGCCTATTATTTGCCTGGTAGGCCCTCCGGGAGTTGGTAAAACTTCATTGGGAAAATCTATTGCCAAAGCATTGAACCGCAAATATGTCCGTATGGCACTGGGTGGTATCAGAGATGAAGCTGAAATCCGTGGTCACAGAAAAACCTATATCGGCGCAATGCCGGGACGTATTATTCAGTCTATCAAAAAAGCAGGTGCCGCTAACCCGGTCTTTGTTCTGGACGAAATTGATAAGGTAGGTTCTGATTTCAGAGGTGACCCTTCATCGGCTTTGCTCGAAGTACTGGATCCTGAACAGAACAGTGCTTTCAACGATCATTATGTAGAGACTGATTATGACCTGTCTAATGTATTATTTATAGCGACAGCAAATTCACTGAGCAGTATTCAGCCTGCTTTACTGGATCGTATGGAGATTATTGAGGTAAACGGATATACGATTGAAGAAAAAATAGAAATTGCTAAAAAATATCTTTTGCCTAAGCAAAAGGAACAGCATGGTATCAAAACAAAAGATATTGTTTTAAAATCCAGTCTGATTGAAAAAGTAATTGAAGATTACACCCGTGAATCCGGCGTTCGTGGTTTAGAGAAAAAAATAGGTTCACTGGTACGTGGCGTGGCAACAAAAATTGCTATGGAAGAGACTTATGAGCCTGCTTTAAATCTGGAAGATGTGGAACGCATTTTAGGTGCGCCTGTATATGACAAGGATTTATATGAAGGTAATGAGGTAGCTGGTGTGGTTACCGGATTGGCATGGACTCAGGTTGGTGGAGATATTCTGTTTATAGAAGCCAGTCTAAGCCCGGGTAAAGGAAAATTAACACTGACAGGTAACCTGGGTGATGTGATGAAAGAATCTGCCGTCATTGCACTGGCTTATTTAAGAGCACACGCCTCGTTGTTTGGTATTGACAACCAACTGTTTGACCTTTGGGACATTCATGTTCACGTTCCGGCTGGCGCAACACCTAAAGATGGTCCTTCGGCAGGAATTACCATGCTGACTGCACTGACTTCTGCATTTACTCAGCGTAAGGTAAAATCTAATCTGGCCATGACTGGTGAAATCACACTTCGCGGTAAGGTTTTACCTGTTGGCGGAATTAAAGAAAAGATACTGGCTGCTAAACGAGCTAATATTAAAGATATCATTTTATGTAAGTCTAACCGTAAGGATATTCTGGAAATTAAAGAAAGCTATATCAGGGATCTTAATTTCCATTATGTGACTGAAATGAAAGAAGTGATTGAACTGGCGCTGATGAAAGATCAGGTAAAAGATCCTCAGGATCTGAGTATCAAAATCAAACCAGCGGCAAACTAATTGCGCAGATAAATTTTAACTCATATATTTAAAGCTCCGGAATAACCGGGGCTTTTTTTTATTATTCATATGAAATACACCGGATATTCAATCCTTTTGTTCTTACTGTTTTTTTCCTCTTTTGCTTATGCCCAGTCTTTTAAAAACGAACTCGGTTTTAAAAGTGATAATGATTCTTATCTGGCTCAGGGCTCTGACCGTTATTATACTAATGGACTGTTTCTTTACTTCCGCCATGCTACCGATCAGCAAAAGCTAAAAGCAGGACTGGAAAAGAAAACCTACGAAATCAGTGCCGGACAAATGATGTTCAATCCTTATTCAGGTTATGCCCCTGATCCGGCTAAGCAGGACCGGCCTTTTGCTGGTTACCTATATATAGGTGGAATGATGAACTGGTTTTATAGTAATGAAAGTATAATCAGTGTCAGTGCACAGATAGGTACTACCGGAAAAAATTCACTGGGTGAGGCAGGTCAGAAATTACTGCATAAAACCTTCGGCTTCTATGATGTGGGCGGATGGGATTACCAGATTAAAAATGAGCTGGCTCTTAATCTTTCTGCACAGTACACTAAATTACTGACACGTACCGCCGGAAATGCTGTTGAATTATCTTTTGAAGGGTATGCAAATCTTGGAACTACTTTTAGCGGCGCAGGTGCAAGTTTGCTTTTCAGAACCGGAAACCTGAATCAGCTTTTTAATTCTGCTTATACGCATGCGGCTGTGGGTAATCATGCCAAAACCAAGTCACTGGTTAAAAGAGAAATGTTTTTTTACGCTAAACCTCAGTTAAATGTAGTGGCTTATGATGCGACTATTGAGGGCAGTATGTTTAACAATAACAGTCCGGTTACTTTTAGTCAGAAACCTGTGGTATTTGCACAACAGCTGGGAATAGATTATAGTGTGGATCGTTTTACTGCCGACTTTGGTGTTCTGTTTAAAACGAAAGAGATTAAGAGTGTGGCAAGAGCACATCAGTGGGGTTCAATCAGCGTGTCTTACAGATTTAACTAACGTATAGTTTTATTCTCAGTTTAACCAGGCATCCATGCCTGGCTTTTTCCTGTTTTCCTTTTTTGCAGCAATTGATTTTTTGTCGCTTTTCCTTTTCAGAAGGACACTTTTCGGGGTATGGGTCGGCTTTCTCTTTTTATCGGTATGTAAACCGGTTTTTAACAATGACATCAGTTTAATGATGCTTTGTTCTTTATTAACCAGCTGACTCCTGTCTTCCTGTGAGACCACATGAAGATTACCTTCGGTATCAATACGATTTGCCAGACGTTCTGCCAGTAATGCTTTTTCTTCGGTAGTGAAAAATTCTGCGGATGCTACATGAATTATCACCTCTACTTTACTGGAAACTTTATTGACATTCTGTCCACCTTTGCCCCCACTCCTGGAAGTTTTAAAGGTGAGCGATTTAACGAGTTCTTTTCTATCTTTATACATAGCGGCAATTATAATTCTTTTTCTTTAAAACTATTTTAAAAAACCGTCAAATCAGTATATTTGCTGCATATGAGAAAAAATGTGGTTGTGGCCATAGATGGTTATTCATCTTGTGGTAAAAGTACACTGGCAAAAGCACTGGCAAAGACACTGGGGTTTATATATATTGACAGTGGTGCAATGTACAGGGCAGTAACTTTATATTTTATACGCAACCAGGTTAATGTAAGTGATGAGACAGCAGTGGCTGATGCACTACAGCATATAGAACTGAATTTTGATTCCAGGGATTACGAATCCCATATTACACTTAACGGAGAAGAAGTCTCAGAAGAAATCAGACAAATGCCGGTTTCTGAAAATGTAAGTGAAGTTTCTGCTATTAAACTCGTGCGCAAGGAAATGGTAAAACAGCAGCAGCGCATGGGTAAATCTAAAAACATTGTTATGGACGGCCGTGATATCGGAACTACAGTATTTCCTGATGCGCAGGTTAAATTGTTCATGACAGCTGATCCTAAAGTCAGAGCAGAAAGAAGATTCAAAGAATTACAGAGTAAAGGTGATACGACAACTTCTCTTGAAGACGTTTTTGAGAATCTTGCCCACAGGGATTATGCAGATACCACCAGAAAGGAAAGCCCGCTTGTCCGTGCTGAAGATGCTATCATTCTGGACAATACGGATATCACTCCGAAAGAGCAGCTGGAGTTTGCACTGAACAAGGTTACCCCTTTTATCCCGCAACTGGCTTAAAAGAATAATTTTGCAAATAACCTCCGATTGTCATTCGAAATACATATTAGTTAAGGCAAATCGTTCAAAATCAACAACATTTATTAAAAAATTCTTTCATTAAATATATTAATTTCTATCTTTGCAGTCCCTAAAGGGAAAAGGAGATTAAATGATTAATGGCAAAAAAACAAGTAGCAGAAAAAGAATTAGAGGCTAAAAAAGCCGAATTACAAGGTACAGACGCTCGTCTTACTGAAAAAGAAACCATTGAATCTGAAGCAGATTCATTGTCGATCGAACAGATCAAATCATCACTGGCAACACCAGATCAAGACTTTGACTGGGATGCAGACGATAAAGCTTTCGGAAAATACTCTGACGAAGACCGTAAAAAGTTTGAAGACATGTATACCGATACTTTCAATCAAATCAACCAAGGTGAAATTATCAGCGGTATTGTTGTATCAATCAACAATAAAGACGTTGTATTAAACGTAGGATTTAAATCTGACGGTTTAGTATCAACTTCTGAATTCCGTGATACTCCTGATTTGAAAATCGGTGATACAGTTGATGTATTTGTTGAAGCTCCGGAAGACGCAAATGGTCAATTAATTTTATCTCGTAAAAGAGCTAAAACTCAGAGATCTTGGGAATCTATCAACGAAGCCCTTGACAATGACAGAATCATCAACGGATTTGTTAAAAGCCGTACTAAAGGTGGTCTTATCGTTGACATCATGGGTGTTGAAGCTTTCTTACCTGGTTCTCAGATCGACATCAAACCGATCCGCGATTACGATGTTTATGTAGGTAAAACAATGGAATTCAAAGTTGTGAAAATCAACCACGAATTTAAAAACGTTGTAGTATCGCACAAAATCTTAATCGAAGACGATTTAGAAAGTCAAAAAGTTGAGATCGTATCTAAACTTGAAAAAGGTCAGGTATTAGAAGGTACTGTTAAAAACATTACTGACTTCGGTGTATTCATCGATTTAGGTGGTGTTGATGGTTTACTTCACATTACTGATATTTCTTGGGGCCGCATAGAGCATCCAAAAGAAGTATTGAGCTTAGATGAGAAAATCAACGTTGTTGTTCTTGACTTTGATGACGAGAAAAAACGTATTGCATTAGGCTTAAAACAATTAACTCCACACCCTTGGGAAAGTTTAGATACTAACCTTGTTGTTGGATCTAAAGTTAAAGGTAAAATCGTTACTGTAGCTGATTACGGTGCATTCTTAGAAATCATTCCTGGTGTTGAAGGTTTAATTCACGTATCAGAAATGTCTTGGTCTCAAAACTTACGCAGTCCACAGGAATTCCTTAAAGTTAGCGATGAAATCGAAGCTGAAGTATTAACTTTAGACAGAGAAGAACGCAAAATGAGCTTAGGTATTAAGCAATTAACTCAGGATCCTTGGCAAAATGTTGCTGAAAGATATCCAATCGGAAGCAAACATACTGCTGTAGTTAAAAACATGACTAACTTCGGTGTATTCGTGGAAATTGAAGAAGGTATTGATGGATTAATCCATATCTCTGATCTTTCATGGTCTAAAAAAGTTAACCACCCTAACGAATTCACTAAAGTTGGTGATACATTAGACGTAGTTGTTTTAGAATTAGACGTTGATAGCCGTAAATTAAGCTTAGGTCATAAACAATTAGAAGAAAACCCTTGGGATACTTTTGAAACTATCTTCACGTTAGATTCAATTCACCAGGGAACTGTTGTTAAAGTAACTGATAAAGGCGCTGTTATTGCTTTACCATATGGTGTAGAAGGTTTCGTACCAACTAAACACATGGCTAAAGAAGATGGTACTACTATCAAAGCTGAAGAAACTAATGATTTCAAAATCATCGAGTTTAACAAAGATGCTAAACGTATCGTTGTTTCTCACGCCCGTATCTGGGAAGAGGCTAAAGCTGAGGTTGCTGCTGAAGAAAGAGCTACTAAGAAAAAAGATGCTAAAGCTTCAAGCAATGCAGTTAAAAAAGTTAAAGATTCAGTTGAGAAATCAACTCTTGGTGATCTAGGTGTTCTTGCTCAATTGAAAGAACAAATGGAAGGCGAAGAAAGCAAAAACAAAGCTAAATAATCTTAAAGCTTATATATTAAAAAGAGGGTGTCCAAAAGGCACCCTCTTTTTTTATGTGGTGAAAATCACTTAATAATTTTAATGGGGTTCTTTGCTATTTCAGAAAAAGGGCATTGTCATAACAGATAGAAGTCCTTACAGGAATTTAGCCTTCAATTCAGCAGTAGGCACTATACAGCTCTCCTCCCTGCCCCAAATTGAATATCTCCGCTTTGCAATCTGATTATAAACAAAATCTCTGATAAAGCCAGGAATGATCATCAGGCCATATAACAAAGGCCATCCTCCGCTTAAATGTCTTGTAATTCGTAATGCAGCAGCAGAACGCTGATAAACCCTGCCATTTTCAAACAGGATGATACTGCTTAGTTCACTCAAAGATAATCCGAAAGGCCCAAGATATTGCTGGGCAACATCACTTTGCAGCGGGGCAAATCTAAACTGATCTTTCCGGTCTCTTTTAATGACAAATTTAACAGAACCCGTACATAAATTACAAACGCCGTCAAAAAATATGATAGAATGCTGCATAGTTCAATTTAGTCAGTTACCGGATTGCCGGCTAATGTATAGCATATATAACAGTAACGAAAAGCAATGTTAATAATTGCCGGATTGCCCTGCAACAAAAATCGCTTCATTAACATTTTTTAACAGTATTTGTTAAAAACAATGGATCAATCTCTGATATTAAATAGCTCCGGACCGATCAGCAGAAAAAAGTAATAACCATTTAGCACCAATGCAAAAAAAACAATGCCAATGCGCCGCTTCTCTGACATTAATTTCAGGTTATGAATCAAGTAATTAGCTTTATTTTATAATTAAAACGCAGAACTTCATTGAAATTAATTAAAATTGCGGGCACATAATTCAATCCGATTTTTTATATTTGCCTAATCAATTTGTCAATGCAAAAGAGAACCCTGCTAGACGGTAAAAAATTCCAAATCACAATTAAGAGACTTTGTCATCAATTAATTGAGAATCACAACGATTTTTCTAATACCGTACTCATTGGTATACAGCCCCGCGGCAGTTACTTCGCAGACAGAATCAAACAGGAACTTTCAGAAATTCTTAAAAACAAGACTATCAGAAAAGGTAATCTTGATATCACTTTCTTCAGGGATGATTTCCGTAGAAAAGATGGAATTGTTTCCGCTAACAGCAATACTATAGATTTTATCATAGAAGGATGTAATGTCGTTCTGATTGATGATGTACTATGGACAGGCCGGACCATCAGAGCTGCACTCGATGCATTGCTCGCTTTTGGCAGGCCAGCCAAAGTTGAACTTCTGGTCTTAATTGACAGAAGATTCTCAAGACATGTACCTATTGAACCTGATTACATCGGGCAACAGGTAGATAGCCTGGATTCTCAAATGGTAAAGGTAAGCTGGAAAGAGACAGAAGGAGAAGACAAAGTAATATTATTATCAGACCGAAATAAATAAGAAATGGCAGCAGAAAAACTATCAACACGACATCTTTTAGGCATTAAAGATATTACCCTGAATGATATTGAATTGATTTTTGAGACTGCAGATAATTTCAAAGGTGTCATTAACAGACCGATTAAGAAAGTTCCTTCCCTGCGTGATATAACCATCGCAAATATCTTTTTCGAAAACTCTACCCGTACCAAACTTTCATTCGAACTGGCAGAAAAAAGACTTTCAGCGGATGTGATTAATTTCGCAGCTTCCTCTTCTTCAGTAAGCAAGGGAGAGACCCTGATTGATACAGTAAATAATATTCTGGCCATGAAAGTGGATATGGTTGTCATGAGACATCCTTATGCCGGCGCCGGCGTATTTCTGAGTAAACATATCAATGCACAGATTGTAAATGCAGGAGATGGGGCACATGAGCATCCTACCCAGGCTTTACTTGATGCTTATTCGATCCGCGAGAAATTAGGGGACGTAAGAGGCAAAAAAGTAGTTATTGCCGGAGATATTCTGCACTCAAGAGTAGCTATTTCAAACATACTCTGTCTGCAAAAACTGGGTGCTGAAGTTATGGTTTGCGGTCCGACCACCCTGATTCCAAAACATATTGGCAGCCTGGGCGTAAAAGTAGAACATGACCTGATTAAAGCCTTAAACTGGTGTGATGTAGCAAATATGCTGCGTATACAGCTGGAAAGACAGGACATTAAATATTTCCCTTCCTTAAGAGAATATGCGATGATGTATGGTCTGAATAAGCAGATTCTTGATAATCTGGATAAAGAAATTATTGTGATGCATCCCGGTCCTATTAACAGAGGTGTAGAGATTACCAGTGATGTAGCTGACAGTAAACAATCCATTATTCTGGACCAGGTAGAAAATGGAGTAGCTATCCGAATGGCTGTACTTTATCTCCTTGCATCTCAGAGAGATTAGTCCTCATTCCTTTTCTTTTATACCATTCCCGCTAAATTAGCGTTAAACAGTGTTATCAACACTTGTTAACTTCTTATGTTAATAAGACACTTTACAATATTTATATTAGCAGCAACCATATTTGAAATCATTGCAACCATCATGAACTTACTGCGATCAAAAGGGCTCATGTTAGTTTCATAACCGCTTAAAGAAATTAAACACCAATGAAGAAAAAATACTTTTTTATTCCGCTTTTATTAGCTGGTAACCTTACCGCAGGTTATGCGCAGGTAAGTGCGCTAGTAAACCTCAATAAAAACTATCAGACTGGCCTTGAATTACTTCAAAACGAAAAGTATGTCGCTGCAGCTCAACAATTCAGATTGGTTGAACAGTTAAGACAAAAGCCAGGAACTGCTCAGGAAAGTAATGCTGAGCTTTCTTTATTAAAAGAAAATGCGAAGTTTTATGCTGCTGTCTGTGCTTTGGAATTAGGGAACCGGGATGCAGAAAGCCTGTTTCAAACCTTCATTAAAGATTACCCTTTAAATCCTAACACCAAATTAGCTTACTTCCATGTAGGTAAATCTTACTTTGCACAAAAAAACTATCAGAAAGCACTGGACTGGTTTGAAAAAACTGATCCTTCTACCCTTTCTCAGAAACAAAGAACAGAATACCAGTTCAAACAGGGATACTCCTACTTTGAGCTGAAAAACATAGAGAAAGCAGAACCATTATTTGAAGCAGTAAAAAAAGTTGACGGTCCTTTCCAGGAAAGTGCAACCTACTATTTTGCCTATATCAATTATCTGAACAAAGAATATAAAACAGCGCTGAGTAACTTTGAAAAACTAAAAGGTTCTAAAACTTACGAAGCAAGTTATCCTTATTACATCACCTCGATGTATTACCTGGATGAACGCTATGATGATGTCATCAATTATGCTGTTCCAATATTAAAAGATACCAAACAGCAATTTGAAGCAGAAATGCTTAGTTTGATAGCAGCCTCTTATTTTGCCAAATCTGATTATAAAAATGCGGCATTGTATTTCAGTGATTTTTACACAAAAAGCGGAACTGCCAAAACTAAAAATAATCTCTTCATTTATCAGTACGGTTATTCCCTGTTTGAGCTGGGTATGTACAGAGAATCGGTAGGTATTTTAGAGCAGTTAACAGCTGATGATGTATATCTTCAAAGCGGAATGCACACTCTTGGACGTGCTTTCATCAAATTAGGTGATAAATCAAAAGCGAGAAGTGCTTTCTTCCGTGCGTCACGTCTTGAGTTTGATAAGGTAACTCAGGAAGATGCCTGGATCAATTATGCCAGATTAAGTTATGAACTTGACTTTAATCAGCAGGCTTTAGAATCTACACAGAGTTTCTTAAAACAATTCCCTGGTTCACGTAAAGTCAACGAGGCAAAAACATTATTAGGTGAGATTCTGCTGACCAGCAAAAACTACCAGGCGGCGATAGATATCTTAGATCCTATCCCGAATAAATCACCTGAAGCTAAAGAGGCTTATCAGAAAGTACTATATTTCAGAGGTCTGGAATTTTATAATGAACGTGCTTTCCCAAATGCACTTTCTATGTTTCAACGCTCAAATGCACTTCCAAGCGACGCTGAAATCCATGCATTAAGTACTTACTGGATGGCTGAGGCAATGTATGAACTGCGTAAATACGGTGAAGCGGTAAAGACATTCGAGAAATTCCTTGCCATGCCTGATGCAGATAAAACCAAAGTATATAATTTTGCTAATTATGCATTGGCTTATTCAGCTTTCGAAGATGAAAAATATGCAAAGGCAGCAACTTATTTTGAACGTTTCCTGAATGGAAATGATAAAGACAAAAATACAGTAGTTGATGCAACCATGCGATTAGCGGATTCATATTTTGTCAGCAAAAGTTATGGAAATGCATTAACTTATTACAACAGGATTATTGCCGACAGATCAACCGGTGAAGACTATGCTTTGTTCCAGAGAGGAATGATTCAGGGATTACAGGGACAGGACGATACAAAGATCGCTACAATGGGAAGTCTGCTGCAACAATTCCCTTCTTCAAACTACGCAGATGATGCTGGTTTTGAAATCGCTTATACCTATTTCAATAAAGGTGATCTGGACAGATCAAGAACTGATCTTACCGCTTTAATTGCGAAATATCCTAACAGCAGTTATGTACCAAGAGCATTGGTTACTATCGGACTTGTACAGTATAATCAGGATAAAGATGAAGAAGCACTGGCAACGTTCAAAAAGGTAATCAATGATTACGCAAGTACAGAAGAAGCAAAACAGGCTTTGGAGTCCATCAAAAATATCTATGTTGACCGCGGTGACGCCAATGGCTTTATTGCCTATGCGAATACCACACCAATTGGTAATTACACGGTAGCAGAACAGGATAATATTGTTTTCCAGGCCGCAAAAAACAGATATCTGAAAGGTGATGCACAGGGAACGGTAGAAAGTATCAATGCATACTTTGATAAATACCCGAAAGCTATACATGCCAAGGAAGCTAAGTTTATGAGAGCGGAATCGCTGGTTAAACTGAATCGTCCGGATGAAGCTGTGCCTGATTATGAATTTATCCTGAATGACTGGACAAGCGATTATACAGAACGTTCACTGGTAAGTATTTCTAAATTATTCCTGGCTCAGAAAAAGTACAATGAAGCTATCGTTTATCTGAAAAGACTGGAAACCACTGCAGATTACAAAGCGCATTACTCCTTTGCAATTAACAACCTGCTTAAAGCCTACACTGCTTTAAACATGCCGGATGACATACTTAAATATGTGCTTCTGACCAAAGAATCTGACAAAGCTTCTGAAGAAGAGGTAAACAGTGCAGATCTGTATGCAGGTAAAGCTTATTTATTGAAAGCAGATACAACCATGGCAGTAAAAGCCTTTACCAATGTAGTGGGTAAAACCAAAACACTGGCGGCGGCAGAAGCTAAATATACACTGGCAGAAATTCAATATAATAAACATGACTATAAAACATCTCAGAAAACTTGTTTTGATTTAGTCAATAACATGCCTTCTTACGATTACTGGGTAGCTAAGGCGTTTATCCTGCTGGCAGATAACTATGTCGCATTAAAAGACAAACTGCAGGCAAAAAGTACGCTCTTAAGTATTATTGATAACTATGACGGTAAAGATGAAATTGTCGCTACTGCCAAAGAAAAATTAGAAAAAATTAAATAAGACCAAGCACCATGAGATTTAACAAATTAATATATACTACTGTTCTCTTATTAACCGCAGGTACGCTGACCTTAAAGGCTCAGGATAAAAAGCCAACTGAAAAAAAGACGACGGAAAAGAAAACTACAGAGAAAAAAAACACGGATAAAAAAGCTCCTGAAAAACCTGCTGAAGACAAACAGGTAACTGAAGAAATTGAAGTAGTAAGACCTTATAAGCCAATTTTGGCTGAAGCAGTTAAACTCAGAAGGAGTCCGGATTTAAATGATGTTAAAACTTATAAAGCCCGTTTCAACTATAGTCTGACCGACAGGAAACTGGAACTGAACTCTGATATTGATAAACTTTATGCGCAGGAAGTAGCTGCCGAAAGACAGACAGAGATCATTAACAATTATGTAAAAGGTGCATTCGGTTCTGCCAATACATTACTGGGGGAAGCTTATATCAATATGGGACGCTCTGAAGATTTACAGGCTGGTGGTTATTTCAGACACTTCAGTCAGTCAGGAAAATTAGAAGGTCAGAAATTCAATCAGCAGCAGCTAAGTGTTTTTGGTCGCAGTATTGGTGAGAAAGCTATTTTTAGCGGTCGTATTAACTATGAAAGAAAAGGTCTTTATTTCTATGGTTATGACGAAAGCAAACCGGACAGAAACCTGAACCCTGCCAAACAGTCATTCAATTTTATTGAAGCCGAAGCCGAAGTGGTTAATAAACATAGTGAAGATGAAGATGCTTTAAGTTATGCCGCTAAACTGAATGGTTATATCTGGGGAGACCAGTTATCAGCCAGAGAAAATTCTGTGGTAATTAATGGTTATTTAAACAAAAGAATCAGCAGCTTCAATTTTGGCTTAGCTGCTTCAGGAGAGTTTGGTAATACCAAAGATGTTTCAACCAGTGTAACGAATAATCTGTTGCGTTTAAATCCATATATCCGTTTACAGGCAAATGGAATAAAAATTACAGCAGGGATAAACTTTGTTCAGGAGTTTGGTACAGTTTCCAAATCAAGAATCTTCCCGGCAGTAACTGCAGACTTTACTATTATTCCTGATTACCTGCAGGTATTTGGAGAAATCAAAGGTGATGTAAACAGAAATTCAATGAAAGAATTTACTGATGAGAATCCTTTCCTGAATAATAATATCGCTATCAAAAACTCTGTTGAAAAACTAAGTTTCAGCGCTGGTATTAAAGGTACAGGTGGCCCCGGTTTTGGTTACAAAGCAAGAGTATATCGTAAAGAAATTACAGACATGCCTTTATTTGTAAATAACTTCACCGACTTCAATAAGTTTGATGTGATTTACGACTTTGGTAACATGAAACTGTTAGGTCTGGAAGGTGAAATCTCAGTACAGGTAAGTGATCAGTTAAAATGGACTGGTAAAATAAATGTAGAGGATTACAAACCATCTTCAGAAACTTACAGCTGGTTCAAACCTCAACTGCGCGTAAGTTCAGACCTGTTATACAATGTAACTGATAAATTAGGCTTTAATGCTGCAGTAGTTATTCAGGATGCATCCAATGCAAAGATCTATACTCAGGCACCTGCCTCTCCATACATCATCCCTAATACGGCTATCGAACAGGTAGTGAATGTAAAAGGTTTCGTAGATTTAGGAATTGGTGCAACCTATAAGATCAATAACAGATTTTCAGCCTTTGCCAAAGCTAATAACCTGCTTAATAAAAAATACACTAAATACCTGTACTATCAGGCAATTGGTGTCAATGTATTCGGTGGAATCAGCTATTCATTCTAATGGCCTGTTTAAAATTATAATTGGTTGATACGGAATTAAAATTTATTTTTACCAGAATGGATATCTTGTCTTACCTCTCAGAACTTATTCAAACCCGTAAAGCTGTAGGAGTTTCCGGATTGGGAACTGTCTACAAAAAGAAATTACCGGGAAGGTATGATGCAGAAACGCATTCGTTTATACCTCCCAGTTATACTATTGACTTTACACCTGAAGTTAAGGAAGAGACTATATTAGCCGAATTCATCAGTAAAAAAAGAAATGTATCAATTGATACTGCCAACTACTTTATTGATGAATTCAGCACTGGTATTCTGCAACAGCTGAATGATCAGCAGGAAGCAGATTTTGGTGAATTAGGCAAATTGTACAAAGCCGATGATGAACTTCGCTTCGAACCATCAGAGAAACTGAATTATGGTTTTGACTTTTATGGTTTACCTGTTGTAAAAGCAGAACAGGAACCTTCGGCTGAAGAGATTATGCCCGAAACTCCGTCTGTCGAAGAAAATGCACATAGTCATATTGATGAAGTAATTCCTTTTGAAACTCCTTCGGTTGAAACACATTCAGAAGAAGAAGAAGATTCAACAGCAGAAGAAGTTGCTCCGGTTATTACCTTGCCTGCTGAGACTCCTGAAGAGCAGCCTGCTATTGAAACTGTATCCCCGGTTGAAATCCCTGTAACAGCAGAACATACCGAAACAACAGAAAAGCCTGAAGAAGAAATTGCAACTCCGGTAACTACTGCAGATACATCGGTTTCCCCACATCACACAGAGGCCCCTGCTGAACATATAGAGCAGGTGGAAGAACATCTGGTTATCCCTGAGGAAGAACCAGCTCCTATCCCTGTTAAAGAGCCTGCAATTGAAACTGTTGTTCCTGATCATGAAAACTTTATTCCTGACAGTCCTGTCCCTGCCCGTAAAGATGAAAAGCAACTTCGTGCAGAAATTGAAGCCCTGAATTTTTACAGATCCAAATCTCCTGTTACGAAGACTACTGTACCAGAACAGGAAGAAGTAATCTGGAACATAAAAGATAATACAAAAACTACTGAGCCTGCTCCTTTTTATAATAAAAACGAAGAGGTTTATACTCCGGAAGAAGAAGAGGAAGAAAAACCCAGATCAACACCATTATATCTGAAGATCATTCTTGGTTTGCTGATTCTGATTATTATGATGATTGTTGCTTATATCGTTAAACCGGATTGGTTCAATGGCCTATTGGAAAACAGTCCTTTTAACACGCCAAAAACTGAGCAGCCTGTCAAACAGCCAATACAGGTAAGATATAAACCTGATTCAACCGCTACAGCTGATACGCTTAAAAAACCAGTACCTGCTGCAACAACACCGGCCAGTACCCCTGCTAATAAAAAAGATTCAGTCATTAAACAGACTGTAGTAAAAAGCAGTGATACAACTGTAACTTATGAAATTATTGGTGCTTCTATGCACGATCAGAAAGAAGCAGACAAGTTCATTGAGCTGATGAAAAAAAGCGGTATTAACGCCAAAGTGGTTACCAATATGTCTGGCAGAAGACTAAAGATGAGTATTGCGACGTTAAAAGATGAAGAATCAGCCAAACTGGAATTGGAAAGATTAGCAAAAAAACTAAAGATACCCGGAATATACATTTATAAAAACAAACAATAAATATGATCACTTTGCTACAGGTTGCTACAGATACAGTACACCAATTAACGGATAGCGCCAACCTCGCGAAACAGGCTGTAACTGCTGCACCTCCCGAACTTCATTTCTTTGATTTATTAATGAAGGGTGGCTGGGTAATGCTCCCACTTGCATTTCTTGCTTTTGCTGGTCTGGTAATCTTCGTTGAACGTTATCTGACTATCAGAAAATCTTCAAAAACAGAATCTAATCTGATGCTTCAGATTAAACAATATATTCATGAAGGAAGACTGGAAAATGCAATAGCTTTATGTAGAAATACAAATTCCCCACTGGGACGTATGCTGGAAAAAGGCTTAAAACGTATTGGCCGTCCTATCAAGGATATAGAAGCTGCAATTGAAAACGTTGGTAAACTGGAAGTATCTAAACTGGAGAAGAACATCAGTATTTTAGGTATTATTGCCGGTATTGCACCGATGCTTGGTTTCGTTGGAACTATTGTCGGAGTAATTACAATCTTCCATGATGTATCTGTAAAGGGTGCTATTGAAATCGGAACTATATCCGGTGGTTTATATACTAAAATGATTACTTCTGCTACAGGTCTGATTGTAGGTATTATTGCTTACGTTTTGTATCATATCCTGAATGCAATGGTAGAAAGAATCATCCTTAGAATGGAAACAGATGCATTAGAGTTTATTGATCTATTAGAGGAACCAGGTAAATAATGAATCTACGCAAAAGAAATAAAGGAACTGTCGAAGTACATACTTCTGCGCTGAATGACATCATGTTTTTCCTGATGTTGTTTTTCCTGCTGGCCTCTGCCGCAGTAAATCCGCAGGTAGTAAAACTACTTCTTCCACGTTCTGAATCCGGACAACAGTCTGCTGCACAGAAAACAGTGACTGTTTCTATCAATGACAATCTGACTTATTTTGTAGAGAAACAACCGGTAACGCTGGATCATATGAAGGCAACCATTGAAACCTACCAGAAGGCTTCACCGGATCTGACCATAGTATTATATGTTGCCAGAGGAGTTTCCATAGAAAATACTATGGCAGTGTTTGATGTAGCCAATCAGTTGAAACTGAAAGTTGTATTAGCTGTAGAACCAAAAAAATAATGGCCTACTATAAAGAAGAAAATAATTATCCTAAAGCCGTAGCAATATCCACCGCCATCATGGCTGGTTTATTAATACTAAGCTTTTTTATTGCTATCGGGACATTCAAACCTGTGGAAGAAGCGGGTATGGGCGGAATGGTAGTGAATTATGGTACTTCTGTAGAAGGTATGGGTACTGATTATACCAGTATCGAAGAGCCTTCCGCTGATCCTAATGCCAATAAACAGCTTCCTGATAAAGTAGTTCCTGAAAAGCAGGTGACTCCGGTAAAATCTTCAGAAAGTACAGATAAGGAAATTGCTACACAGGACAATGAAGAAGCAGTAAGTATCAATACAAAAAAAACGAATAAACCTTCCACCCCTGCAGCCACAACCAAAGTTGTTGATAAACCAGCCAAACCAACCGTAAACCAGAATGCACTTTACAAAGGTAAAGCGAATAAAGGTACAGGCCAGGGGGATGGTACAGGATCAACCCCAGGTAATCAGGGCTCTGTGAACGGAGATCCACTGGCTAATAATTATGGCGAAGGCGGTTCTGGTTTTGGAGGTACACCAATTGCTTTAAGACGTTTCACAAACCTGGTTACTCCACAGGATAACGGACAGAAAACAGGAAAAATAGCTGTCCGGATCAGTATTAATAAACAAGGAATAGTTGTCGATGCTACTCCGGGAGTTAAAGGAACAACTTTACAGGACCTGGATCTTTGGGCTAAATGTAAAGCCGCTGTAATGGGTGCTCGTCTTAATCAGTCCGAATCAGCTCCCGATCTTCAGGTTGGTGTCGTAGTTTTCAATTTTAAAGTGAAATAATTAGGTTTCTTTACTAATTTGCACCCTTAAAATCATTTCAATGACTTATTCAGAAACCCTGGATTACCTGTACAGCAGGCTTCCTATGTTTACCCGTATCGGTGCAGCAGCAATGAAAAAAGATTTACACAATACAATCGTAATGTGTGAAAATCTCGGAAACCCGCAGAATAAATATAAGACTATTCATGTAGGTGGTACAAATGGCAAAGGCTCAACTTCCCATATGCTGGCAGCTGTTCTGCAAAAAGCCGGTTATAAAACCGGATTATATACCTCTCCTCATTTAAAAGATTTCAGGGAACGAATCAGAGTCAACGGCGAAATGATGACAGAATCGTATGTCGTTGATTTTACTGCACAGCAAAAAGATCAGATTGAAGCTATCAGCCCCTCTTTTTTTGAAGTGACAGTGGCTATGGCATTTGCTTACTTTGCAGCAGAGAATGTTGATGTTGCTATTATTGAGGTAGGTCTTGGTGGCAGAAAGGACTCAACCAACATTATTCATCCGGAGCTTTCTGTAATTACCAATATCAGCATGGATCATATGAACATGCTTGGAGATACACTACAGGAAATTGCAGGTCAGAAAGCAGGAATTATCAAACCCGGTATCCCTGTTGTTATAGGTGAAAAACAAGAAGAAACCGCACAGGTATTTATTGATGAAGCTATTGCAACCTCAAGTAAACTTGTTTTTGCAAACAGTGAACTTCATGTCAGGGACACGAGCCGCAAAGGTATGCAGCTAATTACCTCTGTGTATACACAGGACAAATGCTTATTTAAAGATCTTAAACTCGACCTTACCGGTTTCTATCAGCTAAAAAATGTCCTTACAGTAATTCAGTCAGTACTTACGCTGAATCAGAATGGATTTGATATTCCTGATACGGCCATCTATAGCGGCCTTGCCGATACAGCTAAAATTACCGGCTTACAGGGCAGATGGCAAACGCTAAGTGAAAGCCCGCTTGTGATCTGCGATACAGGACATAATATAGCCGGTATCCAGGAAGTCCTGGAAAACATCAATGCCACCGAATATCACAATTTACATATCGTAATCGGGATGCTTAAAGATAAAGATATCACCAGTGTCCTTGAGCTCCTGCCTGTCCATGCGAAGTACTATTTCTGTCAGCCTGATCTGGAGAGAGCAATGCCAGCTGCTGAACTGGCAGAACAGGCGGCAAAATTTATGTTACAAGGCTCCGTTTTCGAAACTGTAACCTTAGCTTTGAATGCAGCCAGAAAGAGTGCAGAAGCCGACGATTTAATCTTTGTAGGCGGCAGTACATTCGTAGTGGCCGAAGCACTTTAAAATTTCATAACTAAATAATGAATGCTGATGAAGCTTGCGTGAACTAAAAGGTTTCATACAAGCTTCATTACCGTTAAACCACAATTAGCACTGATGAAAAAAACTTACTTGTTATTCACCGCACTTTGTTGTTTGTGCAGTGTGACTTTAGCACAAAAAAAAACAAAGAGTTCCGGGAACTACCCTGCATCCATTGACCGCCCAAAACTAGTTATCGGACTTGTAGTTGATCAAATGCGCTGGGACTACCTGTACCGCTATTATGACAGATATTCCAACGGAGGTTTTAAACGTCTGATCAACGACGGATTTTCAGCTGAAAACACCTTTATTCCCTATACACCAACTTATACTGCTGTTGGTCACTCCAGCATTTATACCGGTTCTGTACCTGCAATCACAGGTATCGTTGGTAATGACTGGTATGATCCACAATTAAAAAGAGGCGTTTACTGTACCGAAGATACTTCGGTAGTTTCTGTGGGTTCAACTACCAGAGCAGGTATGATGTCACCTAAAAATCTACTGAGCAGTACAATCACTGATGAGCTGCGTCTGGCAACAAATTTCAGAGGTAAAGTAATTGGTATTTCATTAAAAGACCGTGGATCTATCCTGCCTGCTGGCCATACACCCAATGGTGCTTACTGGTATGACGGACAAACAGGAGACTGGATTACCAGTACTTATTATATGAGTCAGTTGCCTGCCTGGGTACAAGACTATAATAAGCTGAAAATGGCCAACAAGTATTACGACCAGAACTGGAATACGCTTTATCCTATTGAAAGCTATACACAAAGCACGGCTGATAATAAAGATTATGAAGGCAAAACCAGAGGTGAGCAAACACCAACCTTCCCACATCCTTTAAAACTTTATGCAGGAAAAAACTATGATATGATCAGAAGTACTCCTTATGGAAATACAATCACTCTTGATCTTGCAAAAGTGGCTATCAAAGCAGAGGATTTAGGTAAGGATAATATCACAGATTTCCTGGCAGTAAGCTGCTCATCCACAGATTATATTGGTCATCAGTACGGACCTAATTCAATCGAGGCAGAAGATACCTATCTGCGTCTGGATAAAGATCTGGAAGATTTTTTCAGTTATCTGGATCAGACAGTTGGTAAAGGGAATTATCTGTTGTTTCTTTCTGCAGATCACGGTGCAGCACATGTTCCGGGTTTCATGAAAGAAAACAAACTGCCAGGTGGTGTAGTAGACGATAAAGCAATTGTTACCAGCCTGAATACATTCCTGGAAAGTAAATTCAAGATTAAAAAACCTGTATTGTTAGCGATAAACAACCAGATTATCTTTAATCATGAAAACCCGGATTTCAAACAGGTTGACTTTACTGCAATGAAATCTGCTGCTATTGAATATCTCAGAACTCTTGAAGGATTTGCTGATGCTGTTGATTTAGCACGTATCTCAGAAAGCACATTAACTGCTGTACAAAAGCAAATGATTACCAATGGCTACAATGCCCGTCGCAGTGGAGACATTTACTTCATCCTGCAACCAAACTGGTTTGACGGAGGAAAAACCGGCACTACGCATGGAGCCTGGAATCCATATGATGCACACATTCCGCTGGTTTTTATGGGATGGAATGTTAAACCCGGAAAAACCAATCAGACACATCATATGACAGATATTGCAGCAACACTGGCAGCCATGCTTCATATTCAAATGCCAAGCGGATGTATAGGGGAACCTATTACAGAGCTTACGCATCAATAAAATAAAAAGACAAACGCTCTCCGTTCCCGTGCCTTTTTTCAAAGGCATGCATGTCCAGACAGGGTTTGTCTTTTTTATGTCCTGTAATTTTAAAATAGCTAAAAACAGCTCCTGTATTTTATTTTGACTTTCAATAATCAAACTTGCTATTTAGTTTTTATTACCTTTACTGACCAAATATAATTTCATTAATGGAACCAATTAAGAGCTACGTCCCCAAACATAAGATTCGTTTTGTAACTGCAGCTGCCCTTTTTGACGGGCATGATGCAACCATAAATATTATGCGCCGTATTCTGCAGTCCACAGGAGCGGAAGTCATCCACCTTGGACATAACAGGTCTGTAGATGAAGTGGTGAATTGTGCCATTCAGGAAGATGTTCAGGGTATCGCCATGACCTCTTACCAGGGCGGACACATGGAATATTTCAAATATATGTATGATCTGCTCCAGGAGAGAGGGGCCACAAAGATTAAAATATTTGCAGGTGGTGGGGGTGTTATTTTACCCATTGAAATTGAAGAATTACAGGCCTACGGCATCACAAGAATTTATTCTCCAGATGATGGCAGGAAAATGGGTTTGCAGGGTATGATTAATCATATGCTTGAACAAACCGATTTTATTACCACTAAATCAATTACCAACGAGCTGGAAACAATCCCGCAGAAGGAAGTAAGAAGTATAGCTTCTGCCATCACGGTTGCTGAAAATGATCCGGCAGGTGCACAGGCATTTGTAAATGAACTCAAAACACTAACCAGTAAAAGCCAGGCTCCGGTATTAGGTATTACAGGTACTGGTGGTTCCGGAAAATCATCACTCGTTGATGAACTGGTAAGACGTTTCCTGATGGAAGTTAAAGACAAAACACTGGCTATTATTTCTGTCGATCCTTCTAAAAGGAAAACTGGCGGTGCATTGCTTGGTGACCGTATCCGGATGAATGCGATTAACAATCCAAGGATCTACATGCGCTCTCTGGCTACAAGACAGGCAAATTTAGCTTTATCAGTAAACGTACAGGAAAGTATAGATATCTGTAAAGCTGCAGGTTATGATATGATCATTGTAGAAACTTCAGGTATTGGCCAGTCTGATACTGAAATCACAGAACATTGTGATGTTTCTCTGTATGTAATGACCCCGGAATTTGGTGCTGCCACACAACTGGAGAAAATTGACATGCTTGATTTTGCTGATCTGGTAGCTATTAATAAATTTGATAAACGCGGAGCACTGGATGCTTTGCGTGATGTGCGTAAACAATACAAAAGGAACCATAACCTGTTTGAAGCAAAAGATGATACCATCCCTGTATTTGGTACCATGGCTTCCCAGTTTAATGATCCGGGTATGAATAACCTGTTTACCGCCCTGATGTCTAAAATCAAAGAGAAAACAGGAACGGACTTCAAAGCAAAAATGCTCATGACTGCCGGTCAGTCAGAAAAGATCTATATCATTCCACCAGACAGGTCCAGATATCTGGCAGAAATTGCAGAATCCAGTCAGGCTTATAATGAATGGGTAGAACTTCAAAGCAGTATAGCGAGAAAACTATATCAGCTTAAAGGTGTTCTCGATCTTTATGACGAAGAAAAACAAGCAAAAAAACAAGACTCAGCAGCATTAAAAACCTCCCTTCAGGACGTGTATAACCACCTTGAAGAACAACTGGATGGTCAATGCCGCAGGTTGCTCAGAGAATGGCCTGAAACCCTTCAAAAATACAAAGAAGAATATTTTGTTTATAAGGTCAGAGATAAGGAAATCAAACAGCCCCTGTTCTATGAATCTTTATCGCAACTAAAAATACCTAAGGTTTCTCTGCCAAGATATAAAGACTGGGGAGATATCCTCCGCTGGTTACTCACAGAAAATGTACCTGGTGAATTTCCATATGCAGCAGGAGTATTCCCACTTAAACGGGATGGAGAAGATCCTACCAGAATGTTTGCCGGAGAAGGCGGACCAGAAAGAACCAATAAACGTTTTCACTATGTTTCCCTGGGACAACCTGCACACCGTCTTTCAACAGCATTTGACTCCGTTACACTTTATGGCGAAGACCCGCATATCAGACCGGATATTTATGGCAAAATAGGTAACTCAGGGGTGAGTATTGCCACACTTGATGATGCCAAGAAACTCTATTCAGGTTTCGATCTGTGTGCTTCTTCTACCTCAGTGTCAATGACGATCAATGGTCCCGCTCCTATGCTGCTGGGCTTTTTCATGAATGTTGCTATTGATCAGCAATGTGAAAAATATATTGTAGAACAAGGACTGGTCGAAGAAGTTAAAGAGAAGATAAACCAGATCTATAAGGAAAAGAAAATTAAAAAACCCGTTTACAACGGAACATTACCCGAAGGTAACAATGGGCTTGGTCTTTTACTTTTAGGTGTTACCGGAGATCAGGTTTTACCAGCTGATGTTTATGCAAAAATCCGTGCTTACGCTATCAGTACCGTTCGCGGTACAGTTCAGGCAGATATCCTAAAAGAAGATCAGGCACAAAATACCTGTATCTTCTCTACTGAATTCGCACTGAGAATGATGGGTGATATCCAGAAATACTTCATCGATGAAAAAGTAAGAAACTTCTACTCGGTTTCCATATCCGGTTACCATATCGCCGAAGCAGGAGCTAATCCTATATCACAGCTGGCTTTTACTTTAAGTAATGGATTTACTTTTGTTGAATACTATCTGAGCAGAGGAATGCATATTGATGATTTTGCACCCAATCTGTCTTTCTTCTTTTCAAACGGAATAGATCCTGAATACGCTGTAATAGGCCGCGTAGCCAGACGTATCTGGGCTAAAGCGATCAAGAACAAGTACAAAGGTAATGATCGCTCACAGAAGCTTAAATACCATATTCAAACTTCCGGAAGATCATTGCATGCCCAGGAGATTGATTTCAATGATATCAGGACTACCCTGCAGGCACTATATGCTATCTATGATAATTGTAATTCACTGCATACCAATGCATATGATGAAGCTATTACCACACCGACAGAAGAATCGGTAAGAAGAGCTATGGCTATTCAACTGATTATAAACAGAGAACTGGGACTGGCGAAAAATGAAAACCCATTACAAGGTGCATTCATCATTGAAGACTTAACTGATCTGGTAGAAGAAGCTGTACTGGCTGAATTTAAGCGAATCAACGATCGTGGCGGTGTATTGGGAGCTATGGAAACGATGTATCAGCGAGGTAAGATCCAGGAAGAAAGTTTGTATTACGAGACATTAAAACATTCAGGGGAATATCCTATTGTTGGGGTAAATACTTTCTTAAATAAAAATGGCTCACCAACTATTGTTCCCGGAGAAGTTATCCGTGCAACAGAGGAAGAAAAACAGTATCAGATTGAGGCTCTTGATGAATTCCAGAAAAGAAATGCCGATCAGACTGTACAGGCATTAAAAGATCTGCAGAAAATTGCTGTTACAGGCGGTAATACATTTGAAGCTTTAATGGAAGCTTGTAAAATCTGTTCACTTGGACAAATTTCAAACGCGCTTTACGAAGTAGGTGGTCAGTACAGAAGAAATATGTAGACTTCATTAAAACATTTGTCAGATAAACGGCGGAGAGTAATACCTGGATAATGGTATTATTCTCCGCCATTTATTTTTGATCAGCATATTAGAAAATAAACTGACGAATTAGAGTTTTATAGGTTTTGATGCAATAATCTGTGTGGTTATATTCTCTACTGCCTGAGCAACTCCTTCTTCTGCTTTAGGATTCTTTAATAAGATGTTTGCGTTATCATACCAGAAGTAATGTCCATCTACAGCGCTGGGATAATTCACGCTCAGTTTCCCTGTTATCGCCATTGGCACTTTATAGGATACCTTAGATTGTTTTTTCTTAGTCAGGACAGTAATAATCACCTTTGAGTTTCCAGGCACGTCAGCTGTATAGGCACTCTTTATGGTTTTAGTGTTGGATGACTCCGTACCATCAGTTGTAGCACCACCAATCATAATTTCAGTGCTCACCTCTCCTTCGGCAACAAAAGGAATTCCAATTTTGCCCTTAGCACCAAGTTTAAAGGAACCTGTCACTTGTCTTGCCCAGCTGGTTTTATAGCCCGACTGATAAGTATAATCTACTGTAATTTTAGCACTGGTCTCTGCATTATTAATTGCTTCTGTAGTGTATACTTCATCCGGATATTCAATGCCTTTGGCATCAACAGTTACTATTGGCGATCCGGTCGTCACATAAGCCTGTATACTACCATTGGCTACATCTGATGACACAACTCCCCCTTCGATATACTGACTTCTGCTGAGTACTATACCATCAGGTCTGACGCCATTCCGGCGGAACAAATCTTTCAAAATTATTCTGCCGGCATCATTATCCGGGTTATATCCTAATTGTCTTAAATGATCTAGAGTCAAAGGGATATTGTTATCTTGTTGTACAGCAGAAGCTGCACCTGATTTCAATGCAGCTCCGGATGCTGATACAGGTTCAGGCTTAAACTCCTGAACAAGCTGCCATCCGTTTTTAAGCATCTCTTCTACATTATTATACCCCATTTCTTTCAACGTAGTACTTTTCATGTTGCCGGTGGCAGCGTTTCCAGTACCTTGTTTAGTGGTTAAACTATCTTCATTTTTTTTACTGCATCCCGCGATAAAAAATACGGTTAATGCAATCATTGCAGCGGCTATTTTCATTTTGTTTCTCCTAATCATATAGTTATATATCCAGTCTAATATAGAATAAACTCAAAGCTATACGCTTAATTAATTATTAAAAACAATAAACAAAAGTTACAATAAGCTACACTTTATATACCAAAATCTTATTATACAGAAAAGGCCCGGATAAGTTATCCGGGCCTTTTCTGTATAATAAGATCTGTGGTTAGCAGTTAATACTTTTTTATGCATGTATCCAGCTAAATTTATAATCCATAACAGGAGTTTTCATTCTTTCTGCAACACGTAACAAACGGCTTGGCAGAGCCATGATATAATCACGTGCTTTTTCACCGGCTTCATTAAGATCCTGCATACTTTCAATTTTCCATTCTACAATAAGCTGTTGCATGATCTCTACATAATCAATTGCAGTATACACACCTAAACGTTGTGCAGCATCAGTAAAATGGCCAAAAGTCTGTCCCATCTTTAAGCCCATTTCTCTCAGGAAGTGAGCTGGCATAACTATCTTCATACGCATCATATCTTCGAAAGCAATCATAGCTTCACTAGGATCGACCTCAAAGATTTTAGACATAAAGTCTTTATAAGCCTTTGCATGTCTCGCTTCATCGGAAGCAATTACACCACAAATTTTTGATAGTAATGTATCTCCGTCTTTCTTAGCCAGAGAAGCTACTCTGCGGTGAGATACATTGGTTGCCAGTTCCTGGAAACTCGTATAAATAAAGTTACGGTAAGGATCATGACCGGTACCAATATCAAAACCATCAGCAATAAGATATTGTGTGGAGATTTCCATTTGACGCATATCAACACGTCCTGATAAATAAAGGTATCTGTTTAACAAATCTCCATGTCTGTTTTCTTCAGCAGTCCAGTGGCGTACCCACTTCATCCAGCCACCCTGTTCATTTCTGGAAACGCCATCAACCATGGATAACCATGATTCGTATGTTGGCAATGCCTCTTCTGTAATAGTATCGCCAATTAGTACAGCAACCAGATCGTACGAAAGGTCATTTGCAGTTTCGCGAAGAGATTTTATATCTTGAATAAAAGTATCACTGGTAGAAACAGGCAAAAAATCAGTCGGCTGCCAATTAGTATCAATCGGTTTCAGGTAAGTACCCATCATATCAAGCATATACTGCTCAATGTGAAGCATTACTTCCCGTCTTTTTTCAGCAAAAAAACTCATTATATGTGTGTTTTAGTTTAACACCAAAGATAACCAAAATTATTTCATAATGCCTTTCTGGCAGCACTTAATAGCAGATTAAGCTAAAAAATGTTTATCTGTGAAGACAAACTCTAAAAGAATTTTATACATCTGTATGTAGAACGTTTGAAAATAGAAAATTGTTGTAAATTTTAGCGATAATAAATCATAAGAATCAGCACTGATTCCATGAGAAGGAGATTATAAAAGCATACAAACCGGATGGTCTATAAACAAGAAAAGCCTGTAGTTTCCTACAAGCTTTCTTTAAGATTTGGCACCGACCTACTCTCCCACGTGTTACCGCAGTACCATCGGCTCTGGTGGGCTTAACTTCTCTGTTCGGAATGGGAAGAGGTGGACACCACCGATATAGGCACCTAAATGTCTTTATCAATTGTTATTGATCAGTATTTTATTTGTTTTTCTCCAAATAACCTTTACAGTTATCCTGTTTCCAGCTCAGAGACAAACGATGACATATTATTGAAAGAAGTTAGTTATGAAGAACAAACAACAGTTTATTGCTCTTGAAAGCTTCGGATGATTAGTATTACTCGACTATGCTGTCACCAGCTTTACATCTGTAACCTATCAACGTAGTAGTCTGCTACGGTCCTATATGGAATTCTCATCTCGTGGCTAGTTTCGCACTTAGATGCTTTCAGCGCTTATCTATTCCCAACGTAGCTACTCTGCAATGCCCCTGGCGGAACAACAGATTCACTAGAGGTTAGTCCAACCCGGTCCTCTCGTACTAAGGTCAGCCCCACTCAAAATTCCTACGCCCACAACAGATAGGGACCGAACTGTCTCGCGACGTTCTGAACCCAGCTCGCGTGCCACTTTAATCGGCGAACAGCCGAACCCTTGGGACCTTCTCCAGCCCCAGGATGTGACGAGCCGACATCGAGGTGCCAAACCTCCCCGTCGATATGAGCTCTTGGGGGAGATCAGCCTGTTATCCCCAGCGTACCTTTTATCCTTTGAGCGATGGCCCTTCCATGCAGAACCACCGGATCACTATATCCGTCTTTCGACCCTGCTCGGCTTGTCTGCCTCACAGTCAAGCAAGCTTATGCTATTGCACTCCTCATACGGTTACCAAGCGTATTGAGCTTACCTTTGAAAGCCTCCGTTACCTTTTTGGAGGCGACCACCCCAGTCAAACTACCCATCAAACAATGTCCTCTCCTGAAAGAGTTAGACACCGAATACAAAAAGGGTGGTATTTCAACGTTGACTCCACAACACCTAGCGATGCCACTTCATAGTCTCCCACCTATCCTACACATCCTGTATCCAATGTCAATGTTAAATTGTAGTGAAGGTGCATGGGGTCTTTCCGTCCCGTTGCGGGTACCCGGCGTCTTCACCGGGACCACAATTTCACCGAGCTCATGGCTGAGACAGCGCCCAGATCGTTACACCATTCGTGCAGGTCGGAACTTACCCGACAAGGAATTTCGCTACCTTAGGACCGTTATAGTTACGGCCGCCGTTTACTGGGGCTTCGATTCAATGCTTCGCCTTGCGACTAACATCCCCTCTTAACCTTCCAGCACCGGGCAGGTGTCAGGCCTTATACTTCATCTTTCGATTTTGCAAAGCCATGTGTTTTTGTTAAACAGTCGCCTGGGCCTTTTCACTGCGGCTGACATTGCTGTCAGCGCCCCTTCTCCCGAAGTTACAGGGCCATTTTGCCGAGTTCCTTAGCCATGATTCACTCGAGCACCTTAGAATTCTCTTCCCGGATACCTGTGTCGGTTTGCGGTACGGGTTTTTATAACCTGAAGCTTAGCGGTTTTTCTTGGAAGTCTGATTACCTGCGCTATCCACTTACCCGAAGGCTTGCGGTACTATCGACCTTTAGCAAAGAATGCGGATTTGCCTACATTCCCTATACCTACAGTCTTTAACGATCTATTCCGTCAGATCGCGGCAGTGTCACTACTCCGTCCCCACATCGCAGTTATAAAAAGTACTGGAATATTAACCAGTTGTCCATCGAATTTCCCCTTCGGGTTCTCCTTAGGCCCCGACTAACCCTGATCCGATTAGCGTTGATCAGGAAACCTTATCCTTTCGGTGGGCAGGTTTCTCGCCTGCCTTATCGTTACTTATGCCTACATTTGCTTTTCCAGAAGCTCCACCCTGGCTTACGCCAAAACTTCGCTGCCGCTGGAATGCTCCCCTACCGTAATATTAATATTACCCATAGCTTCGGTGTACTACTTTATGCCCGTTTATTATCCATGCACGATCGCTCGACTAGTGAGCTGTTACGCACTCTTTAAATGAATGGCTGCTTCCAAGCCAACATCCTAGCTGTCTAGGCAATCGCACCTCGTTAGTTCAACTTAGTAGTAACTTAGGGACCTTAGCTGATGGTCTGGGTTCTTTCCCTCTCGGCCCGTGACCTTAGCACCCCGGGCCTCACTGCAGTGTATATTTAATAGCATTCGGAGTTTGTCTGGATTTGGTAGGATTTGACTCCCCCGCACCCAATCAGTAGCTCTACCTCTAGTAAACTTAACCACCACGCTGTTCCTAAAAACATTTCGGGGAGTACGAGCTATTTCCCAGTTTGATTAGCCTTTCACCCCTACCCACAGATCATCCGGAAACTTTTCAACGTTTATCGGTTCGGTCCTCCAGTACGTGTTACCGCACCTTCAACCTGTCCATGGGTAGATCACAAGGTTTCGCGTCTACCTCCCCTGACTATACGCCCTATTCAGACTCGCTTTCGCTTCGGATCCATGTCTTAAACATTTAACCTTGCCAGAGAAGAGTAACTCGTAGGCTCATTATGCAAAAGGCACGCCGTCACGCCACCTGGACGCTCCGACCGCTTGTAAGTACACAGTTTCAGGTTCTATTTCACTCCCCTGTTCGGGGTTCTTTTCACCTTTCCCTCACGGTACTGGTTCACTATCGGTCTCTCAGGAGTATTTAGCCTTACCGGATGGTGCCGGCAGATTCCCACAAGGCGTCTCCGACCTCGCGGTACTCAGGATACTACTAGACTAATGTTACTTACGTGTACGCGGCTCTCACGCTATATTGCCAGGCTTCCCATCCTGTTCCACTTCATTTCATTAATGCCACATCGTAGTCCTACAACCCCAGTTATGCCGTAACATAGCTGGTTTGGGCTCTTTCCAGTTCGCTCGCCACTACTTTGGAAATCATTATTATTTTCTCTTCCTCTGCTTACTTAGATGTTTCAGTTCGGCAGGTTTGCGCATCGTAATGCGACTAGTCTTCAACTAGCCAGGTTTCCCCATTCGGAAATCTTCGGATTAATTCATATTTGCTAATACCCGAAGCTTATCGCAGCTTATCACGTCCTTCATCGCCTCTGAGAGCCAAGGCATCCCCTGTGTACTCTTTCTTACTTTCTTCTCTCCATAGCCTTTTGCGCCTATGGAAATGCTTTTTTTGATGGTTATTAACCCTACGGATTGTATCAGTGCAAGCACCTTTACCTTCCTTCAAGCTAACAACGTCTCTATTGTTGTTTGCTCTTCTTTATTAACTTCTTCCAATATGTCAAAGAACTTTATTGTCCCAGATATTTGTATTTCTACTCGTATCCTATTTCCTGTACCTTTTATCTTAAGTACGGGCCAATGGTGGAGAATAACGGAGTCGAACCGTTGACCTCCTGCGTGCAAGGCAGGCGCTCTAGCCAGCTGAGCTAATCCCCCTTAGAATTATAACTGTAGTCCCGAGCAGATTTGAACTGCTGACCCCTACATTATCAGTGTAGTGCTCTAACCAAACTGAGCTACGGGACTAAATTGTCTTTACTGCAGTAGGTGAACACTTATTCGATGTTTCATCCTATGGGTTTTTCTTTTGAGATTTGTTGTCATTTACTTATACCAATTGATCAATCGGTATATCATTTACGCAGCGAGTAATCTACCTTTCTCCAGAAAGGAGGTATTCCAGCCGCACCTTCCGGTACGGCTACCTTGTTACGACTTAGCCCCAGTTATCGGTTTTACCCTAGGACGCTCCTTGCGGTTACATACTTTAGGTACCCCCAACTTCCATGGCTTGACGGGCGGTGTGTACAAGGCCCGGGAACGTATTCACCGTATCATTGCTGATATACGATTACTAGCGAATCCAACTTCAAGAGGTCGAGTTGCAGACCTCTATCCGAACTGTGAATGGCTTTTGGAGATTTGCTTGCTGTTACCAGCTTGCTGCCCTCTGTACCATCCATTGTAGCACGTGTGTAGCCCCGGACGTAAGGGCCATGATGACTTGACGTCGTCCCCTCCTTCCTCTCTGTTTGCACAGGCAGTCTGTTTAGAGTCCCCACCTTAACGTGCTGGCAACTAAACATAGGGGTTGCGCTCGTTGCGGGACTTAACCCAACACCTCACGGCACGAGCTGACGACAGCCATGCAGCACCTAGTTTCGTGTCCTTGCGGACTCATCTATCTCTAAATGATTCACTAACTTTCAAGCCCGGGTAAGGTTCCTCGCGTATCATCGAATTAAACCACATGCTCCTCCGCTTGTGCGGGCCCCCGTCAATTCCTTTGAGTTTCAATCTTGCGACCGTACTCCCCAGGTGGAATACTTAACGCTTTCGCTTAGCCGCTAACTGTGTATCGCTAACAGCGAGTATTCATCGTTTAGGGCGTGGACTACCAGGGTATCTAATCCTGTTTGATCCCCACGCTTTCGTGCCTCAGCGTCAATAAAATCATAGTAAGCTGCCTTCGCAATCGGTGTTCTGTGACATATCTATGCATTTCACCGCTACTTGTCACATTCCGCCTACCTCTAATTCATTCAAGCTCTTCAGTATCAAGGGCACTGCGATGGTTGAGCCACCGTCTTTCACCCCTGACTTAAAAAGCCGCCTACGCACCCTTTAAACCCAATAAATCCGGATAACGCTTGGATCCTCCGTATTACCGCGGCTGCTGGCACGGAGTTAGCCGATCCTTATTCCTTCGGTACATTCAGCACATTACACGTAATGTGGTTTATTCCCGAATAAAAGCAGTTTACGACCCAGAGGGCTGTCTTCCTGCACGCGGCATGGCTGGTTCAGAGTTGCCTCCATTGACCAATATTCCTTACTGCTGCCTCCCGTAGGAGTCTGGTCCGTGTCTCAGTACCAGTGTGGGGGGTCATCCTCTCAGATCCCCTAGACATCGTGGTCTTGGTGGGCCGTTACCCCGCCAACTAACTAATGTCACGCATGCCCATCTTAATCCTATAAATATTTGATCATTGTACAATGCTGTACTGTGATTTTATGCGGTGTTAATCCGAATTTCTTCGGGCTATCCCCCTGATTAAGGTAGGTTGCATACGCGTTACGCACCCGTGCGCCACTTTCGCTACCAGCAAGCTGGTAACTATCGTTCGACTTGCATGTATTAGGCCTGCCGCTAGCGTTCATCCTGAGCCAGGATCAAACTCTCCATTGTAAAATGTGTTGTTTGAACGCTGACCATTCTTAACTTGTATTAATAATAGTCTTTATTCTTATTTGTCTGTCAGAATAGACTTAAAAAACTCGCGCGGTTCATGTACTTTGAACTTGTACGTGTTTACCTCGCTACGTTTGTAAATGACATCTCTTTAATGAACTTCTCGACTTAACCTCCCGGCAGTCTATATATGTTGCAATGCTAATCTTTCTAATCCCTCAAGTCTTAATGTTCTTAAGGTCTTTTCCAGCTTCTCATCGTTTCAATCTTGTTGTTATTGCTTTGTCAACATCCGTTGTAAAGCTTCCCGTTTTTGTTGGGACTGCAAAGGTAGAAATCTTTTTTAATTTGTCAAGCTTTTTATTTTTTATTTTTGAAGTTTTTTATTCCTTCTTCAAACTCAACCAATCTCTGTTTTTGCACCCTCTCCATATCCTTTTCACTGTTTCCCTTCCTCCGAAGCGGGATGCAAAAGTAGGAAAATTATGCCGCTATCCAAACATTAACACACTATTAATTGTATCATTCCTTTAACTACATGATTATCAACCCAAAATACCGTAAACTATTTTCAGCAGCAGCAGCAGAGCGATCAGCTTTCCTTCAATGAAGCCTTAATAGTGCAGTATTTAACAACAGCATGAAGTCCAATTACACCGATTAACAGCAGCATCAGCCCGGTTAACTAAGCAATCGCAGCTCTCAAATCGCACAATTACATCACATAGACCTGCCCTTTCACCTCTCATCACCACAATTTCAACATTCAATCTCAACTGATCCCGGGACAACTTCGATATGACAGGGCTTGTGGTACGGGTTGAACTAGCCTTGAAGTAGCCCAGGCCAGTTCAACCCCAGTTCAAGGCTACTTCAATACCACTTCAACAGGCCACACAACACCTACCCAACCCAAACAATACAATCTAATACCGGTCATGATATATATACTCCAGCCAGATGACCATTTCTTTATAGCACACATCTAACAGATTTGTTCAATGCACACAGATAACAACAAGTCAGCTCACGGCCCAATAAGACTTCCGGGTTGGTATAGGGTTGGTATACCCCAGGGGTATACCAACCCTATACCAACCCGGACCACAAACACCCTTCACACTTTCCTCCTTTAAGAGTTACATAACTTAATCTGCATACACTATATATACTATATAAAAACAGCTGACTCCCTTTCACCCAAACAAAATTACCCATCTTAGGGCCGGCAATACCTTATAAATTAAGAACGCCCAATAAAATTTCAGATCCCCTTCTACAGGATAAATAAACCCGCGGAACCAGATCTATAGCCAAATTAAATCCCCAAAAACAGCCATTTCACGCTTTATTTCGGCTATTAGTCACACAGGCTTACTGTATCCGGAGAATTTATTTGTTAAAATATGTTAACAGCTTGACTTATAAAAAGGCTTTATCTAGCTTAGCGGTCGATTATTTTTAATTGACGTTATCGTATTATTAACTTATCTTTGCACAATGTTTAAAATTAAACACGTTTTTATACTAAGTTTTACCGTTATTGCCCTGAGTATTGCAGGTTGCAAAAGCCGTTTTGAAAAAATCAGGCTGAGCAATGATGTAGCCAAAAAATACCAGGAGGCAATAAAACTATATAACAAGAAGGATTATTCAAAAGCCCTTATCTTATTTGAAGATCTTTCTCAGAAATATAGAGGAAGAACTGAAGCAGAGGATTTGAATTACTACTACGCTTATACCTTATACAGACTAAAGGATTATACAACTGCCCGTTATCAGTTCAAATACTTCGCGGATACATATCCAACAAGTAAAAATGCTGAAGAATGCAGATATATGGGTGCTTACTGCTATTACCTGGATTCTCCTGAATACACATTAGAACAGGAAAACACATATAAAGCAATCGATGCCCTGCAATTGTTCATCAACTTATATCCTAAGAGTGAGCGTGTTGCTCAGGCAAGTCAGTATATTACTGATCTGCGTGCAAAACTTGAGTTAAAAGCTTATACCAATGCAAGACTATATTATGATTTGGGTGGATACGATTTATCTTACTACAAATCATCTGTTATTGCGCTGAAAAATGCAGAAATCGATTTCCCGGATATTAAATATGTAGAAGAAATGGACCTGCTGATTGTTAAATCACAGTATTCATATGCTAAAAACAGTTATGCATTCCGTCAGGAAGACAGATATAACGAGGCAATTGGTTATGCAAATGAATTTATTGAAGCTCATCCTGAAAGCAAGTATATTCCAGAAGTGAAAACACTGAAAACGAATAGCGAAGACGGAATAGCGAGTGCAAAACAATTGATGGCACAGGATGCCAAATTAACTGCAAAATATAAAGCATTAATGGAAAAAGATGCGAAAAAAGATACTACCACGATTAAAACCCCCAAGCCATAATGAATACGAATAAACCCGCAATACCAAATACTACGGTAACAAGAAATGTAAATGATTTAGATCAGAAGACCAACAACATTTATGAGTCTTTAGTGATTATTTCTAAAAGGGCTAATCAGATTTCAAATAACATGAAAGAGGAGTTACATGGCAAATTAGCTGAGTTTGCTTCTTCTAATGATAACCTGGAAGAGATTTTCGAAAACAGGGAACAAATTGAAATCAGCAAGCACTATGAGCGCATGCCAAAGCCAAGCCTTATTGCGATTGATGAATTTCTGAATGATAAAATTTACCACAGAAATCCATCTAAAGATTCACAATAAATTTTGCATAGGTATTAAATCGCATAAACATTTGCATTAATAAACCATGCTCAGAAATAAAAATATCATCCTTGGCGTTTGCGGCAGTATTGCAGCATATAAGTCAGCAGTACTAGTCAGATTACTGATTAAAGCTGGTGCAAACGTCAGGGTAATTCTTACTGCAGATGCGGCAAATTTCATTACACCGCTCACACTTGCCACCCTATCAAAAAATCCTGTTTACACCAGATACTTCGAAGAGGAAACCGGAGTATGGAGTAATCATGTCGAATTAGGACTGTGGGCAGATTATATGGTCATCGCCCCTGCCAGTGCAAATACAATTGGTAAAATGGCCAATGGTCTTTGTGATAACCTGCTTAGTGCCGTCTATCTTTCTGCAAAATGTCCTGTCTTTTATGCTCCGGCAATGGATCTGGATATGTGGAGACATGAAAGTACAAAAGTCAATATAGAAAAGCTGCAAAGTTTCGCTAATACGATTATCGCCCCAAATAGCGGCGAGCTTGCCAGTGGTTTATATGGCGAAGGAAGAATGGCAGAACCAGAAGAAATTGTTGCCTTCCTTACTGACACAATCAAAAAAGATCTCCCCCTGTCAGGTATAAAAGTGATGGTAACTGCCGGCCCTACTTACGAACCGATAGACCCTGTACGTTTTATAGGAAATCACTCTTCGGGAAAAATGGGTTTCGCCCTTGCCGATGAAATGGCGCGTTTAGGTGCAGAGGTAACTTTGATCAGCGGACCAACCGCAGAAAAAAGTTTACAACATGTAAACAGAATCAATGTAACTACCGCAGCCGAAATGCTCGAAGCCTGTAAAAGTAATTTTCAGGATAGTGCTATCACTGTAATGAGTGCAGCAGTGGCCGATTATACCCCTGTTCATGTAGCTTCACAAAAAATCAAAAAAGCGACTGAAGAATTCAGTATCGAACTGAAAAAGACTATCGATATTCTGGCCACCTTAGGTCAGACCAAAACAAAAGATCAGATTCTTGTCGGTTTTGCACTGGAGACCAATAATGAAGAGGAACATGCAAAAGCCAAGCTGGTCAAAAAGAATCTTGATCTGATTATTCTCAATTCTCTGAATGATCCGGGTGCAGGCTTTCAAAAAGATACCAACAAAATTACTATCTTTAATCAGTGCTTAGAAAAGACGGTATATACAGTAAAATCAAAAACTGAAGTTGCCAAAGATATTTGCACTGAAATATTAAAGCTGCGCCAGGCATGAAAAAAATCACTTCTCTAGTTTTCGCTTCACTCTTCTTTTTCTTAACTGGTTCTGGCCAGGAGTTAAATACAAGGGTAACGGTCACAGCTCCTACTGTGCCAAACATGAATAAGAAGAACATAGAGCTGATTCAGAATACTGTCCGTGATTTTCTCAATAACAATAAATGGAGTAACGAAACTTATCAGCCTCAGGAAAGAATTGAAAGTAATCTTGTGATTACGATCAGTGCCTGGGACGGAAGTTCTTCTTATAAAGCAGATGCGCAGATACAAACCAGCAGACCTATATTTGGCACCTCCTATAATAGCACTCTGCTCAATCTGAGTGATAAAAATTTCGATTTCAACTATAATGAAGGCGAACCTGTAAATTTCTCTGATCAGAATTTTTTGAGTAACCTGAGTTCATTACTCTCCTACTATGCCTATACAATCATCGGATTAGATAAAGATAGTTTCAGCAAACTGGGTGGAACACCCTACTATCTGAAAGCGCAGAATATTCTGAATGTTGCACAGGTCTCAGGAAACAGTGGCTGGAAAGCTTATGATGGTCTGCGTAACAGATACTGGTTAAATCAAAATCTGCTGGACAAAAGTTTTGAAGATCTGAGAATATTCATCTATAACTATCATACCAATACACTTGACCGTATCCAGGAAAACCCAACAAAAGGCTGTCAGATGCTAATGGGATTTTTACCCGACCTGAAGCAAATGGATAAGCAGAAACTGGGTTCAATTTTCCCTAACGTATACCTTGCCACCAAAGCAGAGGAAATGGTCAATATCCTGACCACAGGAAATACCCAGGACAAAATACAGGCTTATAATCTGCTTAGTGAGATTGACCCGGCTAATATCAGCAAATACGAAATTCTGAAAAAGGGTCTCTAGCTATTTAAAAAACAATCCTCCTACGCTGATTTATTTTTCTAAAAATATATTTTGGATATACGAATATATTCGTACATTAGTAATACGAAACAATTCGTAAATGAAATATGTCGTCAGAAACTACAGCAAAACCAACGGAGAGCGAACTGGAAATACTCCAGATTTTATGGGAGAAAAGGAACTGTACAGTCAGGGAAGTTCACGAAATACTTACGCTTAACAAAGAAGCCGGTTATACAACTACCCTAAAAATTATGCAGATTATGCATGAAAAGGGCTTGGTCAGAAGAGACACCAGTTCAAAGACTCATATCTACAGTGCACTGGCCAGCCAGGAGAAAACACAGCAACACCTGGTATCCAGATTAATTGATAATGCCTTTAGCGGATCAGCCGCAAGATTAGTGATGCAGGCACTGGGCAACCACACCTCAAGCAAAGATGAAATAGAAGCGATAAAGAAATATTTAAATGAATTAGATCATAAATAAGATATGGAAGCTTTATTAAACAATCTCATACAGGCAACCGGATGGAGCATTTTACATTCGTTGTGGCAGGCAGCAATTATTTATGCATTACTCCTTCCCAGTCAGATTCGTGTATTTCAGCTGAAAGCAAAAGTCAAATACAACCTGGCTTACCTGGCCAACGTCATTATATTTATCTCTTTTGCGATTACATTCTTTACGGTATTTAAATGGCCGTCAGAAAACAGTACAATAGTTAATACTATAGGTCAGCCTGCTCAGCCTGATCATTCCCCGCTGGCATTAACGGTCATCAATTATGCAGAGAAAATATTTCCTTTCCTTGTTTTATTTTACGGTGCTGGTCTGACCGTACAATCTATTATCCTTTTTAAAGGATACCGTAAAATACAGGATCTCAAAAAAGCGGCACGTCTGAGTATTCCGGAAGAATGGAAAACTCTTTTTGAGAACATGGTCAAAAAGATGGTTATCAGCAAAAATGTATCATTCCATTTATCAGATCATGTAAATGTCCCGCTTGTAATTGGTTTCTTTAAACCCGTTGTACTCTTTCCGGTAGCCTTAGCTGCGCAGATGGACATGAAACATGTAGAAGCCATTCTTATTCATGAACTCTCACATATCAGAAGAAATGATTACCTGTTCAATCTGATCAGAACTATGATTGATACTATATTATTCTTCAATCCTTTTGTGTGGCTGACAGGGAAATTCATAGACATCGAAAGAGAACATGCCTGCGACGACCTGGTGGTTACCCTAACCAATACGCCACTTACTTATGCTCATGCCCTGCTTCAGGTAGAATTACTCACCGATAAAACATCGCCACTATTCGCATTGGCAGCTACGGGGAAAAATCAACATCTCTATCAACGGATTAAAAGAATCACAGATATGAAAACGAACTATATGAATTCAAAACAAAAGCTATTTGCTGTTACATTGATTATAGCAACAATAGCTTCACTGGCATGGATCAGTCCGGCTAAAAGTGAGAAACCGAAAAAATCTGTCAGATCACTGGCAACTCCAACTGTAACAGTACCTTCAGTTCAACTCCCTGCAGATACTTCAAAAAAGAAACTAAAAAGGATAATTATTGTCCATAAAAATGGAGATTCAACTAAGGATTTCAGTCTGGACACCACCATCCTTAGCCCAGACCGCCCAAATGTATACAAGACAACTTATTTAAATCATATAAACATTCCGGCTGATAAGCTGAATATCAGAATTGATTCTGTTCTGAGCCCTAAGGTAACGGTTTCCATAGCGAATTTTGCTACAGATGTAAGAGACATGGTCATAGCCGGTCTGGCTTCAGATGAAAGTAAACTGGCAAGCATGACTGCCAGCATGGAGAAAAAAGGCGCAGAACTGGAAAAAAGAGGGGCAGAACTGGAGAAAAAATTCAATTCTCCTGAAGAGAAAGCTAAATGGGCAAAATATGCTGCTGAAATGCAGGCCAAATATGATAATACTAAAGAACGTGCCAAATGGGAGAAAATGGCCAGAGAAATGAGAGCTAAATATGATTCACCGGCTCAGAGAGAAAGACTTAAAAAATTACAGGGAGAAATCGTATTAACCGCTATGAATGCTCAAAAAATGGTCAGCGCTCCTGAATTCAGAGAAAGGATAAAAAATATTAATTCTAATAATGTTTCAAAAATCATCATCGTCAAAGAAACTGAAGATCAGCGGAAACTTAAACAAACAGCAGAATATCAGGCATTGAAAAAGAAATTTGATGAAGATGTAGAAAAGCTGAAAGCAAAAGAGCTCAAAAAAGATAATTAAAGGATAAAAACATTAATATTCCCTAAAGCCTTAATACACAAATAACCACAACGGCAGGAGAAAAATCTTCTGCCGTTTTTTTGTTAAAAAAGAATAAACATCAAATGACTAAGTTTTCATAATTTAGCATCAAATATGCTACAGAAACTTTCTATACGTAACTATGCACTGATTGATAGTGTTGATCTGGAACTTGACAAAGGTTTAAATATCATCACTGGCGAAACTGGTGCAGGAAAATCTATTATGTTAGGTGCGCTGTCTTTAATTTTAGGGCAGCGGGCAGAAACAAAGTACTTTTTCAATCAGGCAAAAAAGTGTGTGATAGAGGGACAGTTTAAGCTTTCAGGTTCTGGATTACAACCTTATTTTGAAGAGTTTGATCTGGATTATCAGCAGGAAAGTATACTGAGAAGAGAAATCTCTATTGATGGTAAGTCCAGGGCTTTTATTAATGATACCCCGGTAACGCTGGCAGTAATGAAGCAAATTGGAGAAAAACTGATTGATATTCATTCACAACATGCCACATCCGAAGTCAATGATCCGGGATTCCAGCTATCAGTAGTTGATACTTTATCTGATCATTTACCGCTGCTTACCGAGTACAGATTAAAATTCAGGGAATATAAAAAGAATCTTCAGTTGCTGATCAATATGCAGACCTCTGCCGATGAAGCAAGAAGCAAACAGGATTACGAGCAGTTCTTATTCAATGAACTGGAAAGTGCAAACTTACAACCAGGTGAACAGGGTGAGCTCGAAATCGAAATGGAGGCATTAAATAATGCCGAGAGCATTAAAAGAGGTTTATTAAATGGCCATATGCTGCTTGCTGGTGAAGAAACGGCAGTACTTCCTATCTTAAAAGAAGTGATCAGTCAGATTCAGGCCATAGAGAAATTTAATCCATCATACAGTGCAGTTAATGAACGTCTGCGCTCTGCGATGATAGAAATTAAAGATATCGCCCAGGAAACACTGGTACTGGAAGAAAATATTGTTTTCAGCCCGGCAAGGATTGATGAAATCAATACCAGACTGGATACCATTTATACCTTACAACAAAAACACAGGGTAACTTCTGTTGATGAGTTACTGGTTATCCAAAATGAACTTTCTGATAACCTGAATACCCTTTTAAACAGTGATGAAGAAATAGAACGTTTGATTATCGCTATCAATAAGCTAAAAATTGAACTGGAAAAAATAGCGGATACTTTATCAAAAAACCGCACCAAGGCGATTAACGTTGCTCAGAAACAGGTAGGCGAAATATTAGTTCGCGTGGGTATGCCCAATGCAAAGATTAAAATTGAACAAACTGTAGTTGAGAATTTAAACAAAGATGGAAAGGATATGATTTCTCTGCTGTTTTCTGCAAATGCAGGACAGGCACCAGCACCGGTTGGTAAAGTCGCATCTGGTGGTGAGCTTTCCCGTCTGATGCTGGCTATAAAATCGATCATATCAAAACATACTTCACTCCCAACTTTAATCTTTGATGAAATTGATACTGGTATTTCTGGTGAAACTGCATTACGTGTAGGTGATGTAATCGGAGAACTGGAGCAAAATATGCAGGTGATCTGTATTACACATCTTCCTCAGATTGCAGCCAAAGGTGAAGCACATTATTTCGTTTATAAAAAAGAAGAATCAGAACGGACTACTACTGGTATCCGCAGACTCAATCCTCAGGAACGTATCCTGGCTATTGCCGAAATGTTAAGCGGTAAAAACCCCGGAGAATCAGCACTGAAAAATGCGCAGGATTTACTGAGTTTTAAAAACTAAGGTGAATATTCCCTTTTTTTTTGAATTTTACCCCGATGTTAAGCGGGTTAATGAGCAAACACTAACACATCAATATGTATAATTTATTAAAAGGTAAAAGAGGTATCATTACTGGTGCCCTGGATGAGAATTCCATTGCTTGGAAAGTTGCAGAAAAAGCCCATGAAGAAGGGGCGGAATTTGTTTTAACCAACGCTCCTATCGCTATGAGAATGGGTGAGATTGACAAACTTGCAGAAAAAACGAATTCACAGATTATTCCTGCAGATGCGACCAGCGTAGAAGACCTGACTAATTTGTATATAAAATCTCAGGAAATATTAGGAGGTAAAATTGATTTTGTTCTGCATTCTATAGGAATGAGTGTCAACATCCGTAAAAAAATCCCTTATACTGAGTTAAACTATGATTATTTTCAAAAAGGAATTGATGTATCAGCACTATCATTTCATAAGATGCTGGCAGTAGCCAAAAAGCTGGATGCGATTAATGAAGGCGGCAGTGTGGTAGCACTTAGTTATATGGCTGCGCAAAGAACCTACCCTTTTTATACGGATATGGCAGACATTAAAGCAATGCTGGAGTCTATTGCCAGGAGCTTTGGTTATCATTATGGAATTGAAAAGAAAGTCCGTATCAATACGGTATCTCAGTCACCAACTAAAACAACGGCTGGTACAGGGGTTAAAGGTTTTGGTGATTTTTATGATTTTGCAGATGCAGTGTCTCCGCTTGGAAATGCTGATGCAGCCTCTTGTGCGGACTATTGTATTACTTTATTTTCGGATCTCACACGTATGGTTACGATGCAAAATCTTTTTCATGATGGTGGTTATTCATCCACAGGTGTCAGTGATGAAGTCCTGACCCGTTTAGGTGTCGATCCACAGCCCTAGATCTTTATTTTTTTAACATTTAAATAGCCCTTAAAGGGCTATTTTTATTACAAAATAACCTGCAGATCAGTTAAATTAGCTTCATGATAAAATATCTCTTTGGGACAGTATTATTCTTATTTTTCTGCCTGCACACACATGCACAAAATCTGTATTCGATAAGTGGACAGGTTAAGGACAAAAAGGGAGAGACTCTTCCAGGAGCAGGTATCTACCTGAGTGGATATACGACAGCTACAGTCACCAATCAGGACGGACAATTCTCTCTGGCCAAGATAAAACCAGGCTCTTATGAGGTAGTAGTACAAATGATTGGTTATCTGCCCTACAGTAAAAGTGTCATCATTTCAGATAAATCTGTCAATATCACCATTGTCTTATCAGAGAATACTATTCAATTGAATGAGGTAGTTATCCGAGCTGATCCGGACCGGGAGAAAAATCTTAAATTATTTGAAGACTTTTTTATTGGCAGAACACCTAATTCTGCAAAATGCAAGATTCTGAATCCGCAGGTATTATATATCAAATATGATGGCGATGCAAAAGTTCTCAGTGTCACGACCAACGAATTTCTGGTGGTTGAGAATAAAGCACTGGGTTATCGGCTAAAATATATGCTTAATCTCTTTGAATACAATTACAATACGAGGATAGTCTATTTTTCCGGTCTGCCGGTATTTGAAGACCTGAAAGGTTCGGGCCGCAAAAGAAGAACCTGGTTAAATAACAGGGAAATTGCTTATGCAGGCTCGCCGCAGCACTTCTTCCAGTCTCTGTATCAGAATAAAGTAGAAGAGAATGGATTCATCATTTACAAGCGCATTAAAACAAAAAATCCTAACCGTCCGCCTGATAGTTATATTGCAGCTACCAAAGCAAGGCTGATGAAGAAAGTGCATGGCGCAAGTGCTATTGGCTCTGTCTTTAGTGATTCACTGCTGATGATGCAGCGTTTATATGAGATGCCCAAAGAATTCACTACCCTGGATATGTCAGGAGTGGCAACTGATACCCTGGTTAAAAGTATATATCCTAATATGAAAACCATCAATTATAAGGATGAACTTTATATTATGTATACCAGAGAGGAAGAAAGTAATGCCTATTCCAATACCGGTCACTATATCATGCGGCCACTCACAGTTCCAAATTATCAGATTTCAGTAGTCAGTATGCTTAAAGGGCCGGTGAGTTTCTATCCAAATGGTGCAATACACGATTCAAAAGCCATCCTATTCGAAGGTTTCTGGGCCTACGAAAAAATTGGAGATATGGTCCCCATGGATTATATCCCACTAAATAAAAGATAATCTTTCTTTTTAATTACTAAAAAAATTAGTAATTTTAAAGATGATTTCATCTGAAAAGCCGGAAGACCAATACCTGAAAGGAAGGGGTGCACAATTTAATCCTCATAATCATTTTCTGAATCATTCCTATGTCAAAGAACATAGTGAAGGAATCGATGACTGGGAAAATGAAAACCATAAAACAAGCTTTATTATTGGCAAATCAAAGTCAATTGTCAATAAAGTGGCTAGCCCTGATGTGGGGATGGCTTATTCCCTGAATCCTTATCAGGGCTGTGAGCATGGCTGTATTTATTGTTATGCCAGGAACTCGCATGAATACTGGGGTTTCAGTGCAGGGTTGGATTTCGAGAGAAAAATCATTGTTAAAAAAGATGCGCCGCAGCTATTCAAAAAATTTCTGGACCGCAAAGGCTGGAATGCAGAAACGATTTCCCTATCTGGCAATACAGACTGTTATCAGCCTGCTGAACGTGAGTTTAAGTTAACCAGACAATTGCTGGAAATTGCACTGGATTACAAACAGCCTATAGGGATGATTACAAAAAATGCATTGATTTTACGTGATCTGGATATCCTGCAGGAAATGGCCAAACAAAATCTCTGTCTGGTTTACCTGTCTATTAACAGTCTGGATGAAAAGCTGAGATTAAAAATGGAGCCACGTACTACAACAATCAGACAAAGACTAAAAGTAGTGGAAGAGCTGAGTAAAGCCGGTATTCCAACCGGTGTAATGGTAGCCCCTCTAGTCCCGGGGCTGAGTGATCATGAAATCCCGGCTATTCTGAAGACAATTGCCTCCTGTGGAGCAGAAAGTGCCGGTTATACTATTGTAAGACTAAATGGCGCTATAGGTTCAGTTTTTGAAGACTGGCTACGTCAGAATTTCCCGGATCGTTTTGACAAGGTATGGCATATGATACAGTCCTGTCATGGTGGACAGGTCAATGACAGCCGTTTTGGCGATAGAATGAGAGGCGAAGGTAATATTGCAAAACTCATTCAAGACACCTTCAGACTACACTGCAGAATCAATCACTTAAATGTTAAAAGAGTACATCTCAACTCAAGTTTGTTCCATATACCCAAACCTCAGTTAAGTCTGTTCTAGCTTTTAAGCCAGATAAGAAGATTATATCTTGTTTGAAAGGGGCCAGGAACTTTATTATCCTCTCAATCTAAAACCTTAAATAGAGGAATTACCTAAGGTCTTACAATCCACATTTTCCTAATTTCTCCATTTAGTCTTTCCACAACCCCCACCCCTAGTCTTTCCAAACCCCACCAAGTAATCCGATTAATTACCATAAATATAATTGCTTCTCTCTACAGGAAAGGCCTAACCGGAGAATAAAAAAGCTTGACATGCAATCCCAGACATTGGCCATCCCTTCAGATGGGCGTAGTCTGGGATTGCATGTCAAGCTTTTTAACGTAAAAAGGCCGCCCTTTAGAGGCAGCCTTTTATATTTCCGTATTGGAGTGATTACTCTATACTTCCTTCTTCTTTTTTCTTCTTCTTACCAGGGCTCTTATTTTCAACTACAATCAGATCAGTTTCTTTATTGTAATCAATTTCAAGTATATCCCCATCATTGATTTCACCTTTAAGGATTTCCTCAGCAATAGGATCTTCCAGGTATTTCTGAATAGCACGTTTCAACGGACGGGCACCGAAGTTACTGTCAAAACCTTTGTCAGCAATAAAATCTTTTGCCACATCAGTTAATTTCACTTCATAACCTAAGTTATGTACTCTGCCAAATAAAGATTTAAGTTCAATATCAATGATTTTGAAGATCTCATCTTTACCTAAAGTATTGAATACAACTACGTCGTCAACACGATTCAGGAATTCAGGAGCAAAAGCACGTTTCAATGCATTCTCAATTACACCTCTTGAATGAGCGTCTACCTGATTCGTTTTTGCATTGGTAGAGAAACCAATACCCTGACCGAAATCTTTAAGCTGACGTGCACCAATATTGGAAGTCATAATGATGATAGTATTTCTGAAATCGACCTTGCGACCTAAACTATCAGTCAGCTGACCTTCGTCCAATACCTGTAACAGAATATTAAACACATCAGGGTGAGCTTTCTCAATCTCATCCAATAAGATAACTGCATATGGTTTGCGACGTACTTTTTCAGTTAACTGTCCACCTTCTTCATAACCAACATATCCCGGAGGCGCTCCCACTAAACGTGATACAGCGAATTTCTCCATGTACTCACTCATATCGATCTGGATCAGTGAATCATCGCTGTCGAACATAAATCTTGCAAGTTCTTTAGCCAGCTCAGTTTTACCAACACCGGTAGGACCTAAGAAAATAAATGAACCAATAGGTTTTTTAGGGTCTTTTAATCCTGCTCTTGTACGTTGAATAGCTTTACTTAATTTTTTGATCGCATCGTCCTGACCAATAATTTTAGTAGCAATAGTGTCATACATATTCAGCAATTTCACACTATCAGTCTGGCCAACACGTTGTAAAGGAATACCAGTCATCATAGAAACAACCTCAGCAACATTATCCTCAGTTACAGTGTAACGTTTAGTTTTAGTTTCGGCTTCCCACTCAGTTTTTGCACGATCGAGCTCTTCTAAAAGATTTTTCTCTGTATCTCTTAGTTTTGCAGCCTCCTCATATTTCTGGCTTTTTACAACTTTATTTTTCTCAACCTTAATATTTTCAATCTTGTTCTCAATATCAATGATATTTTCCGGAACATGAATATTAGTTAAGTGAACTCTTGAACCAGCTTCATCCAGAGCATCAATAGCTTTATCCGGAAGGAATCTGTCAGTGATATATCTGGTAGTCAGCGCAACACAGGCATTTATTGCCTCATTTGTGTAAGTAACACCATGATGTTCCTCATACTTCTCTTTAATACGGTTCAGGATCTCAATAGTTTCATCAGGTGAAGCAGGCTCAATCATAACCTTCTGGAAACGACGATCCAGGGCTCCATCTTTCTCTATATACTGACGGTATTCATCCAGAGTAGTTGCACCAATACATTGTATTTCACCTCTGGCTAAAGCAGGTTTGAACATATTGGAAGCATCCAGCGAACCAGAAGCTCCACCAGCACCAACAATAGTATGGATTTCATCAATGAATAATATTACATCAGTTGATTTCTCCAGTTCATTCATGACTGCTTTCATACGTTCTTCAAACTGACCGCGATATTTAGTACCTGCTACTAAAGAAGCAAGATCTAACGTCACTACACGTTTGTTGAACAATACTCTTGATACCTTACGCTGAACGATGCGCAATGCAAGTCCTTCAGCAATTGCTGATTTACCCACACCTGGCTCACCAATCAAAATAGGGTTATTCTTTTTACGGCGGGAAAGGATTTGAGAAACACGCTCAATCTCTTTTTCACGACCTACAATAGGATCCAGACGACCTTCTTCTGCAGCTTTTGTCAGGTCTCTTCCAAAATTATCCAGAACAGGAGTTTTGGATTTTATATCAGAAACTTTTTTTGGACTGCTGAAGCTTTCTTCTTCACGATAATCATCATCACCACCTGTAGAAGCGCTACCCTGAGTTTCATCTCTGAAACCATTTTTATTTACTTCCACTTCCTGTTTGAAGATTTCGTAGTTGATGCTATACTGTAATAATATCTGAGATGCGATATTATCATCATCACGAAGGATAGATAACAGCAAATGCTCCGTTCCTATTAAATCACTCTTGAAAATTTTGGCTTCCAGATAAGTGATTTTTAATACTTTTTCGGCTTGTTTGGTCAAAGGGATATTTCCCAGATTAACCGTAACACTGGAAGTACCTCTTACTGCCTCCTCTATTGAGCGGCGCAATTTAGATGTATCAACCCCCAGCGACTTCAATATTTTGATAGCCATTCCATCGCCTTCGCGAATCAGACCTAACAAAAGATGTTCAGCGCCTATATAATCATGACCTAATCTCAGGGCTTCTTCCCTGCTAAACGAAATCACGTCTTTTACCTGTGGTGAAAATTTAGCTTCCATATATACCTTTTCTTAAACGCAACGCCCCTAAACTATAAAAATGTTTTATAAATAAGCGTCACCTATATGATTTATTTTATCAACAATTACGCCATATGGCAGAGGATAGATTTCGTTAATGATCTTATTCCACTAAACTTACTAAGTTTTGACACTAATCGCAATATTATTTTATTTGTCTTAGAAAAATAAAATATGTTCTAAAGTACTTTAAATAATCATTAACAAAGCCGGCTTCTTCCCTTTTGGGAGAATTGTCCCCGGAATGTAATGATTATTGTGCCATAAACTACCTGTCATTTTGTTAGTTACACTGAGTTAAAAGCAACAAAATGGCAGTCATTAATTCGATTTCTCAATCCATTCCCCAATTTTTCGCACAATCGGTTTCAATATATCGTAATCTGTTCGCCAAATCACAATGTCCTTATTGACCTCAGGACAGATTAAACCAATAAATTTAGCTTGTAAAAACACTCTGTAACCAGAGCCATCTTCTCCGGACAGGATTAATAGTTTTCTTTTTTGACCACGGTATTCATCTTCATAGATGTATTGTTCCATAATTAGGCGTTAATTTATATCTAACGCATCAAATCTCTAAAAATTTCATCAGGATTACATCATATACAGCTTATATACAAATATTAAACTTTACAGTCATTTTATTAAATTTTCACTATTCTTGACAAAGAATTAATTCCCCTGACTTATCCTTTAATTAAAATCGCATTGTATAATCATATTTTAAATAACATTGCCAAACATATTTCACTGGATAAGGAAGAAACTGATCATTTCATTTCGTTCTTAAAACCGCGAAAAGTCTCCCGAAAGGAACTGATACTTCAGCAGGGAGAAATTTGTAAGTATATCAATTTTGTAGATTCCGGTATTTTAAGAGCTTATTATCCTGATAAAACAGGTAAGCAGTCAACTATTATGTTTGCTGTTACCGACTGGTGGATAACCGACATGTTTTGTTTTATTCATCAACAACCAGCAATGCTGACTATTGAGGCGATAGAAGAAAGTATCATTCTGCAGCTATCAAAAGAAAGCCTTGATAACCTATATATCAGGATACCTAAATTTGAAACGTTTTTCCGCATAATCTTTCAAAACGCTTATATCAGAGAGCAGCTAAGGACTATACAAAATCTTTCTCTTCCTGCCGAAGAACGTTATCAGATCTTTAGGGATAAATATCCCCAGGTAATCAGACAGATTACCCAAAAACAGATTGCTTCGTATCTTGGTATTACCCCAGAATTTTTAAGTATGATCCGGGCTAATAAACACAAAAAGTAATTTCTTAAACTACTTTATTTTTTTCAACTCTTCTGTTCACTTCTTTTGTATAAAAAAAAGATATGTTAATACTTATAGCAGGTCCTTACCGCAGCGGAACAAATGACGATCCTAAATTAATGCAACAAAACCTAAGTAAATTAGAAGCAGCGGCATTACCCTTATTCAGACTAGGGCATATTCCAGTAATTGGTGAATGGGTTGCACTCCCTTTACTTCACCTGGCAGGCTCGACTAAACCTGGTGATGAAGCTTATGAAGAAATTCTCTATCCTGTAGCCCACCGTTTACTTTTAAAGTGTGATGCTGTTCTTCGGCTTGAAGGTGCTTCAAAGGGAGCAGATGAAGATGTCAGAATTGCAAAAGAAAGAGGCTTAAAAGTTTATTACGCTCTGGAAGATGTACCACGTGCAGAATAATTAAAAGATAAATTCAAGCTTATATCTGACAAACAATTTTTTAATGGGTTTACCTTGTTTATCTTTGTGACCGCCGCACCGCATCAGGACGGAGAAACGGAACGTAGAATTAACAATCAATAAAAGCCTTTTAAAGGCATAGCATATTAAAAACCAATTATGTCAGACGAAAAAATAATCTTTTCAATGGCGGGAGTAAATAAGATTTACCCCCCCTCAAAAACAAGTATTAAAAAACATATACCTTTCATTTTTCTACGGAGCCAAAATTGGTGTTATTGGTCTTAACGGATCAGGTAAGTCATCTGTCTTAAAAATCATTGCAGGAATAGACAAAGCATTTCAGGGTGAGGTTGTATTTTCACCAGGTTATACAGTAGGTTATCTTGCACAAGAGCCAGAACTGGATGAGAATAAAACCGTTCGTGAAGTTGTGGAAGAAGGTGTTGCAGAAATTACTGCTATCTTAAAAGAATACGAAGCTATCAATGAGCAGTTTGGTTTACCCGAAGTCTATGAAGATGCAGATGCAATGGATAAGCTGATGGCTAAACAAGGCGAACTGCAGGATAAGATTGATGCAGTAAATGCATGGGAACTGGATAATAAACTGGAACGTGCAATGGATGCACTGCGCTGCCCTGATCCTGACACCAAAATTGGGGTATTATCAGGAGGAGAACGTCGCCGTGTGGCTATGTGCCGCTTATTATTACAGGAACCAGATGTTTTATTACTGGATGAGCCGACCAATCACCTTGATGCAGAAAGTATCGACTGGCTGGAGCAATTCCTGAAAGATTACAAAGGAACTGTAATTGCGGTAACCCACGACAGATATTTCCTTGATAATGTTGCCGGATGGATTCTTGAACTGGATCGCGGAGAAGGTATTCCATGGAAAGGTAATTACTCTTCATGGTTAGATCAGAAAGCAAAACGCCTGTCACAGGAAGAAAAAACTGAAAGTAAACGTCAGAAGACACTGGAGCGTGAGCTGGAATGGGTACGTATGGCACCAAAAGCCCGACATGCCAAATCTAAAGCACGTTTATCAAATTATGACAAACTAGCTTCTGAGGATTCTAAAGAAAGAGAAGACAAACTGGAATTATTTATTCCGGCAGGTCCGAGATTGGGTAATGTCGTTATTGAAGCTAATAACGTAACCAAATCATATGGAGATAAGATACTTTTTGAAAACCTGAGTTTCTCTCTGCCGCCGGCTGGAATTGTGGGTATTATCGGCCCTAACGGAGCTGGAAAAACAACTCTTTTCCGTTTAATCACCGAACAGGAAACACCAGATGAAGGAACTTTCAGAGTAGGTGAAACTGTAGCCTTAGGTTATGTCGATCAGATGCACAATGACCTTGACGGGAACAAAACAGTTTACGAAAACATTACTGACGGACTCGACAATATTATGTTAGGCAACAAGGCAGTAAACGGACGTGCCTATGTTTCAAAGTTCAACTTCAACGGAGGTGATCAGCAGAAAAAAGTTTCTGTATTATCAGGTGGAGAACGTAACCGGGTACATCTTGCCATCACTTTGAAAAAAGGAGCAAATGTTTTACTGCTGGATGAGCCGACCAATGATATTGATGTTAATACTTTACGTGCGCTGGAAGAAGCATTGGAAAACTTTGGTGGTTGTGCAGTAGTGATTAGTCACGACAGATGGTTCTTAGACCGTATCTGTACACATATTCTGGCTTTTGAAGGTAATTCACAGGTATACTTCTTTGAAGGTAATTACAGTGATTACGAGGAAAACCGTAAGAAACGTCTGGGTGATGTTACACCACACAGAATAAGATATAAAAAGCTAAGTTAAGCGACTTCTTTTACCTGGTCTTTTTATGACCAAAATTCTGAAGGCGATAATTAAAGCTAACGAGGAAATATCTGGTAATTTGATTATACCGACTATCGGTAATCGAATTATCAGATATACTTCTAACCAGGTTATTACCCTGGTTCAGCAAATCATAAGCCTGTAAAGAGACAGTACCCTGTCTGTTTTTAAATAAAATTTTCTCCAGACTAAGATTAATCAGCAATGGATTTGCTACCGTGAGCGAATAACCAGAGTTAATCCTTTTTGAAACATCCGCATTCAGCGAAAAATTCTTATTCAGAAAAGCACGGCCGCTCCAGTTAAATTGCCAGGTCTCAATATTTCTCAGTTTGAGCAATTCAATAGAATAACGGTTGCTGCTATAGGTATAAGTTGCCGAAGTTGATAAAGTCAGTCTGCGCTGATTCATCCTCAATTTCAGTGTTTGTGAAAAATTGATATTCCTATTCTGATTCAGATCATTATTCGCATAAGAGATCATATTGATATAATCAAATGTGCCTCTTAGTTCTGCATTGAATTTATTCTTCGAAAAAGGCAGGGAATAGGAATACATACTCCCTATCAAATATGCACCATTTGCATTTGCATAATGCGTCTCTTGTTTTAAGCTATTCAAAGTATCTTTGATAAGGACAACATTACTAACTACCTGGTCTTCTACAACAGATCCATTTAGCGCCAGTTGCAGGGTAGAGCCATTCTGTTCATCGGTGTGCTGATAACTCAGATTTCCTGAGTGCGTAAAACTTGATTTCAGATTTGGATTACCAATGATAACATTCTGAAGATTACTGATATTCGGAACTGGCTGCAGCTGATAAAAATCAGGTGCCGTACTGCTCCCTGTATAAACAAAAGCTACATTATCCCAATTTGACAGATTATAACTCAGATTAACAATAGGTGAAAGATTGAGTTCAAAATGACTGATCCTATCTTCATTTCCGGCGTATTGCCCTGTAAGTAAACTTGGTTGTGCAGTTACTCCAAGACTATAATTAAGGCGTTCCGCCTGATAACGATAACTTATCGCAAACCGCTGAAACATAAATGAGGAAGAGTATATAGAACTCAGGGAATCTACAACGCTGGTTCTGCCGGTACTATTATCAACCTTTGTGTATAAACTATTTCTGGTTTTGCTCAGAGAGAAGAAATAGGAAAAATCAATATTTCTTTTAACTGATGAGTCACTGCGGGATTTTAAAGGCTCACTATATCTGAAATCTGCAGTAACCATATTTGTCCGGTTTTCGGTGTCTACAAAACGGTTTACTAGTGAATCTTTTACCAATTGACTGGTATGCTTATCATAATAACTAATCTTATTCCGCAGATCATCGCTAACCTGATTGATTCCACTACTTACCACGACACCCGCAGACATACTTCTTCCTGGCTTCTCCATACTTCTTGCCCAGACAAAATTACCATTCAGATTAGGCGTCTTGGTATTAGATCCGCTGGCGCTCTGCAAGTCCTGCAGGATAAGTCCTGTTTGCTTTGAAAATATATCTCCGTCTCTGTTCTTTATAGCTAAAGACCCACCCAGAGAAGCCTGAAAATAACTTTTGTTTGCAATTGATTGTATGTTAAAATTGATATTGTGGTTGTTATCCGCTGATTTAGCAGCTGATTTCGAGTCATTCTTGATTGTTCCTTCGGTAGTAACAGTTTCAGTTGAATTCAACTGCTGTGATAAGTTTTTATTATAGGTATAATTATAACCTGCACTTGCGGTAACCCCAGTAGACAGTTTATCTCTGTAGTTGACGCCAGCTGCTACTGCAGTATTTACACCGGCTTCATTATTTGTGTTATTTGAACTGCTGCTAAACCCAATCTGCTGACTCCCCTCCCATAAATTCCCATTGCCCTGCAGACCATAACGCTTATTTGTACCCCCACTCAAAAGGGCATTACCGAAAGTTCCGCGGTTTTGCCCGGCCTTGGTTACCAGATTCAGCATCTTCTGTGGTTCTCCAGTTTTCATTCCGGTAAAATTAGCTTCATCCCCGAAATCATTAATAATCTCCACTTTGTCTATCACGCTGGCCGGAAGCTGACTGATAAAATCTTTGACATTACTTGTAAAGAAGTCTTCTCCGTTTACTCTTAGTTTCTGCAGGGGTTTACCCATAGTTGTGGTATTCCCATGCTCATCAACTTCGATACCGGGCAATTGCCGCAGCAGATCTTCTACCCTGTCATTTTCAGAGACCTGGTAAAAAGAAGCATTATATTCAATCGTATCTTTTTTAAATTTTATAGGCTTATCTCTCCCGTTGATTACAACTTCATCAAGCAGGTTTGACTCCAGATCAAGGACAATCATATCCAGATCCATATTTTGCTGTCCTTCCTTATACTGAAAAGATCTGGTATAGGGTTTAAAGCCCACACTCATAACCAGAAGAGAAATCCGGTCAGCTTTAAAACCTGAGAAAATAAATCTGCCGTGGGTATTGGTAATCGAAGAGAGCGTGTCCTTATCTGCAATGATAAAAACATCAGCTCCTGACACTACATCTTTTAAAGAATCAATTACTGTTCCTGTTAATCTGTGTGTGGTTTGCGCCTTAACAGTATAGGAACACAGCAATATAAAGGCATGGAATAAAATTATGCATTTTAAATGACCCAAATTTCCAGGAAAATTCAAAAATCTAATCATTCGTCATGCAATCCTATTGGCCATTTTCAAAAATGCAATCCTTGTGAGAAGGCAATATTAAGCCTTCATTTCACAAGTATAACTGTTTGTTCGAGGAAATTAACTCAATTTCAAAAAATACAGGGAAATTCCCGGGATTTTGCAATCAAAGCTAATTAATCAATAGCTGGAGGAGTCGGTTTCCCGACTCTTGGACCTCTTTTAAAGATCACTAATCCATTGAGAAAATTACGAAGGATCTGATCACCGCATGGTTTAAAATTAGGATGATCATCACTCCTGAAAAATGACCCCAATTCACTTTTGGTTACTTTAAAATTTACCAGTTCAAGGATCTTAATAATATCTTCATTATTCAACTCCAGCGCTACGCGAAGTTTCTTTAAAATGTCGTTGTTGCTCATAATTACATCGCTACTTCTATCTTAACTTTCTTATTTTTTATTCTCTCGTTGGCCAGAGCTGCAAGGACCTTATGGACCATATTACGTTTTACAGCAACATATGAACTTTGATCTTTGACTTCAATTAATCCAACATCATCTTTCTCTAACCCGCCTTTTTTAAGCAGTAAGCCAACGATATCAATTTTATTCACCTTATCTTTTTTACCAGCAGCGATATACAGAGTTTGCCACTGACTATCTTTTGGCAACTGATAATTTCCTTTTAATTTTTCAATTTCTATATCACTTTTCAGAAACGGGTACTTTTCTTCCTCAGTCATAATCAAATAAGCAGTTCCCTTGGCATTCATACGGGCAGTACGACCATTTCTATGTAAGAAGGCATCTTCCGTATAGGGTAACTGGTAGTGAATAATATATTCTACTTCAGGAATATCCAGTCCGCGTGAGGCCAGATCTGTAGTAATTAATATTTTAATACTTCCATTTCTGAATTTTAATAAAGCCCGTTCTCTTTCATCCTGCTCCATTCCGCCATGAAAGATATCATGCGCAAGATCTTTATCAATAAGCAGGTCACTGATACGATCTACAGTTTCCCTGTGATTACAAAAAAGAAGCGTAGTTTTATTTCCGATTTTACAGATCAGCTCAAACAGCGTGTCCAGCTTATCCTCAGCAGTGGTCATCACCTTTTTCAGTTTCAAATCTGGTGCAACCTTAACATCTTTAAGAAAATTGATCTCTGCAGGAGACTTAAGACCGGTAAATTCAGGAATAACTTCCATTTGTGTTGCAGAAGTAAGCATACGCTGTTTTAGTGATCGCAACGTACCAATTATGTAAGCCATATCTTCCTGAAAACCAAATTCAAGTGCTTTATCAAACTCATCCAGAACTAAAGTAGTAATAGATGATTCATCAAAGTTTTCTTTTCTCAAATGATAAGCAATTCTCCCTGGTGTACCAATAAGCAAAGCAGGAGGCTGTTCAAAATTATTTCTCTCGGTTTTTACCGGATGTCCGCCATAACAGCAGTTAACTTTAAAACCAGTACCCATTTGCTTAAATACCTGTTCGATTTGTAAAGCAAGTTCTCTGGAAGGAACTAATACCAATGCCTGTACCCCTTTTGTGGCAGTATTCAATTTTTTTAAAACAGGTAATAAAAAACCAAGTGTTTTACCCGAACCTGTTGGTGCAAGCAAAACTACATCTTTTCCACTGTCTGTAGCAGCGATAGAAGCCTGCTGCATTTCATTTAAAGAAGTGATTTTTAAATTACCCAATACCTTTTCTACCATCATATGGCAAAGATAAGGGAATTAAACAAAGATAGCGTACAGCGGATATTTAATACTTCAGGAACTTTTTTCTGATTTTATTCATACGCAGCTGCGCATTCTTCTCCAGCTTCATCAACATCGTTCCTCTTCTGGTCATCCAGGAAGTCACTTTATTATTCGCCTTCTGAATCGGAGAATAAATCCTTTCCTCCAGAATATCAAGATATTTAGCATTAGATCTGCTTTGTTGCAGTAAGAAGAATTCATTCAACAGTTCTGTTTTCATCTTTAATAGCTTTAAATGAGGATTCGGTTTTTTATAGAATTTAACGATTGGCAACTGTGCAATAGTATCATCCTTATACTCATAAATGTAATAAATAATATACTATTCTAATCAGATTATCTGTGCAAAATTATCTGTTACAGGTGCCCCCAGTTTTCTTTATGTCAACAATTAGGGTGATAATTTGTTCTATTAATATCAAATGATTTAATACACATCACAAAAACATATAAATGGACAGACATACCTATCAAACAGGGATAATCGGGAACTGTGCCTTCCTCGCTCATATTAACAAAAACACTAATATTGATTGGTTATGCTGGCCAAGATTTGACAGCTCTTTCGTATTTGGCGGACTACTTGACAAAGAGCAGGGCGGAGAATTCTCTATCCTCCCCCACGGTGAATATGCATCTGAACAATATTACATGGAAAATACTAATATTCTGTGTACTGTAATCACCAATGAAGAAGGGAAATACCGGATTACCGATTTTGCACCAAGATTCTATCAGCATGAACGCTTCTATAAGCCACTGATGTTAATCCGTAAAATTGAACCTCTTGAAGGTAATCCAAGGATTAAAGTTAGCTGTAATCCGGTTTTCAACTATGGTGAAGGAAAACAACAGGGCTCAAGAGGAAGTAATCATATCCATTTTACCGGAGATGAAAATGACATGCAGTTAAGTACAAATATTTCACTTTCATATATTGAGGATGAAAGACATTTTGCGCTGAATGACACTAAATACCTCATACTTACTTACGGGCATGATTTAAATGCACCGATTGAAAGTACCGCCGAAAGATTCCTCACTGAAACAAGAAAATACTGGCGAACATGGATTAAACACTCCACAATAGCAGGTTTTCATCAGTCACTGGTTATCCGTTCGGCATTAGTCCTGAAAATTCACCAATATGAGGATACCGGTGCTATAATTGCAGCCAGCACAACCAGCCTGCCGGAATCTCCGGGAAGCACCCGCAACTGGGACTACCGTTATTGCTGGATGAGGGATACCTATTATGTAATCACTTCTCTGAATCACGTAGGTCATTTTGAAGAAATGGAACGGTATTTCAACTATATCACAGATATTTCTTTCAGAGATGATAAGCGTTATCAGCCTCTTTTTGGTATTGCCGGCGAACGTGTGCTGACAGAACGTATCCTGACCAACTTAAAAGGTTATATGGGCAATCAACCTGTACGTGTTGGAAATCAGGCATACGAACATATCCAAAACGATATTTACGGACAGGTATTAATCTCTATGCTGCCTTTATATACAGATAACAGGTTTGTATTCAGCGAACGCAAAGATTCTGCTATATGGCTTGATTATTTACTGACAAAAATTGAGCGCACCATAGATGAAAAAGATGCTGGTATATGGGAATTCAGGAATCTTGCCAATATGCATTGTTATACGAACCTGTTTCAGTGGGCAGGTGCCAAAGCCGCGTTAAAAATGGCCAGGACAATTGGTAACAAAGAGTTTGAGGAACGGGCAGGGCAGCTTATTGATCGTGCCGCAGTTCACATTGAAGCTTGCTATGACCCGGAAAGGAAAGTATACAATCATGCAGTTGGCAGTGCCCATCTCGATGCAAGCACTTTGCAGTTGATACTGATGAATTACCTTGACTCCGGTTCCCAGCGCGCAAAAGATCACCTGATTGCTTTAGAACAGGAGTTGAAAGGTGCAAATGGCCTGTTTTACCGTTACCGTCATACAGACGATTTTGGCAAGCCTAAAACAACTTTTCTGATCTGTGCATTCTGGTATGTAGAAGCTCTGGCCATAGTAGGCCGCCTGGATGATGCTGTCAGAGAGTTTGAGCTGCTCATTGGTTATGGCAATCATCTTGATCTTTTCGCAGAAGATGTAGATGAAAACGACGGCAGTCAATGGGGAAATTTCCCGCAGGCCTACAGTCATGTCGGACTGATGAATGCCGCGCATAGAATCGCTATTAAACTGGATAAGCCTGTTTTCTTATAGAGCACAGGCTTATCAACTATTATTTTGAGGAAGCCTGCGATGTTTCTGATAACATTTTCAGAAACTCACGGACTTCCTGAAAATTTCTTAAATAATATCTTGCTGCAGAAATATTGCTGCCAACTTTAATGGTATAGTCTTCTGGTTTAAGTGCCTTAAAAATATCCTCATCTGTATGATCATCACCTAAAGCAATGATAAAATCAGGATGCTGGTCATGCAACCAGGCTAAAGTAGCCTTACCTTTATTAACTTCTATATTTTTAAATTCTATGACCTTATTACCCGGCATCATTTGTAAGCCTTTATCTGCAACAGTTGCTGCAAGATGATTGGTAATTTCATTAGCTCTGAGCTCTCCAAGACCTTCTTCAGCCTTGCGGTAATGCCAGACCAGTGAATAACTTTTATCTTCAGTGAAAGAGCCTGGAGTACGGTCGGTATAAGTATCCAGTACTGTTCTGATCTCCTGTTTCCATTGATCAGTAAGTAAGGGCAAAGATTTCCATTCCTGCTGATAGTGTTTCTGCCAGGCACCATGCTCTGCAATCAGATCTATTTTCAGATGCCCAAACCATTCCTCAAGCGTTTCATGCCTGCGTCCACTCACTATAACGACCCTATTTAAGGGATCAGCAGCTAACTGTCTGAGTATACGGTATAATTCTTCGTCAGGCGATGCCTTATTGATATCACCATTAAAACCAACAAGCGTACCATCATAATCAAGGAATATATATCTGTCAGCAGCTTTACTATAAGCTGCTGCAATCTGTTCTTTTATTGCCCTTACAGCATGTTTGGTTAATAGTGATTCTTGCATATGTTTAACTTCTTCCAATTTATCCATAAAATTCTTTACCCAGAGATAGATGTCAAATTTCCTGACAATCCCTCTCATCACGGACATCCGTACCCTTTGCTCCTCAACAGACATATTGAGTCCTTCTACAATCGCTCTCATCACCTCACCAATATTGTTGGGATTTACGATCAATGCATCATTCAGTTCTTTGGAGGCTCCAGCCATTTCACTTAAAATAAGTACCCCCGTATTATCTGTTCTGCTAGCCACATATTCTTTACTGACCAGGTTCATTCCATCACGCATAGGTGTAACCAGACAAATATCTGCAGTACTATATAATGCAGATAAAAACTCAACAGGAAAAGAACGGTAAAAATAATGGACGGGCAACCAGTTTAAAGTTCTGAAGCGGGCATTGATATTTCCCACCAGCTGATCAATCTGATCCTTTAGTTCTTTATATTGCGCAACCGTATCCCTTGAGGGAACAACAATCATATACAATGATAACCGATCGGCATATTCAGGATGAGTCTCCAGCAATAATTCATAAGCCTGCAAACGCTGCAATATCCCTTTACTGTAATCCAGCCTGTCAATTGTTAAAATAACTTTGCAGTTATGCATCGTTTCCTTCAGAGAGATGACATGCTCTGCTACAACAGGATCATGAACAAGGTTCTCAAATTTACCAGCATCTATCCCCATAGGGAAAGCCTCTACAACAAGCTGCCTGTCTTTATAAGTGATTACATTATCTGATATTTTTGCAGCAGATATACGTGAAGCTGCACTCAGAAAATGTCTCACATCATCAAATGTATGGAAACCCAGTAAATCTGCTCCAAACATTCCGTTAATTAATTCTTCCCTCCAGGGAATCAGACGAAACATTTCATAAGAAGGAAAAGGAATATGCTGGAAAAAACCGATCGTCACATGGGGCTGTATATTCCTGATACGTTCGGAAAGCAATAAAAGCTGATAATCATGTATCCATATCGTATCCCCTTCATTAAGATGAGCAGTAACCACATCTTTAAACTTACCGTTTACCTTTTGGTAGGAATCCCAGTATACCTGTTCAAAATGGGCATAGGTAACCATATAATGAAAAACCGGCCATAAAACTTCGTTGGAGAAACCTTCGTAATAAAGATTAATTTCATCAGGAGTTAAAAATACCGGAATCAGATTCAAAGCAGCAAGCTTTTCAGTCACTTCCTGCTGCCTTTCCAGCGGAATCTCAATTCCCGGCCAGCCTATCCAGATATTATTTCCTTTTTTATATACCGATCCTAAACCGGTAGCAAGCCCTCCTTCACTTGGACTCAGGAGATACTCCCCATTTTCTTCAACAATTTTTACGGGTAATCGATTAGAAACTATAATTGTTTTATTTACCATGCTATAGTTTAATTAACCTGTTTTATTACATATTGTTTTAATTTTTATGTATTAAAGAAATTACACCAATTCACACAAGCATAGTCTAACTGTTGACAACTATCTGATTGTTAGCAAATAAACAACAAATAATTAATGTATCTTTAACATAATCACCTTAATTTTAGGAAACCTGAATACGGGTTGTTAATCTAACACCAATAACGTATGACCTGGAAAAAATTCAATGGCGAAGTAATCCACTTGCCGATTTTAGAAGAAGTAGAAAAAGCGATTATCAGAGAAACCGAAAATGGCTATCATCTTAAAGTATGCGTTGGTACAGATTCGCAGGTAAAAGGTGCATTCACAGATTTTGCTACAGTGATTGTTTTATTGAGAGAACAACATGGAGGATTTATGTATATCCACCAGGAAAAAACCTCGCAAAAGATGAGTATCAAGGAAAGAATGCTGATCGAAGTACAGAAATCCATAGAAACAGCTTATGCGGTATGTGATCTGCTTGATCTATACGATGTAGATCTGGAAGTTCATGCAGACATCAATACCAATCCGATGTTCAAATCCAATAAAGCATTGAATGAGGCTATGGGTTATATTCTAAGTATGGGGTTTATTTTCAAAGCTAAACCAGAGGCTTTTGCCAGCTCAACCTGTGCAGATAAAATGGTTCATTAGCAAAACCGGCTTACCAGCTTTTAGTAGAAACTGTACCAGCGGGTTTGTTAAGCGGTTTGGCTTGCTGCACTGCAGACAGATATTCTTTGAATTCAGCAGCAAAGGCAGCCGATTGTCGGCCCGCATCACTCACATAAAAAGACCACTCTCCCGCGTTTAATTTACCCGGGCTTTTTTCTAGCGGTGACCCTTTAACTGTTGAAGGCACAAAATTGCCATAGCGATCCCGGTGATAAGGAATAAATACAAAATCCGTTAGCCAGAATCTGTATTTTTCTCCTTTAATTTCAAAAGTAAGATTATACCATAATTCACCAGAGGGATGAGATAATACAAATGCCGTTTTATTAATTATAAATCTGCCACTTCTCTCAAAAAATGTACTGTCAGATTTTATCCCTGTCAGCTTTTTTTGCTTAAAAAACAATTTCGCCCTGTAAATCAAAGAGTCAACCGGCACAGAATTTCCGGTAATCACTTCATAATGGATATATTTTCCTCTTTCATCTTTTTCCAGGACTTCTCCTGTTTTTTTGATTTGTGCAGTTGAAGCTAATGAAACCGTCAGCAGTAACAGTAATAGAAAAACACCAGGCCTTCCAGCCTGATGCTTTTCAAAAGAATAGTTGAATTTAAAATGCATATACCGCAGCTAATGAAAATTGAGAAGCACTCTTTGTAGGATCAAGATTATTCTTAACAAACCGGGTAGTAGAACCATTATCAAATCTAACCTCCGGAATAAAAGTCAATCCGCCAGCTTTTAAGTTAGCCGTTAAAGTAACAGACTTAACGTTCGAACCTTTTAGCTCAGGAACATCCTTTGTTTCAAAATATTCTCCCCTCAGACCTAATGAAAAGTTTGTGGTAAAGGCATTCTGTAAATAAAGTGCAGCTCCGCTATACCCCCCGTTTTGATTAGTTACGGAATAATCAGCTGCATTTAAACCGATCTTAACCTTTTCAGTTACCTGGTAGGCCGTAGTCAAATCGTAGATTGTCCCCGTTCCTGTAGCTCCGGCTGCCTTTCCAGTTAAAACATTCAGATAAGCAGTCCATCCATCTGCAGGAACAACAGTAAGCTGGGCGCCGAAATGTGTAACTCCATTCACATCTTTATAGACATTCCAGTCATTAAATAATCCCGCCATTAATGCAATTTTCGGAGAGAAAACATAATTGGCTCTTATACCTGCATTCTGAAATGGCCCGTTTGTGAACAGATAAGAAGTGGAGTAGTTGAAATTACCTGTAGGTACAATTACTTCATAACCAATAAATGTACTCATATATCCTGCTGTTACGGATAACTTACCAGTAACAGCGTATGACATATACAAATTCTGAATATGAAAAGAATTGTCAGCATTTCCCGTCTCTCCTTCGCCGTTAGGAATTGAACCATATTGTCCCCGTGGCCCGAAAGATAACTCTCCTACAAAAGATGCCTTTCCTGTTGTCTTCTTTAAAGCCAGATCAATCATTCCAATTGATACTGAGTTCTGATCATTCGCAAAGCTCGTCCCAATATTCGGCTTTCCGGAGAAATCATACTTGTAATAAACATCAGCCGATCCGGAAATCTGCAGCGGCGTTGATGTGGTCGTTTCCTGAGCATACGTGGCAGCGCTCATGGTCAGGGCAGAAAGCGTGAATAAAGATCTAATTTTCATATGGGTTGGTTAGGTTGGTTGCATGCAAAAGGTATAGTCAGCTCAGACTAATGGAGACTGCTCCATTTCAAGTCCGGTTGAAGCGACAATCAAAGTACCCTGAGTATATTTCTCATTATGCTGACTTGCATCAAGCCCTTCTTCTTCCTCTTCAGAAGTTACACGAATAGGCTGAATGACATTAATCAGTTTAAAAATCAGAAAAGACACTACAAAACTAAATACAGCTACAATCAGCACTCCTTTTAATTGTGTTAAAAAGAAATCCGCATTCCCGTAGAACAATCCATCAGCACCCGCTGGATTTACTGTTTTAGTCGCAAATACACCTGTCAGTAACATCCCAACAATTCCACCAACACCATGACATGGAAATACATCCAGTGTATCATCAAGACTGGTTTTAGATTTCCACATCACTGCCAGATTAGAAATAATCGCTGCAGCAACACCAATAAAAATACTATGTGGAATAGCCACAAAACCAGCTCCGGGAGTAATAGCTACAAGTCCAACTACCGCACCTATGCAAAAGCCAAGCACAGAAGGTTTTTTCCCTCTTAACACATCAAAAAACATCCAGGAAAGACCAGCAGCACCGGCAGCTATGTTTGTTGTAGCAAAAGCAGATACAGCTAAACTGTTTGCTCCTAATGCCGAACCAGCATTAAATCCAAACCAGCCAAACCATAAAAGTCCTGTACCAATTAATACATAAGGAATATTTGCAGGAGGAATTTCCTGATGATCCTGGTGCACTTTTCTTCTTTTAAGTACAAGCGCTCCTGCGAGCGCTGCCATACCAGCCGAAATATGCACTACAGTTCCACCGGCAAAATCCAGTACCCCCATTTTAAACAGGATACCGTCAGGATGCCATGTCCAGTGTGCCAGTGGCGAATAAACAAAAATAGCAAACAGAACAATGAACAGAATATAAGAGGTAAAACGAATACGTTCGGCAACAGCTCCCACGACTAACCCAGGAGTAATAATAGCAAACATCAACTGGAACAATGCAAATAAGGTTAATGGAATCGTTGGCGCAAGACTCCATGCCGGCCCGGAATTAACCCCCTGAAAAAACAGGAAAGTAGACGGATTTCCTATCAGACCATGAATACTTTCGCCAAAGGCGAGACTAAAGCCGACCGTCACCCATAATACACTGATTACACCCGCAGACACTATACTTTTAATCATAGTTGAGATCACATTTTTCCTGTGAACCATACCACCATAGAAAAAAGCAAGACCTGGTGTCATCAGAAACACTAAGGCCGTAGCTACTAAAATCCATGCAATATCAGCCGCATTGTATTTTCCCGCATCAAAATCAGCATGTAACGGAACAAAAAGCGCTGCGATTGAAACAATCGCAAGAATAATGAATGGAACAACCTGTTTAAATAGTACTTTACTCATATAATTTATGTTTTTATTGGTTTATTTGTTGATTTATCATAAAAATAACAATAAAATTCAATAAAAAACAACACAAACAACCAATAAATACAAAAACGACAATACGAATCACATTAAAATCAACAAAAATTCACAAAAACAAGTAATAAAAATTCATTATTCGAATTTTAACACAAAAACACCAGTAATAATTTAAAATAAATTCAAAAAACACATTAAAAATATATCATAATCGTTTTTCTTCAGTTTTATGATAAAAATTACTAACAACCAATTTTTAAACTGTTTATAAGTAGATTGCATCTTTGCTGATCAGAATACATATGAAAGCCTTCCATCTCAAATTCTCTCAATTTCTTCCCATAACTTTGTCCGAAGCCTGGGATTTCTTTTCCTCTCCGGCAAACCTGGCTAAAATCACTCCGGAAGAAATGGCTTTTACAGTCACTTCGCCTATGCAGCATGATCAGAAGATGTATGCAGGAATGATTATTACCTATAAGGTATCACCAGTGGCAGGCATTCAATTAAACTGGATGACAGAAATTACTCAGGTAAATGATTATCAATATTTTATTGATGAGCAGCGTTTTGGTCCATATAAATTCTGGCACCATCAGCACCACTTTAAACAGATACCTGGCGGTGTGGAGATGACAGATATACTTACCTATGGATTACCATTCGGATTTTTCGGAAATATAGCCAACAGGCTGTTCGTAGCCCGCAAATTACAGCAGATCTTTAATTTCAGAAAACAGAAGACAATTGAATTGTTTGGGGATTATACTATAGCAACAGCAGGCACATAGGCCGACCCCTGCACAATCCCTCTTTTTTCGATTTCCTTATCAATATAAGTCTGAATAGACGATTTATTTAATCCCCAGTTCGGAGCAATCAATAAATCCCAGTCAGAAATACCAAACAGACGCTGAATAATTATATCCGGTCTCAGCAAAGGAATCAACTTACACAAGAGATCAGTATACTCTTCAAGTGTAAATAATTTGAAAGGTTCTTTCTTGTATTTAGCACCCATAATAGATCCTTCAACAATATGAAGATGGTGAAATTTAACAAACTTGATTTTCGGGAATCTGTTAATTTCATGAATATATTCAAGCATCATTTCTTCAGTTTCCCATGGAAAACCAAAAATCGTATGCACACAAAGATCTAATTTACTGTTATCGAGTAATTTTACCGCCTCTACAAATTCACCATGACTGCATCCTCTGTTGATCTGATTTAAGGTTTCATCATAAATAGATTCCATTCCCATTTCCAGATCCACATCAAAACGATCAGTATAGCTTTCAAGCAATGCGACCTTTTCTGCATCAATACAATCAGGACGGGTCCCCACTGAGAAGCCAACAACATCTTCACTGTTAATAGACAATGCTTCATCGTACATCATTTTCAGATAATGTACAGGTGCATAAGTGTTGGTATTGGGCTGAAAATAGACAATGAATTTATCCGCCTTATAAAAGCCTTTCCCACGCTCCATCCCCTGCTCCAGCTGTTCCCTGATGGTAGGTAACTTTCTGGAAAGCTCTGGTGTAAAAGAATCTACATTACAATAAGTACATCCTCCATAGCCTTTGCTGCCATCACGGTTCGGACAGGTAAACCCGCCGTCAACAATCACTTTGAACACACGCTGTCCTTTATACTTCTCCTTAAGGTGAGTACCGTAATTATTATAACCTTTTATGCCTGAATCTAATGGAGTTCCCAAATTGCTTATTTTTATTTTTTTGCAAAAATACACCTTTTAATTTAAAGTTCAAGCCACAGGAAAGCAACATCTGGAGGAAAAGACCTGCTTCAGCTATTTAATCAAAGCCGGCAAATTCTCATTTTTGCCACCCTTAATAAACTCATTATAACTTTTCTTAATATAAATGATCATTTCATAATCAGACATTTCTTCTGCCTGGGTACGTGATGGCCTGTATTTATTAACAAACTGTTGAAGTGCATCCCCTTTTAAAGAGGTAATACGGGAAATCTTTGATTTTGAGAATACTTTATCCACATAATTATTATCCTCACTGGCCAGCAATGACTTTTGCAGTCTCGATGTCGGATTTTTATCCTTGCCCAGTAAATTAATAAATTGCAGCACATCAATACCAGCTATGGCAGCTGTGCTATAGGTATTCACATTCCGGTCAGCGAAACGCGGAGACCTGACATATCCCGATTTTGAAATCAGTATATTCTGTATTTTCGGCTTCCTGTAGGCAAATACAGACCGAAAATCCTGCCTGTTTCGCAAAGAATCAAACTCATATTTATTTTTAGCCTCTATTTTCACTTCCTGCAAAATAAGAGGAACCGGGTCAAGGGGAACGATAATATTTCCTTTATCAGACTTCAGTGTAAAATAATAAGTAACGTAATTTGCACGGCTAACCTTAACCACATCTCCCGTATTAATATTCGAAAGGCCAAAATCACCTTTAAGGTTAGTAAAGACAATTCCGTAACTCGTTGTAATGGTAGCATTTTCAATCGGCATCCGGGTGTCTTTATCAATAACAGTACCCGTTATCCGCTGTGCAAAAAGATGATAAGAAGAAAAAACAAACACTAAAGTCCATATAAATTTCATGCCTGCTGATTTAGGAAGATGTAAATAATATTATCATCTAAATTTAAGCAACTTCTAAATATTTTAGCGCACAAAACGACATTAATACCAAAAAACTTAATCCGGGATGACAATGATCCTGATCAGACCGGATTAAGTTTTTTGGTATAACTTATTGAATACCCTCTTTAGGTTTAGAAAAGTAATAGACAGGTATACCCGCAAGCATAATTAACACTCCCCAGCCGCAAGTACTAAACTTGGTTATCAGCAAGGCGACACAGATCGCTGCAGCAACGATCATATACAAAGCAGGTAAAACCGGATAACCAAAGGCTTTATAAGGACGAACAGTATCAGGTTGTTTTTTTCTTAAGATAAAAATTCCGTAAATAGTCAGAATATAAAAGATCATGACAATGATGACCACATAATCCAGTAAGTCCCCGTATTTCCCGGTCAGACACAGAAAAGACGCCCAGATACACTGGAACCACAAAGCCCACCCCGGTACACTGGATTTATTCAGTTCAGCTGCTTTCTTAAAAAACAGCCCATCCTTAGCCATGGTATAATAAACCCTTGCCCCGGCCATAATTAAACCATTATTACAGGCAAAAGTAGAAATCATGATCATAACTGCAATAGTTATCGTACCTACATCTCCAAAAATATATTGAGCGGCAGCCACCGCAACACGGTCAGATTTTGCAAAAGCAATCTCATTTAAAGGCATTACAGAGATATACATCAGATTTGCAGAAATATAAATTACACTCACAATGAAAGTTCCGAAAAACAAACTCAGTCCTACATTACGCTCAGGTTTTTTGATCTCGCCGGCAATAAAAGTTACGCCAACCCAGGCATCACTTGAAAACAGAGATCCTACCATTGCAGCCGCAATTCCCGAAAGCAGGGCAGTACCACCAATAGATACCCATGAACCATGCTGGGCATCAAACGCTCTTGTATTCCAGGCATCCGCCCAGTTTGCGTTCCAGACTTCAGTATTTGCAGCAATCAAAAACCCTCCGACAATTAATCCCAGTAAAGAGAATATCTTGATGATGGTCAGAAAGGTCTGCAGCATTTTACTATCCTTCACTCCACGGCTATTGATGTAAGTCAGCAGAATAATGGTCACAATAGAAACCAGCTGAGCCGCATTCAAATGAAAAGACCCTATACTATATAATATATTGGTATCACTTAAAGGTTCATAGAGATAGGCTGCAAATTTAGAAAAAGCTACTCCTACTGCTGCAATTGTCCCCGTCTGTATCACAGCAAAGAAACTCCACCCGTATAAAAATGCGATCAGTTTATTATAAGCTTCTTTAAGATATACATACTGTCCGCCAGCTTTAGGAAACATGGCACTCAGTTCGCCATAGCTAACCGCAGCAACTACAGTCACCAGTCCGGTCAGTACCCAGATCAGGATGAGCCAGCCGGCAGAGCCTACCTGTCTTGCAATATCAGCACTTACTATAAATATACCAGAGCCGATCATGGAGCCTACAACAAGCATGGTTCCGTCTAAAAGGCCAAGTTCTCTCTTAAACGAGGAATCCTGAATTTCTTTGTTCATTTTTGGTTTGGTTGGTTGATTTTTTTAATCCGTTACGGATGGTTTGTAATCGCTAATATATTTAAATTATCAAAACAATTTATGCTAAAATACCTCGGCACAACTATATTGTAAATATCTCAGCCTTACACGATTAATTTGGCAATGTCAGAAACTCTCTTTATTTTGTATAACGACATAATGTGCCATCTACCCGAGAAACCAAATTTAAACAACATATGATTTTTTTACAGCAGAATTTAATTTACTTCATCCCCCTATTTGGCCTTATTGGGATACTGGTTATGGCCTTCCAAAGTGCCTGGGTTACCCGGCAGGAAGCAGGAGACAAAAACATGAATGAACTTGCAGGTTATATAGCAGACGGAGCTATGGCCTTTTTAAAAGCAGAATGGAAAGTTCTCAGTTATTTTGTAATTATTGCCGGCATATTACTCGCATGGTCCGGCACTCTGACCGGCAGTGCCGCCAGCCCGATTCACTCCAGTCCGATAATCGCTATAGCATTTTTAATAGGTGCAGTATTTTCAGCCTTTGCAGGTTATTTAGGAATGCGTATCGCTACCAAGGCTAATGTCAGAACCACACAGGCAGCCAGAACAAGTTTAGCGCAGGCATTAAAAGTTTCTTTCAGAGGTGGTACAGTAATGGGCTTTGGCGTTGCCGGATTAGCTATACTGGGTTTAGGAACCTTATTTATTATTTTGTATCATACATTTGTACATCCAGGAGCGCCGGCATCAACAGCCGAATTAAAAAAGACTATAGAAGTTCTGGCAGGCTTTTCATTAGGAGCAGAAAGTATTGCCCTGTTTGCCAGAGTTGGCGGAGGAATTTATACCAAAGCAGCTGACGTAGGTGCCGACCTTGTTGGAAAAGTAGAAGCAGGAATTCCTGAAGACGATGTACGGAATCCGGCGACCATCGCAGATAACGTTGGTGACAACGTTGGTGACGTAGCGGGTATGGGGGCCGATCTATTCGGTTCATATGTAGCTACAATTCTGGCAACTATGGTTCTGGGACAGGAAATTGTTTCTAAAGACCTGTTTGGAGGGATGGCCCCGGTATTACTGCCTATGCTGATTGCCGGTCTGGGACTGGTATTCTCTATCGTTGCCTCCCTGTTTGTTAAAATTACCAAAGAAACTGATAGCGTACAAAGTGCTTTAAACATAGGTAACTGGCTATCAATAGTACTGACAGCTATTGCTTCATTTTTTGCCGTTCGCTGGTTATTACCTCCGGTCATGTCTATCCGTGGCTTTGAATTCACATCTTTATCTGTTTATTATGCGATATTAATCGGCCTGCTTGTAGGTACACTAATGAGTCTGATTACAGAATATTATACCGCTATGGGCAATCGTCCGGTAAACTCTATTATCCAGCAGTCCTCAACAGGTCATGCAACCAATATTATTGGTGGTCTTTCAGTAGGGATGGAGTCTACAGTATTACCGATTCTGGTACTTGCTGCCGGTATATATGCCTCTTATTATTTTGCCGGTTTCTATGGCGTGGCCATTGCCGCAGCCGGTATGATGGCTACTACAGCAATGCAACTGGCTATTGACGCATTCGGACCGATTGCTGATAATGCAGGCGGGATTGCAGAAATGAGTGGATTGCCAAAAGAAGTCAGAGAAAGAACAGATATGCTGGATGCAGTAGGAAATACCACAGCTGCTACGGGAAAAGGTTTTGCGATTGCCTCAGCAGCGTTGACATCTCTTGCACTTTTTGCTGCATTCGCAGGAATTTCAGGTATTACAGCTATTGACATCTATAAAGCAAATGTCCTTGCCGGGTTATTTGTAGGCGGCATGATTCCTTTTATCTTTTCTTCCTTGTGTATTGCCGCGGTAGGCCGTGCAGCGATGGCTATGGTACAGGAAGTGAGGAGACAGTTTAAAGAAATTCCAGGGATCATGGAGTATAAAGCTAAACCTGAGTATGAAAAATGCGTAGCTATTTCAACCGAGGCCTCTATCCGCGAGATGATGCTTCCCGGAGCAATAGCCTTAATTGCCCCTATAATTGTTGGTTTTACTTTTGGACCAGAAGTATTGGGAGGATTACTTGCAGGAGTAACAGTTTCTGGTGTATTGATGGGAATATTCCAGTCCAATGCAGGCGGAGCATGGGATAATGCAAAAAAATCCTTTGAAAAAGGAGTTATGGTTGCAGGGAAAATGGAATATAAAGGTTCAGATCCTCATAAAGCATCCGTAACAGGAGATACTGTAGGAGATCCTTTTAAAGATACCTCAGGCCCGTCAATGAATATCCTTATCAAGCTGATGTCTATTGTTTCATTGATTATTGCCCCTCATATCGCTGTCGGAATCAGCAATCCCGGCACAACAGAGATCAGAAAAGAAATACAAATCAGTAAATCGACAGATTCTAAAGGAAAAATCAAAATAGATACAGTTAAAAACGTAACAGACACCCTTGTTCACCCCTGATTAAGCCATATATTGTTCTGAATAAAAGGGATTTCCCACGATAATCCCTTTTATTTTTTAATATATTTTAGTTAGGTTTGGTTTGAACTAACCTTACTCTAAAATAAAACAACTTAACGATCAAACTAATCTATGTTATTTAAAAAATCTATCCCACAACTATTAGCCGAGGCTAATGAAAGTGGCGAGGGCACCTTAAAACGTACCCTAACCAGCTTCAATCTGGTAGCCTTAGGCGTTGGTGCTATCATTGGTGCAGGATTATTTTCCCTTACAGGTATCGCAGCGGCTGATAATGCCGGACCAGCTGTTATACTTTCCTTTATCATCGCTGCAGTAGGTTGTGGTTTCGCAGGTCTTTGTTACGCAGAATTTGCTTCTATGATTCCCGTTGCCGGAAGTGCCTATACTTACTCTTATGCCACTATGGGAGAATTTATGGCCTGGATCATTGGCTGGGATTTAGTACTCGAATATGCTTTGGGATCGGCTACCGTAGCCTCAAGCTGGTCACAGTATTTTTCGCAGTTTCTGCTGGAATTCGGTATACATTTCCCGACCAACCTGTTACATGGTCCCTGGGAAGGCGGTATTGTCAATCTGCCCGCAATAATAATTGTGTGTCTGTTATCACTGTTACTGATGAAAGGTACCAAAGACTCCTCAACTGTAAATAACATTCTGGTAATTGTAAAAGTATCAGTAGTATTGATATTCATAGCTCTGGGATGGAGTTTCATCAATCCTGTCAATCATCATCCGTTTGTACCTGTTAACTTAGGTGAAGAAGCAGTAAAATCCGGAACCAAGGGTTTCTTTGAATTCTTTGCAAGTGATGATTTCGGACATTATGGAATCAGTGGTATTTTACGTGGAGCAGGAGTTGTATTCTTTGCCTTTATCGGTTTTGATGCCGTAAGTACTGCAGCACAGGAAGCTAAAAACCCACAAAAAGGAATGCCTATTGGTATTATCGGTTCACTCGTTGTGTGTACCTTATTATATGTATTATTCTCTTATGTAATGACAGGGCTGGAAAACTACACCAAATTTGCAGGTGATGCCAAACCAGTTGCTACAGCTTTTGCACAAACAGGATATACTTTCTTAAACCGCTTTTTAATGATTGCGATCCTGGCTGGTTATACCTCAGTTATCCTGGTCCTGTTATTAGGTCAAAGCCGTGTATTTTACAGCATGAGTAAAGACGGTTTATTACCAAAAGTATTTTCAGAACTGCATCCTAAAAACCAGACACCATGGAAAACCAATCTTGCGTTTATGGTTTTCGTGAGTCTTTTTGCAGGTTTTGTTCCTGTTTCAGACTTAGGCCATATGGTGAGCATCGGTACTTTATTTGCCTTCTCACTGGTTTGCATCGGCGTACTGATCTTAAGAAAAACAGATCCTGACCTGGACAGACCTTTCCGTACACCATGGGTTCCACTGGTTCCTATCATGGGTATTATCGTTTGTGTGCTGATGATGGCTTCATTACCTATCGTTAGCTGGGAGCGTTTAGCTATCTGGATGGCACTGGGCGTAATCATTTACCTGGCGTACAGCAAAAAACACAGTAAAATCAGAAATCAGGCATAAAAGAGGTTCAAACCCATAAAAGCCTGATCGCAGAGGGCCATCGCCAGCATATAAATGCTATCTGCGTGAAAGACAAAAAGTTAATAGTTAATTATATTGAATAAAAGGGATTTTCAACGAGAATCCCTTTTATTTTTTAATATATTTTAATTAGGTTTGAGATTGAATTAACCCTATTCCCAAAAACAAAACAATCTTAACTATCAAACTAATTTATGTTATTTAAAAAATCTATCCCACAACTATTAGCTGAGGCAAATGAGAGTGGTGAGGGCACACTAAAACGTTCCCTATCCAGTTTCAATTTGGTAGCCCTGGGTGTTGGTGCTATTATTGGTGCAGGATTATTTTCCCTTACAGGTATCGCAGCGGCTGATAATGCCGGACCAGCTGTCATACTTTCCTTTATCATTGCTGCAGTAGGTTGTGGTTTCGCAGGTCTTTGCTATGCAGAATTTGCTTCTATGATTCCCGTTGCCGGAAGTGCCTATACTTACTCTTATGCTACTATGGGAGAATTTATGGCCTGGATTATTGGCTGGGATTTAGTACTCGAATATGCTTTAAGTGCTGCTACAGTAGCTTCCAGCTGGTCACAGTACTTTTCACAATTTCTATTAGAGTTTGGTATTGAGTTTCCGCAGAAATTTTTACATGGTCCCTGGGAAGGTGGTATTGTTAATATCCCTGCCATTGTAATTGTCATTCTGTTATCTCTGTTACTGATGAAGGGAACCAAAGACTCTTCTGCTGTAAATAACATTCTGGTAATTGTAAAAGTATCAGTGGTATTGATATTTATTGCTTTAGGATGGAGCTTCATTAATCCTGCCAATCATCATCCGTTTATTCCTGTTAACGCAGGCGAAGAAGCTGTAAAAGCAGGAACCAAAGGTTTCTTTGAATTCTTTTCGAGTGATGAATTCGGACATTTCGGTATCAGTGGTGTATTGCGGGGTGCAGGTGTGGTTTTCTTTGCCTTTATTGGTTTTGATGCCGTAAGTACAGCAGCGCAGGAAGCTAAAAACCCTCAAAAAGGGATGCCGGTTGGTATTATCGGTTCGCTGGTTGTATGTACCTTATTATATGTATTATTCTCTTATGTAATGACGGGACTGGAAAACTACACCAAATTTGCAGGTGATGCCAAACCAGTTGCTACAGCTTTTGCACAAACAGGATATACTTTCTTAAACCGCTTTTTAATGATTGCCATTCTTGCAGGTTATACTTCGGTAATCCTGGTGATGCTGTTAGGACAAAGCCGTGTATTCTACAGTATGAGTAAAGATGGTTTATTACCTAAAATATTCTCTGAACTTCACCCAAAAAATCAGACCCCCTGGAAAACCAATCTGGTTTTCATGGTTTTTGTAAGTATTTTCACAGGATTCGTACCTGTTTCTGATTTAGGCCATATGGTGAGTATAGGTACTTTATTTGCCTTCTCGCTGGTTTGTATCGGTGTATTGATTTTAAGAAAAACTAATCCGGAACTGGAAAGACCTTTCCGCACACCATGGGTTCCTTTGATTCCTATATTAGGTATTGTGGTATGTGTACTGATGATGGCCTCATTACCTATTGTTAGCTGGGAGCGTTTAGCTATCTGGATGGCACTGGGTGTAGTCATTTACTATGCTTACAGTAAAAAACACAGTAAAATCAGAAATGACTATCATAACAGCTTATCAAAGTAAGCTTTCCTTAAAATGAATATAACAAAAAAGCCACTTATAAGTGGCTTTTTTGTTATATTCATTTTACATTTACACAAAAATATACCATGGAATTCAATCTAAGTCAAATACTCTCCACCTCAATGGTTTTGTTCGCTATCATTGATATATTAGGTGCTATTCCCGTGGTTATTCAATTGCGAAGTAAAGCAGGTCATATCGAATCAGAAAAAGCAACCCTTGTGGCAACCTGTCTGATGATTATTTTCCTTTTTGTCGGAGAAACCCTGTTAAAAGTTATCGGCCTTGACGTCGCATCTTTTGCTATTGCAGGTTCCCTGGTAATTTTTTGTATTGCCATGGAAATGGTTCTCGGACTGACCCTCTTTCATGAAGATGCACCCGAGACAGTTTCTATTGTACCATTGGCTTTCCCACTTATCGCCGGTGCCGGAACCATGACGACCCTGCTTTCATTAAAAACTGAATATGCAACCCAGAATATTATCGTAGGAATTCTGATTAATATGATGTTCGTTTATATCGTGCTTAAAAATACTGAGCGTTTAGAGAAGCTTTTCGGAAAGTCCGGATTAAACGTACTGAGAAAGGCATTTGGAGTAATCTTACTGGCTATCGCTATTAAACTGTTCAGAAGTAATACAGGCTTATAGTCCGTATTTATAAAAATCAGACTATTAAAAAAGGGCCGTCTTTAACAGATGGCCCTTTATAACTTTAGTAAAAAAAACCTAATCTTTTTTAATCAGCCTTGCGACAAACATCGTATCAGCTTTATCACTGTACCCCGTAATACTCTGCATACTTTCCAGAGTTAGTGGCAAATTTCCGGTAAGATGAGCGATGACATCTTCATTTTCCTTTTTGAATACAGAACAGGTAATATAAATCAGAGGTTTACCAGGTTTAAGATATTTCACCACACGCTCGGCAATACCTTTCTGCAGTTTAGAAAAATAATCTATTCTGTGCGCATCAAAGTGAACCAGCATTTCCGGGGTTCTGCCCCAGGTTCCGGATCCGGTACATGGTGCATCCAGAATAATCCCGTCAAACTCATAATCATGTAAGTCCTGTTCATTATTCTGTAACAGATCAAGAACTTTTTTATGATATTTCTTAATGCCGGCAGCCTGAAAACGCTCATCCAGATTATGCAAACTATTCTCTCTTACATCACTAACCAGTAATTCGATTTTAGGCTCCATATCATGAAGCAGAAGAGACTTTCCGCCAGAGGCAGCACAACAGTCCCACCAGTAATCATAAGTCTTTGGAGCGAAGAATTCGCCTGTTTTCTGAGAAGATAAATCCTGCACCTGATAATACTGGTCCTCAGGTAATAGTTTTTCCAGCTTTGTTCCGTTAGGCAGGGCCAGCGTTTGATCACTGATTTCCCTGACCGCAACTTCAGCTGCAACCAGCAGATCAAAGATCTTTTGGTGATGTGCAGGTTTAATCCGCAGGAATAAATCAGGCTGAATAAAAAAAGACTGGAGAAACTCCGTCAGATCTATCCCTTCCGACAACTCAGCACCAAAAGAAAAAACATCAGTCAGCTTAAATTTAGGAAAAGCATCCTCAATCAGTTTTAATTTTGCCTGTACAGGTAAAAGCATCTGCTCTTTAAACTGCGGCAGATATTCATTGATAACCAGACTTTCAGTTTGATTACACAGGAAATCTGCAATAGCAAGACGCAATAATTGTTTTTCCTTTTTTAACGCCTGGCCTAAACGGAAATAGCTATACAGATACCTGGTTGCCCAGCGTCTGTCTGAAGAGCCCATTTGCTTGTGCTGTTTGAAATAAGTAAACAGAAATCTGTGCAAAGGTAAAACCCCATCATATTGCTTAAAGACATCCTCAAAGGAACGTATCTGATATTCTAATTTCATTTAGTGTCTGTTGATTTTCGGCAGATACAACTTACTCAATTGGATCTAAAGTGTAGTTTTTATATTCCAAAAGGAATAAGCTATTATTAATATAGCCCAATTTCTCATCTTTTACAAAACGGAAAGAATTCCCCAGGCCATCATACCTTTCTGTGGTCAGATGTTTAAGATAACCGGCCCCATGTTCAGCGAAAAGCTGACCAAAGAAAAAGCCGATATCGAAACCTTTAAAAGAATATTCACCAGGTTCGAATTTATTAAGCTGACGATACTTTCTCACGAAATTGATTACCGCCCTGCTTTTATAATCTACCCAATACGAAGAAGTAATTTTGGTACGTAATAATTGCAGCTTTTCAGTATTGTAATTCTGTTTAACCCAATTAGGATGGCCAAATAGTTCAATCGCATTACCAGCACTTTTCATTTTGGCAAGCTTGTCCAGACTTCCTACAACAAAAGCTCTGTCCGAAGAAGAGATCATTACTGCATATTGTTTGCCCGGAATCATTTTAGTTTCCAGGGTAAATACAGAACTATACTCCTGAAAAGTATAACGTGTTCCCCTGCCCTTCTGGAAGTAATCACGTAAAGGATTACCCAATACTTCATCACCAGTCTTTTTAGGATCAATTAAAACGACAATAGTTTTTCCCGGATCATACTCCCTTCTGATATAGTCCCCGATTTTATCCGCATGCAGGTCAATATTATTGACAACAGAAATCAGATTGGGATTATTAAATTCATTGGGATGTGTAGCAGCCAGCGGCGATACTATCGGAACGTTATTCGCTATAGAATAATTGGTAATAAACTTAACACCATCAGGAAATACAGGACCGATAATTAAATTGGTACCGGTAATCTGTCCTGATTTGATTAAAGAAGTAATCTGAACATTATTATCACGGGTATCCAGCACTTTAACTTTAAAGTTCATACCCGTTGCAGCCGCAGAATCGACTCCCATTTTAAAGCCCTGATAAAAATCAATGGCCATAGCAGATTTTTCAAGTTCAGCTTTACTGCCAGACTTAATTTTTGCACTATTCAGGTTAAGCGGAATCAGCAAAGAGATATTGGCTTCAGTGAATTTCTTCTCTGATGCCAAATCTTTTTTGTCTTCTTTTTTTCCTGTTTCTTTTTTAGGTGACTTATTTGTTCTTGTCTTTGGCGAACAGGCTGCCAGACAAAAACAAATAAATATCAGACACCAGAATCTATTCCCACTCAATCGTTGCAGGTGGTTTTGAACTAATATCATATACAACCCTATTAATGCCTTTTACTTTATTGATTATTTCATTAGAAATTTTCGCAAGAACCGGATAAGGTAAATGACACCAGTCAGCAGTCATTCCATCAACGGACTCAACAGCACGCAGACAGATTACATTTTCGTAAGTACGCTCATCTCCCATTACACCAACAGATTGCACCGGAAGGAATATTGCTCCTGCCTGCCATACTTTGTCGTATAAACCAGCTTCTTTAAGATTATTAATATAGATCGCATCAGCTTCCTGAAGGATCGCTACTTTTTCTGCAGTGACATCACCCAGAATACGAATCGCTAAACCTGGTCCCGGGAAAGGGTGACGGCCTAAGATAAAGTCTTCCAGACCTAATGACTTACCTACTCTTCTCACTTCATCCTTAAATAAAGTATTCAGAGGTTCCACTACTTTAAGTTTCATGAAATCCGGTAATCCGCCCACATTATGGTGAGACTTGATTGTTGCCGAAGGGCCTTTTACAGAAACTGATTCAATTACATCAGGGTAAATAGTACCCTGTGCCAGCCATTTTACATCCTGTACTTCATGCGCTGCATCATCAAATACTTCGATGAATACACGGCCTATAGCTTTACGTTTCAGTTCAGGATCTTTAATACCAGCAAGCTGGCTTAAGAAACGATCCTTGGCATCAACACCTTTAATATTTAAACCTAAATGTTTGTATTGCTCCAGAACAGCTTCATACTCATCTTTACGCAGTAAGCCGTTATCTACAAAAATACAGTGAAGATTAGTACCGATAGCTTTATGCAGTAAGATCGCTGCAACACTCGAATCCACACCGCCGGAAAGCCCCAGAACAACTTTATCGTCACCCAGTTTTGCTTTCAGTTCTGCAATCGTAGTTTCAACAAAAGCATCTGGTGTCCAGTTCTGACTGCAACCACAAATATCTACCAGGAAGTTTTCCAGTAATTGTTTTCCGTCAGTACTGTGTGTTACTTCAGGGTGGAACTGAATTGCGTAAGTATCCGAATTTTTCACATGGAAACCGGCAACTTTTACACTATCAGTACTTGCTATGATCTCAAAAGTTTCAGGAACAACAGTGATCGTATCACCATGTGACATCCAAACCTGAGAATTTAAACCTATATTTTTTAATAATTTATTATCCGACTGAACAAAATTCAGATTCGCTCTGCCATATTCACGGGTTGAAGAAGCCTGAACTTCACCACCTGAATGCTGCGCAAGATATTGTGCACCATAACAAACAGCCAGCACCGGAAATTTCTGATGAAAACGTGTTAAATCTATTTGAGGTGCATCTTCCTGACGCACAGAATACGGGCTACCTGAAAAGATAATACCTTTAACATCTGATAAGGTTTCCGGAATGTTATTAAATGGATGTATTTCGCAATAAACATTTAGCTCACGCACCCTGCGGGCTATCAATTGTGTGAATTGAGATCCAAAATCGATAATGATGATTTTTTCTAGCATGGCCAAAGTTAGTATTTATTCACTTCAACACCGAATCTTTTTAAGAAATCCACACCCTCATCACTTGGCAGCCCTTTATAAGCTGCATATGAATCTTTAAAGTAAACAATTTTTATCCCTGACGACAAGATTAAACGCGCACATGCAATACACGGAGAAAGCGTAGTATATAACGTAGCCCCTTCAATTTTAGATCCGTTTCTGGACGCATAAAGGATTGCATTTTCTTCAGCATGAAGTGCCAGCGAGCAGCTGCCTCTGGAGTCTTTTTCACAACCGTGATCAGGCCATTCTTCGTCACAATTATGGGTACCGGACGGTGGCCCGTTGTATCCGATCGAAATGATCCGGGTATCCTTTGTCAGCACTGCACCTACCTGTGCCCTTACACAATGAGATCTGGCAGCAAGATCTACTGCCAGATTCATATAAATATCATTAAAACCAGGTTTAACTGTCATAAAATTAATGGCCTCCTTCTGCTTCGATATGTTCTACGTCGATTCCCTGTCTCTTCAATACCGAACTCACTTTCCATGCAAAGAATATCAGATAAACAAATCCAAACAGCGGGATAATATAAGAATGATGGATACCATGTGTATCCGCTAATTGTCCCTGTACCGGTGGCAGAATAGCACCACCTAAAATCATCATAATCAGGAATGATGACCCCTGGCTTGTATATTTTCCCAATCCGGTAATAGATAATGCGAAAATAGAAGGCCACATAATTGAGCAGCACAGACCACCACTGATAAATGCAAACGTAGCTACCTCACCTGTCGTCATCAAACCAACCAGCATACAAAGTACACCTAAAGTGGCAAAAATAGCCAGTGTTTTGGCTGGCTTCTCCTGACCAAGGAAAAATCCAACAATCAGTATCGCGACACAAACACCATAGATATATAAATTACCAACATCTGTACCTGTAAAGTGATTCACTAAAAGGATTACTCCGAAAGCAACAAAAGGAACAATAACAGTTAATATGTTTTTAGCCATTTTTGACAGATTGAAAGCACTGACAGCACCTGTCCAGCGGCCAATCATCATACTTCCCCAATATAAAGCGATATAAGGTTTAATAGCAGATTCCGGAAAACCGCCAAATTCCTTCAAATGAAGTAAAGCACCCAGGTTACTCTGAATAGTTACCTCAACCCCTACATAGGTAAAAATCGCGATCATACCCATAATCAGCTGAGGATACTGCATTGCACCCCATTGATTTCCGTTCTCTTTCTTTTTAAGCAGTACAAAAATCAATGCCCCTACAATAATGGCCAGAGAAGAATATACAAAATTTGCTTCCGGCAGACTGGTTAAACCAGCTAAAGGTTTTGCAGCAAGTACCATTAAGAATCCAAGAATGATTATTAAAAGAGGCCCGTTAGATTTTGGACTCGCTTCCATAGTTTCTTTACTGGTTACTTCCGGTAATTTAGTGATGGCATAAAAACCGGCCACCAATAAGAACAATCCCGATAAAGCATAGTATAAAGTAGTAATTGATGAGATTTCAACCGTTTTAGCTACTGCATCACTCGCAGAGCCAAAAAGGACAAGACTTACAATAACCGGTCCCATTAAACCACCAAAGTTATTTACTCCACCAGCAAGGTTTAAGCGGTGTGTGCCGCTCTCAGGAGCACCCAGGGCTACCACAAATGGCTGCGCAGCAGTCTGCTGTAAAGAGAAGCCTATTGCAATAACAAAAAATGCTACTAAAATAAACAGGAATGATCCCGAATGAACTGCCGGCACCATCAGTAAAGCACCACCAGCAGAAATAATCAGTCCCAGGATAATTCCCTTTTTGTAGCCTATCTTATTAAGAATATCGACTTTACTTGCCTGAGAAGCAAAATATAGAATTAATGAACCAATAAAATACCCGCCATAGAACGTGAAGTCAATCAGTTGAGATTCAAATTGTGTGAGGTTAAAATGCGACTTACAGAAAGGTATAAAAATACCATTCGATGCGGCCACAAAGCCCCAGAAAAAGAACACGGTGATGATGGAATACAACGCCGTTCCATAGTTTTTTTGTTTTTGGTTTTCCATTGATTATACAAGTTTTTTTTGGTTGTCTGAAACTTTCCTGTGTTTAGGATTGTTGCATGTAATTATAGTCTTCAATATTATCAATACTTAGTGTCGACAATACAAGGCATAAACATAATTAAAATATTGTGTATAGTGTACACAATAAATGAAGCAAAAAAAATAGGCGGGTATTATAATTAAAATCAGATATTAGCGCCAAATATATGTGAGTTGAATGATTGAAGCAATATTACAGGGGATTGGTGCGGGTATTTTGTTTTCGTTTTTAACGGGCCCTGTCTTCTTTTCCATGATTAAAACCAGTATTGAAAAGGGCTTTAAAGCTGGTTTTTCTCTGGCTATCGGCGTTATTCTAAGTGACATTATATTTATCAGTCTAACGATCTTCAGTTCCCAGTTTGTGGATTATAATGCAGATTATAATCAGTACATCGGGATTATCGGAGGTCTTTTTCTTTTAGGTGTTGGTTTGTATTACCTGATTAATAAGGTAACGGTCAATTACGATACCTCAGAAATTGTCAAGGTTCGCAAACGCGGATATATTATCAAAGGATTCTTAATGTGTCTGCTCTCCCCAACCACACTCATGTTCTGGATTATGGTAGGTGGAATTGTATCAGGTCAGCTGCATTACGAAATGGCTGAGAAAATAGTATTCTTTGTAGTTGCGATGTGTACACAGCTCTTTGTAGATTTTATCAAAACCTATTATGCTGCCAAATTAAGATACCGCATCAAGGAGAAAAACATCAAAATCCTGAACAGGATAGCCGGTGGTGTCATCATCATTTTCGCGATCAGATTGTTTATCGAAGTAGCCATCAAATATTACAGTTAGTATTACAGGGTGATTTCACCCTATTCCCACAGGCTCTGAGCCTTCTTCAAAGCGTATTTTCAAGAAAAATATAATCTTAAACGTAAATATACTTAATCTTAAAAGACGGTATTTGCACTCTTTGTTATTTTCCCTGTTCTTTTTTCCTTTACATCGTCATCTGAAAGCATCATAGCAGATGAATGGGAAAGCCGAAAACCATACAGAGTAGGTAACAATTCATAAAACATTTACCATGTCAAAATTAAAATCATCTGCCACCATTATTGACGTTCTTGTTGTCATCGATACCGATTATGTAAAATCACATTATGCCCGTAACGACAGACAGAGTAATCCATTTCCCATCGATCATTTGTCAGAATATGTAATAGCTACAGGTGCTAATGGTACCAGAGGACAGGGGACCGCAGATATTACATTTAGTGCTGCACCTAACGACAGAGTCTGCTTCAGAGGTGTGTCAGCATATAACAACTCAGATGATGCTGTAATTGTCTACGGTATTAAACCTTATGGTTCAGATCAACCTGACTTATTCAACACCTTCAATTACGATAAAGTAATCAGATCTGGTGCTGTAGTTCCTAACGAAAAGATCCCCAATGGCCTTCCTGCCATTCCAACAAGAGTAAGCTTCTATTCTTATAATTCTACAGTACGAGAACAAGGAAGTGAACTTTATGTGATTCAGTTTGCCTTGTATGAATTGGATTCGACTGGAGAGAAACAGCAGATTTACGGTTATTTCCAATGGGATCCAACGATAATCATTACCTAATCTCCGGGAGAGAAATATCATTCCATAAAAAAGCCGGTGCTGTTTCAGTACCGGCTTTTTTATGGACTATTTTTTTAAGGGTTATAAATTTTTATTTCCCTTTTAATTCCTGAAAACGCTTTCCTATTAGATTCAACTGCACATCACTTAGTGTAGAAGTCTTTTTTAAGACCCTCTGAAATGCAGCCACTTCATCATCTGATCCCGGATACCCAATATTCGATCCTTTTGTCTCTAAAGATGCGCCATCAGGTCTGATCTGAGAGTCGGCTAACAGTTTACCGTCCTTATCAAGTACTAACCAGAAAGGGATACCCGACTTATCTCCGCCATATTTGATCAGTAGTTCTTTAGCTCCTGCATTTTCAAGACTTTTATTTTTGTCTTGTTCCATTACTGTAAGATGGCGGATCACATAGTTATCATTAAATAACTTTTTACAGCTTGAATCATTCATTGCTGTGTCCATCTTATGACACCAGCCACACCACGAGGCATGGAAAATCACAAATACATTCTTTTTTTCTTTTGCGGCCTGCTGATAAGCTTCCTGAAGGATTGTCCTGGCTGGCTTCGCCACATCCTGTGCTTTGACTGCTGTTAATAACAACAGACAGCAAATTGTAAGTAAAAGATATTTTAGTTTCATTGGTAAATTTTAATTAAAATAATTACTACTCTAACGCTAAAGCAATTAAACTATTACCCCATACAAAAGCCGGTACTCAAATAGCACCGGCTTTTGTATAATTATTAAATATGAATTATTCAGTTTCTCCTCAGTAATAAGCCTGGGCTTGCTAGTTATATTTCTTTTCAATCTCCTTCTGTCTCATCAAAAGATCATAGACATAGTTACAGGCAACGCTTTCAGAAGAGAAAATTTTCTCACCGTCCCGATTCCCTCTTTCATCAAAATAAAACACATCCCATTTGTCATAATTTTGACTCATAACTATCCGGTCTGGCAAAGATTCACCATCCAATGAATAAAACTCTGATTTAATATTAAGTTCAACCAACTTCTGCTTTAATTCTTCTTTGTTCATCATCTCAAATTAAAAACCCAATAAAAGTTATATTAGAGCTTCATCTATAATTCCTCCGCCTAATGGTTCTTCATTTTCACCAAAAGTAAACGTTTTTCCTCTTTTAAAATCGACTCCTAGAAACTGTTTTAAAAGAACGTCCTGAGAAATAACCCCACAAAAAAGCCGGTACTCAAACAGCACCGGCTTTTCTATATTTTGACCTCGGTTAGTATGCTCTCTGGTTATTTCCTTCTTTCCAGTTTACAAAAGCTTTGTTCACAACTTTGTTTCCACCTGGAGTTGGGTAGTTACCTGAGAAATACCAGTCACCAGTATGATTAGGACAAGCGATATGTAAATTATCCAGTGTCTGATAAATTACTTCAACCTCTGCAACCGTATCTTTAGGTGTAATGATTTTTGTAATCTGTGCAGAAATCTCTTCCTGTTTGAAAGGTCTGTAAATATCTTTCACATGATTTACAATTTCTTCCTTAGGCAATGCCAGAGAAGCTTTACATTTCTGATATACTTCTTCAATAATATGTGCTAATCCGCGTTCTTTTAGCAACTGTATGGCTGCTTCAAAAGCTACGAACTGACCTAATTTAGACATGTCAATTCCGTAACAGTCCGGATAACGGATCTGGGGAGCAGAAGAAACAATAATGATTTTCTTAGGATGTAACCTGTCAATAATCTTGATGATACTTTGCTTCAGTGTAGTTCCCCTTACAATAGAGTCATCCACAGCCACCAAAGTATCTGTCTGATTCTTGATCACGCCATACGTAGTATCATAAACGTGAGCAACCATTTCTTTACGGTCAGCATCAGCGGTAATGAATGTACGAAGTTTAACGTCTTTAATAGCCAGTTTCTCTACACGTGGTGCAAGAGATAATAACTCATCCAGTTCAGTATCCGTCAGTGTTTCTTTACGCCCGATAAGCGTCTCCTTCTGGATCTTTTTAATATGTTTATGTAATCCTTCTACCAAACCGTAGAATGAGATTTCAGCTGTATTCGGGATAAAAGAGAAAACCGTATTTTTCAGATCTGAATTAACTGATTTCAAAATCTGGTCAATCAGTAATCTTCCCAGTTGTTTTCTTTCTTTATAGATATCTGCATCACTACCACGGGAGAAATAAATACGTTCAAATGAACATGCTCTTTTTTCCTGAGGTTCTCTGAAAACCTCTTGTGTTACAGTACCATCTTTTTTAACGATCAGTGCATGTCCCGGTTTAATTTCCTGAACACTGTTAATACCTACATTAAATGCAGTCTGGATTGCCGGACGCTCAGAAGCAGCCACAACAATTTCATCATCCTGGTAGAAAAATGCCGGACGGATTCCTGAAGGATCACGCAGAACAAATGCATCTCCGTTCCCAACAATTCCTGATATGGCATAACCACCATCCCAGTTTTTAGCAGAACGGGTAAGAATATTTGCGATATTTAAGTTTTGAGATATTTTAGCGGTAATCTCCACATTTGATAGTCCTTCTTTTTTGTAGGTATCAAAAAGCTCCTGATTTTCATCATCAAGGAAGTGACCGATTTTTTCCAATACAGTAACCGTATCAGCCTGTTCTTTTGGATGCTGTCCCAGTTCGTATAGCTGCTCAAGCAGTTCGTCAACATTAGTCATGTTGAAGTTACCAGCAATCACAAGATTACGTGTCATCCAGTTGTTCTGACGAAGAAAAGGGTGACAGTTTTCTATACTGTTCTGACCGTGTGTTCCGTAACGAAGGTGTCCTAACAATACCTCGCCTATGAAACTTACATTTTGTTTCAGCCATTCCGCATCCTGCATCAGTTCTGGTGTCTCATGCTGAATGTCTGCGAATTTCCCCTGGACATAACCGAAGATATCTGCAACAGCATTCTGTGCCATCGACCTGTAACGGCTAATGTACCGGTGACCTGGTTTTACATCTAATTTGATTGTTGCAATTCCTGCGCCGTCCTGCCCTCTGTTGTGTTGTTTCTCCATCAAAAGATACAGTTTGTTCAGGCCGTAAAGGGCTGTTCCGTACTTTTCCTGATAGTATGAGAGAGGTTTTAAAAGACGGATAAAAGCAATTCCGCACTCGTGTTTTATCTGGTCACTCATTATTTTGTGGTTTGAGCCGCAAATTTACCTTTAATAAAAATCAGAACCTAGCTAAAAATACATTCTTTCATCAGCGAAATGTATGTTTTTTGGGGGTACTGTAAGGGATCGAAAAAAAAATAAAACATATTATGCCCGAGCTGCATTTACTTATGCCCGAAAAGGGCAACGCAACGCTAGGCTCTTCGCATTAATATATTTTATTTTTTTCCCGATTCCATCAGGTAAATTTCAAAACATACATGACGGTAATCAAAGATTGTACCTTTAAAGACGGTCTCTATCTTTTATTCTGCGGACATCTGTTAGTTGGCACCTTAACCTTTCTTATTCCTTTTTTTACACTTAATCAGAAAGAATGGCTGACTTTCACTGATTTCTATAATTTCAAATAATCCGGCCTTATTAAACTCCGATTCTATTGATTCTCTGTCATAAAAGAACATCTTTACCCCATCAAATATTTCGTAACGATCCTTGCTGATCAATTTGCCCTGTCCATAAGTATGGGCTTCTTTGGAAATAGCTGTAAAAACCATATAACCGTTTTCAGACAAATGATTGTAGCAGTCAAGAATTAATTTTTTCCTTTCTTCACTGTCCAGTAAATGAATTAAGGCATAACAAAATACCCCGTCATACCGATCCTTATCAAAGGGCATATCAGTTACAGAACCATGATGAATAACCATATCCGTTCCATAATGTCTCGCTGCCATTTCAATCGCAGTTTTTGAAATCTCAATCCCGGTAACCGTAATTCCGCTGTCTTTAAAAATCTGTGCATTCCGTCCGTAACCAATTCCAGGTATAAGGATATTTTTTACTGATTGCTGAACGAAAAAATCCTTTGTCAATACAGCAGACTTTGATGGCTCAAGACCCCACATCTCCCGTTTCTCGCCAAAAGCTGATTCCCAAAATTCCGGTTTCCCGGTTTCATTTGCCATAATTTCTTCTTATTATTTATACTACTGATTATGCAATTTACCCGGAAAAAATCGAAATCCGGAGAAATCATAAAACTCAGTTCCCATGTCCTGCTTTATTTGTTGCCGGCAGAACATCTATATTTAGATTTTCACCCCTCTTTAATTAGAATTTCATCCTCTCAGCTAATTAAAATGCAGCGATTTTGCAGTATCAAATTAACAATAAAAGAACGATGAAAAAATTAATTTACTCTGCAGTTATCGGATTAGCGGTATGCGCTACCGGCTGCAAAAAAGAAGCAGCTCATGAAAATGGAATTCCAGATCAATCTGCAAAAACACAAGGTATCGGGGATACCCTTACCTATTCAAAAAATCTGGTCTTCAGTGCGGCCGGACTAAACAAAATCAGCACAGATTTAGCGGGTACAAACCAGGTGCAAATCCAAAAACTAATTACTAATACCGCCTATGCAGCACTGACCAAAACAACGAATACTACTGCAGTTGGTACACAGGGTACAGAACTGAAATGTCTTGCTTTACAATGGGCAGTCTCACCCGGACGTGATACCGCATCCAAATATCTGGACAAGGCAAAAACAAATTTACTGGCCTGGGCCGCGGTCAACACCCCTTCATCCAGTACCCCGACTGAAGCTGCCTTTATCGAAATATTCGAAGCCTACTCTATCATCAGAGCCAATGTGCCTGACGCCAGTAAAACTACCATCGATGCCTGGTTAAAAAAGACTGCGAACTACTATATAACCAATGCCTCAGGTTATACCAGCAGAAAGAATAACTGGGAAACCATCAGACTGAATCTCTTGTACGATATAGGTTATATCTTAAATGATGCGACTATTCTTACACATGTAAAAAAAGCATATACCACACAACTCAATGTAAATCTGTTTGCCGGTGGAAAAACTGAAGACTATGTAAACAGAGACGCATTTGCCTATCATGCCTATAATCTTTATTTCTATGCCAGAGTCCTTAGAGCAGTCTCCTTATATGAAGGACCGGCAGCAGGAACTGATTTGCTGAATAAGACAAATACAATCAATGTCAGTATTCCCAATACTATGACTTTCTGGGAGCCTTACATGCTGGACCCTGCTAATAATATACACCTGGAATTTGTTAATACCGGCTGGGCACCAGACAAGACACGCTCAGATTATAACAAACCTTATAAGCCGTCAAGCACAGTTTACGTCCTGGATCAGTTAGCCTATAGCTTCCCTCAGGTTGTTGATTATGAAAAAGTCATAGTTGGCGCAACTACAACCAGGTTCAGAACATTGGAATACTATCTGAATACATTAGAGTATAACTTATAATACCAGAGGTCGTTTTCCTGAATCAGGCAAAATAGAGTCTGCAACATGTAAACTATAGTCAGACAAGGTAAACTATAGTTAAACAAGAGCAGAATCGGTAGCTGCGCAAGGATATGATCTATTGCCAGACCAGATGTGAATCTAAAGACTGAAAAGAACATCATCCTGAAGAAGCAAGCAGGCATAATCGAACAGGAAGATCATCATAGAAGATCATCATAGAAGTCAGCAACTATATCTGCTCAGGGCAAATCAGCGTGCTGATCAAAATCAAAACATGCTCCTTAACCTGATTCTGTAAGCAATAGAAATATAAACCAAGCCTGCTTCAACTCAAAGGTTAAACAGGCTGGGAGGAATAAAAACAGGAACAGCATAGTCACAAGCATTGGCCATCCCTTCAGATGGGCGTAGCTTGTAACTATGCTGTTCCTGTTTTTTATTCCCTTAAGGATTACAATTCAGATGAACCTGAGTTGAAACCACTTTTTTAGAAAAGAATATAGAAGCATTATGATCAAATACCACATGATCACCCGAAGTGTAAAAACTCATTTCACCATTTTTGGTCAGCTGGTTTTCTATTTCAGGATGTCTGTTCAGATAACTAACCAGACTGTCTGCGACTATATCTCCCTGAGCAACCAGTGATATCCCTTCGGGAAGGTAATTTTTCATCTTAGGCACTAAAAGCGGGTAATGCGTACAAGCCAGTAAGATTGCATCTATATCAGCAGACTGTGCCAGTAACTTATCAATATACTTCTTCACAAAATAATCAGCCCCTTCATTGACATGCTCATTATTTTCAATCAGAGGAACCCACATCGGGCAGCTTTGCTGAATTACATTCAGCTGCGGATACTGATGATGAATCTCTATCGGATAAGACTCTGAGTTAACCGTTCCACGCGTTCCCATGACTCCGATCGTGCCCGTATCCGTATAAGAACCAATCACCTCTGCAGTAGGTCTGATTACCCCAAGCACCCTATAACCCGGATACTTTACCGGCAATACCTTTTGCTGAATAGTACGCAATGCTTTTGCAGAAGCCGTATTACAAGCCAGGATAACCAGCGGGCAGCCCTGAGCAAATAACCACTCCACACAATCCAGTGTATACTCGTAAATCGTCTCAAAAGAATGATCTCCATAAGGAGCGCGGGCGTTATCCCCAAAATAGATATAATTATAATCCGGCAACTGTTTAGCGATCGATTCAAAAACCGTTAAACCACCATAACCCGAATCAAAAACACCTATAGATTTCTTATTTATCATGACAAAAAAAAGCGGCACCGGGGAAATACCCGATGCCGCAATTTAAATATTTTTTAAATACTATTTTTTAGGAGCAGCAGTAGCTGATGCAGAAATACCTAATTTAGCTTTAACCAAAGCAGTAACATCGTCACCACCTTCCCATGCTAACAGGTTGTTTGCACCATTTTGTGCAGAGCTGTCAAAAACATAAGCTAAACCTTTTTCTCTTGCTACAGCTTTAACTGCAGTCTGGAATTTAGCGTTTAAAGGAGCTAATAATTCACCTTGTTTAGTAGCGATATCTTGTTGAGCTTTCTGGCTTGCTTCACCGATACGTTTTTCCATATCCTGTAATTCAACACCCATAGCCTGTAATTCTTTACCTACAGTTTCTTTGTTAGCCTCACTTAGAGTTTTGTTTTTAGCAACTGCAGCTTCATACTTCACAGTATACTCACTTCTCATTTTCTCAATCTCAGCTTGTTTTTGTTTTTGAAGAGTTTCTAATGTAGCTGATGCAGTTTTTGCTTCAGGCATAGTAGCAAAAATAGCTTCAGAATCCAGATGTGCAATTTTTTGTTGAGCACTAGCAACATTAGCAGTAAACACAAGACCGGCTGCCACAAAAAATACGTTAATTAACTTTCTCATTTTTATTGTTCTTAATATTTGTTTTTAAAATTTATTTTGGTGTGTCCTATTTTACGGTGTTTGGTTTATAACCCAATCTGATAATAACGTCATTACTCAGGTCATAATTGCTACTCGCATAAATCATCATTGTTGCTTCACTGCTTTTATCAAAGATAAAATCAAGGAACTTGGTTTTAGCCAGATCAGCAATCACACCAGTTACTTTATCCTGAATTGGTTTAAGCAATTTTGCTCTGGTCTGGAAAAGCTCTCCTTCAGGTCCGAATTTCTGACGCTGAAATTCTTTAGCTGCTTTTTCCTTTTCAATGATGTCATTCTCTCTGCGTTTACGCATATCGTCAGTCAGTAATACCTGATCTGCCTGATAAGCTTTATACATCTTATCAATTGCCGTAAAATTAGCATCAACCTCTTTTTGCCATTGCTGGGATAATACGTTCAGCTGATTTTGCGAAGACTTATATTCAGGTAAATTTTTAAGAATATATTCTGTATCAACATAAGCAAACTTCTGTGCAAATGCACCAAATCCTGCAAAAACTAAAAACCCGATTAAAATAACTTTTTTCATTTCTCTATTAATTAAATCCACCCAATTGCTGAGCAATACTAAATGTGAAGTTTTGTTTACCTCCGTTATTTGCACCAGGAATGTTATCAAACGGAAATCCGTAATCAATTCCAAGCATACCAAATATCGGTAAAAATATCCTTGCTCCAATACCTGCAGATCTTCTCACGTTAAAAGGATTGAAATCTGCAAACTTATTCCATGTATTACCACCCTCAGCGAATCCCACAAGATAAGCAGTTGCCTGCTGACTTGCAATAACCGGGTATCTTAATTCCATTACATATTTAGCAAAAATAGGACTTCCTGAATTTTGCGCTGTCTGAATCTGCTGACTTGTTGTTGCAGTTGCCGGAGTAACCACATTGTTAGCATAACCACGCATTGTGATAATCTCAGATCCCTGAAGGAAATCAAATCCCTGCATACCATCACCACCCAGTTTAAATCTTTCAAATGGTGACTGACCAACTGCCTGATTGTATGAACCCAGGAAACCAAACTGTGCCTGACCTTTAACAACCAGTTTACCTGCTAATCTCTGGAACCACTGACCTTCAAATTTCCATTTGTGGTACTCTGTAAATCTATAACGTTGTTTATCTGATGCTGTTGCATAGTTCACTTTATTCAATAACGAATAAGGTGGAGTTGCCTGTATAGTAAATTTAAAGTAAGAACCTTCAGTCGGGAAAATCGGAGAGTTTCTTGAATCTCTGCTGATCTCCTGTGTTAAGTTAAGGTTATAAGAAGTTCCGGTGCTGAATAAATAACCAGGATAGTTATTCAGGATATACTGCTGCATGTTGACTGCATGTGATATCTGGAAATAGTTATCAGGCCATTTCAGTCTTCTTCCCAAACTAACAGTTACCCCGTTCAGACGGATTCTCTGTGCAGTCTCTCCTGAAGCAACACCATTGGATGAAAGTGAAGTAAATGCACTCACCCCAAAACTTACCGGTTTCTTTCCACCTAACCATGGCTCAGAGAAAGAGAAACTATAAGACTGGTAGTACTGACCATTGGTCTGACCACGAAGACTTAACTTCTGACCATCACCTTTTGGCAGTGGCTTGTAAGCTTTTGGATTTAATATATTTCTTAAAGAGAAGTTATTAAAGGTTAATCCGATAGTTCCGATTACACGGCCACCACCAAAACCACCTGATAATTCTACCTGGTCAGAAGGTTTTTCTTCTACCGCATATTCAATATCAACAGTACCATCAGAAGGATTAGGTTTCGGAGTTGGTACAGTTTTAGACTCATCAAAGTTACCCAGTTGTCCAAGATCACGAACTGTACGTACCAGTAAATCTTTAGAGAACTTATCACCTGGTCTTGTACGTACCTCACGTAACACAACCCTGTCATTGGTAATGGTATTTCCTTTAACAGTAATTCTGTTATTGGTATACTGAGGACCTTCATAAATTCTTACCTCAAGGTCTACCGTATCATTGTATATTTTTGTCTGAACCGGCTCTACGTTAAAAGTCAGGTAACCATCATTCAGATAGATGCTGGAAACGTCATCACTTTCTGCTCCGTTACCATGAAGTTTCGCATTCAGTTTTTCTTCACTGAAAACTTCTCCTTTTTCAATACCCAATACTTTAGCCAGATCTTTGGTTGCATATTTTGCATTTCCAGCCCAGGTGATATTACCTACATAATATTTAGGACCTTCGTATAAATCAATCTTGATACCAACAGATTTTTTATTGTACTGGTAAGTTGTATCCTTGATAATTACCGCATCACGGTAACCCTTTTCCTGCATTTTAGCAATCAGCTTTTCTTTATCTTCCTTATATTTTTCCTTGCTGAATTTACCCGAACCGAATACTTTATAGAAAGCCTGCTGTTTAGTTTTTTTCAGATACTTGCGCAGTGTTGAAGCTTTAAAATCCTTGTTACCGGTAAAATTGATTTCATGCACTTTTACCTTATTTCCCCTGTCTACAAAAACCTGTAGTACAACGCCATTTTCCATGTTCGGATCAGGCTTGGTTTTATAGTCAATTTTAGTAAAGAAGTAACCTTTTTCAGCCAGATATTTATTGATGATTCCCGTAGTACTGTTATACGTATTTTCGTTGATAATCGTCTTTCCTGACTTGGAATTCAACTTTTCAGTAATGTCGGTCTTTTGTGATTTACTCAGACCATTCAGTTCAAAAGAACTTAAACGTGGTCTTTCAACCACCTTGATGTCGAAGTAAACAGTATCCAGCACCATTTTAGAGATATCAAGTTCAATATCATCAAATAACCCCTGTGCCCATAAAGTCTTTATTGCATTAGAAGTTGCTTCACCGGGAAGTGAGATTTTTTCACCTTTAATTAACTTGGAAAGTGTGATAATAACTTCCTTATCAATAAACTTAGCGCCGCTTAAAGTAGTTCCTCCTATAATATATTCTTTAGGTTGAAAATAGTCCAGATCAGTACCACCAACTTTAAAGCTCGGGGTATTGGGATTGGACTTTGGACGGGTAATCTGTGCCATTGCCGGAGACCCGATCAATAGCAATAATATGAGTTGGTATATTCTTTTCATTTACAATCTAAAAAACGTTGCTAAGTTAATTTAAACACATGTTAAAAAGTGTTAAAAGTAAAATTAGTTCAACTGTTCACTAATTTTACCGAAGCGACGTTCGCGCTTTTGGTAGTCTACAATAGCTTCAAAAAGGTCTTCTCTTCTAAAGTCAGGCCATAAAGTTTCGGTGAAATAGAGTTCACTGTAAGCCATCTGCCAAAGCAGAAAATTGCTCACTCTGTGCTCTCCGCTGGTACGGATCATTAACTCAGGATCGGGAATATTTACGGTTGTTAATTGAGACGAAAACTTTGCCTCATCAATTTCATCCACCGTAATCTGACCATCTTTTACCATCAGTGCAATTTTCTTTGCAGCCTCCAGAATCTCCCATTTAGCACTGTAACTCAATGCAAGAGTTAAAGTACAGGTGGTATTTCCAGCCGTTTTTTCCATAGCGCTCTTCAGATCATCAATACATTGCTGAGGTAAAGAAGCGATATCGCCGATGGCATTCAGCCTGATATTATTTTTATTAAGGGTATCAGTTTCATTGTTGATGGTTGCAATAAGCAATTCCATCAGTGCATTGACTTCGTCAATTGGTCTGTTCCAGTTTTCAGTAGAAAAGGCATAAATTGTCAGATATTTTACACCAATATCAGCACATCCTTCCACAATATCCTTTACAGATATTACTCCGCTTTCATGGCCGAAAGACCTGAATTTACCTTGATTTTTAGCCCATCTTCCATTCCCATCCATAATAATAGCGATGTGTTCCGGTAAGCGACTAGTATCGATTTGTTCTTTAAATCCCATTTATTTGTGCAAATATGGCTAAAATGTCTAACATACAGAAGAATGGCACATTAGAAAGCATCAAAGTTATAAGATATTTTGTTTATTTCTATCATAAACTTACAGCCTAAACGAAGGATATACCGATTTTATGATATAAAATGTGAATGACAAACATTAAAAAGAGTAACATTTGTCGGAAGTAAACGTATAGGAAAGTCCTATATGTACAAAAAAGTAAGTGTCATTCTTAACAAAATTACCACGCTGACCACCAGGAGCAAAATTGGTACGCCCCGGATTACCCGGATCTGGCGGAACAGAAGGATCAGAAAGATTGGTCCCGTTATTTCCATAAACTGGTACCATTGGATATCTGTCTCCAACATCATCCAGGTAATCTGTTTTTGCAGTCCGGTATCCCAGCTGGGTAAAAATCCCCAGGCGTTCCCCTATCCTGTACTTCATGCCCACTCCGTAAGGAATACTGAAAGCGTAGTTTTTATACTTTTTACCCTCAGTTTCATAGTACCTTAACTCGTAGGTTTCCCCGTTATATTTAGCTTTTGGATTGAATACCACCCCGCCAATTCCGGCAAAAATATAAGGAGAAAAGTTCTTTACCCCGCCTCCGGAAAAGTATTCCAGGAAATTAAAATCCACCTGTAAACTCAGTTCATTCAGCGAAGTTGAAAAATTAAGATTACGGGTTCTTAAGCTTGCGTCATCAGAATTCGCATCATCGCCTTTGATTTTTCCGTAATTATAATGCAAACCTATTGCCCAGTAAGGATCAAGATTACGCTTCACGTAGGCACCAAAAGCAATACCACTTGGCTTAAAAAGGTTAACGGGATTGATATCACCAATATATCCTGCAGCACCGGCATTAATGCCCAGTTCTGTAGTCTGGGACTTGACAGTGCCGGCAAAAATACAGCTTAGAACAACAGAAAATATTATCTTTTTAAATCTCATTTTTGAGCCGGGTTAAAATCATTTTAATAATTACGGGTATCAATTCCCCAGAGTAATTTGTTTCTCAAGGTAGTCAGATAACTTTCATTATTCAAACGAATCAGGTTCACATGAAAAGCTGCCTTACTCACCGTTATTTTGACAGATCTGTCTACAGTGGCCGTCCGGGAGTCACAGGATACCAGAAACTTGGTACTTCTTGCTTCCACTTCAAATCGCAGGGTAACATCATCAGGAATAATAACCGGTCTGACATTAAGGTTATGCGGAGCAATCGGAGTAATGGCAAAATTCTGTGCACTTGGAAAAATAATAGGGCCACCGCAGCTCAATGAATAAGCCGTTGAACCTGTTGGTGTGGCTATAATCAGACCGTCTGCCCAGTATGAATTGATAAACTCATCATTCATATAGGCATGAATAATCATCATGGCTGTGTTATCCCGTCTGTGAATAGTGATATCATTCAGTGCAAAATTCTCATCTCCAAAAAGGTTATTCTTGGATTCAACATTCAGTAAAGTCCGTTTGTCCAGTGAATATTCCTGATTGATCAATGCCTCAATTGCATTTCTAATCTCATTTTTGTTGATACTGGCTAAAAAACCAAGTCTGCCAAAGTTAATTCCGATAACCGGAATTCCGGAGTCCCTGATTAAAGCCAGGGTATCCAGCAGTGTTCCATCCCCACCCAGGCTGATCAGAATAGCTGCCTGATCACGCAGTTCTGTATGGTTGGAAAAAGTCTGGAGACTGGCAGGAAGTTTGACTTTATCTTCAATAAAATCGTTGTATTCCTGATGAACAATAGTTTCAATCCCATAATGTTCCAGGGCATTAAAAACTTCTTGTACAAAGGGTAAAACGCTATTATTAAACTCTCTGCCGTAAATTGCAATCTTCATTAGATAAATATAGGATATTGAATGGTTACAGGAATGAATTAAACATTTAAATAACTCATTAACAAATTATATCTGTCTTCCGTTCCGTTGTCTGTTGTAGTGCTGTTAAAGACCGCTTTAACCTGGTAATCATATCTCTCAAAAGCGGATATGATACCAGATAATTCAGTTTTATTAATTTTCAGCGTGACCTCTAACCGTGTAGAATCCGGGAAGTTCTGCACGTAAGAGGATAAGATTTGTGCATTATCGGCTTCAACAATCTGAGCCATATGCGATAAAGAGTTATTGCGGTTACCGATCTCCAGCACGATGATTCCGCCCGGTTCTTTAACAGCAAAGATATCTGAGGTATATTTTAATAAATCATGTATGGAAATAACCCCCAGATAGTTCTTTTTATAATCAAGTACAGGTACTAAAGATAGTTTCAGCTGATCAAATATTCTGATGACATCATAAACATGTACATCCTGATAGACAAAAGGATTCAGAATAGTTAAAGAAAGCGCACCGATCGGCTCTTCCACATTTCTGATTTCCAACAAATGATCTTCGGCAATAATACCCAGAAAAGATCCATTATTTAAAACCGGTAAATGATTCAGTTTGAACTCTGCCATTCTATCCAACGCAACATGCACCGTTTCAGTAGTCTGTAACGGTGGAATTGAGTGAGATATGAGTTCAGATGCAAACATGTCTATTTTAATAAAATTCTATCTAAAAACTTATTCAGATAATTGTTAAATATCTCAGGATGCTCCATCATCGGTACATGCCCGCATTTATCAACCCAGTTCAACTCTGAATTAGGCAGCAGCTGATGAAATTCTTCAGCTACATCCGGTGGAGTTACCTGATCATTTTTACCCCAGATCAAAGATACAGGGATAGTTATTTTGCTCAGTTCTTTAGCCATATTATGACGGATAGCCGATTTTGCCAGCGCCAGAATACGAATAACTCTTGAACGTTCATTTACCGTTTTATAAATCTCATCTACCATTTCTTTAGTAGCGATAGCAGGATCATAAAAGGTAAATTCTACTTTTTCACGGATATAATCATAGCTTTCTCTTCTTGGGAAAGTGCCTCCAAATGCATTTTCGTACAAACCGGAACTACCCGTCAGCACCAACGCCTTAACACTTTCCTGATGTCCTGCTGTAACCACAAGACCAAGGTGTCCGCCTAATGAATTACCGATAAGAACTACCTGACCAAGTTTTTTAAACTTAATAAATTTATGAATATACTTGGCTAAACTTTTAACACCCAATGTAAGAATTGGTAATTCGTATATAGGTAAAATCGGCACTAGTATACGGTACTTATCTTTGAAATGATCAATAACCGGCTCCCAGTTGCTCAACTCTCCCATCAAACCATGAAGTAATACCAGGGTCTCGCCTTTTCCAGCCTCTATATACTTAAACCCATCCTCTTCTATTACTTCGTATTTCATGTATATGTTATATATTTCTGTAAATGTTTCCCGGAGTAAAATTACCACAATGGTGTCCGGTTCATCATTGCTTCTTTAAGATACGCTACTAAGTTAGTCGCCTGATTTAATTTTAAACAAAAAAAACTGTTAATTTTAAAAAAAATATTTTCAGATAGCCTCTAACACAATTTATGCCAATTGATTTTTAACAATTTCAGCTATCAATTTGCCGTCTGCCTTACCTGCCAGTTCTTTATTTGCCAATCCCATCACACGCCCCATATCTTTCACTGAGCTTGCACCTGTATCCTGAATCAGTTTAGCGATCAGTGCTTCCACCTCTTCTTTACTTAATTGCTGTGGCATGAATTTGCTGATCACTTCAATTTCTTCATCTTCAATCACAGCCAGATCTTCTCTGCCTTGTTGTTTGTAAATATCTGATGATTCTTTTCTTTGCTTAATCAGGCGCTGAAGGATTTTCATTTCTGCATCTTCAGTAATTTCTTCTGCAGACCCTTTTTCAGTTCTTGCCACCAATAAAGCAGCTTTAATTGCACGTAATCCTCTCAATGCAGCCTGATCTTTAGCTAACATTGCTTTTTTTATTTCCTGATCTATAATTGTTGATACCATATTCTTTTAATTTTATTCTATTTTCTATTTACCAGTGTTGCGGAAGCCTGTGCAGCAGGCATAATCAGCATATCGTTAATGTTTACATGCGCAGGGCGGCTTACTGCAAACCATATCGCATCTGCTATATCCTGTGCAAGCAAAGGCTCCAGTCCTTCGTAAACCTTTTTAGCTTTGTCTTCATCTCCTTTAAAACGGACCACTGAAAATTCCGTTTCCACCATTCCGGGATTAATCGCAGTTACCTTGATTCCATGTGGAAGCAGGTCCATACGCATTCCTTTATTTAGGGCATCAACTGCATGTTTTGTCGCACAATAAACATTGCCGTTCGGATAAACCTCTTTACCGGCAATGGAGCCTATATTAATGATATGACCTTTTTTAGCAGAGATCATCCAGCCTGAAACAATTTTAGTGACATAAAGTAGTCCCTTTACATTCGTATCAATCATGGTATCCCAGTCAGTTGTGTCTCCTTTATCTATCGGATCCAGTCCCTGGCTTAAACCTGCATTATTGATCAGTACATCTATCTGTTTCCATTGCTGTGGCAATCCTTCCAGCACAGCTGTTAAAACAGCATTATTTCTTACATCCGCGATCAGGGTTTTAACCTCAATTGCATATTTATCCGCCAGATGTCTGGCAATTTCATTCAGTTTATCTTCTCTTCTGGCTACCAGAACCAGCTGATATCCCTGCTGTGCAAATAAATGTGCACATGATTTTCCTATACCCGAAGTTGCGCCTGTAATTAATGCAGTTTTCATTAGCTTATCTATTTTTTATCTGTGATGAAGCTCAGGATGCAGTATTCAATTATTCTATCCTGAGCAGGAGCTATAGAGGTCCTTCCAGACAAAGCTATTAAATTTCACCTGTGGTGCATCACTCAAAAAATAAACTGAATGTCACATGACGCAACATTAATTTATCTATTGGGTTATTGAACGGATTTACTTCTTTCCTGTCCAAAATATCATTTAGTGAATAAGACAATTTGATTTCAGGAGACATTTTGAAATATTCGAAGTATAAATCCATCCCAAATGCTGCTTCAGCAGAAAAATAGCTCTTCCGGTTTTTAAGCAATTTATACTCTTCGTCCTTATCAGAATCATCTGTCTTTTTCTTGGATGCAATATCCATAGAATATTTTGCTCCATATAACATATAAGCCCTGAAGTTATTTCTTCTGTTGGATTTGATCTTGATGCCCAGCGGGAATTCCACCATTGTGGCTACCACTTTCTTCTCCACACTATTAAATACCGGATTGTATGCCGGTATCCTGGCAGTAGAATATTCATACTCCATCAGCCTGTCTGTAAACACCAGTGTAGGCGTCAGTCTCAGATCTATATGATTACTGATTCTGCCATTCACTACAAAACCAATTCCGAAACCCGGAGATGATTTGCCATACATTGCATTCAGTGAATCTGTAATCGTCCCCCTTCCTGTATTGGACACATAAGGGTCTCTCCAGTTTGCTTTTTTCTTAACCTTATAAGTAGCACCTGTATACTGGAAAGTAAAGCCAAAATGGACTAACTCATCATCTACCCCACCGCCCCAGTTCTGAGCCCGGACAGCAGCAAATGGTAAAAGAAGAAGCGCCAAAAGGCTTAGTTTTAATTTCATCTGAATGTATTAACCTTTTATTCCGGTATATATTGTGCTGATACCAAATGTCAGCGGCCTGTGTTTTGTAGTCTGATAACCTACCTTATCCATTACTGCAATAAAAGATTTTCCATCGGGAAATGCAACTGCTGATTCATTCAGATAAGTATATGCCCTGGCATCCTTTGAAAATATCTTTCCAAATACCGGCAATACGTATTTAAAATAAAAATTATACAGCTGTTTAACCGGGAACATGGTCGGTTTGGAGAATTCCAGGATCACCACCTTTCCACCTGGTTTTAATACCCGCAGCATGTCGGCTAAACCCTGTTCAAGATTCTGGTAATTTCTTACACCAAATGCAACAGTAATCGCATCAAAATGATTGTCTTCAAATTTAAGACCTTCTGAATCTCCGATTTCCACACTAAAAACATCCTGTAAATTACGTTCTGTTATCTTTTTCCGGGCCACTTCAAGCATTCCGGCAGAAATATCTACGCCTGTTATTTTTTTAGGATGAAGTATTTTGATAGCCTCAAAAGCAAAGTCACCTGTTCCTGTGGCTACATCCAGAATATGCTGTGGTTTTAATGCCGACAATTCACGAATGGCCTTTTTACGCCATAGGATGTCTATTCCTGCAGAAAGAAAATGATTCAGGAAGTCATAAGTTCCGGCAATGTTATCAAACATTGTGGTTACCTGTTCCTTTTTTGTGATCGTAGCGGATTGGTATGGAGTTATTTTTTCGTTCATGGTGTGCAGCAAAGATAAGTATTGTTGAAAACTAATTTTCTACCTTTGTCAAATGATTATAAAATCAGCAACATTTATTTGCAGTAATACCAAGATATCGGCACTGCCAGTAGCCAACATGCCCGAATATGCTTTTATTGGCCGCTCTAACGTAGGAAAGTCATCCCTGATTAATATGCTGGTTAACCAGCACGGATTGGCAAAAACGTCCCAAAAACCAGGAAAAACACAATTAATCAACCATTTTTTGGTTAATGAAAAGTGGTATATCGTCGATTTACCGGGTTATGGTTATGCGAAAGTTTCTAAAAACAGCCGTGAAAGCTGGGAGAAATTTATCCGCAACTACATTACCAAGAGAGAAAGTTTACAATGTGTATTCGTTTTAATTGACAGCCGCCTTCCGCCGCAAAAGATAGATATTGAGTTTTGCTGCTGGATGGGTGAGATACAAATCCCTTTCGTTCTGGCATTCACCAAGGCAGATAAACAGTCTGTAACTAAAACCAATCAGAATATCGCTCTTTTCAAAAAAGAACTTTCAGGCTGGTTTGAAGAGATTCCGCCAATCTTCTCTACTTCGGCAGAAAAACTGGTAGGAAGAGATGAGATCCTTAATTTTATAGAGCAGACCAATCTTGATTTTGCAATGCCGATCCTGACGCCTGACGAAGATTAATAACAGCACCTTTAAATGAAGAAGTATTTTTCACTCGTGCTTTTTGCACATTCAGTTTTCGCATTACCATTTGCGATGATTGGTTTCTTTTTAGGAGTTACCACTACAGATCACCCTTTCAACTGGGTGATTTTGTTATTAGTACTCCTTTGTATGGTCTTTGCCAGGAACTCTGCCATGGCTTTTAACAGGTATCTGGACAGAGATATTGATGCGAAGAATCCACGTACCAATATGCGGGACATCCCGGCCGGAAAGGTTTCTGCAAACGAAGCGCTGATATTTGTTATCGTCAACTGTGTGCTTTTCATTATCACCACAGCTTTCATTAACAGGTTATGTTTATACCTTTCCCCTGTCGCCCTGTTTGTTGTCCTGTTTTACAGCTATACCAAAAGATTTACAGCTTTATGCCATCTGGTACTGGGTCTGGGTTTATCACTTGCTCCTATCGGTGCATATATTGCAGTAACAGGATCTTTCGCCCTGGTGCCGGTATTGTATTCATTTGCCGTCCTGTTCTGGGTAAGCGGCTTTGATATTATTTATGCCCTGCAGGATGAAGAGTTTGATAAAGGTGAAAATCTGCATTCTATTCCTTCTGCTATCGGCAGGAAAAAAGCACTCAGGTTATCTGAATTTTTGCATGTCCTGTCTGCCATCTGTGTCATCTTACCCATCGTATTTTCTACTTTCAGCTGGGCCTACTACCTGGGTGTGACTTTCTTTTGTTCGATGCTGATTTATCAGCACCTGCTGGTCAAACCAAATGATATCAGTAAAGTGAACAAAGCATTTGCCACCACTAACGGATTAGCCTCAGTGATTTTTGCAGCCTGCTTTTTGCTGGATGCTTTTTTAAGAACAATATTCAAATTCTAGACCGATGATCAATCTTATTATACCAAAGAAAACCAGAACCTATATTCCTCAGGATCTTGAAATCAAATGGGAAAATCTTTCTCCTGTCCTGGATGAACTGCTGGACAGAAAAATTACCAGCGTTACAGAGCTGGAAAAATGGCTCAGAGACAAAAGTGAGCTTGAGGCGGCACTGGAAGAAGATTTTGCCTGGAGATATATTAAAATGAGTTGTGATACAGCCAATGAAGAACTGGTTACCAGCTTTCAGTATTTCGCAACCGAGATTGAACCAAAGATCTCCCCTGTTGCAAACCTGCTGAATCAGAAACTGGTTGACAGTCCTTTTACAGATCAGCTGGATCAGACTAAATACTTTGTTTATTTAAGAGCGATCAAAAAAGCCCTGGAGATTTACAGAGAGGAAAACGTTGAATTGTTTACCAGACAGCAAATCACTCAACAAAAATATCAGGCTATCACCGGTGCCATGAGCGTGGTCATTAATGATCAGGAATATACACTGGAACAGGCAGGCGTACTCACTAAAGATGTAGACAGAGCTGTGCGTCAGCAGGCCTGGGAATCGATACAACAACGTCGCCTGGTAGACAAGGATGCACTGAACATTGTATTTGATGAATTAGTTGCCATGCGTCATCAGGTTGCACTGAATGCAGGATTCGAAAACTACAGGGATTATATGTTCCAGGCGCTGGGCAGATTTGACTATAGTCCAAAAGACTGTTATGCTTTCCATGAGGCTATCGAAAAAGAGATTGTTCCTATTTTAAAAGAACAGGCAGAGAAAAGAGCAGAATTACTGGGTCTTGAAGTATTGAAGCCATGGGATATGGAAGTAAGTACTTCGGGTAAAGCAGCTTTAAAACCATTCAAAGATGGCCAGGAGCTGATTGAAAAAACCATAGCTGCCTTTACTGCAATTGATCCTAAATTAGGCCAGATGCTTTCTATTATGAAAGCAAATAACCTGTTTGATGTAGAAAGCAGAAAAGGTAAAGCACCGGGGGGATATAATTATCCGCTGGCAGAAACAGGTGCTCCGTTTATTTTCATGAACTCGGCAGGTTCATTAAGAGATCTGACCACGATGGTTCATGAAGGCGGACATGCAGTGCATACTTTTCTGACTGCAGATCTGGAGCTTAATGACTTCAAACACTGCCCTTCGGAAGTTGCTGAACTGGCCTCTATGAGTATGGAATTGATTTCTATGGATAAATGGGATATTTATTTTGATAATCCAGCTGACCTCATCCGTGCAAAAAAAGAACAATTACAGGATGTATTGAAAACTTTGCCATGGGTAGCTGTAATTGATCAGTTCCAGCACTGGATTTATACCAACCCGACACATAATGCCGCTGACAGAGAGGTTGCCTTCAAACAGATCTATGAAAGATTTGGTTCAGGTTTTTCAAACTGGGAAGGTCTGGAACAGGAGTTCGGAAATATCTGGCAAAAACAGCTGCATCTTTTCCAGGTTCCTTTTTATTATATAGAATATGCGATTGCACAATTAGGAGCTATTGCGATCTGGAAAAACTACAAAGAGAATCCGGAGAAAGCTTTACAGCAATATCTTGATGCATTGGCACTTGGCTATACCAAACCGATGAACGAGATCTACGAAACTGCTGGTATTAAATTTGACTTTAGCAGCAGTTATATAAAAGAGCTGGCTTCATTTGTAAAAGATGAATTGGACAAATTAGATTAGTTTTATAATATTTTTTATACTTTCAGCGAAATAATCTAACCGAATAGCTCATTATGTTTGAAAATCTTTTCAGAAAAAAGTCTATCACTAAAATACTAGAAGATGCCGAAAAGGGCTATGGTGATCATGGCGCATCTTTAAATAAAACACTCGGTGTAAGAGACCTGACTGCATTCGGAATTGCCGCAATTATCGGTGCCGGGATTTTCAGTACAATTGGAAAAGCAAGTGCCGACGGAGGTCCTGCGGTAATTTTCTTATTTATTTTCACCGCTGTAGCCTGTAGTTTTGCAGCATTTGCCTATGCAGAGTTTGCTTCTATGGTTCCTGTTTCGGGGAGTGCATATACTTATTCTTATGTTGCTTTTGGAGAACTGGTGGCCTGGATTATCGGGTGGTCGCTCATTATGGAGTATGCTATTGGTAATATTACTGTAGCCATCTCCTGGTCTGATTATTTTACGGGACTGCTCTCCTCCATTCAGATCCCCGCATTAGGCATCAAAGGTATCAATCTGCCCGACTGGATGACGATGGATTATCTGACAGCATTTAACGGGCATAAACATGCTGAAGCTTTATTAAATGCAGGCAAGAGCTTTGCTAACCTGGATGATGCAACCCGCATTGCGAATAACGCCTGGACTACAGCTCCTACCATTGGTGGTTTCCATATCGTCGCTGACTTACCTGCTTTAGGTATTATCATCCTGATAACCTGGCTGGTTTACAGAGGAATGAAAGAGTCTAAAAATGCCAGTAACGCCATGGTCATTGTAAAACTGGCTGTAATCTTACTGGTTCTTTCTGTAGGTATATTCTATATTGATGTTCAAAACTGGAATCCTTTTGCACCTAATGGTGTTTCTGGTATTCTCAAAGGTGTTTCGGCTGTATTCTTTGCTTATATAGGCTTTGATGCTATTTCTACCACTGCTGAAGAGTGTAAAAACCCGCAGAGAGATCTACCAAGAGGGATGATGTGGGCAATTATTATCTGTACTATCCTTTACGTAGCTATTGCACTGGTTTTAACCGGGATTGTAAGATATGACCTGCTTGCAGTGGGTGATCCGCTGGCTTTTGTATTTGATCATATCAACCTGAAACTGATGAGCGGAATCATTGCTGTCAGTGCAGTATTTGCTATGGCCAGTGTATTGCTTGTTTTTCAAATGGGACAACCCAGAATCTGGATGAGCATGAGCCGCGACGGGCTATTACCCAAAAGATTTTCTAAAATCCACCCGGTTTATAAGACACCTTCATTTGCAACTATTGTAGTTGGTTTTGTCGTTGCCGTTCCTTCTTTGTTTATGAACCTGACTATCGTTACAGATTTATGTTCGATTGGTACTTTATTCGCTTTTGTACTGGTATGTGCCGGAGTATTGGTTTTACAAAACAAACCTGATATCCAGAGAGGTAAATTCAGAACTCCTTATGTGAATTCAAAATTTATTATTCCTGTAGTATTCATTGGTGTGATCATTTCTGGCTTTGTGTTCTTCAAGACAGAGACGACGGAATTTATCACCAATAAAACTAAAGTACATGATCCGATAAGTTTACTGACTTCACTGAATAAAACTGAACTGGCTACTATCCAGACGGAGATTAAAGCAGAGCAGAAATTATTAAATGTGGTAGAAAAGAATATTGATGCTGAAGCTTATCTGAACGGCCTGACCACAGAACAATATCAGAGCTTTATAGATAGAAGTACGATCAGTGCTGACAAGAAATTTGAAAGCGGCTGGGCTTTATTTAAACATAAAATCCCAATGTGGATCTTTTTTGTCATGTGTTTAGTAATTACTTATTACTGTATCACCAAAAACTTATCTCTGATCCCTGTACTGGGATTAATGAGCTGTCTTTATATGATGTGTGAACTGGGTATATCCAACTGGATAGGATTTGGCATCTGGCTGGTTATCGGGCTGGTCGTTTATTTCCTGTATGGTTTTCACCATAGCAAGCTGAATGTGAAGAATAGTGTGGATTAACAGCGCTGAGACTAAAAAAGAAACCCGTCCTCTGAAATGATCAGGAGACGGGTTTCTTTTTTAGATCGAATTACGATTATAGAAATTAGTAAGGTAACACATATTGCTGATGACCCGGTTCCGGGTCAGTAAATCTGAACATCAATGCCTGTATAAAACCCACACAAAAACAGCTAAAAAACTGACAATGATTGATTTAATGTTTTTTTAAATAAACAAATTCCTACAGTTTTGCCAATCAGAAAACCTGGATCCGGTAATCAATACACTCTAAAAATTAATCATGGCAAAGCAAATTTTAAACACGATAAAAAACTGGTTTAGGACTGGTTTAAAACCTACTCAGGCACAGTTCTGGGATACATGGGATTCTTTCTGGCATAAGGATGATACCATCCCCACAAGCTCCATTGAAAATCTGGATAAAAGGTTCGATCAGAAAGCTGATGCAGAAGCATTTACTGCCCACCTAACCGATCCTTATGCCCACAATATCCAGAACAAAGTAGATAAACAAGAGGGGAAAGATTTATCCAGCAATGATTTTTCCACTCCGGAAAAGCAAAAACTGGCAGCACTTAAAGATTACACCGCGGACATTAACAGGTTACAGGACCTTATAGAACGCGAAGATCCTATACTGATCAGCGGACAGCAGGTCTACCGGATAAACTGGACAGAAGAGTTTCAGCAAAAATACGGAACTGTCGCCCGGTCATCGGCACAGGTAAAAGTACCCGAAACCCAGGTCTGGAAGCCTGTTTCTGACTACAGAATGGTATACAACCCTGACGGTTCTACCGAATCCATTGAATGGGATCTGGATGGGCTGGACACAAAAATATTCATCAACTAAAACACACAAAAATGAAACAATTACTATTTATGGCGATACTGTTAAATAATTTAACGGCATTTGCACAAATCTCTCCGGTATTAAAAACAAGATCGGACGCTTCTTTTACTCAAAGCGACGCATATTTATCAGTTATCAAACGTCTGGGTATTCCAACTTCATCAACGGATGATTTAAATGCCAGTATAGCAGGAGCAAATACAGCTAAACTAGTTTACAATACTACTTTACAAAAATTACGCATTTACAATCCGATCACAGACACCTGGAAAGATGCCAGTCCAGCCGATTTAAGTAATTTTTACACCAAATCAGAGGTAGATCATCTCATAAGTTCAATTTCTTTAACACCCGGACCTAAAGGCGATCCCGCTACAGTTCCTTCTGCCACTATTTTTACTCAAGGCAAAATAAGGCTTTCTGGTGACCTTGAAGGTACTGCAGATTCACCGATTGTACGGGGATTAGATCTGAAAGCGAATTTAAACCAGACTAATAACTTTATAGCTGATCAAAATATAACCGGAGCGTTAACTGTTAAACAAACGGGTCGTACGGCAACGGGTAATTTTTATACAAGTGGTGAGTATGGTTCCTGGATGTTTTATAATAATAGCTCAACAAATCAGTATGGTACAATACAAGTATTTCCAACTAGTGTATCAATGTCATTATCCAGCCCTGCGGGGCAGCAAAGAGGGCTGGCATTAACTGAAAGAGGATTACTTGTCCAGGATTACTATTCTGTTGCTAAAGGACTGGAAGAGATCGAAGATTATTCAGCAAATAAAACTGCATACAGTTATGTCACTAAATTGATGTTAGATAGAGTCGCTGTATTAAGAGGCACAGGGATTGTCGCCCCCGCTTCTGCAACAGCCACCGGAGTTAAAAACGAAGTACGTTTGGCAGGTGGCTACCTATACTGGTGTACTGACACAGACAAATGGGTAAGAACTGCATTCACAAGCTGGTAATTACGTTTATCTAACTCATAATTTTTAGAAATTCTTTTAAAGGATAGTTGTCATTGTCCTATAATTACAAAGAACAAAGTGCAGACATGTTGATAAAAAACTGTCTTCGGAAATGATCAGGTGATGCGTTTATTTTTCAGACAATATTAAGAAATACTGTGCAAATGGGACTTGAGGTAAAACTTAAATCCCATTTCAAAACATCAAAGTAAAACCTTTACCTCGTTTTGGCTTGTCCATGTCTTCAATTTTTTTGATTTCCACCTTTAACAGCTGTTCATATTCCTTTCCCATAAACTCCCGAAAAATCTTAATATCATCTTTGTCCAAAGATTCATTCAGGGCAGTAATATATTTAGGTTTACTTTCATTGTGCACAATTGCAAGAGGCAGATCATAAAATGCCTGTACATAGTTCATCATCAGTCTTGAGGTCCGGCCATTCCCATCATACCAGGGGTGAATATTTACAAGATTAAAATGTGTATCAAAAGAAAGATTTATCTGATCAACCAGTTTTAACGACTTCTTCATTAACCTTTTTATCTTCTCTACCATATCGTTAACCAGCGAAACAACTTTATCATAGTTAGGGAAGTACATATCTCCGCCAACAACGTTACCTTTTCGAAATTCTCCATCACGGGCATCAACTGTACCTGGCATCGTATTATATACACTTCCGGTATTTCTGATAACGAGGGAATTTATTTCTTGCAGCAACTCAACCGATAAAGGCCGTTTTGCTCTTGCTTCTTTTAGTGCAAATTGTAATGCGGCATAATGATCAGTAACCATAAGGCTATCATTCAAGGCTTTGTTACCAGGTGTCAGTCCATCCTCTAATAAAACTCGTGTTTCAAGTTCCGTTAAAATTGAACCCTCAATTTTCGTCGAATGATGAGCAATAGAGATAAGAAATAATCCTTTGTTTCGCCTCACCCGCTTTAAATTTTTCATCCAACAATTAAAAACCGATCACAAACTCACCCAAATACTCTGTCTGCGACACATATTTCAGATTATCAGATGCAAAGAAAAGCCACATATGTACCTCGCCGGCAAATAAGTCCGGTAAATTAAGATCGATCTTTAAATCACTTCTTTGCGAACTCTCCAGAGAAACAAATCTATTTTTCTCAGGATGAAAGCAAAAGAAATACGCTCTGTCCGTAGCTTTTGTTTCGTCGTTATCAGGTAGCTCATCCGCCTCCCAGGCAACACTTATTCTTGCTCCTGACACTGTAACTGCAACATTATATCCGTTATCAATTTCAGTTGCATAATCCGCCGGTTCACTCAATCTTACCTTTGCATAATCCATAGTAAAATCCGGATACTCCCCACTAATTGCATCACGCAGGTTATACCACATGGCATAATTCATAGCGGTCATGTTTTTTGGTACCTTCTGAAAACTAAAACTTACAACAGACTTAAACCTCCGCATAAATTTACCAGCCAGCCTGATCTTTGTCCGCTGACTAAGTTGCAAAGCACTGGCCTTCTTTGCAGAAGGCTTTGGCTTACTTTTACCCACATATTTATCTTTCCACTTGGTAATTACCAATGCGCCGATTTTCCCGGTAAATATTCCTAGTGAACCCTGTTTTAATATTGCCATATTGATTAATTTAAATAAATTATAAAATGCCTGAAATAAACTTAATTCTGCTACCAGATAACCTGCCCCGTATAAATACTATTCGAAACACATTTCCGGTTTTCAGAGATAAATGAAATGTAAGTTTCGAGCAACAACGGTTTTTTCCTTTTCCTCATTGATAAATGTGCTATCCCTTCGTTTCTTCTGCCAGCATTTAATTGAAATACAGTACCCCGACGCTTTGGATCATAAGCCATCAGCATAACCTGATCATTTCCCTTTATACCAGCAGCAGTAAAATTCACGTCCCAGTTAAAGGTTAAACCATTCTCTGTTCTGCTTACAAAAACGTTTGGCGTAAGCGGCATTTGCCCCTGACTAAATAAAACTTTTGCAAAATCTATTTGCTGTTCAGGATAAATACCAGAGATTGCATTTACCCTGTTATACGAGCTGGCTATATTATAATAATTTTTTAAATTAACTCTTCCTGCCAGTTCAAATCCAATAGTAATAAACTCTTTAACGGGTTTAAGGAAAGCTGTAATCAACGCAGTAACCTGTCTGCTCTGTAATACCGGAACTGTTGGTTTATCTGTACGCAAACCAATTGTTCTCTTGACGAGCTTTCCATTTAGCATATAAGTTACTGTATTTCCCACCCTGCCTCTAAAGCCATCATTTAATCCTCCTGAAAATGTTGCCATAATTTATATTTTATATTAACTATATCATATTAACAATATAGATATATAATTCCATTAGTACAACAATATAATTACAATATACCTCCTTTATACTTTGTTATAGTTTAATACGGTATTGAAGCGGGGTTGATACGGTGTTGATACGGGTCGAGGCGTTTCAACACCGTATCAACCCCGTATCAACCCCGCTTCAATATTAACCAGTATATAGCGGATATGATGTGCAGGGATAGGCTCATTAGAAACCAGATGACTTCTTATTCTTTATTGACCATTTGCCCTCCTGCAATGAAAGCCTGCCAAAAGAATAAAAAAAGCCGTCCTCTGTTTTCCTGAAAACAGAGGACGGCCGGGAATTATTGATTGTGTATTATAGCTTACTGAGGGATCAGACTGATCGCTTTTTCCAGTTGCGGATCCGTTCCTGCGTCTAATGCTGCTTTGTTATATTTCACTTCTACATCAGGCGGAAAACCAAGTCCTTCGTAAACTTTACCATCTTTATAACGCATCATCAGTGTTGAGGTATAAACCAGACTCATGAAATCTGTTTTAAACTGCCCGCCGTTGTAAAAATCATCGTTACTTAACAATGGCCCATTCCCACCCCAGGTACGTTCTCCAACAAAGGTTGCGTTATTGGTCGGTAATGCTTTTAATGCCATAGTAGTCATCTCTGCCATACTTACTGAATTCAGATCTGCAAGGACAACTATCGGTGCAGTAAATGCTTTAGCATCTTTAGCAGGATGCACGGAAGCTGGTACCCATGGTGTATAGTCCAACCTGCCCATTCCGCCTTTTGATCTGGTAGCACCAATCACATAAGCTTTATCTGTAAGAGCACCGACAAGTACGTCCAGATCTGCCAGTGCACCACCACCGTTACTTCTTACATCCAGGATCAGTCCTTTAAGATTTGGCGTATTTTTCAACTGATCAAAATAATACTTTAATGCTTTTTGAGCATTATTCGGAGTTGTACCATTCAAAACGGAATTAACCCTGAAACTGTTAAAGTGGAGATAAAGAATATTGTTTTTAATCTTTCCGGCTATCGCGAAGAACTGACTTCCATCAGAAAAGTTAACAAAACCTTTCACAAAACCCGGATCAAGATATTTTGGAGGAATAGTACTGTAAAAGAAATTAGGATTGATATTACCGTGATAGTCCGGCTGTTTCTGATGCCTTAAACCAGATGGACTGATGTAAGTTGCAGAATCTTTCACATATTTACTATTGATCTGTAAGGCATAATGCGAATCAACCAGTTGTGAGGTCATTTCCTTAAAATAGGTATAAGACTTTCTCACATCCGTAGAATCATTGATATTCATTTTGGCAAATAATGGCTGATACTTTTTGTATACCTCATCCCAGTTGGTCGGGTCTATATCCCAGAAGATATAATTATTGTTCATCCCATTCCAATAAGCCTCAAAAGCCTCGCTAAAATTACCGGAAATATAACGTTCTGGCTGATTGACTTGTGGCAGCTCTTTACGGCAAGAAGCAGTTGTGCCAATGATTAAAATACCCAGGATAACCTGGAACATATTTTTATATAAGAAAAGATAGGTCGATTTCATAAGGTTGTAATAATGATAAATAAATTAAGATAGGGCTTATTTGCCTAAACGATACATGCACCCCACCTGTATAGTAAAGGTGTCGTTATAACGCGGAATCTGATTAAGCATATAGCTTTTCTGCTGATCTGTCAGTGCCCTGTAGTATCTGCCTTCTGCAAATAATTCATAACGGGGTTTAAGCTGATAACTCACACCAGCTCCTGCAAGTAAGCCGAGTTCAATTCTGCGATCTTTACGTTTATCAAATTCATACTTTTCATCATAATTATATCCTGGTTCAAAATCCAGCAGTCTTTTAGACTGAAAATCATCCGGAAGCTCATTTGATTTTGAAAAAGGATCCAGTTGTGTTCCTTTAATGTGCGATGACGACCAGTAACCGGCATATCCACCCAGATTAAAAAAGCCTTTTATTTTCTGACCACCAAAAATAAAGTGCGCCATCAAAGGTAACTGGATATAATTGTTCGTGTTTTTCTGATAAACTCCCTCAAAAAAACCCGAACGTTCCATTTTATAACTTTTACGGATAAACTGAGGATCAGCCTGTACCGCAAACCAGTTATTCAGCGTGTATTTTACCGGAATACCAATGTTAAAACCTTCCATAGGTTTATACGCTGTAAAGGCCCGAAAGCCGGTATTGGTAAAGATGTAGTTTTTGTTGTAACCTGCCTCAAGGCCGACTGACCATTGGGCGTGCAGGGTAAGCGTCCCGGCAATCATGCACAGGAATAATAGTAAACATGTTTTTTTCATAGAAATTTGGTATAGTTGGTTGATTTTCACTGCTCACCGGACAGAGGTATTTGCCTTCCGGATTACAACCCGTAAATTATAAAAACAATTACCGAAAACGCAACACTATGTCATATTTATTTATGCTTATGTATAAAAACAGCATTATTATCCTGTTTATATAATGTAGTTTCGCGATATAATTTAGAATTTTTATGAAATCATCTTTAACGCTTCTGATTTTAACATTCGCCTGCCAGTTATCTTTTGCTCAAACCAATAAATTCGGCACAGAAGGAAACGCCGGAGTTGGCACAATCGATCCTGCTGGTCCATTCCATATCAGGGGAGCATCTAATAAATTAACCGGATCCAGAAATGCTTTAATTCTTGACAATGCTGCTGTGACAGGAAACCGTTCAAGTGATGTAATCTGGACGGCTAACGGAATCGCCAAATGGGAAATGGGAAATGATGTCAGAGCTGACGGCCAGCAGAGTTTTTGGTGGAATCCGTGCCCGGGAAATAAAAGTAGAAGCTACAAACTGGCCGGATTATGTATTTGAAAATGACTATACCCCGATGTCTCTGGCAAATATTGAAGCCTATGTAAAAGTCAACAAACATCTTCCTGAAATCCCGTCAGCTAAAGAAATAGCCGAAAACGGGCAGAATATAGGAGATATGAACACTAAACTGCTTAAGAAAATTGAGGAGTTAACCCTTCATCTGATTGACCTGAAAAAAGAAAATGAAGAGTTAAAGAAATCAGTTAACAGGATAGATAATTTAGAGGAAGAAATTAAAAATCTAAAAAAAAAGATCACCTTTAAATTGCAAAATCTGCGTATAAAATACACTAAGACAACTTTTCAAAATTGACAACTGTTAAAATGTGTTAAATATTGTCCAGAACAAAAAAAACTTTAATTATTCTGTAGAATTATTCATTACTTTTGTTGCAATAGATGAATACAAAAACTAAAACGATCTCACGCCTTTACATAATTTGCATTTTTTGCATCAGTGTATGCTGTGGAAGTACAGTTTTTGCTCAGCGAGGTGACAGTATCAATGTCAATTCCAAATACAAAAGAATTGTCAGGACTCCTCAGATCAGAGGTGATGTCCCTTCGTACAAACCAAGTTATTTACCGGGTTCATCACTAACGCCAAATAACAGTCTGCTTTCCCATGGCAGATCAGGTAGTGGCAGACCCGATAAAATTCTTACCGTACTTAAAGTTTATCCAAATCCGGTTGATGATCAGATTAATCTGACTATACGTCTGGAACGGGAGTCTAATCTGTCTATTAAAATCATGGATCTGCTGGGTAACGAAGTTGTAACCTTATCCAACGAACGTTTATCTGCCGGTGAACAAACCAAGACCTTTACTATTCCAAACCGTCTGAACAGCGGAATCTATTTCCTTCGTTTTGTTGCAGGTTCAGAAACAGTGGTAAAACGCATTTCTATTCTTTAAGATCCTGCTTTAATTTCCTTCTTAATCTTTTTTTTACAGGATATAATTTACTTTTACGCATCATGCACTCTGCATGTTAACATAAAAGACTATTTTTTTATACCTATTATTATGAAGATAATTGCTATTGGCCGTAACTACGCTGCACATGCTAAAGAATTAAATAACCCTCTCCCATCAAGTCCTGTAATTTTCATGAAGCCAGAAACGGCTGTGCTTAAAGACAATAAACCTTTTTACCTTCCAGATTTCTCTTCAGACATTCATTATGAACTGGAAGTTGTGCTTAAAATCAATAAAGAAGGAAAACATATTGCAGAAAAATTCGCTTCCGGTTATTTTGATGAAATTGGTTTAGGTATAGATTTTACCGCGCGTGATCTGCAGTCTTCACTTAAAGAGAAAGGATTACCCTGGGAACTGGCCAAGGCCTTTGACAATTCAGCTGCAGTAAGCCATTTTATTCCTAAAACCCAGATAGCTGATCTGAACGATTTACAATTTGAACTCAAAATAAACGGAGAAACCTGCCAGAACGGAAACACTAAAAATATCCTGTTCTCCTTTGAAAAAATCATTTCTTTCGTTTCGCAATACATTACGTTGAAAAAAGGTGATCTGATTTTTACCGGAACACCAGAAGGTGTTGGTCAGGTTCATCAGGGTGATAAACTGGAAGCATGGATAGGTGAAGAACAATTCCTGAATTTTGATATAAAATAAGTTTGATGATCAAAAAAAGTATTTTCCTGTTTCTTCTTTTTGTATTTGCAATCAGTACTCAGGCTCAACAGATTTTTAGTAATAATAAGTATCCGCTGGTCGATTTCCGTCCGCCACTGGATATTGTTCCTCCGGCACTGGCAGGCTCATTCGGAGAGCTCAGAGGCAATCATTTTCATTCAGGAATAGATTTTCGTACCAATCAGCGTGAAGGTTATCCGGTACACGCCATCGCCGATGGCTATGTTTCCAGAATGCGTGTTCAGAACAGTGGCTTTGGCCTGGCTTTATATATAGTTCATCCTAACGGATATACTTCTGTTTATGGTCACTTATCCCGCTTTGCACCCAAAATTGCTGAAGCGGTAAAGACTCTGGAATATCAGAAGAAAACATTTGAACTGGATGAATTTCCTGCTGCAGACCTGTTTCCGGTACATAAAGGCGATGTAATTGCCTATTCAGGAAACCGCGGAAGCTCTGGTGGTCCCCATCTTCATTTTGAAATCAGGGATTCCAAAACAGAGAATACGATTAACCCGCAACTGTTCGGTATTCAGATACCAGACAATATCCCACCGGTTATTTATGCATTGTATCAATATAAGCTGAATAAAAAACCTTTTAATGAGTATACCCCGAAAACACTGATCCCGGTTACCGGCGCAGCAGGAAAATATACTTTGGGCAAAGCCGGGCCGCTTATCATCAGTGGAGAAACCGGATTTGGCATTACTACTACAGACAGACATAACGGTGCTTCAGGAATTAACGGCGTATATTCTATTGAACTGGAAGTGGACGGGAAAACCATTTATACTTCCTCTTTAGAAAAGTTTGCTTTCGAAAACAGCAAGGCGATTAATTCACATGTTGATTATCCGGCACTGATAACCTCCAGAAGAAGTATCCAGAAAAGTTTCACTGACCCTGGAAATCCGCTGCAGATTTATAGTAACCTGGTTAATAACGGCAGAATTGAGTTGAAGGATCAGCAGGTGCATGAGCTTAAATATATTGTCACTGATGCCAAAGGGAATAAAAGCATATTGCCGTTTACAGTAAAATCAGATGGACAAACTGTAATTTCTACGCCTGACCAGCCGGATGGTGTACCTTGTTTCTATAACAAGGAAAATGAATTTTCGGCCGCAGGCGTTAAAGTCGTACTGCCAAAAGGTACCTTATACAATGATTTCAATCTGGTATATAAAGTTAAGCCAGAGCCGGCCAAAGGTGCTTATTCACCGGTTTATCAGATCCATAATAACCTGACTCCGCTGCATGTTGGTTTTGATCTGTGGATTAAAGCTGATGCCAGTCTGGGTGCACTGAAAGATAAGGCTGTTATTGTCAGCACCAGCGGTGCCTCTCAGGGCGGTGTATATGATAATGGTTATGTGAAAGCTACGCCGCGAAATTTCGGCAGCTTCTATATCACTATTGACACTATTCCTCCAACAATAATCCCGGTAAACATCGCAGCGGGCAAAAACATGGCTGGGACAGTAAAGATGATTTTCAAAATCCGTGATAATCTTTCGGGAATTAAAAGCTTTAATGGCTATATTGACGGAAATTGGGTATTAATGGAGTTTGATACGAAAACTGCTACCTTATGGCATTCTTTTGATGAACGTACTTCAAGCGGACAGCATCAGCTGAAACTGGTTGTGGAAGACCTGAAAGGAAATAGTAAAACGTATTCAATTAATTTTATAAGATAATATGAGTGAATTAAAAGAAGGTCAGAAAGCCCCTGAATTTACCGCAGCAGATCAGGATGGAAACACAGTTACACTTGGACAGTTTGAAGGTAAAAAAGTGGTTTTATACTTCTACCCGAAAGACAGTACTCCGGGATGCACTGCCGAAGCCTGTGATTTCAGAGATAATTATCAGGGACTAAAAGCTAAAGGTATTGAGGTTTTGGGTGTAAGTGTTGATGATGAGAAATCACATCAGAAATTTATCGCCAAGCATAGTCTTCCTTTTACCTTACTGGCAGATACGGATAAAAAAATTGTGGAAGCTTACGGCGTTTGGGGAGAAAAGAACATGTATGGCAAAAAATATATGGGAACCAACCGTACTACTTTTGTCATTGACGAAAATGGGGTAATTGCCCATATCATTAAGAAAGTTGACACCAAAAACTCTACAGCACAAATCCTTGAGTTATTAAATAGTTAAGAAGCTGTTTATTTTAAAAATAAAAAGGCACTTATACCAGCTGAAAGGAAAATATCACATTCAGATGGTATTTCTTGTATTTACAAAAAATAATAAATGACAGCAATAATTATATTTGCTATCAATAGATAAGAAGACAATAAATAATTAGATGAAACATACAATCAATGAATTAGAGGACATTGTTTCTCAGGTACGAAGAGATATTGTAAGAATGGTGCATGGCTGCCAGTCCGGACACCCGGGCGGATCACTTGGCTGTGCGGAATTTATGACAGCCTTATATTTTGAGACCATGAACCATTCCACAGATTTTAAAATGGATGGTAAAGGCGAAGATTTATTCTTCCTTTCTAATGGTCACATTTCTCCGGTATTTTATAGCGTACTAGCCCGTGCGGGTTATTTCGAAGTTAGCGAACTGGCTACTTTCAGAAAACTAAACTCACGTGTTCAGGGTCACCCGACAACTCATGAAGGTTTACCTGGTATCAGAATTGCTTCGGGATCTTTAGGTCAGGGTATGTCTGTAGCAATCGGTGCAGCTTTAACCAAGAAATTAAATAAAGATCATTCACTGGTTTTCAGTTTACATGGAGACGGTGAATTACAGGAAGGACAAAACTGGGAAGCAATTATGTTTGCGCCTCACAATAAAGTTGACAACCTGATTGCTACTATTGATTATAACGGACAGCAAATTGATGGTCCTACTGAAAAAGTATTATCATTAGAGAGTTTACAGGCAAAATTTGAAGCTTTCGGATGGCATGTAATCACTTCTAATGGAAATAACATGGAAGACATTGTTAAAACACTGGAATATGCCAAATCACTTACCGGTAAAGGCAGACCTATCTTAAACTTAATGAGTACACAGATGGGTCATGGAGTAGATTTCATGGTAGGTTCACATAAATGGCATGGTACTGCACCTAATGATGCACAACTGGCTTCTGCTTTAGATCAGAACAAAGAAACTTTAGGGGATTATTAATTTATAACCGTGAAACCTGCAGGAAATAAAGCAGGCTTCATCAAAAAACACGAAGCGGTCCGGTTGTAACAGATCCTTCGAAAAAAAACAGAGACTAATGAAACCATCAGGTGCAGCACAGCATAAAGTGAAAAGATTTAATTGCTTGCACATGATAGCTTCATAACCACTAAAAGACAATAGAGACTAATGAAAAAATATACATATTCAGAAAAGAAAGATACCCGTTCTGGTTTTGGTGCTGGTTTACATGAAGCCGGCAAGAAAAATCCGGATGTGGTTGCCCTTTGTGCAGATCTGAAAGGTTCCCTGAAAATGGATGCCTTCGCAGATGAATTTCCTGAGAGATTTATTCAGATAGGAATTGCTGAGGCAAATATGATCGGTATAGCAGCTGGAATGACTATCGGAGGAAAGATTCCTTTCACCGGTACTTTTGCCAACTTCTCTACTGGAAGAGTTTATGACCAGATCAGACAATCTGTAGCTTATTCAAATAAAAATGTTAAAATCTGTGCTTCTCATGCTGGTTTAACTTTAGGAGAAGATGGTGCTACTCACCAGATCCTGGAAGATATAGGTCTGATGAAAATGTTGCCTGGTATGGTAGTGATCAATCCTTGTGATTACAATCAGACTAAAGCAGCAACAATTGCCATTGCTGAATATGAAGGACCTGTATACCTGCGTTTCGGCAGACCAAGCATTCCTGTTTTTACTGATCCTGATCAGAAATTTGAAATTGGTAAAGCATGGATGGTTAACGAAGGTACTGATGTAACTATCATTGCAACCGGACACATGGTTTGGAAAGCTATTGAAGCTGGTGAGCAGTTAGCTGCACTTGGAATCGATGCAGAAATTATAAACATTCACACTATTAAACCGTTAGATGAAGAGGCTATTTTAAAGTCACTTAAAAAAACAGGCTGTGTGGTTACCTGCGAAGAGCATAATAAATTTGGTGGCTTAGGCGAAAGTGTTGCACGTCTGTTAACAACAGAGCTTCCTTCTCCGCAAGAGTTTGTAGCTGTAAATGATAGTTTTGGTGAAAGCGGAACACCTGATCAGCTGATGACTAAATATGGTCTGGATACAATTAACATTGTTGAAGCGGCTCAGAAAGTAATCAAAAGAAAAAAATAATCAATGAAGCAGGTTGAAGATGATGAAATTTTAGCAAAGTTCTCTGTAGAGAGCACGCGTAATGAAGCCTTTAACCTGCTTGTTATCAAATATCAGGAAAAGATCTACTGGCATATCCGCCGTCTGGTGATTGATCATGATGATGCGGATGATCTGGTTCAGGAGGTCTTCATTAAGGTTTGGAAAAACCTGTCCAAATTCAGAAATGATTCCAAACTTTATACCTGGATCTACAGGATTGCGACCAACGACTGTATCACTTTCTTAAATAAGAAAAAACAGCGCAACAATATTCCCCTGGATGATGTTTCTGATGAACTATCAGAAAGTTTAATTGCCTCTTCTTACTTTAACGGCGATAAAATCCAGATGAAATTACAGCAGGCCCTGCTCATCCTTCCGGAAAAACAAAGGCTGATATTTAATATGAAATATTATGATGAACTCAAGTATGAAGAAATTTCTGAAATACTGGGTACTTCAGTAGGTGCATTAAAAGCCTCATTTCACATTGCAGTAAAAAAAATAGAAGTTTTTATGCTAAATGATGACATTACCTTTTAAACCTTTTATGATTTTAAGCATCCATATAACATACAAATTCAGGAAATCCCTGATGTTATAATTCTGCAATAGCTAAATTATCAATAATGATACACGATGTAGATGACAATGAATGGAAACAAGAGGCCCCTTATCTGGCTTCCCTTAAAAAGGAAAATCCATTTAGTGTACCGGAACAATATTTTAATACCTTACCTGAGCTGATTCATAATGTTATTTATGTCTCTGAGCTCAGAGAAGCTATTCCTGTAGCCGGATTTACCGTACCTGAACAATATTTTGATCATTTGCAGGATCATATTTTAGCTGAAACAGCTGCAAGCCGTTTACAAAACCTCCCGAAGACTGAAGGTTTTCATACGCCTGATTTATATTTCCAAAAACTGCAGGCCAGTATACTGGCAAAAACGACCGGGACTGATCTTCCGCTCAAACGTGAGCCCAAGCTCATTCGCCTATGGCATAATGACCTGATTAAATATGCTTCGGCAGCCTGTTTCATATTGGTGACTGCATTTGGTCTTTATCTGAATCAGCAGAATTTTAATGCTGAAAACAGAGCAGCTGATATGGCCAGTGAGCAAATGTTATATGATATAAACGAACAGGACATTATTGATCATATAGAAGGAAATAATGTGGATATACAGAATGACAATACCGCAAATGCAGATTTGGAAACTTATATTCTAAACAATTATTCCCAGAGTGATCTGTCATCAGCATTATAATTTACATATTATGAAGAATCTACTTGCCATCGCTTTTCTATTATGCCTCCCCTTCCTGGTTTCTGCACAAAGAAACGAAGGCAGAGGTAAAGAAATAGAAGCTTATAAAAGCACTTATCTGAAAGAAAAACTGGAACTCACTCCCGAGGAAGCAAAGATATTCTGGCCAATCTACAATTCTATGCAGAGTGAACAGGCCGAATTACGCCAGGAGCGCAGAAAAAACATGATCAGTTTCAGAAAGAGCACGGAAATTGAAAATCTTTCGGATACTGAAGTAGAAAGCCTGATCAATAACGAACTCAACTTCAAACAGAAAGACCTGAATATTGACCGCAAGTATTACAATAAATTCAAAAGCAGCCTGCCAATAAAAGTAGTAGGTAAATATTACAGAGCTGAACAGACCTTCAAAAGAGAATTACTGAGCAGATACAGGGACGGAAAAAAATAATTAATTCATCTTCTGTCTTTTGATCAGATAAGCCGCCAGTACGGCTGAAAAACCAGCCGCTATATCTGCATCAACCATGTCTATTTTATACTGGGCACATTTCAGCATCAGCATTTTACGATAATCTCCAAAAGATTTCAAATAAGCTTCTTTGACCGTGGCGGCATTTGCCTTTATCAATTCACCGGTTTCCAGATCAACAAACTGATATGGCCTGTTCTCAAAATTGAAGTTCACTTCTTTAGCCTTATCAGTGACATTAAAAATGATCACTTCATGTTTGTTAAATTTCAAATGCTGCAAAGCGGAAAATAAAGCTTCCTGATTGGTATCTTCAGGGCCCGCGGTTAGCAGATCAGTAAAAATAACGACCATAGAGCGTTGATGAACAGATTCTGCTACCTGATGTAGCGAACGTTCCAATCCTGTCCCTACGTTCATCCCAGGTGCCTTTAACACATCTTCCAGATGCGTAAATAAATATTTCTGATGCACTGTTGTTGATCTTGCCGGTGTATTTAATATCAGCTGGTCGGTAAACAGGCTCAGACCAAAGGCATCTCTTTGTTTTTTAAGCAGCTCAATCAATGCGGCAACCGCCTGTACTGAAAAGGTCAGCTTATTATAACCACCCTGAGGGAAATACATAGAAGAGGAGGTATCAATTACAAACTGGCAGCGCAGATTTGTTTCTTCTTCGTACCTTTTGGTATATAGCTTATCTGTTCTGGCATATAGTTTCCAGTCAATGTTTCTGACATTATCTCCGCTGTTATAGGCCCTGTGCTCTGCAAATTCTACAGAGAATCCATGAAATGGGCTTTTATGCAAACCAGTGATAAATCCTTCCACTACCTGCCTGGCGAGTAATTCCAGATTACTGTTAAACTGATATTCAGATTGATTGGTAAAGGAGGCCATTTTGTAAATTTAACAAAAGAAACTAACTTGCCAGCGATAAACAACATGAATAAATATACTGATCCACCGGGTTCTCCGGCCACTATTCACCGTCTTCTGTTAAGGGGCATTGTTATCTTTTATTCATTGCTGTTTCTTAGCGGTCTGGTCTCTTCAGCCTATTTTTTTAGTGGTATTATCCAGCTCAAGCCTATACCAATGGTGAGTTTTCTTAAGTATATATTGTTATGCATTCTTTTTTTAGTGCTTTTAATTACTGCACTGAGAGCTTTGACATTAAAGCATCTGCATTTAAGCCGCCTGACCAGCAGTACCAGGAATTTTAAATGGTTATTTACATTGGCCGTAATGATCTGCATAGCTGCAAAAGCAGGGCTGTTTGATCTGAATAAGGGGCATCCGGTAGAAATCTCTTATATCCAGATAGCTGTACTGACTGTTATTGCATTGTTTTGCTTCCGTAGCGATCAGCTGCTTACCGCAGAGGAGAATATCCCAGAAGAAAATCAGGAAGATAAATTATCCGGAGAATAAATTATCCGCGCATAAAAAAAGCATCCGGAATGCGGATGCTTTTTCTGATATATATATCGGGTTGATTATAATTGTTTATCCAGTTTACCAGACAATACTGATTTTGGAACTGCACCAACTTGTTTATCAACTACTTCACCATTTTTAAAGAATAATAACGCAGGGATATTACGGATACCGAACTGAGTAGAAATCTGCGGGTTGTTATCCACATTTACTTTACCCACTACTGCTTTTCCTTCGTATTCTTTTGAGATCTCGTCTACTACCGGACCTACCATGCGACATGGACCACACCATTCTGCCCAAAAGTCTACTAAAACGGGTTTATCTGATTTCAACACAACTTCCTCGAAGTTTGCGTCTGTGATTTCTATAGCCATATTTCTTTTTTTTATTTACACAAAGATATAATCAATTGTAATGCCACCATATTTTCTAATGCCAAAATGACATTAGTTCAACTTATAATTCACCACATTCAAGGCTTTCAACTGATCCAGAAACTGGTTATCAGGATTGACTTTCAGCGACTTAGCAGGAAGATCAAGAGAAACATTCTGCTCTCTGTCGTATATCGTAAAATTCAATTGACAGTTCTGCTGCTCTGTATTTTCTTTGTTTTCTTCAATCATAGCCAGAATCTGCGCAATAATCTGATCATTGATTCCATGAATCGGGATCTGTATAGTCAGACTTTTAGCCAGTTTATCTCTTAAATCAGACAATAGGGCTATAGAAGTGATCTTAAACTCCCAGTCTCCTTCTTTACGGAATCTTTCACCCACCCTGCCGCGGATCTGCAGAAAATAACCATCAGTCATAAACTGCTTGAATTTGACAAAGTCTTCTCCGAATAAGGCCAGCTCACAACTGTCATTATAATCTTCAAAAACAATGGTCCCAAATGGTTTTCCGGTTTTAGTCATTCGCTGAGCAGAAATAACAACCAGCCCGCCTACTACCAGCTCCCTGTTTTTGATTTGCTCAAACTCTGCCAATACGTCTTCATTGGTATCACCCATCCGTATTTTATTCACGATAGACAGGTGACGGACACTGTGCTGGCAAAATTCTTTCAGCTCTAATTTATAATTATCCAGCGGGTGCCCGCTCAGGAAAATTCCTATGGCATCCTTCTCATATTTTAATCTGTCAATCAGCGTCCATTCATTAGCAACCGGTAAAGTTGGCTCATTAATCATATCTGCTACTGTACCTCCAAAAAGAGATGATTGTGCAGAAGATTCACTATTCTGAAAATCATTTGAATACTTGATCAGCTTTTCGATACCATTGAGCTTATCATTTATACCAATAAAAAAGAACTGTGCCCGGTGAAATCCAAAACTGTCGAAAGCCCCGCTATAAACAAAACTTTCATAGGCTTTCTTATTGACCGTCCTGGTATTGGAGCGTCTGGCAAAGTCATAAATACTTTGGTAAAATCCATTGCTGTTACGTTCTTCGATAATACTTTCTACCGCCTTTTCTCCAACGCCTTTAATTCCTGAAAGCCCGAAACGTACTTCTCCCTGCGGATTTACAGAGAACTTAAGAATGGATTCGTTCACATCCGGGCCCAATACCTGTACGCCCATCTGTTTACATTCTTCCATAAAAAAGGCCACCTGCTTAATATCGCTCATATTATTAGTCAGTACCGCAGCCATATATTCGGCAGGGTAATGTGCTTTCAGATAAGCGGTCTGATAGGCAATCCACGCGTAACAGGTAGAGTGAGACTTATTGAAGGCATAAGAAGCAAAAGCTTCCCAGTCTTTCCATATCTTTTCTAAAATAGCCGGAGAATGTCCTTTTTCTGCTGCCTGGGCAACAAATTTAGGCTTCATCTTATCCAGAACGTCTTTCTGTTTCTTACCCATAGCCTTACGCAGAACGTCGGCCTCACCTTTAGTAAAACCGGCAAGCTTCTGCGATAAAAGCATCACCTGCTCCTGGTATACGGTAATTCCGTAAGTTTCTTTCAGATATTCTTCGCAGGCATCCAGATCGTACTTTATTTCTTCTTCCCCATTTTTCCTGCGGACAAAACTCGGGATATACTCCAGAGGTCCTGGACGATACAATGCGTTCATGGCAATTAAATCTCCAAATACGGTAGGCTTTAATTCTTTCATGTATTTCTGCATCCCGGTAGACTCATACTGGAAAATACCAATCGTTTCTCCGCGCTGGAACAACTCATAAGTCCTGACATCGTCAATAGGGAAATCATCAGGATCAAGCTGGATACCTGTCCTTAAACGTACCAGCTTAACGGTATCCTTGATCAGGGTTAACGTTTTTAACCCCAGGAAGTCCATTTTCAGCAACCCGGCGCTTTCTACTACCGAGTTATCAAACTGTGTTACATACAAATCTGAATCCTTGGCCATAGCCACAGGAACATAATTGGTAATGTCATCCGGAGTAATAATTACTCCGCAGGCATGGATACCTGTATTTCTCAGCGAGCCTTCCAGTATTCTGGCCTGCTGTATAGTTTCAGCACTCAGACTTTTTGAATCTGCTATATCTTTAAGCTCAACCACCTTCTCATATTCATCTGCACGCAAGGCTCCTCTGAGTGATTTTTCATCGAGGTTAAATATTTTAGCGAGTTTCAGATTGGGAATAAGCTTGGCTATTTTATCTGCTTCAAAAAGAGGCAGATCCAGTACACGGGCAGTATCTTTAATAGAAGATTTGGCCGCCATTGTACCATAGGTAATGATCTGTGCAACCTGGTTTGCACCGTATTTTTTGATTACGTAGTCCATTACACGGCCCCTGCCCTCATCATCAAAGTCGATATCAATATCGGGCATGGATACACGGTCAGGATTCAGGAAACGCTCAAACAGGAGGTCGTACTTGATTGGATCGATATTGGTAATCCACAAACAATAAGCAACTACTGAACCCGCAGCAGAACCACGTCCGGGGCCAACGGAAACATCCAGGTTTCTGGCTTCCCTGATAAAATCCTGTACAATCAGGAAGTATCCGGGATAACCTGTTTTTTCTATTGTCTGAAGCTCAAAATCCAGACGTTCTATAATTTCGGGAGTCAGCTCCCCGTATCTTTTCTCTGCGCCTACGTAGGTAAGATGACGCAGAAATTTGTTTTCTCCTCTTTTTCCTCCATCCTGCTCATCTTCTGCAACCAGAAATTGTTCTGGAATATCAAATTTAGGTAAGAGAACTTCTCTGGCCAGTTTATAGGTCTGTATTTTGTCTACAATTTCCTGAATATTCAAAATTGCTTCCGGAAGATCCGCAAACAGCTTTTTCATCTCTTCAGAAGATTTGAAATAATATTCCTGATTGGGCAAACCGTAACGGTAGCCCCTGCCTCTGCCTATAGGAGTTGCCTGCTTTTCAGCATCTTTCACACATAATAAAATGTCATGTGCATTGGCGTCCTTTTTATTGATATAATAGGTATTGTTGGTCGCAATCAGCTTAACATCATGTTTCTGGGCCAGAGAGATCAGCGTCTTGTTCACGACATTTTCGTCATCCTGACTATGGCGCATAATCTCCATATAAAAATCAGAACCGAACAGTGACTTCCACCAGATTAAAGCTTCTTCTGCCTGGTTTTCTCCCATATTCAGCACCTTACTGGATATCTCACCATACAGGTTTCCTGAAAGCACAATAATGTCTTCTTTATATTGTTCTATAACCTCCCTGTCTATCCTTGGGACATAGTAAAATCCTTTGGTATAGGCAATGGAAGACATCTTGGCCAGATTGTGATAACCGGTCTTATTTTTGGCCAGAAACACGATCTGATACCCGTTGTCTTTACGGGATTTATCCAGATGGTTTTCACAGACAAAAAACTCACAGCCTACTATGGGAGTAATCGGAACTTCTGAAGGTTCCTCTCCTTTTTCTGCTGCTGCACTATTCCTGGCTTCAACTCCTTTGTTATGATTAAGCACCTGATTCACAAAGTGAAAGGCACCCATCATATTGGCATGATCTGTCATCGCTACTGCAGGCATTTTATCGGCCGCTGCCGCAGCTATCAAACCTGGAATATTGATTGTAGACTGTAATACCGAAAATTGCGTATGGTTGTGCAGGTGAACAAAAGTCGCATCTTTAAGCTCCTGCTGATTGTCTTTTAAAGTTTGTCTGGAAACACCGGGCCCTTCAGCTTTGGCCTGTCTTTTCCGGATTTCATCAGAAGCGGCTTTAAGATTGATATGCTGAATACCTGCACTGGGTATAACAGCCGGCTGATGGGCTATAAATGAACGGATATACTCCTGATCGGCCTGAAGCTGATCGGGAGTAAAAACTTCCATTTTCAGTAACTGAAGGAAACAACGGGTGGTTGCTTCAACATCCGCCGTTGCATTATGGGCCTCGGCAAATGGAACTCCAAATAAATAACTGTGTAATTCGGTCAGGGTTGGCAATTTAAATCTGCCACCTCTGCCTCCGGGAATCTTCAGTAAGTTAGCGGTAACTTCTGTACAGGTATCCAGAACCGGCATTTGAGCCATCGGGCTTTCTACGCCCATCCGGTAAAACTCAGACCCCATAATATTGACATCAAAGCCAATATTCTGTCCTACTATGAATTTTGCTTTGGAAAGGGCAATGTTGAATTTATCCAGGGCTTCCCGGATATCAATACCTTGTTCCGCAGCAAGCTCTGTAGAGATACCGTGTATACGTTCTGCATCATACGGAATATTAAATCCATCGGGTTTAACCAGATAGTCCTGGTGTTCAACCAGGTTTCCTAACGCATCATGTAACTGCCAGGCAATCTGAATACACCTGGGCCAATTATTGGTATCGGATACGGGTGCATTATAATTGGCCGGCAGACCTGTAGTTTCGGTATCAAAAATTAAATACATAGAAGGGCAATTATGAATCTATGTTCTCTGGACACTATTCCTCAAACAATCGAGGTACAAAATTACGGTTTTTTAAGAGGCCGTTGAAATTTAGATGATAAAATCTCAGGAAGAGTGCGCATGTCCCTTATTCACTGCTGCTTTATGTTGCTGTGAGACAAGTTTTGTAATATCATAACCTTTTTCCTGGCAGCGGCCGATAATTTCATCCAGCAGCGCTGCGGGCAATTCCGGCTTACGCGACATAATGGAAAGGTGCTTGTGTTTTGGATGCCCGACAACTACGTAAGAATAATCTTCTCCAAGCTCTATAACCCAGTAATCGACCTTTAACGGCCATACAAACTGTGCTTTGAGTTTCGCATTATTTGTTCCCCTGACGACGATAAGTTTTGACCTTACGTATTTTGTTTCTTTATCTCCCGGCAATTTATAGGTGGTAAAGACAGCATAATAGCCATCCGGATGAATCACATAGGTTTCAGTGGTCTCATTCCAGTTTTTGTCCATAAAGGCGGGTATTGAATATAGTGAATACCATTTACCTGCGTAAGACATTATATCAACTTTTTCAACAGGCTTATTCTCTAACATAGCGTTCCCTTATTAAATATGGATGATTTCCATTTAGATTTATAGACCATAATCAATTTACAAATTTCAACAGACGTTAAGCAAATGTAAATTCTTTCTCATAAAACCAAGAAGGTCTGATAAAGTTTTAAAAAGCATTTTCAAATAGTGCCTTAAATTTTATAACTTGGGCTGGAAGATCTGATGAAGATTTTATTACAATTTAAAAATTGAATCCATGAAGATAACAGTTGTTGGTGCAGGAGCAGTTGGTGCTACCTGTGCAGATAATATTGCCAGAAAAGAATTAGCAGAAGAACTAGTTCTGTTAGATATCAAAGAAGGCTTTGCCGAAGGTAAAGCGATAGACATGATGCAGACTGCCGCACTTTTGGGTTTTAACACAAAAATCACTGGTGTAACTAATGACTATAGCAGAACTGCTGGTTCTGCGGTAGCTGTAATTACTTCGGGGCTTCCGCGTAAACCGGGGATGACCCGCGAAGAATTGATTGGCATCAATGCGGGTATTGTTAAAGGCGTTGCTGAAAATATATTAAAATTCTCTCCTGATGCGATTATTATCGTGATCAGTAATCCAATGGATACAATGACTTATTTGTCTCTTAAATCACTGGGGCTGCCTAAAAACAGAATCATTGGTATGGGTGGTACGTTGGACAGTGCAAGATTTAAGTATTACCTGAGTGTTGCTTTAAACTGTAATTCAAACGACCTTCAGGGCTTTGTAATTGGCGGTCATGGTGATACTACGATGATTCCGTTAACCCGTTATGCTACTTATCAGAGCTTACCGGTAACGGATATTTTATCTGCTGATGTACTGGCTAAAGTTGCTGCTGACACTATGGTGGGTGGTGCAACACTGACAGGTTTACTGGGTACTTCTGCCTGGTACGCGCCTGGTGCTGCCGGTGCTGCGCTTGTGGAAAGCATAGTTCGTGATGAGAAAAAACTGTTTACCTGTTGTGTAGCGCTTGATGGCGAATATGGCCAGAGTGATATCTGCCTGGGTGTTCCTGTAATTGTAGGTCGTAATGGCTGGGAAAAAATTATAGATTACAATCTGAATGAAGAAGAAAAAGCGGCATTTAATAAAAGTGCTGATGCGGTCAGAGCAATGAATAATGTGCTTAAAGAAATGAAGCTTATTTAATGCGCACAATTGCAGTCCCTCTTACTTTAATAAACTTAAATGATGACGGTTTCCACCTCTTGGTGGAAATCGTTGTTTTTGGAGAGAAACACTGGGCCGTAGTGGACACTGGTGCTTCAAGATCTGTATTTAACAAAACGTTCATTGAACAGAACAGCGACAACATTGTTATTCCTGATATGGGAGACACCAATGCAACTACGCTGTTTACCACCTCAAGTACTATACAGGCCGTTATTCCAAAACTAAAAATCGGTAAACTGATTATTAAATCCTATCCTGCGGTAGCACTGGATCTGGAAACGGTGAATGATGCCTATGTATTAATGGGGCATCCCAAAATTGCTGCGATTATTGGAAGTGATATCTTTCACAAATACCAGGCAAAAATCAATTATAAAAAGCTAAAGATTCTATTTTATCCGAAACCAGGCTAAATTTGCTTATTCTGCTTAAATTTGCTTCTAAATAACCTACCTGCTTATGAAACTCCTTATTGTTGAAGACGAACCAAATGTGGTGTCAGTTTTGAAAAGAGGTTTAAGCAGTGAAGGTTTTGAGTTAAGTTTTGCACCCGACGGATTTATTGCTCTGGAAATGGTTGCAGCACATTCTTTCTCCCTGATTATTCTTGATATCATGCTTCCGGGAATTAATGGACTGGACTTATGTAAACAAATCAAAAAGAATCATCCGCAAACTCCAATTATTATGCTTACCGCACTCGGGAGTACTGAAAACATAGTGACCGGATTGGATAACGGAGCGGATGATTATCTGGTAAAGCCTTTCAAAATCGCTGAACTCAGTGCCAGAATCCGCATGTTATTGAGAAGATATGCTGGTTTCCAACAGGCGGACGAAATCATTACTATTGGTGATTTACATATCAATATCTCAGCAAAAACAGTTATCAGGGCACAAAAAGAAATTATCCTTACAGCCACTGAATATCGTCTGCTTCAATTTTTTGCCCGCAATAAGAACAAAACCCTGTCCAGGATTGATATCCTTGAAAATGTCTGGGATATTGATTTCAATATGGGAACCAATGTAGTTGATGTTTATGTAAATTACCTGAGAAAGAAAATAGACAAGGGTTTTAGTGTGCCGCTGCTTCATACCGTGGTTGGGCTGGGCTACCTGCTAAAAGAAAAATCAATATAATGAGTTTAAATACCCGTATCACCTTCTTATTTGCCATTTTATCTGCAATCATTATCTCCTTATTGAGCGGATTTGTCTGGTATTTTGCAAATGAGTTTGCTTTTGAGGATTTCTACAAAAGACTGGAAGCAAGGATTAATATTGCCAGTCAGATCAAAGTTGCTACCGGAACTAATACCGCTGAATACCGGGAAGCAAGACAAAAATACCTGGAACGGCTGCCTCAGGAAAATGAACATGTTTTCTTAGCCGATAAACCTAATAAGATAGCGTTTGACAAAAGAGTGCATCTGCCTGCCAGCTTTTATAAGAATATTGAATCCGGTCTGATTGCCCGATACAGAAATGACAATACCTTTTATGCGGGTAAATATTTAAAAGAAGGATCGAATGGTTATATCGTTATTATTTCTGCCAAAGATCCTTATGGATACAGAGAACTAAAGGATTTACAGCGAATCTTATTTGCAGGTTTCTTTCTTTCTGTTGCTTTGTCCTATTTTGTAGGAAGAAAATTCTCTGATTTTACTTTTAAACCGATCAGAGCCTTAATTAAACAGGCAAAAGGAATCAGTGCGGAGAATCTCCATCAGCGCCTGCCACAGATCAAAAGTAATGACGAAATTGCAGAGATATCCCAGACCTTTAATGATATGCTGGACAGACTGGAAACTGCATTTGAAACACAGAATAATTTTATCAGCAATGCTTCTCATGAACTTAGAACTCCTTTAACGGTAATCAGCGGGGAAGCGGAACTAGCTGTTTTCAGATCTTCGAATGCTGATCCCGAACTTCAGAAATCCATAGCAACTATTCAAACTGAAGCGGAACGGCTGGAAAACATACTCACCAGTTTACTCAGTTTAGCACAATCCGGGTTTGACGGAGAAAAGCAACGCTGGGAAGAAATACGTCTGGATGAACTGATCTGGGATGTAAAAGCATCAATTGACCTGGTGAACCCGGACAACCAGATTCAGATAGATCTTTCCAAACTTCCGGAAAACCCTGAAAGTATTAACCTTCATGGTAATTTAAACCTGATTAAGCTTGCAGTAACCAATATTGTAAATAATGCGTGTAAATATTCTGACAACCGCGTTGTTGAACTGGGCTTATCGGTAACCCGTACTAATATCGTCATCAGTGTAAAGGATCAGGGTATCGGAATTCCGGAAGATGAACTGCAGCATGTATTTGAACCCTTTTTCCGCGCTTCTAACACGACACGCTATAATGGTTATGGTGTAGGGCTGCCGCTATCCTTAAATATCATCCGTCTCCATAAGGGTAGTATTGCAATCAAAACCGTTCAGGAATCAGGTACTGAAATGAGTATTTTATTACCCCGCTCTCATTAATCAGCGGCTGTTCTTTTAATGACCTGAACCTTGCAATTCTAATCTCATTCTAATCTCACTCTTATACGGCTGCAATCTGCGGGCCGTACTATTGTATCATTAACTTAATCAAAGATACAATATGAAAACCATTTTAATTCCCACAGATTTCAACGAAGCATCAGTCTATCTTTCAGAGAATATTTTAAAGAATTTCAAAAATGAATCTGTTAAAATCATTTTCTTTCATGCCTACAAGCTGACAGATTCTATCTCTGATTTATTAATGCTCTCCAGACGCAGTACGGAATACGGACAAATCCCCGAATCCTTTCACAGAGCCTGTTATGATTTCAAAAAAACTCATCAGGGGAAAATCGCCGCTATCGGAATAGAATATTTCTATGGTAGTACAATGGCGGCTTTCAGGAACTTTGCAGAAGCACATGAGGTCGATTTCATCTATTGTCCTGAGGCATACAGTTTCCGTCAGATCTCAAAATACAGCATAAATCCTGATGTATTTTTAAATAAATCCGGTATTCCGGTCATCAATACTGTTATGGAAGAAAAACCTGCAGTAAAAACAAACACCACCGTTTCTCTGGAGCATGAGAATGCCCAGCTAGTCTAGTTAATTACTATTTAAAACACATTATATGTTATTAAAGAAAAACGTTCCGCTTACCTACATCTTTGGCAAAATAGCTAAAGATCTTATTTGGGTAACACTATATGCTGTTGGTATTGTAGTTCTCTATGAAAACTTTCATTTCACCAGGATCTCAATTCCAATTGCCGTTCCTGCACTTTTAGGTACTGTAATTTCACTTTTACTTGCTTTTCGGTCTAACCAGGCTTATGATCGCTGGTGGGAAGCCCGTATTCTATGGGGTGCAATTGTAAATGATTCGAGGTCTTTAACAAGACAGATCCTGTACTTTATTGATGATCCATATTATTCAGCAGAAATACAACTATTTAAGGAGCGCTTTGTCAAAAGACAAATTGCCTGGGCTTATGGGTTAAGTCAGTCACTTAGAAACACCAGCCCTATGCTTGGACTTGATAAGTTTATGAAACCTGATGAACTGGAATTTATCAGCAGATATAAAAATGTACCGATGTCTATCCTCGAGCTTCATGCCAGGGATATCAAAATGGCAGTAAAAGAGGGATGGATTAATACTTATCAGCAGGTACAGATTGATACTACCTTATCAAATCTGTGTGACCGTATGGGTGGTTCTGAGAGAATTAAGAACACTGTATTTCCTGTAACTTACAGTAAGTATATCAATATGACGATCTATCTTTTTATTATCATGCTGCCTTTCGGACTGATTGAGTTTTTCGGATATATTGAAGTACCGGTAGTCATTGCCATTGCAGCAGCCTTTTTATTAATTGAAAAGATGGCCATTCATCTGCAGGATCCTTTTGAAAACAAACCAACGGATACACCGACTACTACTATTTCAAAAACCATAGAGCGTGATTTATCACAGATGTTGAATGATGCACATTATCATGAAGACAAAATGGCTGCGGAGCCAGTACACAATTCGAAAACCTATTATATATTATAAAATATAATCAGGTCATAAAAAAAGGAGGTGTCTTTTACAGACACCTCCTTTTTATTTAAACGAAGAAATTCTTAAGCGTCAATCTTCGCGTATTTAGCGTTTCTTTCAATAAACTCTCTTCTTGGTGCTACTTCATCACCCATTAACATAGAGAAGGTATGATCACACTCAGCAGCATTCTCAATTGTAGCCTGCATTAAAGTACGGTTAGCCGGATTCAGCGTAGTATCCCAAAGTTGTTCTGCGTTCATCTCACCCAAACCTTTGTAACGTTGAATATGAACACTTTCTTCTTTACCCTGTCCTTTTAAACGTTGTACAGCTGCATCACGCTGCTGATCATTCCAGCAATATTCCTGCTCTTTCCCCTTTTTAACCAGGTAAAGCGGCGGCGCTGCGATATAAACGTAACCAGCCTCAATCAATGCTTTCATATATCTGAAGAAGAATGTCAGGATCAGTGTGGTAATGTGTGATCCGTCAATATCAGCATCCGTCATGATCACGATTTTATGATAACGAAGTTTAGTCAGATTTAATGCTTTATCATCTTCAGGAGTACCTATACTTACGCCAAGAGCTGTAAACATATTCTTAATCTCGTCGTTCTCGTAGATTTTATGCTCCATAGCTTTTTCCACGTTCAGGATTTTACCTTTAAGCGGAAGAATAGCCTGGAAGTTACGGTCACGACCTTGTTTTGCAGTTCCACCCGCCGAATCTCCCTCGACAAGATATAACTCACATTTTTCCGGATCACTGTCTGAGCAATCGGCAAGTTTACCTGGTAAACCAGATCCGCCCATTACACTCTTACGCTGAACCATCTCACGTGCTTTACGTGCTGCTGCACGCGCTGTTGCTGCAAGGATTACCTTGTTGACAATCATTCTGGCCTCTTTCGGATATTCTTCCAGATAGATACCCAATGCCTCACCAACTGCAATATCCACTGCTCCCATTACCTCAGTATTACCTAATTTGGTTTTGGTCTGCCCTTCAAATTGCGGCTCCTGTACTTTTACTGAAACTACTGCAGTAAGACCTTCACGAAAATCATCACCTGTAATTTCAAATTTCACATTCTTCAATAAACCAGACTTATCAGCATAAGCTTTCAAAGTACGGGTCAAACCTCTTCTGAAACCGGCAATGTGTGTACCACCTTCATGGGTGTTAATATTATTTACATAAGAGTGTACATTTTCAGCATAACTGTCATTGTACTGCAAAGCAAGCTCTACAGGGATACCATTTTTAAGTCCCTCTACATAAATAGGCTCAGCAATTAATGAAGGACGACCCCCATCCAGAAACTGAACAAATTCTTTTAATCCGCCTTCAGAAAGGAAAAGCTCAGAAAGGAAATTTCCCTGCTCATCTACTTCACGTTCGTCAGTCAGTGTCAGACTGATTCCTTTATTTAAGAAAGATAACTCTCTTAAACGTGAAGCCAGTGTATCATAACGATATTCTGTAGTTTGCGTAAAGATCGTATCATCAGGAGTAAAAGTGATTACAGTACCTCTTTTCTCAGTTTCACCAACAGTCTTAACCTCATACTGCGGTTTACCCTGAGCATATTCCTGTACCCAGATTTTTCCTTCACGGTGTACTTCTGCTTTCAAATGTGTTGATAGTGCATTCACACAACTTACCCCCACACCGTGTAAACCTCCGGAAACTTTATAAGTGTCTTTATCGAACTTACCACCGGCATGTAATACTGTCATTACAACCTCTAATGCCGATTTCTGTTCTTTTTGCATGATCCCTGTCGGAATACCACGACCGTTATCCTCAACTCTGATAGAATTATCTTTAAGAATATTTACGGTAATTGTATTGGCATGTCCGGCTAAAGCCTCATCGATAGAGTTATCTACTACCTCATAAACCAAATGGTGTAATCCTTTAACACCTGTATCACCTATATACATTGAAGGGCGCTTACGCACCGCTTCTAAACCTTCTAATACCTGTATATTATCTGCCGAATAATTTGACTTTGGATCTTTTTCTTCGCTCATAAATGTTAATAAAAAATAAGATTCAAAAATAACCAATTATGGCCAATTAAAGGCAAATGTGGATAACTATTTGATTTAAAAAGTGTATTAATGACCCAAAAAAAACAAGTTATTTAGGATACTAAATTGGAAATTTTATATTTGCTAAAATTTACCCCTTCAGTTTAGACCTGAAACGGGTATTAATGCTGAAAAAGAATTAAAAACCACAAAATAATAATTGCATAAATGAACAGAACATCCTTCAAACTAAGCACACTGGCTACCGCTGTAGCATTAGTTTCAGTAATGGCTTCATGCCAGAATAAAGACAACAAAACTGCGACTGATACTGCGGTAAAAACTGACGTTGCTGCAACAGCAGTTAAAGCTAACGAGCCTATCGTTTATGTAAATTCGGATTCTTTATTAACCAAATACCAGTACTTCAAAGATCTTAAGACTAAATTAGATGCTAAATCTAAAGCTGCTCAAACTGATCTTGCTGCTAAAACACAGGCTTTTCAACGTGAGGTTGCACAATATCAGCAAACTCAAAACACTTTACCTGCTGATCAGAGAGCTACAACTGAACAAAGATTAGCGCGTAAACAACAGGAATTACAAGCCTATCAGCAAAATGCTGGTGCAGCTTTACAGAATGAGCAAGGTGCAGAACAGGAAAAATTATATAACAAAATTGCTGATTACCTGAAAGTATATGCTAAAGGTAAAGGTTACAAAATGGTATTGACTTACCAGAAAGGCAACAGCGCAATTTTATTCGCTGATCCTTCTCTGGACGTTACAAGTGAAGTTATCACCGGTCTTAACGATGGTTATAAAGCCGACAAAAAATAAGCTGTTACAGCGCATAAAAAAGGCCTCCGGAATCCGGAGGCCTTTTTTATTTAATCATCTTTTTTATCATCTTCGAAAAGGCTGCCCGTCAGATCATCGATTTCCCTGCGGTCTCTCTTGGTTGGCCTGCCCGCTCCTCTGTCCCGTATTAAAACCGGTGAATGAAACATTGACTTGTAACCCTGAGTCTCTTCAAGGGGAGTAATATCTTTATATTTGGTAACCGCGATCTTCGACTCTACTCTGGTATACAAGAGCTCAACTACCTCAATTACTTTTTTCTCGATTCCTTTAGATACCTGGTAAACATCACCTGGCTTTACAACTACAGAAGCCTTCACATTCTGACCATTAAATTTAACGCGGCCAGCTTTACAAGCTTCAGTCGCTAAAGTTCTTGTTTTAAACAATCTTATTGCCCACAAGTATTTATCTATCCTTAATTTTTCCTGCTCTGCCATAAAAAATCAAAAATACATAAGTAAAAGATCGCGCAATACATAAAATTGATTTATTTTGTGAAAAAATAAAATTGATAATGATAAAAGAGTTGAAAAAGTTAATTGAGGCTGCCTGGGAAGACAGAACTTTATTAGAGTATACTGAATATTGTGAAGCGATCGAGACTGTTGTTATGCAACTTGATAAAGGTGAACTCCGTGTTGCAGAACCAATTCTAAATTCATGGGGTATCAATGAATGGATAAAGAAAGCTGTTATCCTTTATTTCCCTATCAGAGAAATGAAAGAAATTGAAGTTGGTCCATTTGTATTTCATGATAAAATGAAATTAAAAACCAATTACAAGGAACTAGGTGTAAGAGTTGTTCCTGGTGCAAGTGCACGTTATGGATCATACTTATGTAAAGGTGTAATTTTAATGCCTTCTTATGTGAACATCGGTGCTTATATAGATGGTGGTACAATGGTTGATACCTGGGCTACCGTGGGTTCTTGTGCACAAATCGGAAAACATGTACACTTAAGTGGTGGTGTTGGTATTGGTGGTGTATTAGAGCCGATTCAGGCTGCTCCGGTTATCATTGAAGACGATTGTTTCATTGGTTCAAGAGCTATCGTAGTAGAAGGTGTTCGTGTAGAACGTGAGGCCGTTTTAGGTGCAAACGTAGTATTAACAGCTTCAACTAAGATTATTGACGTTACAGGAAGCAGTCCTGTTGAATATAAAGGTATTGTTCCGGCAAGATCAGTAGTGATTCCAGGAAGTTATACTAAAAAATTCCCTGCAGGTGAATATCAGGTTCCATGTGCACTGATCATCGGAAAACGTAAAGAGTCTACAGATAAAAAGACTTCACTCAATGATGCATTAAGAGAAAATAACGTAGCAGTTTAATGAATATTGGTTTTGACGGAAAAAGGGCGGCTAATAATCTGACCGGTTTAGGTAATTACAGCAGATCTCTTGTTTTACAGTTATCAGAATTTTTCCCTCAAAACCAATACTTTGTTTACAGTCCAAAGGTCAAAAACACCGGACAGATTTCTTCTTTTTTTAAACGGAAGAATATTCATCTTGCACTGCCTGAAAAATCATCTCCGTCCATCTTATGGAGAACTTTCGGGATCAAAAAGCAATTAAAAAAGGACAACATTGCAATTTACCATGGATTAAGTAATGAAATCCCGGTTGGGATGCCTTCTTCTATTCAAACGGTAGTCACAATGCATGACCTTATTTTTCTGCGTTATCCTCAATATTATAAGTTCATAGACCGTACTATTTACAACTTCAAAAGTAAATATGCCTGTAAAAATGCAGATCATATTATTGCGATCAGTGAACAGACAAAAAATGATATTATTGAGTTTTATCATATTGATCCTTCTAAAATTGAAGTCATTTATCAAACCTGTGACGACTCTTTCAAACAGCTTATTGGTCAGGATTTTAAAGATAGTGTACGCAAAAAATATAATCTCCCTGAAAAATACCTGCTGAATGTAGGGACTATCGAACCCAGAAAGAACTTATTAACCCTGGTACAAGCATTACCAGCAATCGACCCTGAATTTAAGTTAGTGGTAGTTGGTAAAAAACAAGCTTATGCAAAAAAAGTAATAGCAGAGATTGAAAACCTCGGAATGAGCGAAAGAGTCATTTTTCTGAAAGATATTCCATTCTCTGATCTCCCTTCTATCTACCAGTTAGCAACAGTATTCGTTTATCCATCTTTTTATGAAGGATTTGGTATCCCGGTTATTGAAGCTCTTTACGGTAAAATTCCGGTTGTCTCTGCCACAGGTTCCTGCCTGGAAGAAGCTGGTGGTCCTCATAGTCTGTATGTAAATCCACATGATGCATCTGCGCTGGCAAATGCGGTAAACACCATTTTAAGAGATCAGGATCTGGCCGCCAAAATGAAAGAAGAAGGGTTAATATACGCACAGAAATTCAATACTTCAATATTAGCCCGTCAACTGATGGATTCTTACAGCAACATGATCTCCCACGGTCAAGAAAAGCTTTAATAACAAAGATTATTTAATAAATTTACATCATGCTAAAAACGGAAATTGACAAGGCATTAACCGTCTTGAAAAATGGAGGCGTAATCCTCTATCCTACTGATACAGTCTGGGGTTTAGGATGTGATGCAACGAACGAGGCTGCAGTTGAAAAAATCAATACCATTAAAGGGCGCTCATCTGATAAAAGTTTTATTATTCTTTTGGATAATGATTCAAAAATACAAAGTTATATAAATGAAGTACCTGAGGTAGCTTATGATCTGATTGAATATGCAGAACATCCATTAACCATTATCTTTTCAGGGGCAAAAAACCTGGCTAAAAATGTGATTAATGCCGATGGAAGCGTAGGTATAAGAGTGATCAGACATGATTTTGTCCAGCAATTACTACAACGTTTCAGAAAACCAATAGTCTCTACATCCGCAAACCTGTCCGGACAACCGACACCAGTTTTTTTTGATGAAATAGATGAAGAAATTAAAACGGCCGTAGACTATGTGGTAGACTGGGAGCAGGAACTCAGAATTAAGAAAAAACCTTCAACCATTATGAAATTAAGTCCATCTGGTCAATTTTCCTTCATTAGAAAGTAAGTTTTACTACTTTTGCAGATTCAATAAAATCATCATGAGCCTACAAGCTCAAAACAACATATAATTAGTGAAAAAAAATCTAGAACATCCAGTTTTTAAAGTGCTGGCTGGCATTGCCGATGAAAATCATATCGAAGCCTATGTGATTGGTGGATACGTACGGGATATTTTTCTGAAAAGACCATCAAAGGATATTGATGTAGTGGTTTTAGGGAATGGGATTGAATTTGCTGAATTAGCCGGAAAACATTTAAAAAGCAAAGTAACTGTTTTTAAAAACTTCGGTACGGCTATGTTAAAATACCGGGATCTTGAACTTGAATTCGTCGGAGCCAGAAAAGAATCCTACCGTGCTGATTCCCGTAAACCTATTGTAGAAAACGGAACTATTAAAGATGATCAGCTGAGAAGAGATTTCACTATCAATGCGCTGGCTATTTCACTAAACAAAGAAAACTTTGGTCAGCTGGTTGATCCGTTTAACGGTGTTGAAGACCTGAATAACAAATTAATACGTACCCCACTGGATGCAGAGATCACTTTCTCAGACGATCCATTACGGATGATGCGTGCTATCCGCTTTGCTACTCAGCTGAATTTCAAAATTGATGAGCAGGCACTCGCTGCCATTGCAAAACAAAAAGAAAGAATCAGTATTGTTTCCAAAGAAAGAGTCACTGATGAATTAAATAAAATTATACTCTCTCCTGTTCCTTCCATAGGTTTTAAATATTTATTCGATACAGGTCTTCTGCACATTATATTTCCACAAATGGCTAATTTATTTGGCGTGGAAGTAATCAATGGAAAGGGGCACAAAGATAATTTTTATCATACCCTGCAGGTCCTTGATAATATCTGTGAAGTAACAGAAGACCTTTGGTTACGCTGGGCAGCCATATTACATGATATAGCTAAACCGCCAACCAAGCGTTTTGAAGAAAATCATGGCTGGACTTTTCATGGTCATGAAGATAAGGGTGCAAGAATGGTTCCGCAGATCTTTGCACAGCTGAAACTACCGTTGAACGAGAAAATGAAGTTTGTTCAAAAACTTGTTCAGTTGCATTTGCGTCCTATCGTACTTGCACAGGAAGTCGTTACTGATTCTGCTGTAAGAAGAGTTTTATTTGATGCTGGTGAAGATATTGAGAGTCTGATGTTACTTTGCAACGCAGATGTCACCACTAAAAATGAATATAAAATAAAGAAATACCGTAATAACTTCGAGCTGGTTAAGCAAAAGCTTAAAGATGTGGAAGAGCGGGACAAAATAAGAAACTGGCAACCTCCAGTTTCAGGAAATGATATCATGGAAGTATTTGGCCTTGCTGCCGGTAAAGAGGTAGGTATGATCAAAAACGCAATTCGTGAAGCAATTCTGGAAGGCGAAATAACAAATTCACCTGATGAAGCGTTAGCATTTATGCTGCGTAAGGGAAAAGAGTTTGGACTAACCCCCGTAACAAAAGAACCTAAATAAACAATGTTACCACTGCTGAGCTAATTCGCAGAATTACAGCTCATAGTGGCGTCATATCTCATAAAATAAAATATATTCAAATGAAAACCATATTTTATTTTATAATTTTATACTATTAGAAATACAGCTCAAATGGCAATTTACAGATTCAGACTTAGTTTTGACGATTACGATGAAGTAATCAGAGAGATCGATATCAAATCAACACAAACTTTTGAAGATTTACATAAAGCTTTACATCGCACAACCGGTTATAGTGCCGAAAAATCTTCTTCTTTTTATGTGAGCTCTGATCACTGGATCAAAGGAGACGAAATCGCCTATCTCCCTACTCAAAAGAAAGTTGATCGTGGTGTTGCTTTAATGGAAAAAGCGAAATTAAGTGCTTTTATTGAAGATCCTCATCAGAAATTCTACTATATATACAATTTTGACCGTCCTTATGAATTCCATGTAGAACTGATCAAGATTATTTTACAGACAGACCCCAATATTGAATATCCCGTTCTTTTCAAAAGTATTGGAGAGGCACCTAAAATTTTCGATGCCAATAATATTCCTACAGAGGTTGTAGTTAATAATCCAATCTCAAATGATTTCGATTTCCTGAATGAAATGGACTTTGTTCCTGAAGATACGGAGGAAATCGAAGCTATGGATGGCAGAGGTATTACCACATCTTCAGAAAAAGATGAGGACGCTGATGATGAATCAGATTCAGATGACTTCTCTGAAGACGAGGATTACCATGAAGACGAATATGACAGCAAAGAAGATTATTAAGCCATATAATGGCAAAAAATAAAACATTAATTGTAATTGCAGGGCCAACGGCAATAGGTAAGACAGCTTTAGCTATTACGATGGCCCGGCATTTCAACACTGAAATCATCTCTGCTGACTCAAGACAATTTTTCAGAGAGATGTCTATAGGGACAGCAAAACCTCATGCTGATGAGCTTGCAGCAGCTAAACATCATTTTATTGATTCCCACACTATCACTACTCTTTTTAGTACAGGAGATTTCGAGAAACAGGCACTTGAGGTTTTAGATGAAATATTTACGCGACATGATCTGGCCATTATGGTTGGTGGATCTGGCTTGTATCTGGATGCTGTAACCAAAGGATTCGATGAGTTACCTGATACCGATATGGAAATCAGAAATCAGCTGAATCTATTATTTGAAACAGAAGGTCTGGAACCTATCAAAGCACAGCTTGAAGTGGCAGATCCCGAATATTATGCCAAAGTAGATCAGGCAAATACCCAGCGTTTGATCAGAGGACTGGAATTCTTCCTGTCTACAGGAAAAAAGGTCTCTGCATTTTTAACAAACAGCAAAAAACAAAGACCCTTTAATATCATCAAGATTGGGTTGAATATGGAAAGATCACTACTTTATGAGCGGATTAACCATAGAGTAGATCTCATGCTGCAGGAAGGCCTTTTAGCAGAGGTAGAGTCATTACAGGCCTTCAGAGAGCTTAATGCCTTGAAAACTGTGGGTTATGCTGAGCTTTTTGACTATCTGGATGGTACTATTACTTATGATATTGCCGTAGAAAAGATTAAACAAAATACCCGCCGGTTCGCAAAACGTCAGTTAACCTGGTTCAGAAGGGACGAACAAATTCATTGGTTCAGTCCTGATCAATCTGATACCATTATCAATTTTGTGGCGGATTCAATCAATAAAACAAATAAATTACCTCTTTAATAATACCATATAAATCACATCCGGCTTTGGATAAAATTTATATGGTGTTTCTCTTAGAGGGAATGTCTTAAAATACTAAGCCTGGGCAGTTGGTCCACCAAAATTCATTGGAAATCCAGATGGTTCTTCCTGAGTTTTAATTCGGCCATTAATTGACTCAAACTTCTCTATATTATCCTGCATAGCTATCATTAATCTTTTAGCATGCTCCGGGGTCAGAATGATTCTTGATTTTACTTTTGCCTTTGGCACCCCTGGCATTACCCTGATAAAATCCAGTACAAATTCAGTATTGGAATGAGTAATAATTGCAAGATTTGAGAATATACCTTCCGCTACTTCTTCAGAAAGTTCAATATTGATTTGATTGTCGTTGTTTTCGTTTTCCATAGCACAAAACTACTTTTTTAAATGATTAGGCAGGTAGCCAAATTAGATTTATTTTAAGCAGCAGTGAAATAATAAACAAAAAAAATCCCCCTGAAAATGATCAGGGGGATTAAAAAAAATTAACTATTTAAATTACGCTTCTATTTCTTCTTCTTGTTTCGAAGCTAATAATTTGTCATACTCTTCTTGTGAGCCAACGATAATACGTTCGTATCCACGAACACCAGTACCTGAAGGAATCAAGTGACCAACGATTACGTTTTCTTTCAATCCAAGCATATTATCACGTTTACCTGCAATCGCAGCTTCGTTCAATACTTTTGTAGTTTCCTGGAAGGAAGCTGCAGAGATGAATGATTTCGTACCCAATGACGCACGTGTAATACCTTGCAATACAGAACTTGCAGTTGCTGATCTTGCATCACGAACTTCGATCTGTTTCAAATCTTTACGTTTTAACTGAGAATTTTCATCTCTTAATTTACGCAGAGAAAGAATCTGACCTGGTTTAACCGTGTTTGAATCACCAGCATCAACAACAACTTTCTTGTCATAGATATCATCATTTTCAATCATGAAATCCCAACGATCTACAGAGTTATTTTCTAAGAATGTAGTATCTCCCGGATCTTCAATATGAACTTTCTGCATCATCTGGTGTACAATCACCTCGAAGTGTTTATCATTGATTTTTACACCTTGTAAACGATAAACCTCCTGAATACCATTCACCAGGTATTCCTGTACAGCAGCCGGACCTTTAATTGCTAAAATGTCCGCAGGAGAGATTGATCCGTCTGATAATGGCATACCAGCTTTTACAAAGTCATTATCCTGAACCAGGATGTGTTTAGACAATGGTACAAGATATTTCTTGATCTCACCATCTTTTGATTCGATAGTCATCTCACGATTACCACGTTTCACACCACCTAAAGTTACAACACCGTCAATCTCGGTTACTACAGCCGGGTTAGAAGGGTTACGTGCTTCAAACAATTCAGTTACACGTGGTAAACCACCCGTAATATCTCTTGTTTTTCCTGTAGCACGAGGGATTTTAACTAAGATCTGACCAGTTTTGACTGCTTCCCCATCATCGATAGAAACGTGAGCACCAACAGGAATGTTATACTGTCTGATTAACTCACCTTTTTTATCTAATACTCTTACTGATGGATTTTTAGTTTTATCACGTGTATCAATAATTACTTTCTCACGGTGACCAGTCTGCTCATCTGATTCCTCACGGTAGGTAACACCTTCAATGATGGCATCAAATTCGATCTTACCTGCAAATTCCGAGATAATAACCGCGTTATATGGATCCCATGAACAAATCTTATCACCTTTAGTTACTTCAGCACCTTCTTCAACATATAAGAATGAACCGTAAGGGATATTATTGGTCATGATAACTTTACCAGTACCTTTTTCAACGATTTTGAATTCACCTGAACGGCCTAAAACAATTTGTTTCACACCTTGCTCACCTGTATCATTTGCTACAGTACGAACATTTTCGAATTCGATGATACCATCAAACTTAGCATTGATCTGAGATTCAGCAGCAATGTTTGATGCGGTACCACCCACGTGGAACGTACGTAATGTTAACTGTGTACCCGGCTCACCAATAGACTGTGCAGCAATTACACCGACAGCTTCTCCACGTTGAACACGTTTACCTGTTGCAAGGTTACGTCCGTAACAAAGCGCACAAACACCTCTTTTATTTTCACATGTCAATACAGAACGTATTTCCACACCTTCTAAAGGAGACTCATCGATTGCTTTTGCGATATCTTCATCAATATCCTGACCAGCACTTACTAATAATTTACCATCCAGAGGATTGAATACATCATGAAGTGAAATACGGCCTAAGATTCTGTCATATAATGGTTCAACGATATCTTCGTTGTCTTTCAGTGCAGTAGTGTACATACCTCTTAAAGTACCACAATCAGTTGCGTTCACGATCATATCCTGAGCAACGTCATGTAAACGACGGGTAAGGTAACCAGCATCTGCAGTTTTTAACGCTGTATCCGCCAAACCTTTACGCGCACCGTGGGTAGAGATAAAGTATTCTAATACTGAAAGTCCTTCTTTAAAGTTTGAAAGAATCGGATTCTCAATAATCTCACCACCTGAACCTGATTTCTGAGGTTTCGCCATCAGACCACGCATTCCGCAAAGCTGACGAATCTGCTCTTTAGATCCACGTGCTCCAGAGTCAAGCATCATATATACCGAGTTAAATCCTTGGTTATCGCTCGATAACTGAGTCATCACGAATGATGTTAAACGGTTATTGATACGAGTCCAGATATCGATAATCTGATTGTAACGCTCATTGTTGGTAATGAATCCCATGTTATAGTTATTCCTTACCTCTTCAACTTCAGCAGAAGCCTGTTCTAAAAGAACCTGTTTCTCTGCAGGGATGTTAACATCCTGTAAGTTAAACGATAGTCCACCTCTGAATGCCATTTGGAAACCTAACTCTTTAATATCATCAAGGAATCTTGATGCACGAGCCATACCAGTAACCTTAACTACCTCACCAATAATATCTCTCAGTGATTTTTTAGTTAGCAATTCATTGATATATCCTACTTCTTCCGGAACCATTTGGTTAAACAGTACACGACCTACAGTAGTTTCAGTCAGTTTATTAACAATATTTCCGTCAGAATCTTTAACATTTACCTTTACTTTGATAAATGCATGAAGATCGATACGTTTCTCATTGTAAGCAATGATAACTTCTTCAGGAGAATAGAATGAGAAATCCTGTCCGTTAACCACACGTTTTTCATCAGTTCTGCGGCCTTTAGTAATATAGTAAAGACCCAAAACCATATCCTGAGAAGGTACAGTAATCGGAGTACCATTTGCAGGGTTCAGAATGTTGTGGGCAGCTAACATCAATACCTGGGCTTCCAAAATAGCAGCATGACCTAAAGGTAAATGCACAGCCATCTGGTCACCGTCAAAATCGGCGTTGAATGCAGTACACACTAACGGGTGTAACTGGATTGCTTTTCCTTCCACCAATTTAGGCTGGAAAGACTGGATACCCAATCTGTGCAGTGTAGGCGCACGATTCAGTAATACAGGGTGTCCTTTTAATACGTTTTCAAGAATATCCCATACTAACGGATCTTTTCTGTCAACGATTTTCTTTGCAGATTTAACTGTCTTAACGATTCCCCGTTCAATCATCTTACGAATGATAAACGGTTTGAATAGCTCAGCAGCCATATCTTTAGGTAAACCACATTCGTGTAATTTAAGGTTCGGACCTACAACAATTACCGAACGCGCAGAATAATCCACACGTTTACCTAATAAATTCTGACGGAAACGACCTTGTTTACCTTTCAGGATATCTGAAAGAGATTTCAGGGCACGGTTACCTTCAGTTTTTACCGCATTTACTTTACGTGAGTTATCGAATAACGAATCTACAGCTTCCTGTAACATACGTTTCTCGTTACGTAAAATAACCTCTGGTGCTTTAATCTCGATCAAACGTTTTAAACGGTTGTTACGGATAATCACACGACGGTACAGATCGTTCAGATCTGAAGTAGCGAAACGACCACCTTCAAGAGGTACTAACGGACGTAATTCCGGTGGAATAACAGGAACAATTTTGATAATCATCCATTCAGGATTATTCTCAATACGTGTTCTTGCACCACGGAAAGCCTCAACAACCTGTAAGCGTTTTAATGCTTCATTTTTACGTTGCTGAGAAGTCTCGTTTGCAGCCTGGTGACGTAAGTTATAAGATAAAGTATCTAAATCAATACGTTTTAATAAATCCTCTAATGCTTCAGCACCCATTTTGGCGATGAATTTATTAGGATCTTTATCATCCAGGTATTGGTTTTCTTTAGGTAATTTATCAAGAATATCAAGGTACTCTTCCTCAGTAAGGAAATCCATGTACTGGATACCCTGTTCTTCCATTAAACCAGATTGAATAACTACATAACGTTCGTAGTAAATGATCAAATCTAATCTTTTGGTAGGAAGGCCTAATAAATAACCGATTTTATTTGGCAATGAACGGAAATACCAGATATGTGCAACAGGAACAACCAGATTGATGTGTCCCATACGCTCTCTACGTACTTTTTTCTCCGTCACCTCAACACCACAACGGTCACAAACAATACCTTTATAACGGATACGTTTGTATTTACCACAGTGACATTCGTAATCTTTTACCGGACCAAAAATACGCTCGCAAAACAAACCATCACGTTCTGGTTTGTAAGTACGATAATTAATAGTCTCAGGTTTTAACACCTCACCACTAGAGCGCTCTAAAATAGCCTCCGGCGATGCCAAACTAATGGTAATCGAGGTGAAATTGCTTTTTAATTTATTATCCTTTTTGTAAGACATAGCTCTGTTGTTTGAATTTGAAAATTTAAAAAGCCGGAATGGGCTCCGGACTTACCAGGTCCCATTCCGACATTAAAAAATTCAACATTAGTCTAACGTAATATCTAAACCTAATCCGCGCAACTCATGTACCAATACATTAAATGATTCCGGTACACCTGGAGTCGGCAGGTTTTCGCCTTTTACAATTGCTTCATAAGTTTTGGCTCTACCGATTACATCATCAGACTTCACAGTCAGGATCTCCTGTAGAATATTAGCCGCACCAAATGCTTCTAATGCCCAAACCTCCATCTCACCAAAACGCTGACCCCCGAATTGAGCTTTACCACCCAATGGTTGTTGTGTAATTAATGAATATGGTCCGATTGAACGGGCGTGCATCTTATCATCAACCATGTGACCCAGTTTCAGCATGTAGATAATACCTACTGTAGTTGGCTGGTCGAATTTCTCACCCGTTAAACCATTATGCAAGTAAGTTCTTCCTGAAGCAGGAACACCAGCTTTAGCGATCCACTCTTCAACTTCATCATGCTTAGCACCATCAAAGATCGGAGTTGCGAATTTCACACCCAGTTCTTTACCGGCCCACGCCAATACAGTTTCGTAGATCTGTCCAAGGTTCATACGTGAAGGTACACCCAGTGGGTTCAACACGATATCAACAGGAGTTCCATCATCAAGGAACGGCATATCTTCATCACGAACGATACGGGCAACAATACCCTTATTACCGTGACGACCAGCCATCTTATCCCCTACTTTCAGTTTACGTTTTTTAGCAACATAAACTTTAGCCATTTGTACAATACCTGATGGTAATTCATCACCAACACTGATAGCGAATTTATCACGTTTGTACGCACCCAGTTCTTCGTTTACACGGATACCATAGTTATGAATCAAAATTTTGATCTGATCATTTTTATCGTCATCAGTAGTCCATTTGTATGGATTAATGTGAGCGAATTCTAAATCAGCCAAACTTTTTTGAGTGAACTTAGCACCTTTAGGGAATAATAATTCCTTGTAAACGTTGTAAATACCCTGAGAAGTTTTACCATTTACAATCTGGAACAATTTGTCAACCAGTTCATTTTTCAGATTGGTTGTAGCCAGATTATATCTCTTATCTAATTTCTCTATTGCTGCTTTTTCTTCAGCTTTAGTAGTTTTCTTAGCTCTTGAGAATAACTTAGTATCAATTACCACACCTCTGATCGATGGAGGAGTTTTTAATGATGCATCTTTCACATCACCAGCTTTATCTCCAAAGATAGCGCGTAATAATTTCTCTTCCGGTGAAGGATCAGACTCTCCCTTAGGGGTAATTTTACCGATAAGGATATCGCCTTCTTTTACTTCAGCACCGATACGAATGATACCATTTTCATCTAAATCTTTAGTAGCTTCTTCAGAAACGTTAGGGATATCCGGTGTTAATTCCTCTTCTCCACGTTTTGTATCACGTACTTCCAATTCAAACTCTTCAATATGCAATGAGGTAAAGATGTCTTCACGAACAATACGTTCACTGATTACAATCGCATCCTCAAAGTTGTATCCCTGCCAAGGCATGAATGCTACTTTAAGGTTCCTGCCTAAAGCAAGCTCACCATTTTCAGTTGCATAACCTTCACAAAGTACTTGCCCTTTAACAACTTTCTGACCTTTTTTAACAATAGGTTTTAAGTTGATACAAGTATTCTGGTTGGTTTTCTTGAATTTAATTAATTTATAAGTTTTGCTATCACCTTCAAATGATACTAAACGATCTGCATCGTTTCTTACATATTTGATAGTTATTTCATTTGCATCAACATATTCAACAACACCATCGCCTTCAGCATTGATCAGTGTTCTTGAGTCACGTGCAACACGACCTTCAAGACCAGTACCAACAATCGGAGCTTCAGGACGTAACAATGGTACGGCCTGACGTTGCATGTTGGAACCCATCAGGGCTCTGTTCGCATCATCATGCTCAAGGAAAGGAATCAATGAAGCAGCAATCGAAGTAATCTGATTCGGAGCCACGTCCATTAAGTCTAATTTCTCAGGCTCAATAATCGGGAAGTCACCCTCATAACGTGCTTTAACACGTGCAGTGGTGAAATTACCTTTATCATCATAAGCAGCGTTTGCCTGTGCGATAGTTTTACCATCCTCATCTTCAGCAGAAAGATAGATTACATCTTCGTCTACAGCAACGATACCGTCTCTTACGATCTTGTATGGAGTTTCTATAAATCCTAATGTATTGATCTTTGCGTGAACACAAAGAGATGAAATCAAACCGATGTTTGGTCCCTCTGGTGTTTCAATCGTACACAATCTACCGTAGTGGGTATAGTGAACGTCACGCACCTCGAAACCAGCTCTTTCACGGGAAAGACCACCTGGGCCTAAGGCTGAAAGACGACGTTTGTGCGTAATCTCTGCCAGAGGATTTGTCTGGTCCATAAACTGTGACAACTGGTTTGTACCAAAGAATGAATTAATAACCGACGATAAAGTACGGGCATTAATTAAGTCTGTAGGTGTGAAAACCTCATTATCACGAATGTTCATCCGCTCACGGATTGTACGTGCCATACGCGCCAGACCTACACCAAACTGAGCATATAACTGCTCACCTACTGTACGTACACGACGGTTTGACAAGTGGTCAATATCATCGACCTCTTCCTTAGAGTTGATTAATTTGATCAGGTATTTTACAATTGCAATAATATCTGCTTTTGTTAATACTTTAACATGATCAGGAGTATCCATTTTCAACTTACGGTTGATGCGGTAACGACCAACATCTCCTAAGTCATAACGTTTGTCTGAGAAGAATAAACGCTCAATGATACCTCTTGCAGTTTCCTCATCAGGTGGTTCTGCGTTACGCAAAGCACGGTAGATGTTTTCAACAGCCTCTTTTTCAGAGTTTGAAGTATCTTTTTGTAATGTATTATATATAATAGTATAATCAGCCTGACTGGCACCATCATCTTTAGATAAGATAATAGTTTTAACACCAGCGTCAATGATCATATCAATATGCTCGTCTTCTAAAACAGTATCCCTGTCTAAGATCACTTCGTTACGATCTATCGAAACTACTTCACCAGTATCTTCGTCTACAAAATCTTCAACCCATTTTCTTAAAACTCTCGCAGCAAGCTTACGTCCGATATATTTTTTCAAACCGGATTTGCTAACCTTAACCTCATCGGCTAAGTCAAACAATTCAAGGATGTCTTTATCAGAATCGTAACCAATTGCACGTAATAACGTGGTAACAGGGAACTTTTTCTTACGGTCGATATAAGCATACATGACGTTATTTACGTCAGTAGCAAACTCGATCCAGGATCCTTTGAAAGGAATCACACGGGCAGAATAAAGCTTGGTACCGTTAGTGTGACGGCTCTGGCCGAAGAACACACCCGGAGACCTGTGTAACTGAGAAACAATTACACGCTCTGCACCATTGATTACGAATGTACCTTTAGGGGTCATATATGGAATAGTACCCAGATATACATCCTGAATGATAGTTTCAAAATCTTCGTGTTCCGCATCGTTACAAGACAATTTCAACTTTGCCTTTAATGGGACACTATAAGTTAACCCACGGTCAATACACTCAGGTATATCATAACGCGGCGGGTCAATAAAATAATCAAGGAATTCCAAAACGAAAATATTTCTGGAATCTGTGATTGGAAAGTTTTCAGCAAACACTTTAAACAAGCCCTCTGTATGACGGTTGTCTGAAGTAGTTTCTATCTGGAAAAATTCTCTGAATGATTGCAACTGTACATCTAGAAAATCCGGGTAATCTATGATGTGCTTACTACGTGCAAAATTTACTCTTTGGTCGACTTTATTTGCCAAGGTACTAAAGTTAATTTAGTTTAAGAATAAACTATTTGTTTGGTTTGCCGTGAACATCTCACCAACCAAACTTAGATGAAATGTATATAAACAGGTATAGACTCCGACTGTACAGTCGGAGTCTATGTTTAAAGTTATATTAAAATTAAGTGATTACTTAATCTCAACTACAGCTCCAGCTTCTTCTAATTGTTTTTTCAAAGCTTCAGCTTCGTCTTTAGCAACACCAGCTTTTAATTCTTTTGGTGCACCGTCAACTAAATCTTTAGCTTCTTTCAAACCTAATCCAGTTAAGTCTTTTACTAACTTAACAACTGCTAATTTAGAACCACCAGCTTCTTTCAAGATAACATCGAAAGTAGATTTTTCTTCAGCTGCAGGAGCAGCATCACCAGCAGGACCTGCAACAGCAACTGCAGCAGCAGCTGGTTCGATACCATACTCGTCTTTAAGGATTTGAGCTAATTCGTTAACTTCTTTAACTGTTAAGTTTACTAATTGCTCAGCAAACGCTTTTAAATCTGCCATTTTATAGAGTTTTTAAAATTTGACGTGAAAAATAATTTATAATAATATGAAACTTATAAGGTGTTCCTTAACCTTCTCTTTCCTGAAGAGTTTTAACAATTCCTGCGATTTTACCACCACTAGATTTAAGTGCTGAGATAACATTTTTAGCTGGCGATTGTAGCAAGCCAATGATGTCTCCAATAAGCTCTTCTCTTGATTTCAAGCTTACTAATGCATCTAAATGATTATCTCCAACAAAGATAGCTGTGTCGATAAACGCCGCTTTCAATACTGGTTTGTCAGAACCTTTTCTCAAAGCTTTGATCAGCTTAGCTGGACCATTACCTGTTTTTGAGAATAATAATGCTGACTGGCCTTTTAATGCTTCAAAAATACTTGAATTATCGCCGTCCAATCCTTCAATCGCTTTTCTGATTAAAGTATTTTTAGCAACCTGCATTTCAATACCGCTTTCGAAACATTTGCGACGGATGTTGTTAATTTTCTCAACAGATAAGCTTGATGTATCAGCAATATAAAAATTGCCGAATTCCTGCATCTTCTCTTGAAGAGCCGAAACTACTTCGTGTTTTTCTTCTCTGTTCATAATTAGATCCCTGCTACTGATTTAGTTTCGATTGCGATTCCAGGACTCATTGTAGAAGAAACATGAATGCTCTTAAAATAAGTTCCTTTAGCAGCAGATGGTTTCAGCTTAGAAATTACTTGAAGAACTTCTAATGCATTTTCATATATTTTTTCTGCTGGGAATGATACTTTTCCTACCGAAGCGTGAATGATACCACTTTTGTCAACTTTAAAATCAATTTTACCGCCTTTTACATCAGTAACTGCTTTACCAACTTCGTTAGTTACAGTACCTGATTTTGGGTTTGGCATAAGGTTACGTGGACCTAAAACGCGGCCCAGTTTACCTACTTTTGCCATACAAGCAGGAGTAGTGATAATAATGTCAACATCAGTCCATCCACCTTCAATCTTGGCAACATATTCGTCTAAACCTACGAAATCTGCACCTGCTGCTTTAGCCTCTTCTTCCTTATCAGGATTACAAAGAACTAATACACGTACAGTTTTACCTGTACCGTGTGGTAAAGTAGCGATACCACGTACCATTTGATTCGCTTTACGCGGATCAACACCTAAAGCGATGTCGATATCAACCGAAGCATCAAATTTAGTAGTAGTGATTTCTTTTACCAAAGCAGCCGCATCCTGTAAAGAATACGTTTTACCAGATTCTAGTTTAGCATGTGCCTTTTGTTGATTTTTTGTTAATTTAGCCACTGTTGTAAACTGTTTTTTGTTAATTAATTTGTCCAGGGTGCATCGCCGCTAACGGTGATTCCCATACTGCGTGCTGTACCGGCAACCATACTCATTGCCGACTCGATAGTGAATGCATTTAAATCAGTCATTTTATCTTCAGCAATTGACTTAACCTGATCCCAAGTCACCGAACCAACTTTCTTACGGTTGGGCTCAGCAGAACCACTCGCTAATTTAGTAGCATCCTTTAACTGGATAGCAACCGGCGGGGTTTTGATGATAAATTCGAAAGACTTGTCAGCATAAACAGTAATTACAACAGGTAATACTTTACCAGGCTTATCTTGGGTACGAGCATTAAATTGCTTGCAAAATTCCATGATGTTAACACCTTTAGCACCTAATGCAGGTCCTACTGGTGGCGATGGATTTGCAGCTCCTCCTTTGATTTGTAATTTAACAAGCGCACTGACTTCTTTTGCCATTTTCTGATTTGTTAATTGTAATACTCAATGTTAAAATGTTGGAAGCACGTAACATTTAAGATCTTTATTCTACTCTTTTTCTACTTGCATATAGTTAAGTTCCAGAGGAGTTTTCCTTCCGAAAATCTTAACCATTACTTTTAGTTTTTTCTTCTCTTCGTTAACCTCTTCAATCACACCTGTAAAGCCATTGAAAGGACCGTCCATTACTTTGACGTTCTCACCAACATAGTAAGCCACATTCATGGTCTCACCCTGCTGACTCATTTCATCTACTTTACCCAGTATGCGGTTAACTTCTGCCTGACGCATAGGAACAGGATTTCCACCTTTATCCCCTAAGAAACCGATAACGCTGTTCACATTTTTAATAATGTGTTCTAACTCTCCGTCCAAAGTTGCTTCAATCAAAACATAACCAGGATAAAAGTTGCGTTCTTTTGCAATCTTCTTTCCTTCTTTCATCTGGTAGTATTTTTCCATAGGGATCAATACCTGCGGAACAAGATGAGAAAAACCTAAACGACTGATCTCTGAATCGATGTATTGTTTCACCTTCTTCTCTTTTCCGCTTACCGCCCTAACTACATACCATTTTAGCTGATCGTTCATCTAGTTCTATTAATTAGAAAGTGATTTATAAAAAGTATCTAAAATAAAAGTAGACCCCTTATCCATTGCAAAAATAACTACTGCAATAATAAATGAAGCCACCAAAACCAGCACTGCAGAACTTTGCAGTTCTCCCCATGTAGGCCAGGTAACCTTCTGGGTCATTTCCTCATACGATTCTTTAATAAATTGAACTATGCTAGCCATATCTAAGTTTTTGCACGGGAACAAGGATTCGAACCCTGATCAAAGGTTTTGGAGACCTCTATTCTACCGTTGAACTATTCCCGTGTATAAGAATCAACCCCTTAAGGTCAATATAACATTTTTTTAGAACAAAGTACCCAGACTATAACGTCCGAGTACTTTGTAATATTATTTAATCGCTTAACACCCGAAGGTATTAGGTAATTATTTTACAATTTCAGTTACCTGACCAGCACCTACTGTTCTACCACCTTCACGGATAGCGAAACGAAGTCCTTTTTCCATTGCGATTGCGTTGATCAATTTAACATTGATTGTAACGTTATCACCTGGCATAACCATTTCAGTTCCTTCTTGAAGAGTGATCTCTCCAGTAACGTCTGTGGTACGGAAATAGAATTGTGGACGGTATTTGTTAAAGAATGGAGTGTGACGTCCACCTTCAGCTTTTGATAATACATAGATCTCAGCTTTGAAATCAGTGTGAGGAGTTACAGAACCTGGTTTACAGATAACCATACCACGACGGATATCAGTTTTCTCAATACCACGTAATAATAAACCTACGTTATCACCAGCTTCACCATAATCAAGGATCTTACGGAACATCTCAACACCTGTTACAGTTGATTTAAGATTTTCTGCACCCATACCTAAGATCTCAACTGGATCTCCAGAGTTGATTACACCACGCTCAATACGACCAGTTGCAACAGTACCACGACCAGTGATCGAGAATACATCTTCAACAGGCATTAAGAATGGAAGGTCAGTTAAACGTGGAGGAATTGGAATGTAGCTATCAACAGCATCCATTAATTCCATGATTTTAGCAACCCATTTAGCATCACCGTTTAATCCACCCAAAGCAGAACCTTGAATAACTGGGATATCATCACCTGGGAAATCATAGAAAGATAATAATTCACGAACTTCCATCTCTACTAATTCTAGTAATTCAGGATCGTCAACCATATCCACTTTGTTCATGAAAACCACCAATGAAGGTACACCTACCTGACGAGCCAATAGAATGTGCTCACGAGTTTGTGGCATAGGACCATCTGTAGCCGCTACAACGATAATAGCACCATCCATTTGCGCCGCACCTGTAACCATGTTTTTCACGTAATCCGCGTGACCTGGACAGTCAACGTGTGCATAGTGACGGTTAGCTGTTGAATACTCAACGTGTGCAGTGTTAATAGTGATACCTCTTTCTTTTTCCTCTGGAGCAGAGTCAATCGAATCAAATGAACGCGCCTCAGATAAACCAGCATCAGATAACACTTTAGTGATAGCTGCTGTTAAGGTTGTTTTACCGTGGTCAACGTGACCGATAGTGCCGATGTTTAAGTGCGGCTTGCTGCGGTCAAACTTTTCTTTTGCCATGTTTTTATACTTATTAGTAGGTTAACTTTTATTTTTAATTATTGTTTTGATACAATTCAATACAAAAAACCTTGTTGATTCTGCATATAAAAACAGATTTAACAAAGCTTTTTTATCTTTATTCCTGAGCCAACGATGGGACTTGAACCCATGACCTCTTCCTTACCAAGGAAGTGCTCTACCGCTGAGCTACGTCGGCTTTTGTCCAATCACAATCTTTAATACCGGTCCGGCATTTAAACTGTGACCTTCATACCGACTGCTCTTTGAATCAAGAGCGAAAGACGAGGTTCGAACTCGCGACCTATAGCTTGGAAGGCTATCGCTCTACCAACTGAGCTACTTTCGCTTTTATTATTATTATAAAGTGGGGGGAGAAGGATTCGAACCTTCGAAGTCTTGCGACAACAGAGTTACAGTCTGTCCCATTTGGCCACTCTGGTATCCCCCCATTTCTTCAAACCGTCACATATAAAATGCAGGTTTAGAAGAGCCTCCTATCGGAATCGAACCAATGACCTACTGATTACAAGTCAGTTGCTCTACCAGCTGAGCTAAGGAGGCTTATTATTATTTATTAAACATTCACAGAACAAACCAACTCTTTATGGGTTAACCCCTGTTCCGAATTGGAATGCAAATCTACAAGAATATTTTATAGTTGCAAAACTATTTTGAAAAAAAAACCAGCAGAATATATTCCGCTGGTTTTATATTTAAAATTCCAAAAAATAGAACCCTAATAATCAGATACTTCATCAGCGTTTAATACCGCCTTAAGCTCAGAAACTTTTATTCTATTTTTTTCTTTATGTTTTGTGATTTGCTTTTTTAGTGACTCAATTGACAAATCCGTCGCTTCTTCGAAAGACTTGCATTGTTCCTTTGCGAACAATATTCCGCCTGGAACCATCAGTTTTATTTCACTTATTTTGTTAGCCTCATCGTCTACGTTCTCTAATTTTAAATAAACTTCCCCACTTATGATCTGGTCGTGGAACTGCTCCAGCTTATCAACTTTCTTTTGAATAAAGTCTAATAATTTGTGATCTGCATTGAAATGGATTGATTGAACTGTAATTTTCATGTTGTCCTCCTTTTTTTATGCCTTTGGATGGGCCTGTTTATATATTGTTTTTAATCTTTCTATAGAATTGTGCGTATAAACCTGGGTTGCTGCCAGACTGGCGTGCCCAAGCAACTCCTTGATCGCATTTAAATCAGCTCCCCTGTTCAGCAGGCTGGTTGCGTATGAATGACGCAGTACATGGGGGCTTTTCTTATCTTGTGTAGATATATATGTCAAATAACTTTTTACAATCTTATATATAAAGACCGGGTAAACTGCTGTTCCTTTATTAGTAACGAATAAGTCCTCCGTTTTGTTATTAAATTTCTGTAACGATTTCAACTCAATATACTCTTTAAGCTGAATAATAAGCTGTTTGGTGACAGGAATAATTCTTTCTTTTTTTCTTTTCCCCAAAACCTTTACAGATTCCTGATAAAAATCTATATCTGTTTCTTTCAATCCGAGCAGTTCAGCCAAACGCATACCTGTACCGAAGAGCATTTCAATAACCATTTTATCACGTACCGAAGGAAAAGTTGTATCGAAGTATTCCCCCGAGTCCAGTAAATGATCCAGTTTATCTTCATCTATAAACACCGGTAACCGTTCAGGTGTTTTAGGTGCCCTGATCAAAGACATTGGACTGGTCAGAATAATTTTCCGGCGATAAAGGTATTTATAGAACCCACGCAGACTCGATAATTTTCTTCCAATTGAGTTAGCACCAACTTCATCTTCCATCAGATGCACGATATAATCTCTGATATGTACGTATTTAGCCTCTTCAGGCTTCATCTCATAAGTTTGTTTAATAAATTCATCAAACTGCTCCAGATCCGTCCGGTAGGCGGTTACAGTATGCGGAGAATAGCGCTTCTCGTGCTGAAGATAGTTTAGGTAGGATTCTACAGACATTAATTACAATTGTTATCCTGTCAAAGCCGTTTAAATTCAAAGAAGAAGCTAAGCCGGCTCTAAGAGTGAATGTACGGAATTTTATGCAAAAAAAAGCGCCGGTGAAAAAATCCACCGGCGCTTTAAATATTTAAGAACTTAAAAGAATAGAATTAGATCTTTCCTTCAAGGTGCATATTTTCTTTATAAATCGCGTGCTTAACTAATGTACGACGAGCTACAGATTTTTTCTCGTATGCCTGACGGCTACGTAGTTCTCTCAATACACCAGTTTTTTCAAATTTCTTTTTGAAACGTTTAAGGGCTTTATCAAGTGATTCGCCGTCTTTAATATTAATTATGATCATAACGTTAAAATACCTCCTCTCGTTGTTTTAAGGATCGCAAAGATAAAACATAAAACCTTATAAAACAAGCACAAAAAAAATCCAGTGTATTTGCACACACTGGATTGGTAAAATATATTTGGTTAGAATATGTCTTTTTTGTTGATAATAGCTGTTTTAGATTTAGGTTGCTATTATTTATTTAATATTTCTCTGGCAATTACAATTTTCTGGATTTCGGAAGTTCCCTCTCCTATTGTACATAATTTACTGTCACGGTAAAACTTCTCTACTGGGAAGTCTTTTGTATAACCATAACCGCCAAAAATCTGTACAGCCTCTGTTGCTGCTCTTACTGCAACCTCTGACGCAAAGTATTTAGCCATTGCCGATTCTTTAGTCATTTTTTGTCCACGATTCTTTAAATCTGCAGACTGTCTGATCAATAACTCAGCAGCCTCAATTTCAGTAGCCATATCGGCCAGCTTAAAACTAATGGCCTGGAAGCTTGATATAGGCTGACCAAACTGATGTCTTTCCTGAGCATAGGCAAGTGCAGCTTCATAAGCTCCTTTCGCAATCCCCAGTGACAGCGCAGCAATAGAAATTCTACCGCCATCCAGCACTTTCATCGCCTGCTTAAAACCTTCACCGACATTACCCAGTAAATTGGCAACCGGTACACGGCAGTTATCAAATATCATTTCTGTAGTCTCAGATGCACGCATCCCCAGTTTATTCTCTTTTTTACCTGCTGAAAAACCCGGAGTTCCACGTTCAACTACAATAGCTGAAATTCCTTTGGAGTCTCCTTTTTCACCAGTACGTACCATAACTACAGCGATATCACCAGATTTACCATGAGTAATCCAGTTTTTCGCACCGTTTAACACATAATGATCACCATCTAAAGTAGCTGTAGTCATCATTCTTAATGCATCAGAACCGGTATTAGCCTCAGTTAATCCCCATGCCCCGATCCATTCTGCAGTTGCCAGTTTAGGCAGCCATTTATGTTTTTGCTCTTCCGTTCCAAAAGCAAGAATATGTCCTGTACATAAAGAATTATGTGCAGCCAGAGATAAACCAACAGATCCGCAGACCTTAGCTACTTCTACAATTACATCTACATATTCCTGATAGCCGAATCCCGAACCACCATAAACCTCAGGGACTAATACTCCCATCATTCCCAGCTCACCCAATTTCTTAAAAACCTCAACAGGAAAAGTTTGTGCCTCGTCCCATTCCATTACATGAGGACGGATATTCTTCTCCGCAAAATCTTTAACCATACTTCTGATCATCAGTTGATTTTCTGAAGTACTGAAATTGAAACCTGTATTTTGTGCTAACGTGTCTTGCATGTTTTATATTTGAATACGGCAAGTATAGAGAATGTAAACTCAAACCAGCAATTGAATATTTGCCCGGAAACAGAACGAAATAGTATTTAGTTCATTTTACAGTACAGCACAAGTTCAGGCGCCTTAAAACACCAGGAAATTTATTTCAAATATTTTAGGTTCTAATAAGAAGCAAGGGCGAAATTATTCGCAGAAAAGGGTTTTAGCCTATCTTTTCCATTTAAGAAATCGAGTGCTATAATGAATGAATACCCTGCAACAACAGCATCCAGCTTTTCAATTAATTTAGAAGCTGCAACAACTGTACCTCCGGTAGCCAGTAAATCATCATGGATCAGTACATGCTGTCCTGGCAGAATTGCATCTTCATGCATTTCCAGTGTAGCACTTCCATACTCCAGGTCATAAGATTGCTGTATAGTTTTATAAGGTAATTTTCCAGCTTTGCGGATAGGTACAAAAGGGACATTCAATAAATTAGCCAATGCCATTCCAAACAAAAACCCCCTGCTTTCAATACCTGCTACCACATCGATCTTAACTGCTGAAAGCTGCATGGCAAGCGCAGTTGTAATCTCACCGCACAAAACCGCATCTTTTAAAATCGGAGTAATATCCTTAAAAACGATACCAGCTTTTGGAAAATCGTTCACATCGCGTACAATCTGTTTTATTTTTTTCTCAATCATGATTAAAAAGAAATATATGGGGCTAACTTCTCTATAGTTTCAGCAGATAAAATAGCCACTTTTTTTAAGTCTGCAATATTACCATAATTTCCGTGTTGTTTTCGAAACTGAATGATCGCATTGACTTGTTTATACTTTAAATAGGGGTGATTTTTCAAATCATCAAACAATGCTGTATTCAGGTTAATTCTTGTCAGTGCCTGGTCATCTAGGATCAGCTGATCCTTAATTTCATTATACTTTAAACTATCCAGTCCATAGACTTCCAGCAGCTGTTCTTTTTTATAAAAGCCTCCAAGACGCTGCCTGTAATTAAAAATTCTCCTGGCAAAAGCCGGCCCCACACCTTTTAACTCCATCAATTGTAAGGTATCTGCAGTATTCAGAAAGACAGATACTGTTTTCTGCTTTGCAGGATGACTGTTTACCGGGTACCTGTAACTCTCTTTTTCTGATGTTTGTGGTATATCTATATAAGGTATAAGTCTTTCATACATTTCCGGGCTGATTACATACATTTTCTTCAAATCCTCCTTTTTGAAATACCTGCCTCCTTTTTCTCTGTACCTCAAGATTACAGCAGCCTGTTTAGCCGACAGCCCCAGCAATTGCCATTCATCAGCTCCTATCCGATTGGGATCAAAATTAAACAGGCTCGTTATTCTGGATGGCGCAACCGGATATTTAGCCCTTTTTGCGGTAACCCGGTCAGTTCTCATTAGCGTTAACTGATTAATGGCTGATGCTTCTGCCTGAATATCCCATTTTTCTTCAACAAAAAAACTATAGACCAAAGGCATAATCCTGATGATCCCTATCAGTACAATCATAACCAGTAATCCATTATATTCCCGTTTAGAAAAATTAAAATAAGTAATCAGCCACTTCCTCATTGGCAGGTAATGTACTTCTGATATTTAATAAACTGGTTAAAATTGCTTAATCAGGACAAATCATTTAAAAAAGCGTTTTCTCTTCCAAAAACAGCCACATATCCAAAAAAACATTAAACAAGGCAGATCAGCTGAAAAATATTTAACAGGTTATCATCAAAAAATACTGCCCGATTAAATTAATCTATAAATTTAAACAGGCTCTAAGAATATAAATCTTATTTTTGAGGTTGATTCAGTTACATGTTTTAGCTTATATCATCAACATGCACTCAATCCCCCTCTTTTAAAAACAGATATGAAGATCATAACAACCAAAGAATTTGCTAAGGCTACTAAAATTGATAAGCTCGGTGTTCCGGGACTGGCAGATTTGCTGATGGAAGTAATGAAATTAAATGATATCAATAAAGTTTTCTCTCAAAACCAGCATTTTAATGGTTTAGAGTTTGTAGATAAAATACTGGAAACAATCGGGGTATCTATTGATTTCGATGAAGATGACCTGAAGAACATTCCAAAAACAGGTGGTTTCATTGCAATTGCAAATCATCCATATGGCGGAGTAGAAGGACTTGCATTGGTAAAGCTATTATGTACCGTGCGTCCTGAAGCCAAGGTGATGGTTAATTTTATTCTTCAAAAAATACCGAATCTGAACGAATTTTTTGTTGCGGTTAATCCTTTTGAAAATGTACAGCATTCTTCAAGCATCAGTGGATTAAAGGCTACTTTCGATCTTTTGCAGAATGGTATTCCTATCGGAATCTTTCCTGCAGGTGAAGTGTCAACTTTTAGTCTTGACAAACAGGAGATCACAGATCGCTTATGGCATCCGGTAGTCGGGAAACTAATTGCCCGGGCCAAAGTACCCGTAGTCCCTATTTATTTTCATGGTAATAATGGTGTACTGTTCAATATTCTTAGTTTCATTCACCCTACCCTGCGTACGGCGAAACTACCTTCCGAATTTTTAAATAAGCAAGGATTAAAAATTAAAGTAAGAATTGGCAAACCTATCGATATCGAAGATATTTCTTACCGTAACAATACCAATAAACTTTTAGACTTTTTACGCGCACGTACCTATGCCCTGGGCACCAGTATAGAGCAGGAAAGAAAACTGTTTAATCCGATCAATCTTTTCAAGATCAGGAAAACGCCGGAACCTATCATTGAAGAAACTTCCAGAGCAAGTATCGTTGAAGAAATTGATCAGCTGGAAGCTTACCGTGTATGGTCAGAAAAAAACTATGAAGTTTATATCAGTCCATCGGCTAATATTCCAAATGTATTAAGAGAAATAGGCCGCCTGAGAGAAATCACTTTCAGAGAAGTAGGAGAAGGCTCCAATAAAAAGATAGACCTGGATAACTATGATATTTATTATCATCACTTATTTATATGGGATAAAGACCTGCAGAATATTGTTGGTGCTTACCGCATTGGTAAAGGTGATGAGATTTTAAATACACTGGGAAAAAGAGGATTTTATCTTTCTGAACTCTTTAAAATAAAAGAGCCGTTTTATCCTGTTTTACAGCAGGGAATTGAATTGGGACGTTCATGGATCCGTAAAGAATATCAGCAAAAAGCTTTACCCCTGTTCTTATTATGGAAAGGTATTTTAAAATATCTTCTGGATAATCCGCAATACCGTTATATGTTTGGTCCGGTAAGTATCAGTAATAACTTCTCCAAGTTTTCCAAATCATTGATTGTTGACTTTATCACCAAGAACCATTTCGATTATGAACTTGGGCAATATGTAAGACCAAGAAATAAATTCAAGGCTGATTTATCTGCAATAGATAAAGACCTCCTTATAGAAAGCAGTGATTCATTAAAAGATCTTGATGTATTAATATCTGATATTGAAAATACACATATTAAGATCCCTGTTCTGCTAAGACAGTACCTTAACCTGAATGCAAAGATTATCTGTTTCAATATAGATCCTAAATTTTCAGATTGCCTGGATGGTTTTCTTGTCGTAGATATGCAGAGTATTCCGCCAGAGATGCTGGAGAAAATTGGTAAAAACTTTTAAAAAACAAATAGCCCGGACATCCACCCGGGCTATTTTGTTATCAACTAAACCTAAACTTGATAAATACTAACCAAATATTTACACCACAAATATAGAAGGCCGATGTTAAGTCATGATTAAGGATTAGTTATCTGTATTAAACATTTCTATACATTAATAACACATCACCTATTTCATATATTCCGCTAACTGATATTGCAGCTCTGCACCATTTAGATCTTTTAAAACGATTATTCCATCAGGGTTCACCACAATACTTACCGGAGTACCTAAATTCCCATAAAGCTTAGTTGTAGCTAGCGGCCCGGATTTCAGGCCCCAGACCTGTACCCAGGGCAGCTTATTTTCTTTGACTTCTTTTACCCAGATTTTTTTCTTTTTCTCAGGGTCCAGAGCAATACTGATAATTTTAAATTTTTTGTTTTTATACAGTTCGGCTGCTTTAGTCATTCTATAGTTTTCAGCTTTAATCAGACTGTTACCGGTTACCCAGAAATATAACACTACATAAAGCCCACGATAAGCAGATAAAGTAACCGGTTTACCGTTGACATCGTATAAGGTAAAATCAGGTGCAGCTGTGCCTACAGCTCCCTGGCTCTTTGCCTGAATATATCTCCCTATCCGCTGCCCCTGCTCCGTGTTACGGAATCCGGCATTAATGGATCTGTAGGCAGCACCTGTTTTCTTCATATCTTTTCCTTCGCCCATATCTATAATATCGGTCAGGGCATACAGGCTAAAAAAAGAATCCGGATTCTCATGAATAAACTGCAACTGTTTTTCAAAACGCCCGGTTTTGAATTTATACATGTATTCGTCAAATTCTTTGGTAAAAGGATATGAACGCCATAAATAAGGAGAAATTCTGTTCCGGTAATTTTTATAGGCGGCTGTAACAGTACCACCTATAAACTTGTTATAAGCCATGTACTGATCATTGATCTTAGAGCCCGTTACCGTTCCCCGTATTAAAGAATCCTGAGCAGCCACATGAATTTCTGAATTGTCTAAAAAAAAGCCCAGTTCATCAGTATTGTCCTCCAGATCAATACTATCCTTTCCAACACCATTTCTGTCTAAACTTAAATAGGCCAGCCCTGGCTTTTTTACTGTTCCTTTAAATTGAAAAACGCCGTCTTTTACCTCGGTAGAGTCAAAAACTTTCGCTCCATAAGAATCCAGATAAACTTTTGCCGGAGCATTCAGGCTCATGATTTTCCCTTTGATTGTAAATCCCTTTTGCTGAGCAGATACCATTCCTGCTCCTGTACTAACTATTAATAAACTTAAAATTATGCGCTTCATCAAATCTGTAACCTTATCTATATATCAAATGAGTAAATCTTCATTTCCGGGCCAATATAGCAGATTAGATTGGGTTATAACCTATTTAGAATTCTAACAGCAACCACCCGGAATACCAGCTTTAATTATCGACATTGATTAAGAAAGACTTATACTGACAGATGGACTTTTATTTAAGTGAAATCTTTTGATTAACTTTGAATATGCAGACAAAAGTTCAAAATAAACAATCCTTATTTTCCTTACTCAAGGCCAATGGTCAAAAGTTAAGATCTTTTGGGGTGTCGAACTTAAGTGTTTTTGGCTCTTTTATCACTGGTAAATTACATGCAGATAGTGATGTTGATCTTTTAGTTGAGTTCGATCCTCAACTAAAGACTTATGATAATTTCATGGAGCTTTCTTTCTTTCTGGAAGATCTGTTAGGCAGAAAGGTTGAAGTGATAACTCCCCAATCTCTAAGCAAATATATTGGCCCGCATATTCTAAATCAGGCAGAATATGTTCCCTTCTAATATTGAATTACTCAAACATATTCTTGAAGAAGTCTCCTTTGTACTGAGTTCAACAAAAGAAAAAGACAAAACAACTGTAATTAATGATCCTGTTCTTTCAAGGGCAATTGTAAGAAGTCTGGAAATAATCGGCGAAGCAAGTGCAAAAGTTGACCCCGAATTTAAGATATTATACCCCCACATTGAATGGCGGAAAATTACTGCGACCAGAAATCACTTAATACATGTATATTTTGGGATAGACTATGATATTGTCTGGGATATTATAATTTCTAAGCTGCCGGATCTGGAAAATGATATTGCTGAAATCATTTCAGCGAATTAAATTTTCAAACATAAACTTCATCAATATCCTCAAAACAAAAAACCCTTACCTAAATTAATAGGCAAGGGCTTTCAAATTTATACTCTTTAAAATTGAGTTTCTATAATTAGAAGCTATATCTCAAACCAAATTGCATTTGGAATCTCGATGCAAAGAAGTCTTTTGAATAGTTACTTGTGTTTTTCTGATCGAAAGTATAAGTTGGATAAGTAGTAGCAGTACCTGCTGTTCCTGGTTTCAGACCTATACTAGCCATTGAGTTATAAGTGTTAGGAGAGAAATACTGAACTCCCCAGTTTTTGTTTAACAAATTGGTTAAGTTAACGATATCATAAGTAAACGTTAAAGTGTGCTTATGTTTACCACTTTCTATAATTCTTATATCCTGAGCAAAACGGAAATCCAATTGTGTATTCCATGGTGTGCGTGCTGCATTTCTTTCTGTGAAATTACCTCTTCTTGTTTTAAGATACTTATCACCATCAATGTATGAATCAAATGCTGCTGCTTGTGTTGCCGCTGAAACTGCTGGCACCGCTGGAGCCGTACCAGTTGCTGGTTTAGCAGGAATATCTTTAAAGAAGTTTACCGTTTCACCAACTTTAGGAATATATGCTAAACTTACATTCTGACCTGTTCCATTGATTGTTGTATTCAGGAATCCATACGAATAAGGAGAACCAGACTGTGCACTATAGAACAGAGAGAATGTAGACACATATTTATTTGCTTTATCCCATGCAAATCTATAATTAACAGTTGATACGATACGGTTACGAATATCAAAGTTAGAAGTAGCCAGCTGAGGGTTGTTAGGGCTTAAAGCCTGGTTTAACTGCCAGTTAGACTCCATCGAGTTTCTGATACCGTTTGTTAAATCTTTAGACTGTCCATAAGTATAAGCAGCCATTACATCCAGTCCAAAAGGGAAAGATTTCGAGATTTGACCTGTTACACTATAACGGTATCCTTTACTTGTATTCGAAAGTAAGTACGCATTAGTATATAATGGATTGATTGGAGTCTTTCCGTAGATTGGTTGTTGATGTTGTGTATCATAAACCATATAAGTAGGGTTATCAGTAATATTGATCTGTTGGAATTTCAAATCATTGATAACTTTAGTATAAATACCTTCTACCGTAAATTTCCATTGGTTCTCAGTTTTATAATCAAAAGCCAAACTGCTTCTCCATGTTTTAGGCATTTTGAAGTTGTTATCAATTAAATCCACCTGAGTTGCTCCATTAGCATCTTTTACGTTGATTATATTTCCTTTTGAATCTTTTTGCTGAGAAACAAATCCAGCTTCACCATTTCCATTTAAAGCATCTCTGATAGGATCACTTCCCGGAGTAAATGCAACCTGTGACGATTTATTATCATATGCACCATAAGTTACCCCATTGTTGTAGTAAGCATATCCCAACCAGGCGAAAGGAACTCTACCAGTAAATAAACCACTACCACCACGCATAATCAAACTCTGATCACCAAATACATCGAAGTTAAATCCAACACGAGGGGAGATTTGAATCTGACCAAAGAAATCATTTTTGATCTCGTTTGGCTTAGTATAAGTATAAGTATTTCCGTAGTTAGCATCAACAGGAGAACCAGTAGTTTTTGAACTTAAAGGTTGTTTATTTGGCATATCAGCTAAATCAAATCTCACGCCATAAGTTAATTTGAAACGATCAGATATCTGCCATTGATCTTCACCATATAAACTAAACATATTTAACTTGAATTGTGCTGGAGGGTTAGCCATAATGTTATCCCTTGTATTGTCAGCATAATTATAGTTAGTACGTACACGATTAGGGTTACCAGCTAAGAAATCATCAACACTACCATAAGCTACACGACCGTTCCATGCATTCACGAAACCATAGGTAATATTGTATAACTCATTGTGTGTACCAAAAGTAAACGTGTGTTTTCCTTTAGTTAAAGTAAAGTTATCGGTAAATTCAAATGTCTTTTGTTTCATATTGAATATACTCGCTTCACGGTCTGTACCTAAAAATATCGTTCCGCCGTTTGCACCACTGATCTCGATTTGTGGTATAGCAGGATTAGAAGTTGGTGTTCTGTAATCATGAATACTTGAATAACCAACAACTAAACTGTTAGACATATCGTTGTTGATTCTGCTTTTTAACTCAGCAACAGTAGAACTCTGATTATTTGTTTGTTTATAATCAATACCACCAAATCTAAAGTTTGACTGGTCACGCTCTAAGTTAGTTGCTGTAGATGTAATCGTGTTGTTACGGATAGTCAACTGATTTTTATCATTGATATTCCAATCCACACGGTTAAAGAATTTATTTGATCTGGCATAGATATTATAGTTACCGAAAGAACCAGCATCAATACCATATTTATTTTTCATCAGATCAGAGATTTTCTGAGCCTGATCCAATGTAAGCACAGTCATATCCGGAGAACCTGCTGCCAAAATCACAGGATCCTGACGACGTGTAATCTCCTCATTGGTAAAGAAGAATAATTTATTTTTAATAATCGGGAAACCTAATCTGAAACCAGTTTGGTAATCGTGGAAAGCAGAAGGCATTTTTGAACCGTCACCGGTTTTATTTTTACCAATTAAGCTAGCGTTACGACCATAACCGTAAACAGAGCCTGATACATCATTTGTACCAGATCGCGTTACTGCGTTCACACTACCACCAGTAAAGTTACCAATCTTAACATCGTAAGGAGCTAATAATACCTGAACATCCTGGATCGCATCAATCGATACCGGATTTGTTCTTGTACTGCTACCTGGCATACCAGAACTTCCGCTCTGACCACCTAATGAAGGACTGAAACCAATTGCATCATTATTAATCGCACCATCAATAGTTACGTTATTGTATCTGAAGTTGGTTCCCATGAAAGAGTTATCCTTACTACCCTGTGGAGTTGTACGGGTTAAGTCAGTTAAGCTTCTGCTTACAGTAGGCATATTTTTGATTTGCTGTTCGCCAATCTGTGTACCTGCGCCAACTTTAACGCCACCTCTTTTACCTTTAACAGTAACTTCACTCAGTTGTTGTCCTTCGTCTGTTAAAGTGAAGTCCAAACGCTGATCAGTACCTAAACCAAGGCTGTTGATCTCTTTTTCCTGTTTATTGTAACCTACATAAGTAACAGTAATTTTGTAAGGTCCTCCAGGATTTAAGTTAGTAATACGGAAATAACCATCTGATCCTGTAACAGCACCATACTTAGTTCCGGTAGGAGTATGTAAAACTAAAACACTTGCGCCGGGAATAGTCTGTCCTTTTGCATCTTTAATTTTACCATTAACGCTTGATGTCGTTACCTGAGCATTTACACCTAACCCCATAAACAGGAGGAAAGTAAGTAATACACAGGAAAGATTAATTGTTAGAAATTTTTTCATTTTTCTTGCTTCTGTTTTTTTTTGTAAAACTAGGGCAGCAATATGACGTTAATATTAATTTCACATTAATGAGCCCATGAGTTAATATCAAATTATAGATGAATTAAAACAGGGTTAAAAACAAGTTAAAATGAGTCATTAGACCCCTTTAAAGGGGTATAGGTGGCTAAAAGAATATTTCGCCAGACTTACAGAACGTCTTAAAATAGTGTTTACTCAATATTAAGCTTACGTTAAGTCGGCCAAAATTCAGATATATTGTAAAAACAAGGCCACTATTGATTACTTAGTGGCCTTGTTTTTCATGTCTGTCAGACATTAGATTTAAGTCACTTGCGCAGCGACTTAGCTAAAACGTATAAAATTAATATTTTAATCCAACCTTAATGCAGATGAAGTGCAATAACCAAATCGGACCGATTAACAAAAACTTAACATCCTGTAAAAATGAGGGCTTTTTTCCTTCTATTTTGTGACCGATGAACTGACCCACCCACGAGAGCACAAAAATCACTGTACAAACCAGCCAGAGTGAGGGGCCGCCAGCTGCTGCCCATTGCTCCAGCTGCACTATAAAAAAGGCGGCTGCAAATATCAGTAAGATCATCAGGTAAGAAAGTACCGGCGAAAGACGGTAATAGTAATACCCTGCAAAGGCAATAACAAAAGAAGCCCAGTTGATATACCCATTATACTTTCCGAGAAAACCAAGATAAGGAAAAGGAATTGCCCAGATCAGTCCAAGCAGGCTGAATACAATTAAAGGCACACAGATCCAGTGTATCAGTTCATTAGATGGATTCTGATGACTTTCTGAATAAGTATCAAATAATACATCCACTTCCTTTTTCTGTGCCGGGTTTCCCACCTGGGATTTTTGATTCTTCATACTATAAAAATAAAAAAAAAGCGATAGAATAATCTATCGCTCCGGTAATAATATTTATTGAGCTGCCTATTTAGCAAAGGCAACTGAACGTGTCTCTCTGATTACTGTAACCTTGATCTGACCAGGATAAGTCATTTCGGTCTGGATACGGTTAGAAATATCCGCAGCCAGCAATTCAGCCTGCTGATCGGTTACTCTTTCACTTTCCACTACAACCCTTAATTCTCTACCAGCCTGAATAGCGAAAGTTTTCTCTACACCAGGGTAAGAAAGAGCCAGTTCTTCCAGTTCTTTCAGACGTTTGATGTAACTTTCAACCACCTCGCGTCTTGCACCAGGACGGGCACCGGAAATCGCATCACAAGCCTGTATAATCGGTGAGATCATAGAAGTCATTTCGATTTCATCATGGTGAGCACCAATAGCATTACAGATTTCAGGATGCTCTTTATATTTTTCTGCCAGCTGCATTCCTAAAATAGCGTGTGGCAATTCAGGATTATCATCAGGCACCTTACCTATATCATGTAATAATCCAGCACGTTTGGCCATCTTCGCATTTAAGCCTAATTCAGCAGCCATTGTAGCACAGAAATTAGCTACCTCACGAGAGTGATGCAGTAAGTTTTGTCCATAAGAAGAACGGTAACGCATACGTCCTACCATCCGGATTAACTCCGGGTGAAGACCATGAATACCCAAATCAATTACAGTACGTTCACCGATCTCTACAATTTCATCCTCAATCTGTTTTTTGGTTTTTGCCACGACCTCTTCAATACGGGCCGGGTGAATACGTCCGTCAGTTACCAGACGATGTAAAGCCAAACGGGCAATCTCTCTTCTTACCGGATCAAAACCCGAAAGAATAATCGCCTCAGGAGTATCATCTACAATGATTTCAATACCTGTAGCAGCTTCAAGTGCACGGATATTTCTTCCCTCACGCCCGATTACACGGCCTTTGATTTCATCACTTTCAATATGAAAGATAGATACGGTATTTTCAATTGCAGCTTCCACAGCAGTACGCTGAATAGTTTGTATAACGACTTTTTTAGCTTCTTTGGTTGCTGTCAGTCTGGCCTCGTCAACGATATCCTTTACCTGTATCATTGCCTGTGTTCTGGCCTCCTGCTTCATATTTTCAACCAGCTGATTTTTTGCTTCCTCAGCACTTAAACCAGCGATGGTTTCCAGTTGCTTCACATGCTGATTTTTCAGCAGATCAACTTCTTCCTGTTTTTTAATCGCTATATCAGTTTGTTTTTCCAGGTTTTTTCTGCTGTTATCCAGCTCCTGTTCCTTGCGGTTCATGTTTTCCAGACGCTGGTTCACAGATTGTTCTTTCTGTTTGATGGCGTTCTCACGCTGATTAACCTGGTTGTTTTTAGCATTTACTTCCTGCTCATGTTCCGTTTTCAATTGTAAAAACTTCTCTTTGGCTTCCAGTAACCGGTCTTTCTTTAAAATCTCAGCATTACTCTCAGCCTCTTTTAAAATTTTCTTCACCTTTGTCTGTGCGGCGATCTCCTGTTTTTTTAACAGGCTGCGCAGCAAATATCTGCCCACCAGTATACCAACAACTAAGCTGGCCAGTACATATCCTATTATTCCTATTATTTCCATTTTAATTTATATATATAAACATGCATAAACATAACCTAATGTATGCTCATGCAGGTCTCTCATTACCATTTTAAATCTTAGTCAAAAAAAAACCGTTGTTAAATTTTATTTTCCTGTTTTACCGTTTTAAATACATGCAATGTTCAACAACAGCTGATCCCAGCCACCTGCCTGTATTTAGAGTAACGAAACAATGAAACTAAAAACTTAACAACGGTTAAATCTCTTTTACGCTTTTGAAATTAAAGAACGATTCTATTTGGTAAAAAAATCGTTCAGTAAACTATCTAATTCTTCAACTTTTTCAGCTACTGCAGTATCTTGATCCTGCACTTTATTTTCTACCCTTAATACCGCTGTTGCATAATGCAGCACCGCCATAGATAGCAAATCCTGTTTATCTCTGACCGCATAATTTTCCTGGTAGTCCTTTATACGCTCATTGATAATTTTGGCTGCCCGCCTTACAATTTCTTCCTCTTCCATATTCACCTTTAAAGGGTAAATGCGGTCAGAGATAGTTATTTTTATCGAGATTTCTCCCATTTCTTAGCTTTGTTTCAATTTCGTGTAATCCTTATTTTTTAAGCAACACTACACATTTATCGATTTCACGCACAAAATCGTTAATTTTTTGCTTTATATCAAGTGTCTTTTCGCTTGTTCCTTCAATACTCTTTGCCAATTTAAGTACCCTCATCTTTTCATCCAAATCTGAGTTCCTGGTTTTTGCAGCATTCAAGGCTAACTTAACAGATGAATTTTCCTGCTTCAACAACTCATTTTCCTCTTGTAATGCATTACAGAGCTCGATAAGCCGAGCCGCTTTAAGTAATACTGAATCTAATTGTTCTGCAACCGAAGACATCTTTTATTTAAAAATTTATAGTATTTATAATATTCCTAAAAGTAACAAATAAAATTACTTTCTTATCTCTGCTTTGGCAGTTTGGGCTAAGTTAGCGATAATCTTTTGCATAACTGCATCAATCTGCTTGTCAGTCAAAGTCTGCTGGTCATCCTGCAAAGTAAAGTTCAATGCATAAGACTTCTTGTTTTCAGGTAATTTATCACCTACATAGACATCAAAGATCTGTACATTTTTCAGTAATTTCTTCTCTGTTTTAAATGCTATGGTCTTCAAAGCATCAAAAGTTACGTCAGTATCTACCAGCATGGAAAGATCTCTTCTCACTGCAGGAAACTTAGGAATCTCTTTACTGATAATCTTATTCTTTCTAACGATATCCAGCAATAAAGCCCAGTCAAAATCTGCATAATAAACATCCTTATCCACATCAGTCAGTTTTTTATCTGCTGCTGTTACCGCACCAAAGGTTACAATAGTCTGCGGCCCTCTGAAATATTTCAATCCAAAAGCGAAGTTTTCATCACTCACTTCTTCTGTCTGGTAATTGGTGATTCCCAATCTGCCGATAATTGCATCAACCGCAGCCTTTAAGCTATAAAAACTTACCGGAGCAGGTTTTTGATTCCACTGTTCTGCATAATCAGCACCAGAAAGTACCAGCATTAATCTTGGGCGTTCAACATATTTTTCATTTATCAAATGATAAGTTTTGCCAAACTCGTAAAACTTCACATCACCACTTTTTCTGTTCTGATTATAAGCAACACTTTCCAGTGCCGGCATCAGTAAACTCTGACGCATCACATTCAGATCTGAACTTAAAGGATTTAAGATCCGCACCACTTCATCTGTATTTTTAGAATAAGCTCCTTTAGTCAGTGAATTACACCAGATTTCAAGATAACCATTGGCAGTTAACATATCAGCAATCACATGCTGGGTCTGCTCTCTGTCTGGTTTGGCGGCAAAGGTAAGTGAAGCATTCACCTTAGTCGGAATTTCAATATTATTATAGCCATAAATCCTTAACACCTCTTCAGTAATATCACATTCACGGGTAACATCCACTTTAAAAGTCGGAACCTTTAAAGATAAACCTTCAGCTGTTTCAGCTGCAACAGTTATTCCCAGTGAAGTAATAATGTCTCTGATTTCCTGATCAGGAATTTCTGCACCAATCAGCCTGGTAATATTTTTATAGGTTACTTCTACATCAAAAGGAGCAACCGGCTGAGGATATAGATCTGAAACCACAGAAGAAATTTCTCCTCCTGCCAGTTCCTGAATCAATAAAGCAGCATATTTTAAAGCAGTAACTGTCATTTCAGGATCGGTACCACGCTCATATCTGAAAGAAGCATCAGTTTTCAAAGTATGTCTTTTTGCCGTCTTACGTACAGACACGGCATTGAAGTAAGCGCTTTCTAAAAAGATATTTTTAGTTTCAGCACTCACACCCGAATTCTTACCTCCGTAAACACCCGCAATAGTCACTGGTTTTTCTGCATCACAGATCATCAGATCTTCTGCGGACAGTTTGCGTTCAATACCATCCAAAGTAACAAACGGAGTACCCTCAGCAACCTTCTGCACAATGATTTTTTTACCTGCCAGCTGATCTGCATCAAAAGCATGTAACGGCTGACCTAAACCGTGAAGTACATAATTGGTAATGTCAACTATATTATTAATCGGACGGATACCAATTACCTTTAATTTATCCTGTAACCAGTCCGGAGAAGATTTAACTGTTACCCCGCTAATTGATACACTGCTATATCTTGGGCAGGCAACTGTATCTGCTACTTCAACTGCAATAGTTAGATTTTCATTAGCTGTTTTAAAAGAGCTGATCTCCGGCATTTTTAAAACAATCTTGAGATAGGCCGCCAGATCTCTCGCAACACCCAAGTGCGAAGCTGCATCAGCTCTGTTTGGCGTTAATCCAATTTCAAACAGATAATCATCTTCCATTTTGAAATAGTCTTTAGCCGGCTGTCCTGCGACAGCATCCTCTGCCAGTACCATTATACCTGCATGAGAACCTCCCAGACCAATTTCATCTTCTGCACAAATCATTCCTTCAGAAACCTCACCTCTGATTTTTGATTTATTGATTTTAAAAGGTTCACCTTCATTCGGATAAACAGTAGTACCAACAGTAGCCACAACAACTTTTTGTCCTGCTGCTACGTTTGGTGCACCACATACAACCTGTATGGCTTCCGCTGCTCCAACATTTACCGTAGTAACCCTCAGCTTGTCTGCATTAGGGTGTGGAACGCATGTAAGCACATGACCTATCACTAATCCTTCCAGACCGCCTACCACCGGCTGTACTTTTTCAAGGCTTTCTACCTCCAGACCAATATTGGTCAGTATCAATGAAAGCTCCTGTGGGTTAAGGTCAGTTTGTACGAATTGTTTAAGCCAGTTATATGATATCTTCATGTTATTTTTTCTTCTAAAATGCAAAGATATAAAATAATGCTTTGCAGTATATTTATTAGGACAGAAACATAAGGAATTGACATTAAATAATTTCCTGATCGGCCATACTGCAGAATTTGGTATTCGTAATAATGAGATGATCGAGTATCGGCGTATCCAGTAACATTCCTGCTTCCACCAGTTTTTTGGTAACAGCAATATCTTCTCTGCTGGGCTGACAATTACCTGAAGGATGGTTATGTGCAAGGATGATATAGGCAGCTTTCATTGTAATTGCCTTTTCAAAGATGATTTTAGGATCAACAGTGGTGCTGGCCTGTCCTCCCGTACTAATCATATGTTTACCAATCACACAATTGGCTTTGTTTAGAATCAGCATCCATAACTCTTCATGATCAAGGTCTGCAAGCATAGGCCGGAGCAAATCAAACGCATCAATTGAAGAATGTATTTGTGTTAACTTTACAGGTGCCAGCTCTCTTCTGCGACGGCCAAGTTCCAGTGCTGCAATAATCGATATCGCTTTAGCTTCCCCTATTCCTTTAAACAGTGTCAGATCTTGTACAGATGTTCTCCCTAATATATCAAGATCATGATTATAGTTTAAAAGAATACGTTGCCCAACCTCAACACATGTTTCAGTTTTATTCCCAGAACGGATCAGGATTGCAATCAATTCCGCATCAGACAAATGTCTTCTATCATTAAACATTAGTTTTTCACGTGGCCGATCGGCCAGTGCTAAAGATTTAATACCCAGTTTTTGTTCATATTTTACCATAAACAAAAAAACGGGATAAGCCAAAGCCTATCCCGTTTACAATATTGTAAAGCTATTACTATTTTAAGCCGTTAACAAATTTAGTTAACTTAGATTTGTTGTTTGCAGCTTTATTTTTGTGAATAACATTTTTCTTAGCTAAACGATCTAACATAGAAATCACTTTAGGCAATAACTCCTGACCTGATTTTTTATCTACAGATGCACGTAATCTTTTAACAAAAGTACGAGTAGTTTTTGCTTGGTATCTATTACGTAAACGTTTAGTAGCGTTTGCTCTGATTCTTTTTAAAGATGATTTATGATTTGCCATTTTCTAGTATAATAATATTTTTATATATAAAGGCCTGATAATTAAACCAAACCCTGTTTATCCTTTTTTCGGACTGCAAATATAGAACTTATGTTTTTAATATGCAAAACGTTATTACAAATATTTTAAATAATCTTGATTATCGGGTAATCTGATGCACAGTGGACTAGAAGATTTAAGTTTCAGATATTTGATGATAATCAAAAGAGCCTCCAAAAATATCATTTAGCTTTTGAGCACATATTTCATCATCACAAACTTGTCATCCCTAATACACTGTAATCTTAGAGTTCACAGAATTTTTCTTTTAAACACTTTCTAGAAAAAATTAGGTAATTTTGTTATCGGCTTAAAGAAAAATACTATGATCGCTGTAGAATTATCATTTAGACAACTAATAGATGCGGTGAAACAACTATCACCTGCTGAAAAACTGGAACTCAATGAGGTAATCTGGGCTGAAGATATAACGATTCCAATAGAGCACCAGAATATAGTAAATGAACGGATTTCCGAGTACAAGGCCAATCCCGAAATTTTACTGGACTGGGATGTTGCATCAAAAAATCTCAAATCATAAATGCCATCTTACAAAATCAAGGTCTTTCCTGAGGCGTTAAATATATTCAAAAGGCAACAGACTGGTATAAATACCAATCATACGGTTTAGGAACACGTTTTCAAAAACAAGTTATAAAGCAGATCAATAAGTTAAATAATACTTTTGAGATCTATACTGTGCGTTATAACAATGTAAGATGTATGGTGATTAAGAAATTCCCTTTCATGGTTCACTACTTAACTGAAGATGAAACAGTAGTGGTTTTCGCACTGCTCCATACTAGTCGAAGCCCCAAAATATGGGATAAATTGCCAGCAAGAAAACCATAAACATATTGATTTCACCTCAAAATACGTCCAAATATTAACACAAAATAAATTAAGATTCTTTCGCCAAACTATTTATCCATTCGCGAATCACCTCCCCTTAAAAAAGGAATAGGAACAAAGTCTGGATATTGCAGAGAAAACATATTAGGTGGTTGATCAATCGCTTAAGTAAATACCATTATGTCATTCAGGACAAAACAAAAAGCAAGAAGCATTTGTTTAAGGTTTTTTCGCCATGCTGTGTATCCACTCCCGAATCAGCTTCACCCCTTGTTTATGCACAACCGTACGGGCAAGCTCCGGCATCGCAGTCCCCGGCTCAGTACTGTTCATCCTGTAAAGTAGAATAGAATGCCCCGCATCACCGGGTATCAGATCATAATCAAGCCCTCCCGCACCACCGCCAGCAGAAACAGGTGCCTTCTTTATACCCAGATGATCAGGGTTATTCTGCTCGTATTCCAGGAACAAGCCTGTATTATAAGCATCCCCGCCTTTGGTATGACAATGCGCACAATTGACATCCAGATAAGCTCTTGCCCGCTGTGTGACAGTAAAATGCCGGGCATCCGCCCAGTTTGGTAATTGCGCTACCGCAGCGATTGCAGGTAAACCCGTCAAGACTCCTTTTCCGGCCCATGCCAGCAATTGGTTTTCTTTCGCACCAGGAACAGTAAAATTCAGGTTTCTTGCTTTAGGACCAATTGGAATCAGCACATCATCTTTAATATGACACCTTTTACAATCATTCGTATTAGGCACCTGATAATTGGTAAATAACTTATTGTTATCATTATCTAATAAAGTTACCGGGACTTTCGCACCAGTGATATGCTTAACTGCATCCGTCTGTTCCTTATTCCACAGATAATTCATCACTTTCCAGCTTTTATCTGCAGGATCTCTGACCAGTAACCGCGTTTCAATCATAACCTGCTGATGCACTGTATTGACATAAGCAAAATTCTTAATGATAATTGTAGAGTCCGGAAAATCCAGCACACCTTTAACGGTGTACTTAATTGCCTTTCCCTTCGGTAACACTATAAACCGCTTTTTAACTGCATAATCGGTAAATAATGGTGTACTAAGCTCATAGCTCAGCACACCATCCCGGGGGTTGAGCGCATTTAGTTTACCTTTAAAAAAACCGTATTCAGATAGCTTTTCTTTAAATTGAAATCCGATCCTGCCGGATGGATCAGTATTTTGAGCCGGTTTGTTCTTACAGCCCTGCTCCCCGAACAGGGAAAATAAAATCACCAAAAGGAGCAAACTGCTAAAAATATAAGTTTTACGCATTGTTATCATTTGATTAAAAATTCCGCTTATCATTAAAATCCGTTTCTCCTGAAGAACAATTCCATACTTAATGTCCTTCCACCGGCAGATCGCAGCTAAACGGCTTCCTGTTTGTGTCAGGCTTCCAATGCTGTGGATTAGCTATATTCAGAAAATCAGCGTTGACGAACACATTATCTCCTGCCTGCCTGATACAAATCGAATCCGGATTCAAAGCAACCCCTTTTGTCAGGATATTACTCGAAATTCCATCATACATGATCAGTGGTATCCGTTTGTTCTTCCTGCCCGGATCAAGCCTGTTCAATTGCTGTTCTATAGCAATCAATGTTTTTCCAATACGATGTTCATAAGCAGGTTCTGGAAAAGCGGCTCCCATTGCAATTGTATTATCATGAATATTTATGTTTTTAGGAACCGGATAGTAATTAGCATTTATCTTTTCTCCCGCCTTAGTATCAATAGCAAATCCTGAAGCTATCATAATAGCCGAAGAGTTATTATTAATAATACGGTTATTATAAATCTCAATATCAGAAGCAGCAAGGATGATAATTCCCGAACCCGGAGAAGCATTTCCCACTCCCCATGTAGTTCCAAAACTTCCTGACTTAGCAAAGTTTCTGAAATTATTATCATGTATATAGTTATTATAGGCTTTGACGTGTCCGCCTCTTTTGGAAAGATCCGGCAAATCAAATACCAGGAAACCCGCAGTATTGTTATAAAATTCATTGTCATAAACCTGTGCATGAGACGTATTTTCAATTTCACACCCAGCTACATTTTTAGCTGCCTTACACTTTCTGACAATAGCACTGTCCGTTTGTCCTACATAAATCCCGGCATCCGAAGATCCTTCCGTATAGCAGTTCTCAATTAATACATTTTTACACATTACCGGATATATCGCATAACCTCCGCTTGTAGAATCAGCTTTACTCCATATCGCATGGAGATTGGTAATGACCACATCACGGCTCTTGTTGATTTTCAGCAGATCTCCCTTAGAATCTTTGATCGTCATACCGTCAATGGTAAAGTGCTTTACATTAGTGACTCTGATACCTTCTCCTCCCTGACTTTGCTGAGAAAAATCAAGAATAGTTTGCCCATACCCTTCTCCCTGTATGCTGACATGACTGACCTGGGCAATACTTAAGTTATCAAACTTATATAATCCCTTTTTCAGGAAGATCCGGGTACTATCTTTTACAGACAAAAGAGCCTCGGCGATTTTCGCTTCTTCGCCAGGTTTAAAACTCAGACTTATTTTATACTCCTGCTGAACAGCAGACGGGCTGGTACAGGAGAATTGCAGCGTAATCCCCACCAGTAAAAAGAGAAAACTTATTGGAAATAGATGTTTCATATCAGCAGATTTATTGGTTTATCATTTTATAATACGTTATAAGCATAGGTCATATAATACACTGCCCCGATATTCGGATTGGCAACCCCTGTAGAATAGTATTTATTGGTAATATTCGTTGCTCCAAGTTTTATCGCCGAACGGGCTTTTATCAATTTATAACTTACCTGAGCATCAATTACAGCTGAAGAGGGCACCTGACCTTCAGCCAGACCTCCGGTCACTACATAGAAATAACCTGGTTTATAACGCAGCGCTGTGCTGAAAGACCAGACCTCTTTTTTACCAAAGCCATTATTCCCAAACTCCATATTGATATGATAACCTGGCGTATTAAAATTATTAACCTGAGTATCATTCTTATTTTTCAGATGATCTGAGAAGTAATTGACCTTTGCCATAAAGTTATGTGACAGGTCAACACTTACGCTCGCCGCATAACCATACGTATTCACTGTCTGACCACCATTAAAAGCGATATTGTACTGCACATACGTACTATGATCTTTAAAAGCTGTTACATCATTCGTACCCGGCGTATTCGCTACATTCGCATAACCGATAAAGTTCTTCCAGGTAGAGAAATACCCTAATACATCAAACAATACCCTCTTCCCGATCAATGCTGCATACCCCAGTTCAAACGCATTTACAGACTGAGGTTTAATATCACTGTAGGCAAACTTCTTTAAGACCGTAGCGTCGCCGGATTGCTGATAAGCAGAAACACTTTCCAGCGTATAGGGAGGATTTTTATCAAAATGATAAGTGTCATTTAATAAAAAAGAAGATCCGCCCGAAGCATAGCTATTATAACCATTCAGTGTATTCTGTAAAGCCTGAATATTGGAAGGGAAACTATATGCATTCTGGTAAGAGAATCTGATAAATTTCTCTTTGGCAACCTCATAAACCAAAGATGCCCTCGAGGTCACCTTAGGAGAAGAAAACAAAGTGTTTTTATCATATCTGAAAGAGGTACTGATATTCAGCCTGTCCTGAGCTACTTTCTTTGCCAGCTGGAGGTATGCACTATATTCTTTTACATGAATAGGTTTATCCTTATCCGGAAAAAGGGTGTTTTTACTATCTAAACTGTACAGTCTCCAGTTCACTCCGGCAATCACACTCATAAACTTTACCAGCTCTGAAAAATTATACTGTCCCTCTGCATTATACAGTTTACTGCGATCCAGAAACAGTGTCCCGCCTTCAGAAACAGGCGTACCGGTAATCTTATCCTTTAGCGCATTAAATTCCGGGCTGCCGAGTGCCACCCGGCCCTGATCAGCAAAAGCTCTGGCAGCGAGGTGTGCATCATTTAATGCTGCCCCACCCGCCAGTGCACCTAACAGTGCGGAGGTATATTCCGGATACCAGCCACCCGTATTACCATCATAACTTGTCTTCCAGGCTTCATTGATATACTGGGCGGTTGGCCCGGCAATAATCGTGTGCCCGGAATTTTCCTGCGTCGTGTATCCCCTGACAAACCACCTGTCACTTTTCAACTCCAGTCTGTACTGCCCTACTTTAAAATCTTTAAGCTGATAACGGGTATCATTGGTATAAACCACATTCCCCGTACCATAAGTACCTGATAAAATAGCTTCCAGTTTTGGATTAATCTTATACCTGAGCTCAGCATTAAGCTTTAGCATTCTCGCTTTATTATCCAGATAGCCATATTCCGGATAACCTGTTCTGGAAATATAATTAGGTTTAGCCAGTAAGGGTTCAATTATTGGCGCCAGCGCAGGATTTCCAGCTAAAGCCCCCTGTAAAAAAGGGTTAATATCTGTAGAGGTCGCTCCACCATAATAATTTACCCCATTATAATTGGGGTCAGTAAACCTTGTTCCGATTCCATTTTTATTGGTAGAATCTGTCGCTACCCAGTCTTTAGCCTGTGTATATTGAACATTGACCTTAAAAGCCAGTTTTTCGCTGACCTTTTTCGCATAGCGGATAGTCCAGTCATAATAAGGAGACACGCCTACAGGATCTTTACTGTTCCCCCCGCCAACATGGTTAATTCCCTGCGTTATCAGCGCACTTAGTCCCTGATATTTAAACGGATTTTTACCCGACATGACCATCGTACCATTTAACCCTCTTGAGCCGTACAATGCAGAGGAAGCCCCCGAAAGTATTTCAATATTATCTACATCAAGCTGTGTTAAACTGATCGCAGAACCCAGCGGAAAATTGAGTCCCGGAGCCTGATTATCCATTCCATCTACAATTTGTGTGAAATTCGTATTCCCGCTGGTATTAAAGCCTCTGGTAGAGATACTCGTAAAACCAATACCCGACACAGTTACATCCACCCCTTTCAGCCCCTGTATCATATCCATATAATTGAGCTGTGGCGATCCTGAGATCTCCTTGCTGTTGATTTGCTCAATGGTAACCGGAGAGGATAGTTTTTTCTGTACAACCCGGCTTGCAGACACCACAACTTCCTGCCCTAATATCGAGGTGGGTTTGAGTGTGATTTCAAGCACAGCATTAAAATTCTGCACCAGCACTTCTTTTGCTTCAAAACCTATAGAAGAAATAAGCAGTGTAATGGGAGGCTTCTTTTTCACAGTTAACTGAAATCTTCCCCGATCGTCGGAATAAGTACCTTCAGTCGAATTTTTCACATGAATAGATACAGCATAGGCAGGTTCCCCGGTGACCTCGTTTTTAAGATTCCCTCTGATGACCTGCGCTTTTAAATCAGCAAAAATAAAAGTGGAGAACAACAGCAAGCATAACACGTTTTTTTTCATGCTCAGTCAATTTAGGATTAGATTTGGTAATCGCAATATAGATCACCTCACCTTCAATCCTATCGCCTGCAAGCCATTTTGGGACGAAATACCCCTATTATGGGGTGAATGGGAAAGCCGAAAATTGTTTTTGATAAGTAGCTGATACCGGAATCTGCAGATCTGGTAAAACATCAAATTGCAGCAGATAACCCTTGGCTGTTTTCCTGGAGGATGAAACATGTTTTACATTAACAGCATAAGAACGGTGAACTCTGATCAGCCCCGGATAATCAGATCGTTCTTCAATCTTCTTCAGTGTAGTCCGCACCAGTTCTTTTTTCACTTTTCCACCCAGCAAATAATAAACATCCACATAATTATCTTCTGATTTAACGAGTAACAGGTGATCCGGATGCAGTGTTAAAACAACCTTTCCCTTTTCATCTTCTATTGGCATATAAGCTGAAAGCGGCGCGGAATCTTTCAATTTGGAGAGGAGCCGGGCAAGCTGATGCTTTTGCAATGCAAACAGCACAAGCAGAGAAATTACATAGGGAATAATAGCGATCAGCAAGGTATACTTAAAGGTGATCAGATAATAATTGACAGTTAAGTCCGGATGTTTATTGAGCAGCCAGTCAATTGCCAGCATAACGGTTGATAAAATCATCATTTCACCAATCACCCATAACACATACTGAGAACAGGTCAGCTTGTTCAGATGCAGCCATTTCCTTAATCCGTATTGCGTAAAAACCAGGGTTAAAGCTCCGAAGATTGAAAATGCACAGACAATTTCAAATAATGACAGCTGGCTTAAATCATACCACTTGTCGATATTAAAAGGAATGAATGTATCCACAAAAACCAGACTGAACACAAATGTGATCAGGATAAATATATTCTTTTCTCTGGAGGTATTCAATAAAGAAAAACGACTTTCCAGAGCCATTTTAAATACAGAACTAATCCTTAAAGATATGATTACAGACATGTGGCAGGGATAAATACAGACATTCAATTTAATCATTTTTCAGATTAACCGGTATAGCCTTTTAAAATTTATTACAAGCACGGTCAATAACGTATCTGAGGTAATTGAAATAAGTACGGTATGGTAATCAGGCTAGATATGCATAGAAAACGGGTTATAGACTGGCTAATGTTGAAGCGGTATTGAAACGGGGTTGATACGGGGTTGATACGGGTCGAGGCGCTTCAACCCCGTTTCAATACCGTATCAACACCGCTTCAATTATAATGAGTGTATAACGAATGTCTTATTTCATACTATTGTTATTCCTTTCTTTTTCAGTTTTGATCTACCCCTTATCCAGAATTGTCTTCCTTTTCGTAAATTCAGCTTAACCGCCAGAATTATTATATAACTTAACGTTCTCTTAACAATAACTCCAGAGCAATGACATCAATCATCAATTCTGTTTTTGAGGCTCAGCAAAAAAACAAATACACACTCAGACTGAGTACGGCTACGGAGCGGATTGATAAATTACACTTATTAAAATCCGCCATAGCAGAACATGAAGAAGAAGTTTACGCCGCTTTACAAAGGGATTTGAGAAAAAGCAAATTTGAAGCTGCCGTTACAGAACTCATTTTCACCTACAGTGAAATAGATTTTGCAATCAAAAATCTGAGAAACTGGATGCAGCCCAAATATGCAGGTAAAAGCATTGCAAGCCTGCTGGCCAGAAACAGAATTTACTATGAACCAAAAGGTGTTTGTCTGATTATTTCTCCCTGGAATTATCCGTTCCAGCTCCTGATGAGTCCACTCACCTCAGCTATTGCTGCGGGTAACTGCGTGATTTTAAAACCCTCAGAATTCAGTGCCGCAACCAGTGCCGTCATTGCAAAAATTATCAGAAAAGTCTTTAATAAAAATGAAGTCGCCTGTTTTGAAGGTGACGACTCTGTTTCTAAAACACTGCTGACTCTTCCTTTCGATCATATTTTTTTCACCGGAAGCACTGTAGTCGGGAAAATCGTCATGAAAGCAGCAGCAGAACATCTTACTTCTGTTACTCTTGAACTGGGTGGCAAATCACCGGTGATTATAGACGAAACCGCAGGAATCAAAAATGCAGCAGAAAAAATAGCCTGGGGCAAACTGGTCAATGCCGGACAGACCTGCATTGCACCTGATTATGTTTTTGTTCATGAAACTAAAATAGAAGAATTCATAACACACTATAAATCAGCCGCAGAGGATATGTTCCTCCATAAAAACGGGCAGGCCAACGAATCAGCTTATGCAAAAATCATTAACATGAGACATTTTGACCGTTTAACCGGCCTGATCAGGGATGCGGTAAAAAAAGGTGCCGAAATTGCCTGGGGAGGAGACTCTGTGATATTAGAACATACGATCTATCCAACGGTACTCCGCAATGTTGATTTCGACAGCAGGATCATGCAGGAAGAGATATTTGGTCCTGTACTGCCTGTCATACCCTATACCAATCTGGAAACCCCTGTCAGAATAATTAACGAAAAAAGTAAACCTCTGGCCCTGTATATTTTCAGTGAAAGCAAATCGAATATTAAACATCTGCTAAAAAGCACAAGTTCTGGCGGTGCCTGCGTTAATGATGTACTTATTCATATTTCCAATCCCAATCTGCCTTTTGGAGGAGTAAATGAAAGCGGAACCGGCAGCTGTCATGGTATTTTTGGCTTCAAAACATTTTCGCACGAAAGAGCTGTTGTCTTTCAGTCAAAAGCAAACCTGTCCGGAATGATCTATCCGCCTTACGATAAAAAAGGATGGATTTTAAAAATGCTGGAAAAACTGATGTAGGACAATAGATTTAAATTTGGGCATTGCTCTCTATAATTAGTAAATTTGGTAAGCAATCTTTTAAATTTGTAAAAAACTATAATATCAATGCCAGAAAACAAAAACCGGTTCTCTTTATTTCTCAACAAATTACATTTTAAGGGGTTTAAATCCATTGAAGATCTAACGGTAAAACTGAATCCGGGATTGAATATTATTATCGGGAAAAATGGAGCTGGAAAATCCAATTTTTTCGAATTTCTGGATAGTGCTATTACCTCATTTTATAACAGATCTGGTCTGGTTTTCAAATCAGCTACTTTAAATCTAAATGACAAAATAGGTAATTCGTTTGATTTTGATATAAATAAGATAGCCAAACAGGCATTTCATGAAGAAGAATCTCTAATTCCAGAAGATCAGTACAGCCAGCGTTTAACGGTCAACAATAGCCTCATATTTGACAGTGAAGATGACATAACCAATACACCTTCCATTCAGCTAAATGGGAAACAACTTACGATCGGTCGATATTTACACACTTTTTTTTCAAAAACAAATTATGATATTTTCACTTCACTTTATGTCAGGTTCAACCTGCCAGATAAACTAGCAGGAATCTCCACGGCAACCTCTTTACAGATTCCCATATACAATTCTTTTTGGGAATTTAATATACAAAGTACCTTTTTAAGTAGCGTTTTCTATAGAAGTCAATTTTTATTCGTTGAGATACGTAAATCATTAATCGACTACTCAAAAGAAAATGACAATATTGATCGGGAGGCAACTTTCCAGATATTAGAGCCACAATGGTTTTTAAAGAATCTAACTTTCCCAGAGAATACAATCAACAACCTTATTCAATTTTCCCCTATCAAGGGACTAAGATTTAATAAAAACATAGCCGTCTATAACGATGAGAAAACTATCCTTGTAGAGAATCTTAAACTCGAATTCTTAATCAATGAGCACTGGTTACCATGGTCACAATTATCCGATGGAACAAAAAGGCTATTTTTTATAATTACAGAAATTACAGAAAAAGACAGCGGGTTAATCCTGATAGAAGAACCTGAGCTCGGTATTCATCCGCATCAGTTTGACTTGTTAATGCAATTTATCAAAGAACAGTCGTCACATAAACAAATCATATTATCCACTCACTCTCCAAAAGCTCTCGACCACCTGGGACAAAATGAACTGGATCAAATACTTATTGCTGTTTACGATCGTGAAAAAGGGACACAATTAAACCACCTCACACCTGAGCAGATACAAAAAGCAATAACCTACATGAATGAAGTAGGTTATTTAAGTGATTACTGGTTACTCTCAGATCTGGAAGAATGATTAAAGTAGGACTTGTAGGCGAAGACCCGAATGACACATCTTCTTTGAAGATATTACTGAATAAAAAATATAGTGGCCATGTACATTTCCAACCATTATTGAAACGCATCAAAGGCCACCAGCTGGATAGCGTAAAAACGAAAAGAGCTGTTGGATTAGAAATGTCCGAGCATAAATGCAATTTCATTCTGTTCATTCGTGATCTGGACGGTTTACATACTCAAAAAGACTTGATAAAAGCTAAAAATGATTGGTTCTCCTCTCTAGATCAGGTGTGTGGAAATCAGAATATCTTTCTCTTAAATATATGGGAACTGGAGGCAATGATTTTTGGAGATATCGAAACATTTAACAAAAAATATGGGACTGTAATCAAAGCAGATAAAAACCCCATGATGATTTCAAACCCTAAAGAAGAATTAAAGAGAGCTACTTTCAAAGGACGCAAACGATTTGAAGAATCTCACTGTCCGGAAATCTTCGAAGCCCTTAATTTTGATCTTGTCGTAAAGAGATGCGATTTTTTCGGAGACTTCATATCACAATTTGATGAAAAACTGAAAATTAAATCAAAATAATCAGCTACTTAGGTTAAAAAATGAATATATTATCAGTAAAGCCTTTCATTCAATACTCAAAATACTATTTTTGACAAAAAACCAATGATATGGATTCAGCTAAACAGCCAGCCTGAATACCAATATAAACAATAAACACTAATGAAGACCGGCGAAGCCAGCTTGAATACCATTAAATAACAATAAGTAACTAATGAAAACCGGCGAAGCCAGCTTGAATACCATTAAATAACAATAAGTAACTAATGAAAACCGGCGAAGCCAGCTTGAATACCATTAAATAACAATAAGTAACTAATGAAAAAACGTATAGCAATCTTTGCCTCCGGTTCGGGTTCCAATGCCCAGAAAATCATGGAACTGTTTAAACACAGTCCCGAAGTAGAAATTGCGCTGGTATTAACCAATAATCCTGATGCATACGTTTTACAGCGTGCAGATAATTTTGAAATTCCTTCACATATTTTTGACAGAAAAGAATTCTACCAGACAGACTCAATTATTGATCTGTTAAAAAACCTGGACATAGACCTGATTGTTCTTGCAGGTTTCCTCTGGCTTATCCCTCAAAATCTGATTGCGGAATATCCCGGCCGTATTATCAATATTCATCCTGCTATATTACCTAAATTTGGCGGTAAGGGGATGTATGGCGATCATGTACATAAAGCAGTACTGGCTGCAGGTGAGAGTGAAGGCGGTATCACTATTCATTATGTAAATGAAAATTATGATGAAGGGGAATATATCTATCAGGCCAAATATAAAATTGATAAAGATGACAATTTGGAAATGGTAAAATTCAAGGGGCAACAGCTTGAACACCAGCATTATCCAAGAATCGTCGAGAGTATTTTAAAAAAGATAAAAAAATAAGGTGTTTTTTATCATTTCTCTCTAAAATTTATCGCTTAAAAATCATAATTTTGCGGCTCAAAAATCACACCCAATGAGTCAACAAATAAAGATCAAAAACGCTTTAATCTCAGTATATTACAAAGATGGCCTGGAACCACTTGTTCGCTTGCTTGCACAGCAAGGTGTTCAATTGTTTTCTACAGGTGGAACAGAACAGTTCATTAAAGACTTGAATTTACCTGTTACAGCTGTTGAAGATCTGACAGGTTACCCGTCAATTTTAGGCGGTAGGGTTAAAACTTTGCATCCAAAAGTTTTTGGAGGTATCTTAAACCGCAGAAACCTGAATGAAGACAAGGCCCAGATTGCGGAATATGAAATTCCTGAAATCGACCTGGTTATCGTTGATTTATATCCTTTTGAAGAAACACTTAAAGCTGGTGGTTCTGAAGCAGAAATCATTGAAAAAATTGACATTGGCGGTATTTCCCTGATCAGAGCTGCTGCAAAAAACTTTAATGATGTAGTAATTCTGGCCTCAAAGGATGATTACGCTACCTTACAACAACAATTAGAAGAACAAAACGGAGAAACTACTTTAGCACAGCGTAAAGCTTATGCTAAAAAAGCATTTCATACTTCTTCTCACTACGATACTGCGATCTTCAATTATTTCAATACGGAAGAGCCGCTTACTTTATTTAAACAAAGCATTAATACCGCTAAAACTTTACGTTACGGAGAAAACCCGCATCAGCAAGGTGTTTTTTACGGTGATCTTGATGAAATGTTCACCAAATTAAACGGAAAAGAACTTTCTTACAATAACCTGGTTGATGTTGATGCGGCAGTAAGTCTGATTGATGAATTCACTGAACCTACTTTCGCTATCTTAAAGCACACCAATGCCTGCGGTATTGCTTCGAGAGAAACAATCGGACAAGCATGGGATGATGCGCTGGCCTGTGATCCTGTATCTGCTTTTGGTGGTGTACTGATCGCAAACCGCGAAATTGACCTGGCTACAGCTACAGAAATTAATAAATTATTCTTTGAGGTTTTAATTGCCCCTTCTTATCAGCCTGAAGCAGTGGAACTGTTCAGAGCAAAAAAGAACAGAGTAATTCTGCAGCGTAATGCTGTTGAATTAGGTAAAAAACAATTCAAGACTTTATTGAATGGCGTAATTGAGCAAGACAAGGATTTAATCGTTGAAGGACCTGATCAAATGGTTACTGTAACTGAAAAATCACCATCAGCCGACGAGCTTAAAGATCTTTTCTTTGCAAATAAAATTGTAAAACATACTAAATCGAACACAATTGTGTTTGTAAAGAACAACACTTTACTGGCGAGTGGTGTTGGGCAGACTTCAAGAGTTGATGCTTTGAAACAGGCAATTGTAAAAGCGGATGCTTTTAATTTTAGCTTAATCGGATCGGTAATGGCCTCAGACGCCTTTTTCCCTTTCCCTGACTGTGTTGAAATTGCAGCCGGAGCAGGCATTACAGCTGTTTTGCAGCCGGGTGGTTCAATTAAAGATGCTGATTCCATTAACATGGCAAACGAAAAAGGTATTGCAATGGTAACCACTGGTATCAGACATTTTAAGCACTAATTTTTTATCTGCGAATAAAATAAAAAGACGTAGTTTTACATTAAATAGTATACAGATTTTTTAATAATAACTTATCACCTATAAATGGGTTTATTTAACTGGTTCACACAAGAGGTTGCCATCGATTTAGGCACCGCCAACACCCTGATAATACACAATGATAAAGTGGTTGTTGATGAGCCTTCAATAGTTGCTTTTGACAGACAAACAAATAAAATTATCGCAATAGGCCGTCAGGCGATGCAGATGGAGGGTAAAACCCACGATAACATCCGTACCGTAAGACCATTAAAGGATGGTGTTATCGCCGACTTTAATGCCGCAGAAGCTATGATCAAAGGAATGATCCGTATGCTGAATGGTGGAAAAGGCTGGATGTTTCCTTCTTTAAGAATGGTAATCTGTATTCCTTCAGGAATTACTGAGGTAGAGAAACGTGCGGTAAGAGATTCAGCTGAAATTGCAGGCGCCAAAGAGGTTTATTTAATACACGAGCCAATGGCTGCTGCGGTAGGTATAGGTATTGACGTAGAAGAACCAATGGGAAATATGATTATCGATATTGGTGGTGGTACTACTGAAATTGCTGTAATTGCACTATCAGGTATCGTCTGCGATCAGTCTATCCGCGTTGCGGGAGATAACTTCGACTCGGATATCGTCAATTATATCCGTCGTCAGCATAATATTATGATTGGTGACCGTACAGCAGAAAAAATCAAGATTGAAGTTGGTGCTGCTTTACCGGAACTATCAGATCCGCCAGCTGATTTCGCAGTACAGGGAAGAGATCTGATGACAGGTGTACCTAAACAGATTACGGTTTCCTATACTGAAATTGCACACTGTCTTGACAAGTCTATCTCTAAAATTGAAGAAGCAATTCTGAAAGCATTAGAGATTACTCCTCCGGAACTTTCTGCTGATATTTATCAGACTGGTATTTATCTTACCGGTGGTGGTGCACTATTGCGCGGACTGGACAAACGTGTGGCAGCTAAAACCAAACTTCCTGTACACGTGGCAGAAGATCCTTTACGTGCGGTTGTTCGTGGTACAGGTATTGCCCTGAAAAATATCGGTGGCTATAAGTTTTTAATGCAATAAATTAATCATTACATACAGCATAAAAATGTGAGCAGCTTCAAAACTGCTCACATTTTATCATTAAAATAAAGATGAGGGCTGTATTTCAATACAGAATGAAGAAATATGCGTAACCTTTGGATTTTCATTAACAGATACAACGCATTTTTCCTGTTTGTCATTTTTTTTACCATTGGTATCATCCTGACTGTTAAAAATAATGCTTACCAAAGGAGTGTGACCCTAAACTCAACAAATGAGGTTGTAGGGCATGCCTATGAAAAATTAAATGTATTTAAAAGATACATGAATCTGGGTACAGTAAATGACAGTCTTGCACTGGAAAATGCAAAATTGAATACTGCCCTTTTAGCGCTAAAAAATATTGACAGCGCTAAAAACACCGTGGTTAAAGATACTGCCACACATGTTCAGTACACCTATCTGGCAGCCAGAGTAATCAAAAACTCTATCACGCTCAGAAATAATATTATCACCATAAATAAAGGAGCCCTGGATGGTATAGAAAGCGGTATGGCCGTCATCTCTGCCGGCAGAGGTGTAGTGGGCATTATTCGTGATGTTTCCCCTCACCTGGCCACTATAGAGTCCCTGTTAAATAAAGATGCCAAAATCAGTGTAAGCATCAAATCAACAAAAGCACTGGGCTCACTGGTATGGGGAGACAGGAATTCAGATTACAGAACTGCTTTTATCAAAGATGTTCCCAACCATTTCAAAGTAAAATTAAAGGATACGGTCATCACCTCAGGTTTTGGATCATTCCCTCCTGGAATACAGGTAGGAACAATCAGTAACAGAGGGATCTCAACAGGAGATAATTTCCTGACTATCCAGATTAATCTTTTCAATGATTTCAGTACTTTACAGTATGTTTATGTAATCAAGGATAAATTTTCAGAAGAAGAAAAAGCGCTAGAATCAAAATTGCCGAATGAACAGTAGAATCATATTAATCAATATCTTAAGGTGGTTTATTCTGCTTTCTATACAAATTCTTTTGTTAAGGAATTTCAGTTTTTATGATCTGGCAACTCCTTTCACTTATATTCTGTTTTTACTGCTGCTGCCATTCAGCACACCCAATCCTGTTTTATATTTGATCGCCTTTGGTACAGGACTGACGCTGGATGCCTTTTATGATACCTTAGGTGTACATACAGCTGCCTGTGTGATGCTGGTCTTTGTGCGGATTTTATTTATATCTGTTACTGTAAGCCGGGACAATTTTGATGAACCAGAACCTACTCTGGGTAATATGGGATTTAAATGGTTTGGCCTGTATGCCCTGCTATGTACCTTCTCACACCATCTTGTGCTTTTCTTGTTAGAAGCTTTTAAATTAACAGAACTCTCCTATACTTTGTTAAGATGCCTGTTTAGCGGTATCTTTACCCTATTCACTGTTATTTTGATAGAATTCATCTTCTATAATAGAAAAATGCGCTAATGGAGAATCTTTTCAACCGAAAATATATCATACAAGGTCTGTTTATAGTAGTTGCCCTTATTTTAATAGGACAACTTTTTTATATACAGGTAGCCAGCGACCGTTATTTCCTCTCTGCCAACAGCAATGTCCTCCGTAAAAAATATACTTTCCCTGCACGTGGGGTAATTACTGACCGGAACAACAAGGTCCTGGTACAAAATGAACCTGTATATGACCTGATGGTCACCCCTAGTTTAGTCAAACCATTCGATACGCTGGCTTTATGCAAGATTATTGGTATTGATATGGCTGGTTTTCATAAACGTTTCAACAAGGCCCGAAACCAGTCTAAATACCAGCGTTCAGTTTTTGAAAAACAGCTATCCGTGCAGACTTATGCTGCTTTACAGGAAAGACTTTCCAGGTTTATCGGTTTTGAGACGCAAAACAGAACGGTAAGACATTATCCTGATAGTGTTGCCGGACAGTTTTTTGGATATGTAAAAGAAGTCTCAGATAAAGATATTGAAGAAAGTGAAGGTTATTACCGTCCAGGAGATTATATAGGAAAATCTGGTGTGGAGCGCCAGTACAATGATGTACTTCGTGGTGAAAGAGGCGTAGAGAATACGATTTACAATGCGCGTAATGTTCCTCAGGGAAGTTATCTGAATGGTAAATTTGACACACTGGCAATTTCGGGTGAAACCCTGGTTTCTTCTCTGGATATTGAAATTCAGAAATTAGGGGAGCAATTACTAAAAAATAAAGTAGGTAGTATTGTAGCAATTGAACCGGCTACAGGCGAAGTACTCGCATTTGTAAGCAGCCCTACATATGATCCCAATCTGATGGTAGGAAGACAACAGGGCAACAATTACATGGATATTTTCCGCTCTCCGAACAGGCCATTCAACGTAAGGCCGCTTTCAGGTTATTATTCTCCGGGATCATCTTTTAAACCTCTTGATGATTTAATCGCCTTACAGGAAGGTGTAATCGACCCGAATACAACGTTTAACTGCCCGGGCGGATACTGGGCTGGAAATCACTTTGTCAGCTGTGAACACGTTGATGGAAATATAGCACTTCGCAAAGGACTGGCAAGATCCTGTAATACTTATGCCTGCTATGTATTTCAGAAGCTGATGACACAGAAGAAATTCAAGAATAAAATAGAAGCATATGATTCCTGGGCGGCAAAAGTGCGGAAATTTGGTTTGGGTTCTAAACTTGACCTGGATATGCCTTTTGAGCGTAAAGGAAGATTATTTACTTCTGAAGAATACACCAAAAGATTTGGAAAACACTGGGGATACACAACCGTAATCTCACTGGCTATCGGACAGGGAGAGATGAGTGCCACACCTTTACAGATGGCTAATATCATGGCCATCATTGCCAACAGAGGTTATTATATCAAACCTCACCTGGTTAAAGGTATAGGTGAAAAGAAAGAAGTAAAAAAAGAATACCTGGTTAAAAACTGGGTGGATATTGATGCCGCTCATTTTGAGCCGGTAATTGATGGAATGCAGGATGCAGTAAACGCACCATATGGTACAGCCAGAGCCTCTGCCATACCCAATATTCTTTTATGCGGAAAAACTGGTACGGTACAAAACCCTCACGGAAAAAATCACTCTGTGTTTATTGGTTTCGCCCCACGCGACAATCCTAAAATAGCCATTGCTGTAATTGTAGAGAATGCTGGTTTTGGTGGAGTTTATGCCGCCCCTATTGCAAGTTATATTACAGAAAAATACCTGACCCGTAAAATTTCAGGCAGCAGGCTGGCACAGTCAGAAGTGATGAAAAAAGTTGTTGTTTTACCGGAGGAACCAAAGCCAAAAATTAAACTGGCTCCTAAAGGTACTGACAGCGCAGCTAAACCGGTAACAGCCCTTCCAGCCTCACCGGAAAATAAAATCATAACTACTAAAACAACTATTAACTAAGCAAATGAGTACGCAACAAGGCAGCCGCTTCTTCTTTAATGTAGATTGGATCACCATTTTGATTTATACGGCTTTGTGTACCATCGGCTTTATAAATATTTATGCTTCGCTTTATAACCCTGAAACTTCTGCTATATTTAATTTTAGCAGTAATTACGGTAAACAGCTCATTTATATCATTACCGGACTAATTCTCGGTTTTTCTATTCTCCTGCTTGATGCTAAATTCTTCAGTGTATTCTCCCCTGTGGTTTATGGGATCACGATGCTGCTGCTGATGGCAGTGCTGGTTGTAGGCAGAAAAGTAGCGGGTAACCAGGCCTGGATTCCTCTGGGCGCTTTCAGGCTCCAGCCCTCTGAGCTGGCTAAATTTGGTACGGCCCTGCTGATTGCCAGATATGTGGGTAACTTCAATCCCAAATTCACAGACATTAAATCCATTTTCTTTGCCGGACTGATTATAGGATTTCCGTTGCTGCTGATTATGCTGCAGCCTGATACTGGTTCTGCACTGGTATTCCTGGCCTTTATGTTTCCATTATACAGGGAAGGCTTATCAGGTTATTTCCTGCTGATTTTTCTGGGAATGATCGTTTTGTTTATTGCTGATTTTCTGGTGCCGTCTTACATACTGATTCCGGTAATTGCAGCTGTGGGTGGATTCTTTATCTATCAGAACCGCAGAAAGCAAAAGATGATGTTCTCTATGATTCTGGCTACTGTTATTGCTATTGCCTATTTATTTTTAGTCAAAGTCGCCTATGAGAAGGTTCTTGAACCGCATCAGCGCACACGTATAGAAATTATGCTGGGTCTTAAAACAGATCCCAAAGGGGCTGGCTATAACGTAATACAGTCCAAGATTGCTATCGGGGCAGGTCAGCTGACCGGAAGAGGGTTTCTGGAAGGTACCCAGACCAAATATGGCTATGTACCTGAGCAAAGTACCGACTTTATCTTCTCCACTATTGGTGAAGAATGGGGCTTCCTGGGCTGCTCAGTAGTGATAGGACTCTATGTCTTTTTGCTTTTGAGGGTAATTAACCTGGCCGAAAGACAACGTTCTACATTTTCCAGGGTTTACGGCTACTGTGTGGCAAGTATCATCTTTTTCCACGTCTTTATCAATATAGGGATGACCATAGGTATCATCCCGGTAATCGGTATTCCATTGCCGTTTATCAGCTACGGAGGTTCTTCTTTATGGAGTTTCACCGTATTACTATTTATTTTCCTGAAACTGGATTCTAATAGAATGGGCTTTATTTAACGGAAAAACGTTGATTTAATAATTCGTAAAACTGATCTGTGGTATCCTGCTTAGCTGCCCAGTTATTTTTAACGGCATAATTACGCTGTAAAAATTCATCGGCACTTTTAAAATCAGGCATTTTATTAACCAGATCTATCGCTTCCGCATAAGCAAGATTATAACCGTTAAACAAATCTTTAATATAACGCATCTTGTCATTCAGACTGATTGCCTGTTTTAAGTCCTTAATCTGCACCCTGCTGCTTTCAGTGTTGATATTCCGGGCTGTATTGCCACCAGACAAAATATCGTTCAGTGTGGGCCTCGCTGCCGGTTTTTCAGATTCTTTATCTGTATAGCCCTGCACCGGTGCAAATAATTCTTCCTGAACAGGTTTGGATTCAAATACCGGAGCTGGTTCCCTGACAGGCTCTGGCTTGTAATCAGCTACCGGTTCCGGCTCTCCGGCAGGTTCTTCTATGATTTCTTCCTGTATGTGCTCAATTACCGGTATATGTGCGGTTACAGGAACTGATGTTTCAGCTACCGGCTGAGTTGCTGCAATAATCTCTTCTTCTGCAGGTTCCTGAGCAGCGGTGTTTTCATGTACTGTATGCCCGGTTTCCTGTTTTTCTTCTTCTGCAACTGCTGTCGTTTCTTCTTCAACCGGAGAAACGGTTTCAATTTCTTCAGCTTCGGCCTCCACTAACTGTTCAGACACCAGAAAAGGTTCCGGTCCTACCTCATCATCTTCTGGTAGCTCCACACCCAGACTATCCATTTCTCTCAGTTTTTGCTTCTGCGCAATAATCAGTTCTTCTTCTTTACTTAATGGCCTGTCAAATATGGCATCCACAGGTTTCTCTTCAAATTCAAACTTATCTGTGTTGAGTTTTTCGTTCAGAATAAATTCAAAATTGGAAGGTTCATTATCTGGTTTGAAAATATCGTCCAGATGAGGTTTAGCGGGTAATATCTCATGAACCGAAGAATCATCTCCGATATGATTATGATGTTTAGCTTCAGTATCTCCTGACAATATCCGCGGGGTAACACCACTGTTTATCTTCTTAATGATATTGACATGATCAGATAAAAAACTGGCATTGGCCAGAAAAAGTTCAAGCTCTAATTCATTGAGTTCACGGGGATTCTGAGCTAAATACTGATACTGATCATTTAACTCATTAAGTATCTGCCCTATCTTTTTGAATATGTCCTCCTGGTTCATCATAGTACTATAACGTAAGAATTGGTGATTTATGTTGATAACTAAACACTCAAAAGTACTACAAAATTTCGATATTCGCCGGGCATTACACCCCAGAATACAGCATGTTATTTAGCGAACAAAATTACAGCAGAGGAGAATATGGTGGCAGCATTGAAGTAATTTGCGGCTCTATGTTTTCAGGCAAAACGGAAGAACTGATCAGAAGATTAAAACGTGCAGAGATTGCCCGGTTAAAAGTAGAGATTTACAAACCTGCAACCGATACACGTTATGATGAAACTGCCGTTGTATCTCATAATTACAATTCTATTGAAGCCTCACCAGTAACACATTCATCAGCAATCCTTCTGCTCAGTGCTGATACACAGGTTGTAGGCATTGATGAAGCTCAGTTTTTTGACGATGAACTGCCTGAAGTTTGTAATAAACTGGCAAATAAAGGGATCAGAGTAATTATTGCCGGTCTGGATATGGATTTCAGCGGAAAACCTTTTGGTCCTGTTCCTGCTTTAATGGCTGTTGCAGAACTGGTTACTAAGGTTAATGCAGTATGTGTCAGATGTGGTAGTCCGGCTATGTACTCTTTTCGCAGGGTAGCCAGTGATGCTAAAATTCTGCTTGGTGAAAAAGAAAGTTACGAACCAAGATGCAGAGCCTGTTTTCACGCTAAGGATTAATACCTGGTTTTACAAAATAGATGTCTCCGTCTTTAAAGCTATATTGCTTTACAACGCTGGCCCGTTTACGTAAAGCTGATAAAGTAATCAGATCAGGATCTTCTATGGCGCGGAACCAAATCAGATACATCCCTTTTTTCTTATAGAAATCACTGATATCATCCGGAATATTATAATGCGGAAGCGAAACAGCATTTAGTCCGCCATTGAAATATGCAGCTTCTGCTGCATTGGAATAGAGCCCATATCCCGGTTTGAAAATTTCAGGATGCTGTCTGAGAAATTCTGCAGTCTGAGATTTTTTCCAGGAATCATCGGTATAACCAGCTATCCCATAATCTCTGGCTTCCTGGTACATGTCATAGAGTTTCCGCAGTTCGTTAACCTGAAAACCAAGAATAACCAACCCTGCAGCTGCAAAAGCTATACTGCGCTGTCTAACTGGCAAACGGGTTAGCACACCGGGTACCCAGCAGGTTATAGTGATCAGCATTGGAATAAATAACGGGGATATAAACCTGTTATTGATCTGTTCAAAATGTGAAAGTGTGGAAACCCCGATAATAAAGACTGTATAAACAATGAAAAAAGCAGCAAAACAATTTTCAGCAGTACCATAGTTCACCGCAAACCAGCTCCGTTTCAGATAGACTACAACTATTATCACAAACAATATAATGGCAATCGCCGAATAGACAGCCGGATACTGATCTGCAAAGGGAAGCCACGAGCAAAGTACTTTTCCATAATAAAAAATATTATCTCCCAGTGAAGTAATCCCGGATTCCCTCGGCCCGGTCAGTGAATCAGAATACATCGCATTGCGAAACAGATTGGCGGCCAGCAGGGCAATAGCAACCAGGCTAAAAAGTGCACCATGAAATATTTTTTTCTTCCAGTTCAGTGAACGGTCAAAAACCATCATCATTAAACCTGTTGCAATCACAGTAATACCTGCATAACGGGTCACACAGGCTAAACCGGCAATAATTGCACATCCGATTAGTCCGGCAACTGAACGAGTCTTCAGATAGCTGGTAAAGGCCAGCATAAACAAGATTATCAGCAATATGAACAGGGTTTCTGACCATAACATAGCATAGACATCAAACAGGGATGGACTGATAGCTATTGAAAGCAGTATAACGAGCTTATAGTATCTGCTGGTTCCAGTAAATGAATCTATCAGTTTACCCGTACAAAAAATGATAATGGCAAAAAGCAAAGCATTCAGATACGGCCCCGCTGCCACTGGATCAATACGGGAAATAAAGCTGGTTACACCTAAGAACAGCGGATAAAATAAAGGGAAATCGACAGTTGGCTTCAGGTTATAATCGATGAGCATGCCATGGGCATTCAGATTCCTGGCCACACTTACATACACAATAGAATCAGGCGAAATGCCCACACCAGAATGTCTGGTATAAATCAGGATCAGGATAAAGCCTATTAGTGAAACAAAAAGGCTATCCAGATGTTTAGATGCCGATAAACCAGCTATGGTCTTATTCATTGAAAGTTTGAGGTCTTTGTAATGTAACAAATATAGTGAATGAACGTGATTATCAGCTTAATTTGTACGTTTCTGATGGTTAAAATTAACTGCGATGGATATTTTTATAATAATTAGCCGGTATTATACAGTTAAAGTTTTTTTTAGTATATTATACTGTTGTTGTTTTCAACAGTTAAATGGCTTTTTCACTATGTGCCGGCCATTTCAAACAGACGCCTGAATTGTTAAAAACAAAAATCCTGCAGACAAAAGGATAAGATTAATAAATTTGAAATAGTTTTAAATTAGCAACATTATATTGTCAAATTTCAATAATTTAACTTAAATAACAGAAACAGGCTATATTTACACCTATTTGTGTAAATTATAAATGAGAATATAAATTACTTAGTCGGCAAATGGAAGGAAAGGTAAAACTCGATCTTATTGAACAACATGTAGTTGATTTCGTCAGAAAATTAAGAGCTGACAAGAAATTAAGGCAGGAAGATATTGCCTACATCATCGGGGTTAAAGCGTCTTTTATTGGTAATGTGGAAAACAGCGGTAACCCGGCAAAATACAATCTGAAACACATCAATGTATTCGCAGATCACTTTGGATTATCCCCAAAAGATTTTCTTCCGAATACTGCATTGATTGAAAAAAAGGACAAAAAGCTACAGTGCTGAAATTAACAGGTTTGTCAGGGCTTTTAAGCATCCGGTCAAATCTGTTAATTTATGTTTTTTCTCAATGAGTTATACCACTCTTTATAAAAAGCCCTGTAAACAGTAATTCTTTTGTCCAGGTTATTCTCTTTTTTTAATCTTTCGTCCAGCAAGAGCAGCTTATCCCCATACCATTTATGAATCTCCTGATGTACTGGGATTCTGTTCTTTTTATCACCAAGACTCAGTCTCATCATACCAAAAAGAGACATACATGAATTGGTCTCTACAAACTCTATCAGATTTACTGCCCTTTCCTGTGCCATGGATATATTATCCATAAAATATTGCAAGACCTGTTCAGCTGTGATACCATTCATACGGCACAACAGATTAAAGTCAAATGTAAGTGATAAGGAACGCTCTTCATCCAGCTGAAAACATTCCGGATAATCTACCAGCGGAGACATATCTGTTTCCCATTCTTTCATCAGTAAAAAACTCTCCTTCATCTTATCTACTGTAGATAAATAAGCATTATCATTCAGTTCACTCAGCATCAGAATATATTTTAAAGATACGCGCTTTACTTTTCTATCTGTTACCGCCTGTATCTGTCCGTTAACTTCATTTTTACAATCAACAACGATACTGGTAGCCCATAGGGAAACGGCTTCCATCTCGCCTCCGTTAAATGCATAAAAAGAAACTCTGTTAATGAAATATTGCAAAACCTCTTCATGTTTCAGATTGTTGATCGTACAGGCCACTCTGAAATCTTCAGTATAGGTCAACTTAACTCGTTCTTTTGAGTCCATATTATTTATTTTTATTCTTCACAGGCACAACCATGTCCATGAACAGGATTTTAATTTTATTGATTTGCTGTACCTTATGATTAAGTGCCTAAAAGATACCTTATACCGGATGAATATCCCATCAGATAATCAAGGTAGAAAATTAACCGGAACTGACCATTAGAAATTTAATCAATTGACATTCTTATTCAGCGCATTGTACCACTCCAGATAAAAAACATTATAATTTCTTATTTTATTTTCAAGATTACTTTCTCCCTCCTGTTTTTCATCAAGTTTCAATAACTGAAGGGTAAATTTCTTATACATTTCCTGCTGAGGCATAATTTTATTTCTGAAGCTTACATGTTTACTGATCAGTAATAACAGGAAAGCTGTACTTGGATCAGTTTTAACATGCTGATGAAGATTTAAAGCTCTTTCTCTTGCCAGAGAAATCCTATTGATAAAATACTGAAGCAGTGCCTCTATATCGCTTCCGTTCATTCTGCAAATCAAATTAAAGTCAAATGTCAGATCAAGAAACGATTCATCACTGATCTGTATCTGCAACTCATAATCAGTAAACGGAAGCATTTCAGCAGACCATTCTTTCATAATGGAAATACCATTATAATATTCCAGGGTTTTATAAGCTCCGTCATCCATATTTAACGCAGTCAGCTTCTTGATATACTTTAAGGAAATTTCCTGTATTTTATGATCAGTAACCGGTTGTGGCTCTCCTCCGTATACTTCTTTAAAGTCAATACAGACGGTTGTAGCCCATAAATAAAGAGCTTCCATGTTACCACCAATAAACGCATAGAAAGAAACGTGGCTGATAAAGTACTGCAGCAATTCTTCTGGTTTCAAATTATTTATTTTACAGGCAATTTTAAATTCCTGAGTATAGTTGAGTTTAATTTGTCTTTTTGTTTCCATCTTTTTTATTCATTGCGATTTAAACATAAAAACAGGTTTCTTTCTTCAGAGAAGATGAAACTTTATTCGGTCTGCAAAAACCTGAAAAATAGCTCTCTTTAGTTCAGTATGGTAGTTAAACCTCTAAAATAATAGTTTTGATTAAAAACACAGAAACATAGGGCATATTTTTTCTAAATCAAAATAAAATTAACTCTATAAGTCGTTATTTTTTACTTATAAACCTACTGACTAACAACAGGTTGTTAAACTCTTTAAATTATCATATGTGTTAAAAATATTACCTAGCCGCTGTTCCTGATAATTAAAGCATTAACTGTTCTCTTATTATTACTGATTTAATTACTAACTTAAGCGCTTAATCTTAAAAACAATTGCTTTTCCCAGGTATCTGTTTAATTTCATAAGGGAAACAGGCTGATCTTAAGGACATAACAGTTATGTATTTTTTTATATTTGATATTTCTACAAAAATATTCCTGTTTCATTAAATAATTACACAAATAAATGTTGAAGCCAATAAAAAAGATATTTAAATTTTAGAAACTACTTAAAACCTGTTTAAATTCAGGTAATAATTTTAAACATTTACTATTGCCAGATATAATTTGAATGAAATACGCCGGTCTCTCCGATAATGTGTTGGTAGATTTACTAAAAGCTAGTGATGGTCTGGCTTTTAAGGAAATTTATACCCGTTACTGGATGGGGATTTACAAGGCGGCCTATGTCAAAATATACCATAAGGAACTCGCAGAGGAACTAACCCAGAACTTATTTGTAGATCTGTGGAGACGAAGAGAAACCATCGTCATCAATTCTCTGGATTCGTATTTATTCGGAAGTCTGAAGTATAGTATCATTAATCATTACAAATCCCAGCTCGTTAAAGAAAAATATCAGGATCATCTGAATGTTCAGAAACAAACGATCGCCAGCAGCACTGATGATTTAGTTTTAGTAAATGATCTTTCCAAAGCGCTCCACCAGGGCATCGCTTTGCTGCCAAAAAAAACGGGAGAGATTTTTAAATTAAGCCGTATTGATAACCGTTCAACCAAAGAGATCTCCCAACAGCTCAATATTTCTGAAAAAGCGGTAGAATACCATATAACGCAATCCATAAAGAGTATGCGTTTTCATTTAAAAGAATACCTGTTTGTATTCCTCAGTTTTGTCTTTTTACACCGGTTTTAAATTTATTTCATTTTCTTTTAGGGGTAGACGTCTTTAAACTTACATATAGTTTAAAGGCACCAAATGAAAAGACAAGCCCTTCATTCCTTATTAGAGAAATATCTACAGAATAAATGTTCTGAAGAGGAACTGATTGTGATTGAAAAATTGTATGGCATGCTTGACAGAGATGATCTGGAGCAGATCTATTCCAGCGAATTACCTGCTCTTGAACAGAAACTCTGGGACAGGATTAATTTCGAAACCGGCCTTGAAACAGAAAGCATAAGTTCCATGCAACAGTCACCCCGGGTAAAAAAACTGCCCCGGGTTTTATGGTTTGCTGCTGCCGCTCTTGCCGCACTCACTCTTTTCACCGGATATCTGTTTTTATATCATCATCAAAATCCCCAGTATATCAGATTTCAGTCTCAGGCAAACAGGCTGGAAAAGAAAAACAATGGTTCTTCTCCTTTAAAAATCCAACTGGAAGATGGCAGTGTGGTCATACTGCAGCCAAAATCTTCCTTAACTTATCCGCAGCACTTTTCTGCTAAAACACGCGAAGTTGCTTTAGGTGGAGAGGGGTATTTCCTGATCAGCAAAAATCCTGACCGCCCTTTTTTTGTTTACAATAAGAATGTAATTACCCGGGTTGTTGGTACAAGCTTTATCATTAAGACCAACCCATCTACTGAAGAAACGCAGGTCATCGTAAAAACAGGAAAAGTAATGGTTTCCAGAAATGAAGATCAGCAGCTAAATCTTAAACGTCTTTTTAATGAGGAGAAAAAGGTGGTTCTGACGCCAAATCAAACCACAATTTATACTAAAGACAATGATAATTTCAAGACAACTCTGGTAGCAGATCCTATGCCGATTATTCCTGCCGGGCACCAGAAAGATCTCAGGACAAAATACATATTTGAGGAAGCACCATTGACAGAAGTCCTTAATCAATTACAGGCAACTTATGGAATAGGGATCATTATTGAAGACCAGGAATTGTACAACAATACATTCACAGGGGATATTTCCAAACAGAATTTATATCAGAAATTAGACCTGCTATGTCATACGATAAAGGCACATTATGAAATATCAGGCACTAAAATAATTATCAAAACAAAATAACCAGCCAACCTAACCAACCTAAAAACCAAAATCAACCAGCCTATGAACCAATTGAAACTCTACTAACCAAATTCCTCCCAAAAAAAAGAGGCTGACAAAGTTCCCCAACATTGCCAGCCAGTTATCTCTGTACGAAATTTTCACATTAACGAACAAAAACTTCTAAAGGTATGAAAAAAAAGCGATTTGTTGCTTTAATCAAAACAGCAATGCGGATATCCATGACACAAATTTTTCTTGGTATTTTATTCACCTGTGCTTCATTCGCCAAGAATGTCAAAGGGCAGGAGATATTGAACAAAGAAATCTCTATTAATATCAATCAGGGCCAGATTAAACAGATTCTGGCCGAGATACAGCAATTGACCAGCGTCAATTTCGTATACAGTTCAACGGTGATCAAAGCCCAGCGCAAGGTTTCTGTAAATGCAGTAAACAAACGTTTGGGTCAGATCCTGGATGAAACTTTAAATCCATTGAATATTTATTATAAAGTAGAGGATAACCAGATTCTGCTTTATGAAAAAGAAAATACAGGACTTTTATCAGCTAATCAGAATCTCATAACTGTCAAAGGGAAAGTTTCTTCTGATAAGGGAGAAAGCCTGCCTGGTGTAAGTGTAAATATTAAAGGCACCAAAATTGGTACCACAACAGATTCCAATGGTAGTTATGCAATTACTGCTCCCGGACCGGATGTTACACTGGTGTTCTCTTATATTGGTTTTACAGCTAAAGAAATTCCGCTCAACGGGCGTACAGTTTTAAATGTTCAGCTTATCGAAGAACTTACTTCTTTAGGAGAAGTAGTCGTGGTAGGTTATGGTACGCAAAGAAAAAAAGATCTGACCAGTGCTGTAGCTGTAGTCAATGTTGGAGAAATGATCAAACAGCCAACCTCATCTGTGAATAATCTGTTACAGGGACAGGCTTCAGGTGTTACTGTACTGGGTTCGGGACAACCCGGTGAAGAGCCTCAGGTAAGAATCAGGGGTGTCAATACCTTTGGAAACAATAATCCTTTATATGTAGTCGATGGTGTACCTACACAGAGCATTGCTGATCTTAATCCTAATGATATAGAGACCATGCAGGTACTGAAAGATGCCGGATCGGCTTCAATCTACGGGTCAAGAGCTGCTAACGGAGTAATTGTCATCACCACTAAAAAAGGAAAAGGTAAAGTAACGGTAACCTATGATGCTTATTACGGAACACAACGTCCTAAAGGAGGAAATGTATGGAATGTACTGACTCCTCAGGAAATGGCAGATCTCAAGCACATGGCCATGACCAATTCCGGAGCCACTGACTTTGCAGATTCTTTGTATGGCAGCGGCCCTACTTACGTTTTGCCGGATTATATCTTGCCTGCAGGGGCTAAAGAAGGTGATCCGAGAACAAATCCTTCACTCTATAAACTAAAACCATTTTATACTTCTGATAATGAATACCACAGTTTTTACCGGATTTCCAGAGCCAATAAGCAGGGAACCGACTGGTATCATGAAATATTCAGGCCCGCTTCGATAACCAGTCAGAATGTAGCCATAACAGGCGGATCTGACCAGGGGAATTATTTGTTTTCAGCTAATTATTTCAACCAGCAGGGGACACTGATCAATACGTATCTGAAAAGGTATACAATCCGTTCAAATAGCCAGTATAATATAAGCAAACGAATCAGAGTTGGAGAAAATCTGGCCTATTCCATTACCAATAATCCAAAAATTGCAGGATTGAGTGGTGATAATGCAATCGGACATGCGTTCAGAGAACAGCCTATTGTACCGGTAAGAGATATTATGGGAAACTACGCCGGCTCTTATGGTGGTAATCTTGGGGACGCTTATAATCCTGTGGCTATGCAGGAAAGAACCAGAGATAATAAATCACAACAAAACAGGCTCTTTGGTAATATCTTTGCAGAAGCCGATTTAACTGATTTTCTGACTTTAAGATCTCAGTTTGGTGGAGAGAACTATTCTGGTGCTACCCGTGCATTTGTATACCCTACCTATGAGAACGCAGAAAACTCAACCCTCAATTCTTATACAGAATCCGCCCTGGACGGCTACAATTATAGCTGGACCAATACACTATCTTTCAATAAAACAATTGATAAACACCGTATCAAAGCTGTAGTCGGGACAGAGTTTTTCAAAGACTACACCCATGTTTCTACCGGCACCAATCAGGGGTATTTTTCTTTTGATCCGAATTACACCAATTTGTCAACAGGTAGCGGCCCGATGAAAACTACCAGCGCCAGAACTTCCAATACTTTATTTTCTCTGATCGGAAGAGTGGATTACAGCTATAACGATAAATATCTGCTGGGTGTAACTATCCGCCGGGATGGATCTTCCAAATTTCTGGAGCATGTTTACGGATGGTTTCCTGCTGTAAGTGCGGGATGGAGAGTTTCTCAGGAAAGCTTCCTGAAAGATGTAAAATGGATTACCGATCTGAAAATCAGAGGTGGTTACGGAATCATGGGAAATCAGCTTAATGTAAGCGGCGGTAACTCCTTCACGACTTTTGGAAGTGCTGTAGGTACTTCTTATTATGCCATTGGCGGCGGAAACAATATCGTTTCCGGATTCTATCAGAATCAAACTGGTAATCCAGGTGCCAAATGGGAGAAAAACATCAACTCTAACTTTGGTTTTGATGCGACTTTATTTGGCGGACATATTGATATCTCTGCTGATTATTACCGCAAAAATATCCGGGATCTGTTGTATAATCCTGAAATGATAGGTACTGCGGGTGCTGCAAAAGTTCCTTTTGTGAATATTGCCCAGATGAAAAATAATGGTTTTGATATCTCGGTATCTGGTAATACACAAATAAGCAGTACAGTGAAGCTGAATGCAACTGCTACTATTACTACTTATCATAACGAAATTCAAAAGATTTCAGGGGGTTCAGATTATTACGATGTAGACTCCCGCCGCTTTGACGGAAGTAATATTATCCGTAATGCTGTAGGTCATCCGATCAGTCAGTTCTTTGGCTACAAGGTTGATGGTTTCTGGAACTCTCAGCAGGAAGTAGATGCGGCTAATCAGAAAGCACAGGCTGCAACCGGTAACCCTGGTGATGTTTATCAGACTGATATAGGTGTAGGCCGTTTTAAATATGCAGATACGAATGGTGACGGCCGTATTACTGCTGATGACCGTACATTTCTGGGCAATGCCAATCCAAACTACAGTTATGGTCTGAATCTGGGTGTAACCTATAAAAACTGGGATTTCAGTGCTTTTTTCTATGGCGTTCAGGGCAACTCTATCTGGAACCAGGTAAAATGGTGGACAGACTTTAATCCGTCTTTCGGCGGTGCCAAAAGCAAAACTGCTTTATATGATTCCTGGACTCCGCAAAACCACAATGCCAAAGCTCCTATTCAGGAAACTGCAAACTCCTTTGGTACCAATGCGGTTCCGAATTCTTATTTCGTAGAAAACGGTTCTTACCTGAGATTGAAAAATGCACAGATTGGCTATTCTTTCAATTCAGTAAAACTTCAGAAAATAGGAATCAATAAGTTAAGAGTTTATCTGTCAGGAGCCAATTTGTTTACGATTACCAAATATTCTGGTGTTGACCCGGAAATAGGAACTTCAAGCGAAACAGGACAGCAGACTGCTTATGGTGTAGATGATGGTTCTTACCCTAGTCAGCGTACTTTCTTATTAGGTTTAAACTTATCCTTTTAGTCACCCTTTGGTTTAAAAAATATAAAGATGAAGAAATCTACATTTATTTTGTTAACTGTAATGGTCTTTACAGGACAACTATTTTATTCATGTAAAAAGGCATTGCAGCAGCCTCCTCTGGGCTCTGTGTCTGAAGAACTGGTAGCAAATAAAAACGGTGTAAATGCATTGTTGATTGGTTCTTATGCGGCCTTATATGGAATGCAGGGAAATAACCAGAGTTTAGGTGGTGGTGAAGCCTGGCAGGGTTCTCCAAGTAACTGGGTTTTCGGATCCATTGCCGGAGGTGATGCTTCCAAAGGTAGTGCCGGCTCTGATCAGCCAGCTATTGATCCGATTGCAAATTTTTACTCAGATGCGAACAATGCTTACTACAACGGAAAATGGAAAGCGCTATACGAAGGTGTTTCACGGACCAATAATGTATTAAAGTTTTTAGCAAAAGCAACAGATATCACACCTGAAGAAGGTAAAGTAATTGCCGGACAAGCGAGATTTTTAAGAGCACATTTCTATTTTGAAATTAGAAAATTATGGAATAAGGCACCCTGGATTGATGAAACTATAACAGATTTCAACCAACCGGTTAGTGCTGATCTGTGGGCAAAGATTACCGAAGATTTCAAATTTTCCTATGAGAATCTTCCTGGCACACAAGGTGAAATTGGCAGGGTAAATAAATGGGCAGCCGGAGCTTACCTGGCTAAATCTTATTTATACCAGCGCAAATACGCAGAAGCTAAAGCAATATTTGACATCGTAATCGCGTCGGGGGTAACAAGCAGTGGTAAAAAATATGATCTGAACCCTTCATTTGAGGATAATTTCATGCCAAGTAAAGAAAACAATCCTGAAGAAGTATTTACTATACAGATGGCAGCCAACGCAGATCCTTCGGGACCTACAAGCGGGAATAACGGAGACATGCTCAACTTTCCTTATGGTGGCAGCCCGTTTGGCTGCTGCGGATTTTTCCAGCCTTCTATTGATCTGGTCAACCGATTCAGAACCAATGAGACTACCGGCCTTCCTTATCTGACCAGCTACAATGATTACGCAGTTAAAAATGATATGGGAATTGGCGGTGGTGCTGAATTCACACCTGATCAGGGGACACTTGATCCAAGGATAGACTGGACAGCTGGCAGACGCGGAGTTCCTTATCTGGACTGGGGTAATTATCCGGGGGCTGCCTGGATCAGGGATCAGAGCTATGGCGGACCATACGGACCAAAGAAAAATATATACTGGCAGAAAACAGCAGCTACTGATGCCGATAAAACTACCTGGGCACCGGGATCAGCAATCAATTACCTGGTTATCCGTTTTGCCGATGTTTTGTTACTGGCAGCAGAATGTGAAGCGCAGGCCGGAAGTCTGACTGTGGCACAGCAATATGTAAACAGGGTAAGAGCCAGAGCTGCCAATAAAGAGGGCTGGGTCTATAAGTATAAAGATGACAGCAAGCCGATGGAAGGATTTTCTGATGTACCTGCGGCAAACTATAAAATCAGTGAATATCCGGCAGGTGATTTTGCGGGTAAAGGTCAGGCCTATGCACTGAGTGCTATTTACTATGAACGTAAAATAGAACTGGCTATGGAGGGACATCGCTTTTTTGATCTGGTACGCTGGGGTATTGCAGAAAAAGAGCTGAATGCATACTTTGATTATCAGGGAAAACTGACTTCGGATGTAAGAAGAGGAAGATTCACTGCGGGCAGAAACGAGTACTACCCTATTCCGCAGCGCCAGATTGACCTGAGTATTAAAGGCAATACCAAAGTACTAACACAAAATCCCGGATATAATTAAGGGATAAATTCATTCAGGAAATCATTTAAGATATCTTTAATAAAATTCCTGTAGAAATTAATAAAAAGCCTATGAAACCACTAACCGAGCGTTTTCTTTCACTGGATGTATTCCGTGGCATGACTTTATGTTTCATGATCATTGTAAATACTCCGGGTAGAGGCGCAATCCCATTTGCCATGCTTGAACATGCCGCCTGGCATGGATTTACGCCAACTGATCTCGTTTTCCCTTCTTTTCTTTTTGCGGTAGGGAATGCCATGAGCTTTTCTATGAAAAGATTCAGTCAGATGGATAATTCACAGGTGCTGCTAAAAATTTTCAAACGTACTTTTCTGATTTTCATTATCGGTTACCTGATGTACTGGTTTCCGTTTTTCAAGTATGACAAACAAGGTCATATCATATTTGCAGTCATAGAAAACACCCGTATTATGGGTGTTTTACAAAGAATAGCGGTGTGTTTTGGAGTTGCTTCGCTAATGATCCATTACCTGTCAGGTAAGACTGTCATCTGGATGAGTGTTTTCTTCCTGATAGGTTATTGGATCTGTTTGCTGCTGTTCGGAGATTCGGGTGCTGAATTAACCATGACAGGTAACGCGGGTTATTACCTGGATAAGCTGTTGCTTGGGGAGTCACATTTGTATCATGGTGACACGCTGCATGGCAAGCATATTGCCTTTGATCCGGAGGGCATACTCAGTACGATTCCGGCAATTGTGAATGTGATTATCGGATACTTTGCGGGTAAGTTTATTCAGGAAAAGGGAAAAGGATATGAAAGTATTGCCAAACTGTTTCTTGCAGGAAGTTTACTGGTCTTAATAGCTATCTGCTGGAATTCAGTATTCCCTGTCAATAAAAAACTGTGGACCAGCTCATTTGTACTGATCACCTGCGGACTTGACCTGATGATTATTGGGACACTGTTATATATTATTGAAGTCAGACAGTCAATCAGCTGGACAAAGTTCTTTGTTATTTTCGGGAAAAATCCTTTGTTTATTTACATTGTTGCAGACCTGCTGCTGATTATTATCGATACTCTTTTTCCACATTTACATTTCAACAAGTGGATAAATGTTAATTTCTTCCAGGTCATTGCACCCGGACCGGTAGGCTCACTATTATTCGCAATCTGCTTTATGTTAGTATGTTGGATGGTAGCTTATATACTGGACAAACGTAAAATCTATATCAGAGTCTGATACTGAAATTCTGAGACTAACAAGTTATCCACATTTTTTGTGGATAACTTGTTGATTATTCACAACATCGCCCTTCGGGCTATCTTAAAGCCATGCTTTTCTCAGAAAGCGAAGCCAGTTACCCTGCATCAGATTTCTTATATCCTGCGCTGTATATCCTCTTTTTTCCAGATGTCCTGGTATTTTCTGCAGATCTGCGATGTTTTCCACATCATATGGACATTGCTCTTTTCCAAAAGCTCCATCCAGATCTGATCCAATGCCGACATGTAAAGTATTACCGGCTATCTGGCAAATATGATCCAAATGATTAACCATCACTTCAAGATTACAATTCATACCTTTTGGTGTTGACTGCCCGCGAACCCAGTTCGGAACCATCATCCAGGCATCCAGTGCAAGTCCGATTACAGCACCACGGTTAACGAGAGCTTTAATTTGTCCGTCACTATACTGACGATTATGATTAACCAGCGCCCTGCAGTTGTTATGTGAAGCCCAGATGTGTCCGTTAAAATGGTCCAGTGCTTCCCAGAAACTATCATCGCATAAATGTGTAGCATCCAGAATAATATTCAGCCGCTCCATCTCTCTGAGTAATTCATGACCTTTTGGTCCCATAAAACCTGTAGCGTCAGTTCCCTGTGCATATCGTCCAGGTCCATAATGTGCCGGACCAACTGCCCGCAGCCCATAAGCATGAGCACGTTCCAGATGCTGGACAGTAACCATGGAATCTGCACCTTCCAGACTTAATATATATCCGACAGTTTTTTTTTCATCTGCCAGTTCACTTTCCCATAAAAGAACGTGTTTCTCCAGACTTTCCAGGTTATTAATCTGCACCATTTCTCCGGCCTCTTCCATCGTTTTATACCAGGCCAGCTGCCCTTGTGTCTGCGCCCATGCCTGCTCAGGAGAATGCCAGCCGGGCAGATTATTTCCGGGAGCGACATAACGGGCTATCTGTGTAGCTACAACCAGACCTATTTTACCTTTTCTCAGTTCGGGCAGGGAAACCACCGCTTTAGCCCGGTCGGGTTTATCGGTCAATCCCTGTTCTCTATCATTAATAGCTGAAACCGGTAACCGCAGATCGCGATTCCATTCCAGCGCATTCATACTTAAATCGAGGTGTGCATCTATGGTAAACATCTTTTAAAAATTAAATATTAATCTTCCTCTCTCTTGAGATTATCTTCCACCCCCCTGTTATTTTATGACTGGCAACGATATCAGCATGATCATAAAGAGCTACCGTAGGACAAATATGTATCGGCAAACCGTAAAGGACATCGCCTATCCGGAAACCATGATCCGGCCCCAGTTCAAGAACCAAATGTTCTTCACTCTGACTTACCGCTTCTGCTGAAGGCGCATTTAAGAAAAAGACTCTTCTTTTTAATACATTTTCTGCAGCAACAGACTTATGCCCGAGATCAACCGTAATCTTTGTCTTATCGGTTAAAGATATGACACGGGTCAGTACCAGTGCGGCAGTCAGATAATCCTGCTCTGCAAAAGCATCCAGGTATCCTTTATCCCAGAGAATAAAAGTTCCGGGACTGCATTCTATATCTTCCAGTTTTGCATAAACCGGAAAGGTTGGTGTTCCGCCGGCAATAACAACCGGTTCAGGTATACCTTTCCAGACCAGCTGTTTGATTAATTTACTTATGGATGCCAATACCCCACCAGCTTTAGCTTCTCTTACAGCATAGTCAGCATCATGAATATGACCATCATAAGCGTGCAGACCCAGCATCTTTACCCCCTTTTCAGCTACACCGGCTGAATAGAGTTCCAATGCTCCTTTTTCCGGATGAATACCGGTCCTGTTCATTCCCACATTCAGATCCAGAAAAAGATCAATTTCGGTCTCCGCATTTATTGCTGCCCCGGCAATAGCTTTCAGTGAAAACTCATTATCAACCAGACAGGAAAAAGTAGTTGCCGGATAGGTTTTGATTAACTGAATAAATCTGTCAATTTTAGGTCCTGCCGGCTGATAAGCCAATAATACATCTGGTGCTTTACAAATAGCCAGCATCTCTGCTTCAGCAATAGTTGCACACTTAAATTTAGTAATACCCGCCTCCAGCAATTGCCTGGTGATTTCTATAGTCTTGTGTGTTTTGACATGTGGTCTAAGCCTGTTTATATCATTAATGCTCTGCTTTAATTTTTCAATATTAGCCGTCATCCTATCCTGATAAAATATCAGGGCGGGTGAATCAAGCTGATCCACATCGTCAATCAAATACCAATCTGGTGTATCCATATTATTCATGTAATTCAAACATCGCTTCAATTTCTACTGGAATATTATCAGGTAATGAGCCAAAACCTACAGCACTGCGTGTACCGATACCATTTTCTTCTCCCCAGATCTGCGCAAATAATTCACTGCACCCGTTTATAATAAATGGATGTTTTTCAAAATCAGGAGTGCAGTTCACCATGCCCAAAACCTTGATTACTCTTTTTACGCGGTTTAATGTTCCCAGATTGGTTTTAATGGTAGATAACATAGTTAAACCAACCTGTCTTGCTGCCAGTTTTCCCTGTTCCTGATCCATATCTGCACCTATACGGCCAATAATCAAACTTTTATCATCGTTAACAGGCCCGTGTCCGGATAAGTAAAGATATTTACCATCAATCAGGTATGGCTTATAAACTCCAAGAGGTTTTGGTGCCGGTGGCAGGGTTAATCCTAATTTTGCAAATTGCGCTTCTGCACTTAAATTTTCCATTGTATATTTTTTAGATAATTTGATTTAATAAAAGTACGCCGATCAGACCGGCGATCCCAACAATTGATTCCATTAATGCCCATGATTTAAACGTATTTTTCAGACTTAAATTGAAATACTCTTTAAACATCCAGAACCCCGCATCATTGACGTGAGAGAACATTAAACTTCCTGCTCCAACTGCCAGTACCATTAAATTGGGGTTCGTATTCGTTGCAACCATTAATGGTAAAATAATTCCCGCCGTTGTCAGTCCTGCAACTGTAGCAGAGCCTACACAAAATCTGATAATAGCTGTAATCAGCCAGGCCAGAAACAGAGGCTGCATATGTAATTCTTTCAGCATTACTGCAATCTGTCCACTCACCCCACTATCTACCAGGATTTGTTTCAATGCACCGGAACCTCCGATAATCAGAAGAATCATAGCTACATCTTTAACAGCCTCTGCATAGAGATTCATGATATAGGTTATTTTCTTTCCCTGAAAAACTCCAAGGGTAAGTGTTGCTGTAATCAACGCGATCAGCATAACCACATTAGATTCGCCTACCAGCCCCATAATAGAAATTAATGCAGGTATCCGCCCTGCAAAAAAAGAAAATACAGCAGCCATAACCAGTAGCAGAACTGGCAGCAATGCTGTAAAAAAGCTATTAAAAGTCCCCGGTAGTTCGCTCTCAGGTTTTTCAACAGGAACAAAACTTTGCAGGGGTGCGGAAGGAATACTCCTGAGTGTCCTGGCAAAAAGCGGACCGCCAATAATGATGGCTGGTATAGCTACAATCAGACCATATAACAGGGTAAGCCCCATGTTTGCTTTAAACTGTATGACTAATGCAGAAGGCGATGGATGCGGAGGAAGAAATCCGTGGGTTACAGAAAGAGCAGCCAGCATAGGTAAACCAATATAAATTGCAGGTAGTTTATATTTGTAAACTACAGAGAAGATCAGCGGAATCATCAGGACAAAACCAATTCCGTAAAATAAAGGGATACCAATCAGAAATCCGGTGACAACCACCCCCCACTGAATATACTTTTCTCCGCAGATATTCATAATTACTGCAGCAATCCTTTGGGCAGCACCACTGTCTGCAACCAGTTTACCCAACATGGCTCCAACTGTAATAATAATCAGCAGGGAACCCAGAACATCTCCCATGCCCTTTTCAACAGAACCGGCAATCTTATTTAATGGAATGCCGAGCGCTATGCCGGCAACGATGGATACGATCAGGAAGGAGAGAAATGCATTGATCCGCAAAGCGGACACCATCACAATTAATAACAGGATACAGAGCAGTACAATGATAAGGGTCATCTGGCTTTTTTATGATCGGATAAATTATAAATAAAGCTGCCTGATAACTCTCTTCTTCCAAACTACAGCCCCCAGCAGGTGCTTCTCATTAAAACATATAAACATCCGCTGATTAAGATGTTACAGAAAGGAAGATACAATTTTTTTAGTCTTCTACTGCATTTTCGAGCAAGCTAAAACGTAGTTTTTCGCAATTTATTTCTGCAGTTAAACCCTATGGAATTTAAAGGCCGGGTTGATTTAGCAGGCTGAGGAGTTACCGGACATCCTCTGATTAAATATCCGGTAATCTCTAATCTTTCACTCGTCCATTACTAAAATCAGACGTTTTCCATTCCGTATTGTTTTAATACATCTGCTGGTACTCCAGTCCATTTATTAGGCACATTTCCAACATAACCCAAATCCTTTACTCCCATTTCGGTAGTAAAAAAACCAGATGCAGTCAGGTTTCTCATCAGACTAAAAAAAGCTGCCCCCTGCTCCATCCCTGGTTTAACTTTTTTAGGATAAGCTATATCCTCAACCATTTCAATGCGCTGCTTTTCAGATGCGTCTTTAAATGTTTGCTGAAAACGGTTAAGACACTGAATGTCTAACCATTTTAACCCGCCACGCATTGGTGTCTGGTGTTCAGGCATATCTTTAACTATAAATTCAATAAATTCAGGTACTTTAGCGTCTGTAGCGCTTCCTGATTTTTCATCTTTAGGAATGATAATATCCGAAAGTATAGCGATAGTAGCCATTTCATGTGCATCAAAAAACTTTGCTGCATTTAAAGCTCTGTCTCTTTCTACTTCGAAAGCTTCCCTGCCCGGCTGGGCAGCAGCCTTTCCTTCTGTTGTATTTTCTGTTGCCGGAACTCCCGGTTTACAAGCCTCCAGCAATACTGCCGAACTGATTGCCGTTAGACCGATGGCTTTTAGTGATTCACGTCTGTTCATGTCTGCCTGCTTAACTTAGATTTAGTTTTTTCTTTTGCGCAAGGATGTATTCTGCTGTTCTCATAGATAAAGCAAGAATAGTCCAGGTTGCATTTTTATCGCCCTGCTGTACAAAAGGAGCAGCGTCGACCACAAATAGATTTTTACAATCATGTGCCTGACACCACTTATTTAAAGCAGATTTTTTAGGATCATCACCCATTCTCACTGTACCAACTTCATGGATGATTTTACCTGGTGCTTCCAGCCCGTAATTATCTTCGGGGCCATGAATTTTAGAAGTAACGATTGCGCCCATGGTATGCATCATTTCCTGAAAGGTATCCTGCATGTGTTTAGCTTGTTTAACTTCTTCAACTGCCCATTTATAATTGAAACGGAGTACCGGAATACCGTACTTATCCACAACTTTAGGGTCTATTTCACAGTAATTAGATTCTCTGGCGATTGCAGTTCCACGTCCGGCCATACCAACCTGTGTCCCAAAAAAGCGTCTGTAATCGTCCTTCAGTCCTGCACCATATCCACCAGCCTCTTTCATCTTACCATCTTTTCCGGGTACTGCGCCATTCATGTTTTCTATACCGCCGCCAAAGCCATAACCTGGCATATGTAATCCGCCGCCATATTCAATATGATAACCACGTGGAAAGTCTAATTTTTTATTGTCTAACCACCACGGAGAATAGATATGTACACTGCCTACTCCATCTTCATTATAGCGTTTACGATCCATTAACTGCGGAAGAAAGCCACTCAGACTTGCACCTGTTGAATCATGAAGATATTTTCCTACGACATTACTGTTATTGGCAAGACCATTAGGATGTGCAACTGATTTGGAATTGAGCAGCAAACGGGCAGATTCACAGGCACTGGCACCCAGGATTACAATTTTCCCTCTGACCTGATGTTCCTGCATTGTAGTTTTATCTACATAAGATACTCCAGTGGCCAGACCGCCTTTATCTGTAAGTACTTCACGCACCATTGCATTGGTAATCACAGTCAGATTTCCTGTTTTTACAGCTGGTATAACCAGACAGGAAGAAGAAGAGAAATCGCCGTAGACCTTGCAGCTTCTGCCACATTGCCCGCAATAAAAACAAGGAGCCCGGTCTTTATTATTTGGTAAGGCTTCTGTTAATACAGAACCCCTGCCCGGAATTACGGTTACTCCATTCTTTTTTGCTGCTTTTTTGATAAACAATTCATTAAGTCTGGGCTTTGGCGGAGCCATGAAAATCCCGTCCGGCTCACTTTCAATCCCTTCAACAGTTCCGTAGATACCGATCATACGGTCAACTTTATCATAATAAGGCTTGATTTCCTCATAGGTAATAGGCCAGTCATCTGTCAGACCATCTTTACATTTAAAATCATCGGGGCCCATTCTCAGTGAAATCCGTCCCCAGTGGTTGGTTCTCCCTCCCAGCATTCTGGAACGAAACCAGGCAAATTCAGAATTATTTTTCTGGGTATAGGGTTCTCCATCAAGTTCCCAGCCTCCATAAGCAGCATCAAAATCTCCAAATGGACGTACAGTACTTGCACCCCGTCTCGGAGATTCCCATGGCCATTTTAGTTGCTGCGCATCCAGACGCGGATCAAAATAAGCACCTGCTTCCAGCATAAGTACTTTCTGACCAGCATTAGCCAGCACGTACCCTGCCATACCACCGCCTGCTCCGGATCCAACTATTATGGCGTCATATTCGACGTCTGACTTTTTAATTTGAAATTCGTTCATACTACCTGCTTTTATATATTAAATGGTTTTAGCTCGTATTTGGTGTATGTAATTTAGTATTAAATTCTAAATTCTGGAATTTTCGTATGTATAATTTGTTTCTAAAGTTGACGAAGCGATCATGTACTACCTGATTTGATTCATTTCAGTTGGTATTTCTGCTGCACCTGATGGTTGTATCAAATACGTTACTGTTAATTGATTTCGTCCCGGGAGAAATAAACCTGGTTGTTTAAAGCAGGCGGCAGTACGTGTTTTCAGATTTATCTCTGTTCTTTAAGTTTCTGGCGTTTTAGATAGAGCTTAGCAGATTCACTCATAGTTATAATCGCACCTCCAAGAATCACTAAATCTTTGATCACCAGACGACCTCTTCCTGATAGATATGGAAAGCCCCACTGGTTATCGGTTAAATGCGGCACCCAGCTCTCCGGAGTAGTCACCAGAAAAGAAAGCGTCCCCAATGACATCAGAAAAACAAACATACTGGCAATCATAGACGGCAAAGGAGCTATTTTATGCAGTGCGATAAAAACTGCCATTGTGATGAGGAAAACACCTAATCCTTTGGAAAAGCCATAGGTATTATTGGCTGTATGCCATTCATGATTTGCAGGAATAAGTTCACCTTCTTTATTCATATGAGTTTTATAATCTGCCGGATGGTTATAAAAGAAAGACATAAATGGACTATTAGCTACAAAAGGTACTATACCGTCTGCTTCGTAAGTAAAAAATTTCAATCCGCCTATCCAGAGAAAAACGACTACAATACCGAAGCGTATTACATTTTTCCCATACTGATCGAGATTGGCAATAGTGTTTAAAAGAGAATTTTCCATAAAAAAGATTTGTTATTCAGCTATGCTGTACATCAGCGTATCCTGTGGATACAAATCTAGGTAAGCCGGCTTAGCCCTGACATGGACAATACGGGATATTATTTGGATAAATCTGCCATTACAGAGATCCCGGTCTGGTCCCGAAAGGTTTGCGGAGAGACTTTGGTTACCTTTTTAAAAACTCTGCTAAAATAAAATTCATCCGTAAACTTCAGGGAGTAGGCAATCTCTTTAATACTCATCCGGGTAAGATGCAGCTGTTTTTTAGCTTCCAGAATCAGTCTTTCCTGAATTAGCTGCGAAGGGGATTTTCTAAAATACCGGGTACAACGTTTGGTCAGATTATTAGGTGTCATCGCCAGTAATCTGGCATAATCGGCAGGTTTATGCAGCACAAGATAATTTTCTTCCAGCAGCTGTCTGAATTGTTCCATCAACTCGTCTTTTTCTGGCTCCTCCTCCCCGGTAGCTATTGAATTAATTTTAATACTGCTTGACTTGGCCAGGAACAACTGAAGATATGCTCTGAGAACTATTTCTGAGGGCGATTCCTGATTAAATTCTTCTGCCAGGTCATTTAACAGGTGATCAAAGACCCGTTTTTCCTTATTGCTCAGCATGACCAGTGGAGCAACATAAATATTATTAAATAAAAGCCCGTTACAGGATACTTCTGCCCGGTGATATTCTATACAATAAAAATCTCCATGGAATTGCAGCATGAATAGCTTCAAAGCACCAGCTGATTCTATATGGATAAATTGCAGCGGTGTGGAAAATAAAAGAACAGGACCTGTAAAAGGAAAGCTCCCAAAATCAGCATGATATACTCCATTTCCTTCTGGCACAAAAAGAACTGTATAGGAAGAAAACTGAACAGGGGTATTTAAATCCTTTCCGTCTGTTTGTTTAACACCGAGTAAATATTCACCTGATTTTGAAAATATCTTTTTCATTAATTGAGTAGCTTTAAGAATATTTTAATGAATAATATGACTGCTGCTAAAAGATCGTCCCAATATGCAATAATATCATTAATACTATTAATAATAGCTATTGGGCTGACAATTTGTGAAGTAAATGCAAGTTATGAGATTCAGGTAGCACCCGATATCACTTATAGAGTTATTGCTTATGTCGTAAGGATTATATTACCTGTTTCTTTTGTATACGCTTTGATGTCTGTATCAGCTAAAAAAAACAATCTGGGTTCTGTAGTCTGTATTCTTTCGGGTTTAGGCACTTTAATGGTTATTTTAAACCTGATTAATTCTGTGTATCAGGCCTGAAGGAAGCTATGGATTTCAAACCCGCAGATCATGTAACAACTATAACAACTCCCTAAAAAAAGATAGATGAAGAAACTACTATTTCCCCTGTTTGTACTTATAGGATTCCAGTCGCTGGCACAACAGCATTTATTGGTGGATACACATAATGACGTCCTTTCTTCGCAGCTGCTCACTAAAGCTGATTTAGGCAAATTACAACGTTCAGGTAATTTTGACCTGGTAAGAGCTGCCAAAGGTGGATTAAATGCCCAGGTATTTTCTATCTGGTGTGATGAAAGTTTAGGAAAAGGAAAGGCCTTTTCGAGGGCAAACAGGGAAATAGATTCTTTAGATGCACTGATCAGACGTAATCCCAAAAAAATAGTTCTGGTCAATAATGCTGCTGAATTGAAACAAGCCTATAAACAACATCGGCTTGCTGCCTTAATTGGTGTTGAGGGTGGGCATATGATCGAGAACCGCATGGATTATTTAGATAGCCTGGCTAAACGTGGTATGCGGTATTTAACCTTAACGTGGAATAACAGTACTCCCTGGGCTACTTCGGCCAGAGATGAAACTTCAGCAAAGCTGAAACGTAAAGGCCTTACCGGCTTTGGAAAACAAATTGTTCATCGTTTAAATACGCTGGGTGTAATAGTTGATATTTCACATGTTGGTGAAGCCACATTTTATGATGTACTGGCTTCAACTACTAAACCCGTCATTGCCTCACATAGCTGTGCTTATAGTCTGAATCCTCACCGGCGTAACCTGAAAGATAAACAGTTAAAAGCATTGGCAAAAAACGGTGGTGTGGCCTTCGTTAATTTTTACAGTGGTTTTGTAGATCCTTCTTATGATGCGAAGGAACAACTTTTTCTTAAAAAACATGCCAGAGAGCTAAATGCCTTAAATAAGATCTATGGGCCTTATGCTCCAATGAAACTTAATGAATTGCACAAGGCTGAAGCTGACAAAATGCGTCCGCCATTAAGTATGCTGATTAAACACATTGACCATATGGTTAAAGTTATGGGCCCCGAACATGTAGGGATTGGTTCTGATTTTGACGGATCTGAATCTTATCCTACAGGATTGGATTCGGTAGTTGATTACCCTAAGATAGTTGCTGAATTACGAAAACTGGGTTATAAGGAAGAAGCCATCGGACTGATATTTGGCGGGAATTTCTTAAGGGTACTGGCTGCAAATACAGGGAAGTAAAATAGCTCTAAAACAAAAAAGCTTCAGATTTCTCTGAAGCTTTTTGCAGTGGTGTGGGCCGGGATCGAACCGGCGACACAAGGATTTTCAATCCTTTGCTCTACCGACTGAGCTACCGCACCATCCTTTATTCACATGATTTGACCCATGCCCCACCTCGGTTGGTGGGCTGCAAATGTAGCTTCTTTTTTTGAATTACAAAACGGATAAGCACTTTTATTTAAAAATAATGCATTTTTATTCTTCAGCACCTAAACTTACCGGGTCCAGAGAGATCAGTTCATCTGCTGTAAATAGCCTTGAATGTATGATAAACGCGACATCCAGGGTCGATTCAAGGGAGAAACCAGCGGCTCTCCCCTCAATCACATCTAATGTTAGCTGCGTATGTTTCCAGTATTCAAACTGATCACCAGCCATATAGAACTTACATCCTTCAATTTCTCCAAGGCAAACATCATTAGAACCGATCAGAAAACCGCCTTTCTCAAAACAATGCGGATAAGATCCTTCACAACAGCCCCCACTCTGATGAAAAAATAATTCACCATATTCTTTTTTCAACTGATGAATGATAGCTATAGCCTTTTCAGTTACCAAAACTCTTTTGCTGCCCATAATCTTTTATTTATTGCGGATTAAAAGAATCCTAATTTATTCTTATCATAAGAAATCAGCATGTTTTTCACACTTCTGTAATGGTCAAGCATCATTTTATGATTCTCGCGGCCAAAACCCGATTTCTTATATCCGCCAAATGGCGCATGTGCAGGATAGGCATGATACTGGTTTACCCAGACACGACCAGCCTGGATAGCACGTGGCACCTGATATAACTCATGTGCATCACGTGTCCATACGCCGGCACCTAACCCATATAAAGTATCATTAGCAATTTCTATAGCTTCTTCTACCGTTTTAAATGTAGTTACGCAAAGTACAGGACCGAATATTTCTTCCTGAAAAATGCGCATTTTGTTATGTCCTTTAAAAATTGTCGGTTCAATATAATAGCCTGTTTCCAGTTCACCAGGTAATTTATTGATTTCTCCACCTGTTAAAACTTCGGCACCTTCTTCTTTTCCTATTTTGATATAAGATAGTATTTTCTGATACTGCTCATTAGAAGTCTGCGCACCCATCATACTTTCCTGATTTAAAGGATTTAAAGTTTTGATGGCTTTTGTACGCTCGATAACCCGGGCAATAAACTGATCATATATACTTTCCTGTATTAAAAGACGGGAAGGACAGGTACATATTTCACCCTGGTTTAAAGCAAACATTACTGCTCCTTCTACTGCTTTATCAAAGAACTCATCATCCTGTGCTGCCACAGATTCGAAAAAGATATTAGGTGATTTCCCACCAAGTTCCATAGTAGAGGGAATAATATTCTCCGCAGCATACTGCATAATCAAACGTCCGGAGGTTGTACTTCCTGTAAAAGCCACTTTTGATATTCTCGGTGAGGTAGCCAGTGGTTTACCAACTTCAATGCCATAACCATTGACAATATTAAGTACCCCTGGAGGTAAGATATCCCCTATCAGCTCCATCAGAACCATAATAGAAACGGGCGTCTGCTCTGCTGGTTTAACAACAGTACAACAACCTGCTGCCAGTGCCGGAGCTATTTTCCAGGTAGCCATCAATAGCGGGAAATTCCAGGGAATAATCTGTGCTACAACTCCTATAGGCTCATGCAATACGATACTTACTGTATGTTCATCGTGCTCTGCAATAGTACCTTCTTCACCTCTTATTACACTGGCAAAATATCTGAAATGATCCACAACAAGCGGCAAATCTGCAGCTAGTGTTTCGCGGATAGCCTTTCCGTTATCTATAGTTTCTACCGTAGCCAGGTAAGTTAAATTGTCTTCAATTTTCTGCGCAACTTTCAAAAGAATATTACTTCTGTAGGTTGGAGAACTTTTACTCCATGTTTTAAAAGCTTCGTGCGCAGCATCCAGCGCCAGTTCTACATCTTCTTTAGAAGATCTGGCAGCTTTTGTAAAAACCTTTCCGTCTACAGGAGATATATTATCAAAATAGATGCCTTTTACTGGCGGGACAAATTTGCCTCCGATAAAATTATCATAATGGGTTTTAAATGCCGGTCTTTCCATGATTGTATGAATTTATGATTTGGTTCATACAAACCTAATAGCTACAAGCAGTCAGAGATAGGACTATTGTGGCAAGTAGTAGCATTATCGTTGCACAATTGGTAACAGTATTGAAATAAAGTTATATTTGAGAATACACCTTCGGGCTAACCAAAACGATCGGGTTATGATGCAGCATAAATTAAATCTTGTTGGGCTAAGTAAGGAAGCCAGTTTACAAACCTTAATAGAAAACAGGACAGCTTACACGCTGGAACGTTGTGAACTTAACATTTTTGAAACTTATTCCGAGTCTTATAAGGTTCCGCTGACCTTTAATGATTTTGTTATAACCAGTATGCTGCGCGGCAAAAAGGTAATGCATCTTTTTGATGAAATAGGATTTGATTATCTCCCCGGAGAAACAGTCATTATCCCACCTTCGCAAACCATGCAGATAGATTTCCCGGAGGCTTCTGGTCAGACCCCGGCACAATGTATTGCGCTGGCCATAGATAATGACCAGATTAAACAGACTATCCGTTACCTGAACGAGTATTTCCCAAAGGCAGCTACCGGACAGCAGTGGTCACTCAACTTTGATGAATATCATTTTTACAATAATGAAGAAATTGCTTTTTTAATCAATAAAATTATCCGGATCTGTGCAGAAGGATCGAAAGAGAAAGATGTACTCGCCGATCTGACACTAAAAGAATTACTGGTCAGAATTATGCAAACGCAAAATCTAAAGATCATTGATAAGACTGGTGCAGATATGAACCGCAATCCTTTAGCTTATGTAATTGGCTATATCAAAGCTAACCTGAGTGAAAAAATCAGTATCAATAGTTTAAGCAGCAAAGCCTGCATGAGTAAAGCTACTTTTTACAGATTATTTAAACGGGAACTTGGAATCAGCCCGAACGACTTTATCCTGACAGAAAAAATAAAACGTGCCAAACAGATGCTGGCCAGACCAGGTTCAAAGATCTCTGCAATCAGTTATGACCTGGGCTTCAGTGATGCCAATTACTTTATCCGTGTATTTAAGAAACTGGAAGGGATTACACCGGGAAGTTATCAGATGCAGTTTTCAAGATTATAAACTATTCAACTAACACTCAGCTATTAAAAAAACCACCTAACAAAACATCTTTATGCGTGTCAATTAAAAAATAGTTAACAAACAATTCAATACATTTGCGGCGCAAGAAAACAACTCATTTAACGCCGGCAATGTTACTTTATATTCAAAAAAAAATCTCCAATCAAGTAGTTTCCAGATCTGTCTTCATTTTTCTTTTAACACTTTTCTCTGTATTTTCCTTTATCAAATCAGCTTCAGCTCAAAAAATAGGGAAATCAATAGATCTAACAAGTTTCTTGATTCGTTAAAAAATCGTCTTGAGATTGGAATTGCTGCTGGTCTTAGTTTAAATCAGTTTACCCAGGGACAACCGCAAACTGGTTCAAACAGAGGATACACTACAGGAATCTCTGCTAATTACAAATTGGCTAAAGGGATAAGTCTGCAATTAGAAGTCAACGTATTACAACAAGGCGGCCGGATGATCCGATTTAAAGACGATACCAGAATTGGTTTACCAGAGAGCTTTGAAACTAAAAATGTTAAAAATAGTTCATATAAACTGAACAGTATCGAGATCCCGCTTTTAATCAATTACACCTTTAAGATCAAACCATTATGGAAGCCTTCTATATATGCGGGAGCAAGTTATTCCTATACCTACAATGTAAATGAAACCTATCAGAAAACGGGTAACCTGTTACCCGGGGAAGACATCATTGCTACAGTTAGCGGATCTCAGAATGCCACAAATCTATTCAATGCCTCCAGACTAAACCTGATTGTAGGCGCAAATCTAAAACTGCCGCTGACTTCAAAGTTTTTACTACTCATAGATATGAGATACTTAAATGGTGCGACTTCAGCCAGAGATAAATATTCTTATATGGAAAAGGCTGGTTTCGGAACTGATATCAGAACTAATTCTTTCCTGACAAAACTAGGTATCATTATGCCACTATCAGGTCTTAAATAAAGATCTATTCAATTATAAAATCAAAATTTACTTAAATAAAAAAGCGTAATATGAAGTCAAAACTTACTATTCTAATGGCTATGGCGTTCACTATCTTTATTGCAAGCTGCAGCAAAGATAAGTTTAACGAGAATGATGCCATCAATGCACAAAAAGATCTGCTGAATTTAAAATATCAGCATGAACTTGACCTGGAGACTCTGAAACAAAAAGGTGCAACTGCTATGCAGCAATTAATGAATACAGCAGTACTTGAACAATTAAAACTTAATGACAGTTTAGCTACTAAAAAGGCTATTGCGGAAAAGAAACAAGATTATAGTGTAACTGTTGTTGATGTTTATACCAATGCACCAATAGCAGGAGCTGATGTTACAGTGTCTTCAGAAGGAAAAATATATACCGCAAAAACAGGTACGGATGGAATAGTTATATTTTCATCTTTGTATTTATACCCGACAAGTACCTTCATGATTTCGAAAACAGGTTATGCCGCAACACAAATTCTGCAAAGAAACATTCTTCAGGGAGCAGCAAGATTGTGGAATACTTCAGACTTATCAAATGAAATTTCAGGCACACTGTATATAGATACAGATTTAACTAACCAGAGCGCGGAAAAAGTAGGCGCCAATGTTTTAGTTACTGCTTCTTCAACTATTCAGGGAGGAACTGCAGGATCATATACAGTATACTTTCCAACATATACTACCGCTAATGGTAATTATACTATAAAAGTCCCTCCTACACCAGCCGGATATAATCTTTCATTTGAGCAAATTGCTGCTGATCAAAAACTTTATGTAAATGCAACTGAAGATGACGCAGTTCCATCTTTTCCAAGCAGCTTACCAAGAATCACTACACTAAAAACCTATTTTAATGTAAACTCTTTTAATGCAACGGTACCAAGTGCATATAACTATTATTATTTTAAGGTTGCACCAGATAAAAATGGAAAGATTTTTTACGCTCCAGGCTTTAATAACTATAGTAACTACTATAATAATGTTTATTTATCAAATACTGGTAACCAATTTCAACTGGAAAGAATTAACTCCAATAACTATTATGGATATGATCCTGGCTTATTTAACTATGAACCAAACACTAAAATTGATGTTGAATTAGTTGATGTAACCGGAACTATTATGCAATCAGCACCAAAACTAGTTGCAACTGTCGGACCAAATGGAAAAATAACAATGGTAAATTCTACAGAAGGCGGATACGGTTATTTTCAGCTTAAAAGAGATAATACAGGAAATTTAGTCCCGGATGCTAAAGGAGTATTTTTAAAAGCGATTCTAAATGATCCCTATTCAAACACCTACACTCTGAATTTCTCCAGTAACCTGAACATAACTACAAACAGACAGGTAAGTAATACTTCACTTGTAATGAATAAAGGAGAGAAAAAAGTAGTCAACTTCTACTATGGCTCGGGAGAGAGCAGAGTAAAACAAGTTTATTAATTTCTTCACCTGGCACTTATCATCATAAAAAAGCCATCACATTATATAATGTGATGGCTTTTTTATGATGATAAGGTTTTCTACAGATCTAAACAAAACGAATCAGGTGACCAGGTTGTGGAACATGGACAAAATTTCCAACTTTGCTCCTTATCAATCGAATTCTTTCTGAAAAATGTCTTTAAAACAAAAAAGCCTCAGATTTCTCTGAAGCTTTTAGAAGAAGTGGTGTGGGCCGGGATCGAACCGGCGACACAAGGATTTTCAATCCTTTGCTCTACCGACTGAGCTACCGCACCATCTTATTTAAACATGTTGACCATGTTCCCCTCGGTTGGGAGTGCAAATGTAGTTTCTTTTTTTGAATTGCAAAACTTTTTTTGAAAAAAGTCAAAAAAGCTTCCGTATTTATTTAAAACGGCTCTAAATTTGAAATAATTATGCAAGCATAGTATTTATTTACTGCTAATTATTTTAACTTAGCATGACTGTAAAAGATTAACCAAATAATGATTTCACAAATTCTATTTATAGCAATCACCTTAGCGGCTATCGCTTTATTCAGCTTCAATCTGAAAAAGGTGATCCGTAACATCAAAATTGGCAAGGCGGCAGACCGCACTGATCAACCTCAAAAAAGATTGATGACCATGATCCGGGTTGCCTTTGGGCAAAGCAAGATGGTGGTACGTCCAATTCCTGCTGCACTGCATTTTGTAGTCTATATTGGTTTTGTCATCATCAATATTGAGGTGCTCGAAATAATGATTGATGGAATATTCGGTACTCACCGTGTTTTTGGTGGTTTGGGTAGCCTTTACAATTTCCTGATTGGTTCATTTGAAATCCTGGCATTAGGTGTATGGGTTGGTTGTGCTATTTTCCTGATCAGAAGAAATATTTTAAAACTAAAAAGATTAAATAGCCCTGAACTGAAAGGCTGGCCAAAATCTGATGCAAATTATATCCTGATTACAGAAATTCTGTTGATGACAGCTTTTCTTATCATGAACGCAGCAGATGCTAAATTACAGGCATTAGGTGCTCATCATTATATCACAGCTGGTTCTTTCCCGGTAAGTCAATTCCTGCAGAACTTATTACCAGCAAGTGAAGGCAGCCTAATCGCAATAGAAAGAGGCTGTTGGTGGTTTCACATCTTGGGTATTCTGGCTTTCCTTAATTATCTTCCATATTCTAAACATTTTCACATCTTATTTGCCTTTCCAAATACTTACTTTTCCAACCTGGAACCGAAGGGTGAATTCAGTAATATGCAAAGTGTAACTAATGAAGTTAAAGCTATGCTTGATCCATCATTTACTCCACCAGAAGCAGAAGCAGGCAGGTTCGGTGCCAAGGACGTAAATGATTTATCATGGATCAATCTGATGAATGCTTATACCTGTACAGAATGCGGACGCTGTACATCAGTATGTCCTGCAAATATTACTGGTAAATTGTTATCCCCCCGTAAAATCATGATGGATACGCGTGACCGCATGGAAGAGGTAGGTAAAAACATTGATAAAACCGGGTCAGGATTTGATGATGGAAAATCCCTGATTGACAATTATATCACCAGAGAAGAAATATGGGCTTGCACCAGTTGTAATGCCTGTGTCCAGGCCTGTCCTATCAATATAGACCCGCTTGCAATTATTACTGATCTGAGAAGATATGCCGTGATGGAAGAATCACAGGCACCGTCCAGCATCAATGCAATGTTAGGAAACATTGAAAACAACGGTGCCCCTTGGAAATATTCTCCTGCAGACCGTTTGAACTGGGCTAAAGAAAACTAATTTTAATCTATTACTCAAGCTGAATAATGAGCGAGAAACTAAATATAGAAGTGCCTACGATGGCAGAAATGATTGCCAGGGGCGAAGAACCTGAAATCTTATTCTGGGTAGGCTGTGCTGGTAGTTATGATGAACGCGCACAAAAAATAACACGTGATATCTGTAAAATTCTTCACCATGTGGGTATTAAATATGCCGTATTGGGTACTGAAGAAAGCTGTACAGGTGATCCTGCAAAAAGGGCTGGAAATGAGTTTCTATTTCAGATGCAGGCCATGACCAATATCGAAGTACTGAATGGCTATAACATAAAAAAAATTGTAACGGGCTGTCCGCATTGTTTCAATACAATCAAAAACGAATACCCTGGTCTGGGTGGTAGCTACGACGTTATTCACCATACTCAGTTAATTCAGGATCTGATCAGTGAAGGTAAACTAAAAGCTGAAGGAGGCGAGAGCTTCAAAGGTAAAAAAATCACTTATCATGATCCTTGCTATTTAGGCCGCGGTAATGGTGTATATGAAGCTCCCAGAAAAGCTCTGGAAGTTTTAGACGCACAATTGGTTGAAATGAAACGCTGTAAATCTAATGGTCTTTGCTGTGGTGCCGGTGGTGCACAAATGTTCAAAGAACCAGAAAAAGGTAACAAAGACATTAATATTGAAAGGATTGAAGAAGCCCTGGAAACCAATCCTGGTATTATTGCTGCCGGCTGTCCTTTCTGTATGACCATGTTAAGTGACGGTGTTAAAATGAAAGAGCAAAATGAAAATGTTCAGGTATTGGATATAGCAGAAATTACAGTAAGAGCAAATGGGTTGTAACCCTCTTTTTATTACTTCCTTAAATTCGGGCAGTAACGGTAACTGTTATTATGTAGGTAACGAGCAGGAAGCCGTGCTTATTGATGCCGGGATATCCTGCAGGGAAACAGAAAAAAGAATGCTGCGTCTTGGCCTGTCTATGGGTAAGGTTAAAGCTATTTTTATTTCTCACGAACATGGTGATCATATTCGTGGCTTGACCGTGATGGCTAAAAAATATCGCATTCCGGTTTATATTACTCCCGGAACTATTGGTAACAGCAGACTTGAATTGCCGGAAGAACTGATCAATTCTTTCAGCAGTCACCAGATAATAGCAATTGGTGCATTACAAATCACCTGCTTCCCAAAAATCCATGATGCAGCAGAGCCACATAGTTTTATGGTTTCTTATAAAGATACCAAAGTAGGTGTTTTTACAGATCTTGGTGCAGTATGTGAACAGTTGACTTTTCACTTCAAACAATGTGATGCGGCATTTTTAGAAACAAACTATGATGAAGAGCTGTTACATAACGGGAATTATCCTTATTATCTAAAAAAAAGGATTAGTGATGGTTTTGGTCACTTAAGTAATAAACAAGCTTTAGATCTGTTTATTACCTCCCGGCCGCTTAATCTGACACATTTATTACTCTCTCACTTATCGAAAGATAATAACAATCCTGCTCTGGTAGAAACTATGTTTAAAGAGCATGCACAAAATACGATGATCATAGTAGCTTCACGTGATATGGAAACACCAGTATTTACTATCGGCGGAGCTTCAGGTTCATCTGCTGAAATTTTTCCATCAGCTGATTCAGCTCCTCAGCCTCAATATTCTTAAGTGGTATGGCCATAAAAGTGGCCATACTATCAATATCTCCCTCCCTGCCACCATTATAAGTCTGTACAATAACATCCTCCCCTTTTGTTCGTAATATTAATGTTCCAGATTGCAAGGTCCCACTATAGTCTATATCCTTGTATTTTAGAAAGTTAAAAGAGAAATACTCTATCTTTCCATTGCTTAAGAAACACTTGTAGCGACAAAATCCGGTGTTGGTAACATGTAACTCGTATTTCTTTATAAGTCCTCCTTTTGCCTCTGCATTATAATGATCATACAATTTTTGCTGCACATAAATAGCTTCCTCCTCAGTTGGCCCATAAGCTGAAAAAGAAAGAAAAACGGCACATAACAGGGTATATGCAGCTATTTTTAAGAGGAATGTAAACTTTTTCATCTCAATTGCTATTTGGGTATATCAATTTAAATAAAATGTTAAATTTGTTATATGAGTTTTTCTCCACAATCAAAAGTTTGGATCTATCAGAGCGATCGTGAATTCAGTGACCAGGAGGTTAGTGCAATTCAGCAACAATTAGACGGTTTCACTACGCAATGGAAAGCCCATGGCCATCAGTTGCAGGCAAAAGCAGAAATCAGGTATAATTATTTTATTATTTTCACCGTAGATGAGTCTACTGCAGGTGCTACAGGCTGTTCTATTGATGCCTCAGTACGGGTAATTAAAGGAATTGAAAGCCAATATGGAGCCGACCTCTTTAACCGGTTCAATATGGCCTATAAAGTTGATGGGAAAGTAAACGTAGTAAATAAAGAAGACTTCGAAACACTGATCAGCATTAAAAATATAACGCCGGATTCTATTGTTTTCAACAATATGGTTCAAACTCTGGAAGATTTTCAGACTAAGTGGGAAGTTCCTTTCAAAGATAGCTGGCATAATAAGGTCTTCGCAGATTTACTTTAATCTGCGGAAACCTGATCAATCTTTAATAAATTTTAATGGCCCGAGATTTCTGATGTTTCTCATAATCAGATACTGTCTATGCCTGATATATAAGGTAGGGTGTGAAGGTGTCCAGCGTAAAGGATTAGGGAAACAGGCTACAATCAGTGCTGCCTCAGATCTGTTCAGCTTCCTGCATGACTTACCATAATAACTCTGTGAAGCAGCTTCGGCACCGTAAATACCATCTCCCATTTCTATTACATTAAGATAGACTTCTAATATCCGCTGTTTACTCCACAACATCTCGATAAGGATAGTAAAATAAGCCTCAAAGCCTTTGCGTATCCAGGATCTACCCGGCCATAGAAAAACGTTCTTGGCCGTTTGTTGTGAAATAGTACTTCCACCTTTAATTTTCGTACTATCTTCTTTATTTGCACTGTATGCCCTGCCAATTGCTTTCATATCAAAGCCCCAGTGGTGAATAAATTTCTGATCTTCACCGGCAATGGCAGCACGCTTAATCTGATCAGACATTTCACTGAGCTTTACCCAGTCTTTTTCTGTTTTGAACGTCTTTCCATCAGATTTACGTTCTATATTACGCAAGATCATTAATGAAGTAAAAGGAGGATTAATGAAGCGGTATGCCAGAACCCATAAGATGGTGCTCAGGAAAAACCATAATATACATTTCCCAATTAATATCGGTAAATTCCTGAAATCAAATCGTCTTGATTTACTGTTTTTGCTACGTTTTCTAGCCATCGCCCAAAGGTAATAAAATTAGCTTTGTATAAATTCTGATCATCAAAATGTTTAAGGTGATTTGTCATGTGAGTGCATATATTTAAAGCGATATAAACATTCGGACTACTTACTTGTTTTTCAAAAAAACAGCACAATATGGAAGCGAGTAAAGTAAAAAAAATACATGATTATGGTCAGAGTATCTGGCTCGACTTTATTGATCGTGAAATCATCAAATCCGGAAAATTAAAAGAACTGATTGAAGTTGACGGAGTAAGAGGGTTAACTTCTAACCCCGCAATTTTTGAAAAAGCGATCAGTAGCAGTCCTGATTATGATGCCGATATCGCACAATTCTCAAAAGAAAAAATAAGTAACGAAGATATTTTTTACCGCCTGGCCATCAAAGATATTCAGCAGGCAGCCGATTTATTACTACCCGTATATAATCAGGCAGTAAAAGGAAGTGACGGATATGCCAGTCTTGAGGTCTCTCCCCTGTTAGCTCTGGACACAGAAGGCACTATCAAGCAGGCTTTACAACTTTGGGAAGAGGTAAACCGCAAAAATGTAATGATTAAGATTCCGGGTACTCAACCAGGATTAGCAGCAATCAGAAAAACTATCTCCGAAGGACTAAATATTAATGTGACTTTATTATTTGGACTGGAGCGTTATAAACAAGTGACTGACGCTTACATAGAAGGACTTGAAGAACGCGCAGCCAATGGAGAGAGTATAAAAGATATTGCTTCAGTAGCGAGCTTCTTTTTAAGCCGCATAGATGTTTTGATTGACCCCATACTGGAAGAAAGACATCTGGGCGAATTGAAAGGAGAAGTCGCTATTGCTTCTGCAAAAAAAGCGTACGAAATCTACAAGCAGGTCTTTAGTGGAGAACGATGGGAAAAACTTGCTGCTTTGGGGGCCAGACCACAACGTTTACTCTGGGCAAGCACAAGCAGTAAAAATCCTGCATTTAAAGATACTAAGTATGTAGAGGCCCTGATTGGCCCTGACACAGTTGATACAATCCCTATGGAAACACTGGAAGCATACCGCGATCATGGTGATCCTGAAAACCGGCTTGAAATAGATCTTGATGGTGCATCAGCAATATTAGCACAATTGCGCCATGAGGAGATTGATCTGGCAAAACTTACGCAGCAACTGGAAGATGAGGGAATAGAAAAATTCAACGCTCCTTATGAAAAATTATTAAATGCAATTGAAAAGCAAAAACAATTAGCTTAATAACTAGATTTGCCTTTACATTCAGATTAAAGAAAATGAAGTTTACAGCATCAAGGCTCTCAGAGGGAAACAAGGTTTTTCCGACGGAGATCTATTTAGAAGAAAATAGTGTGGAAATAAAAGCACCCGGTTTATTTAGCGGAGACTCTAAATATCTGAACTATGAAGACATCACTTCAATTGAGGTTGATTCCCCAATGATCGGATTTGCAACCCTCCGTCTGTTTATGAACGGAAATAAGATCGAGGTTCATGGTTTCTCTAAAAAAGACATCAAAGAAATCAGAAGAATAATTGATGAAAACAGATCTAAAAGAAGAAGATTCTAAATCATTGTTGCTATACTAAGGATTGGCATAAAGTCAAAGAGCCATAGTTAGTAAAGCATAAAAAAAGCGTTCCGGAAACCGGAACGCTTTTTTTATATCGTTTAAGATGAGATTACTCAGCTACAACTGCGAAAGGAACTTTAACTTTCACTTCTTTGTGTAAGTTTAAGTTAGCGATATAATCACCAACAAATTTAGGTTCAGTTTCGAAAGTGATACGGCGACGGTCAACATCAAAACCTTGTTGTTTTAATGCATCAGCAATCATAATAGTGTTTACTGCACCAAAGATTTTACCAGTTTCACCAGCTTTAGCACCGATACTCAATTTAACATCAGTTAAACGGGTTGCGATACCTTCAGCATCTTTCTTAATTTTATCTTGTTTAAACGCTGCTTGTTTTAAGTTCTCTGCTAATACTTTTTTAGCAGATGGAGTAGCTAAAGCACCAAATCCTTGTGGGATCAGGTAGTTACGTCCGTAACCTGGCTTTACGTTTACAATATCATCCTTCTCTCCAAGAGATTTGATGTCCTGTTTTAATATAATTTCCATGTTCAGCTCTTATTTTAATTGGTCAGCAACGAAAGGTAACAAACCAATGTGGCGAGAACGTTTAACCGCTTGAGCCACTTTACGTTGAAATTTCAATGAAGTACCGGTTAAACGGCGAGGTAAAATTTTACCCTGATCATTGATGAATTTTAACAAAAAGTTTGCGTCTTTATAATCAATATATTTAATACCATTCTTTTTGAAACGGCAATATTTTTTTCTGTTATCGTCCACTTTTGGAGCGGTAACATATTGTATTTGATCTTTAGCCATTATGCTGCAGCCTCCTCTTTCTTAGGTTTTTTGTTAAAAGCACCACTGCGTTTCTTCTCATTATAAGCAACCGCATGACGATCTAATCTAATGGTAAGGAAACGAAGAACACGCTCATCGCGTTTTAGTTCTAATTCCAATTTGTTAATTAATTCACCTGAAGATTTGTACTCTGTAAGGTGGAAAAATCCGCTTGCTTTTTTTTCAATCGGATACGCTAATTTTCTCAAACCCCAATTGTCCTCTTGAACAATTTCGGCACCGCTGTCAGTGATGATTTTGCTGAATTTCGCTAATGCTTCTTTCGCAACTTCTTCTGACAACAACGGGGTTAGAACGATAACAGTTTCGTACTGATTCATTGTTATGATTATTTTATGTTAAATCCTGTATTAAACAGGGATGCAAACTTAGGAATAATTTTCTACAATTCAAAACATTTAAGGCTTGCCAAACAGGTAATTAACACCAATACGGTAACGTTGCATATGAATACTCGAGGTGCTGTAATCCGTAATAGGTGATGAGAAAGCATAACCAACTGATATCTCTATCTTTTTATTGAAGACAAGACCGGCCGTAAAAGGTAATGAGAAGTTGAATTTTTCCATCGTTATGGTATTTTCAGTAATCTCAGTTTCATTTCTGAAAGAGTTGTATCTGGTTTCTTTGTTATTACTGTAGGCTGAGAAATTAAGCCCCACTCCCCCACCTAAAAAGCATTTCAAACGATTAGTATTATATAAGTTATATATTAATTGAGGAGCAAAAGCAATAGTCACCTGATCAAAAGTATGCTTTGCATTAGCCATTGCGGCCTGATCCGTACTGATAGAAACTTCGTTTTTACTTGAAAGTAAGGATAGCTCACCTCTGTAGATTAATTTACCTATGGCCGGATTAGCAAACACATCAATACCAATCGATAATAAAGGGCTATAGGATGTCTTGGTAGTAGCTCCCGGTTGCGCATAGCTTATAGTTCCCTTATAAACCGCCTTACTAATATTTAAACCTGTACCTGCAAAAAATCTTACACCAGCATGTTTGGTCTTAGCTAATGACTGTCCATTAATTACAGCAACAATTTTCATCAGATCTTTTTCCCCGTAATACAGGCTCCCTAAACGCTGGCGTTCCTCTGCAGTACCAACATCTAATTTGCTCATGATTATTGATAATTGTCTGATATATCCTGTTCCATTAACAAGAACATGCTCTTCATTAGACTTTAAAAATTGTTGGCTGATGAGTTCATAAGGTACAGAACTATTTTTTTCCAGAATATAAAATCTTTGTTTTAGTCCATCTATATAAGAAAACAAGGTAACATTTTTCCCGGTCTGCAACACTTTTAAAAATACAGCCTCTCTCTTTTTTGAAGTATCAGGGCCAACAGATAGTTGACTGATATTGATTTTACTCATGCTGATATCAACCAGATAATTCTGATAAAATTCAGCCCCATCCACAGACCAGGCCGAAGAATTATTTACTGTAAAATTTTGTGTCTCAGCATTAAGATTAGATTTAAAAATAATTGATACAGGATTCAGTTTCCACTCTTTATAATCAATATACCCTTTAAGAGTATCCTTGACATTAGTGACAACATATCCTTTCTGAAAATTGGATTGCGCAGAACATAGAACTGGGATGCCTAATAAAAGGCAAAATAGAAAGCGTTTCATGAATTTATTTTAATTATAAATATTAACCCAAAGTTAATCACAAAAAGACCAAAGTTGGTTAGTATTTGCTTATTAAAATGAAAGAATAGCTCTAATTCCTATATTTCTTCCCATCCCCTGTAACCCTTTATATCCATTTGATGACTGTTCATAACTTTCAAGATACTTAAGTCTGCTCAGATTCGACTGATAAATCTCATTGAATAAATTATTGACCTGCAGCTGCAATTGTAAAGAATGTTTTTTTGAATAATTAAAGGTTGTACCGGCTGCCACATTAAAAAGCAGATAAGACGAGGTGGCAGTTTCTGTATTGTTTAAAGCTAAATAGCGATTTTGAGCTCCGTTATATTCTGCTTCTATCTTAAAGTTCATTAATGAAAACAGTCTTGAGTTTAGTCTGACATCCTGACTTACACTGCTAAGCAACCTGACCGGAGGAATAAGCGGCAGGTATTCACCAGCAGTCTTTTTATCCTTAAACATTGCCTTTCTATTATAGCCATGAATCACTGAGAATGAATTATCAAATGAAAAACCTTTCATAGACTCGGGATGCAGATTAAATGTAGCTTCGAATCCGAAAAGCTGTGCGGAAGCCTGTTGATATTGATAAGTTTTATCTCCCTGGGCGCTGATGATAGGGTCACCCCCCGCATCTAATAACTGGCTCAGGTAAATATAGTTTTGAATGTTATTGTTAAAAATACTGAATGACATTGATAAATCTTTCCATGTTATATCTGCACCAATATCTTCCTGCAGGGAAAATTCAGGTTTAAACTCACGATTTCCAAGATAAATGATATGCGCGCCCGGATCTAATCCATTAGAAGCAAATTCTGTAATACTAGGTGCACGGTAACCTCTGGCAACATTCGCTTTCAAACTCACCTGATCATTTAGCTGATAAGTTGTACCCAGACTTAATGAAACACCACCAAATGACTTGCTGAATGAGGAGAATTGTAAGTATGCCTTTGGATCTTCTGCGAGCGAAACCTGCTGACCAAAACCTGTTTTCGGGTTAGTAGAAGTATAAAAGTCAGGTGCATTTAAATAGCGCAGATCATATCTTACCCCACCACCAATTGTCCATCTTTCATATTTCCATTTAGCAAAAATATAGGCTCCCGCATCAAACAAATTATAATCGGGAATCGGGAAATCTGTTGCATTCTTGTTCAGATTATTCTGATACATCCCGTTTACACCTAAAGTAAATTCAGTATTTAATATTTTAGGCGCATTATATTTCACTCCATAATTTACCGTATTTAATCTCACAAACATTCCCGCCTGTTCGGGCATAGTCGGGTGATTATATTCCCTTCGAACGTTTTGCTGAAAAGCCAGCATAAAATCTATATCTCCTTCTCCAAGTGCATAATGGTTATTACTATAGATACGATAATGTTGAATATGCTGATGCAATGGACTAAGCTTATAAGAATTCAATAATGCATCAGAAACAACAGGACGATTTTTAATATCATCCAACTCTCCTTCCTGGGTCTGATACGTAAATTTCCTGGTCAGTGAATCACGGCTGCCATCGGGAATTCCCTGAATATTATCATATAGCGTAAGATTAAGTGTAGAATTTCCCTTAGCCCCCTGATAACGAACAGTTCCCGAAGCATTTGTCTCCCGGAATCCGGTATTATATACTCTTCCATCTATAGCATTACTGTAGTTTTTAGCGATTCTGTAAGAACTGCGCAAGGCAAAAGACCAGCGGTCTTTGGCATAAAACAACCCAAGGCCATTCCCAATCAAACCATTATTACTCTGGTACTCTGATAATATTTTACCATGTAAAAGACTATCATTAATACCCGGCATTGAAGACATCAGACTAACTACACCAGCAAGGGCATCACTACCATACATTAAACTGGCAGGCCCTTTTATGACTTCTGACCGTTCAATATTATAAGCATCAACTTCTATCCCGTGTTCATCACCCCACTGCTGACCTTCCTGCCGGATTCCATCATATAATGTCAATACCCGGTTATATCCCAATCCCCTGATAAAGGGTTTTGAAATATTCGGCCCGGTTTTCACAGCATTTAGTCCGGGAACATTCCTGACCAGTACATCTATAATATTACTTTCTGAAGATTGCTCGATCTTCTTTTTAGAAACAGACACAATAGGAACCGGATTTTCTTTTGTCAATGTAGCTCTGGAAACACCCGTAACAACAACTTCATTGAGTGCATCAGCTTTAGCATTCAACAGGATTTCATAAAATCTCTTATTGGTGTCGATTAATATTGTATCCGGTTTATATCCGATATAAGACACCAAAAGTCTTCCCCCATTTAATTGTTGAGGAACAGTCAATTTGAATTTGCCCTGCTTATCGGCAACAGTTGAACGCTTATGGTTTTTGAGTTTTACATTACTCCCACCTATAGCTTCATTAGTATTGATGTCTTTAATAATTCCTGATATTTCTATCTCCTGGGCCATTAATCCAGTAGAAAAAAACAAAAATGAGATCAGCATCAGTTGTGTAAAAACGAGTTTCAGCATAATTATATTAGATTATATTTTTAGTGTTCACAAAACTAATAAATTAGATTGAACTAATTTATAATATTATTTAATACTAATAACAAAAATACAACTACACTAATTAATGTAAATGATTCAATAACAGCAGCAGCAGAGTATAACCGCAAGCTGTTTCATTTTATTTTACGCAAAATCTCTTCTGCTCCATAAAAATTTTCTAATTTCGCATTGAAATGGAAAATTTTATTGTCTCGGCCCGTAAGTATCGTCCAGCAACGTTTGAAACCGTTGTCGGACAAAACCACATTACCGGAACTCTAAAAAATGCGATCAAAAATAATCAGCTTGCCCAGGCATTCCTTTTTTGCGGTCCCAGAGGTGTAGGTAAAACGACTTGTGCAAGGATTCTTGCCAAAACAATTAACTGTACCAATTTAACCAATGAGGTAGAAGCCTGTGGTACCTGCGAATCGTGTGTTTCTTTCCAAACTGGTCACTCCTTCAATTTCCATGAGCTGGATGCCGCATCCAATAACTCAGTAGACGATATTCGCAGCCTGATTGATCAGGTTCGTATTCCACCACAGGCAGGCAAGTATAAAATCTATATAATTGATGAGGTACACATGCTTTCGGCAAATGCATTTAATGCTTTCCTGAAAACACTGGAAGAACCACCTTCGTATGCCATATTTATACTGGCTACAACAGAAAAACATAAGATTTTACCAACCATACTTTCACGTTGCCAGATTTTTGATTTTAACAGGATTCAGGTAGATGATATTTCCGGGCATCTGAATAAAATTGCTATCCGTGAACAAATTACTGTAGAAGCAGATGGCTTACATATCATTGCTCAAAAGGCAGATGGTGGTTTACGTGATGCACTCTCTATGTTTGATCAGATTGTAAGTTATACCAATAAAAATCTGACTTATAAATCAGTAATTGATAATCTGAATATTTTGGATTATGATTACTATTTCAAATTAACACAATTCCTCAACAGTGCAGACGTAAGCTCAGCACTTGTTTTATTTGATGAAATTCTCAATAACGGTTTTGACGGGAATAACTTTATCAATGGATTAGCAAGCCATTTGCGAAACCTGTTGGTCAGTAAAGACCCGCAAACAGTTAAATTACTCGAAGTGAGTGAAAATATAAAGCAAAAATATATTACACAAAGTCAGCAGGTACAGGTATCGTTCATCCTTACGGCCCTAAATCTCGCAAATCAGTGTGATCTTACTTATAAAAACAGTAAAAACCAGCGATTACAGGTAGAACTGGCACTTATCAAAATGTGTCACATTCCATCGGTCCTCCAACTTGCCCAACTACCCCATACAGCCTCTAAAACAGCAACTGACACAGATCAGACTAAAAAAAAAACTGATGTAAAAACTGAACCTGCGGCAAATACGGAAAGGCCTGAGCCTCTGCCACCTCCTGCAGGAAACTTCACTAAACCTACAGAAACAACGTCTAAACCTACACCATCAGAGGTACCTGTTGTTTTGCCACCTACAGAACGGGTTTCAATTACTCCGAATTTAAATTCTGTTAACAAGATTGCATTAAAACCAAATTCTGCAGGTAATGCTACCGGAGGAATGCTGATTCCGTCACTTACAGCAATTACTAATGCAGCAGGCGGAATAGATAGTGATGAACCAAAATTTATATTTGGAGAAGAGAAGGAGCCTTTTACTCATGAAGATCTGATGGTTTTATGGAGAGAGTATGTCCAGAAAGTTAAAGAAGAGAATAAAATAAATTTCTACACCATTCTTACCACTAATGAACCAGAGCTTACCAGACCTGATCAGATCACCGTATCGATAACTAATCTTGCACAGGAAAGTATTCTCCAGAATGAGCTGGTAGAGTTTTTAAATTTCCTAAGAACCAGATTAAAGAATTTCAGTGTCGGAATTGTTACTAAAAGAGTAGAGAATAAAATTGAAAACCGTTTATATACCAGCATTGAAAAGTATCATTACCTTTTAGAGAAGAACCCTAAACTGGAAGAACTGCGTAAACGTCTTAATCTGGACTTATTACCTTAATTTAGGTTCATCATTTATCGGATAACCTTCCTCATCCAGATCCGTTCTGTCATCTTCAGGTGTCCTGGCTAAAAATACGTCCTCAGCATTAACCTCTACAATACGTCCATGGTCAATATGCATTGCCTGATTATCTAATTCCGTTTTCCTTTTTTCGGCCCAGGTCGCATACTCATCACCAATATAAGGATTAGCCTCGTCGTAATCAGAGTTTTCATCACCACCGTTCTCTGCTGTAGTATCATATGGTAATGGGTGATCATATTCTTTATCTGCACCTTTTACATCAAGTTCGTAGCTGTTTTTCTCTTTATCAAAAGATAACTCGTTAAAATCTTTTGTTTCACCTAAGTCAGAATTATGAAGTTTATCTCCTGATCCTTTACCTTCACCCTTATTATTTGTATCTGTAACCATGGCCGAATGTTTTATGTCAGTATAACGTTACTTAATCTTCATTTGTTTTGGTAATTTACACGAAAATGAGGCTATAAACTCAAAATTTATATCTTTGTTTTTTTATAAAGTTAAAATTGAAACCATAATATGTCTGTACAAAAAATTAAAGTAGACCAGCCAGTTGTAGAGTTAGATGGTGATGAGATGACCCGTATCATCTGGAAATTCATTAAGGATAAACTGATTTTACCTTATCTTGATCTTGATATTAAATATTATGATCTTGGTATAGAATACCGCGATGAGACTAACGATCAGGTAACAATTGATTCAGCTGAAGCCATTAAAAAATATGGTGTAGGTATCAAATGTGCTACAATCACTCCTGATGAAGAACGCGTAAAAGAATTCAATCTGAAACAAATGTGGAAATCACCAAACGGAACCATCCGTAATATTTTAGATGGTACTGTTTTCCGTGAGCCAATCGTGATGAGTAACGTTCCTCGTTTAGTACCAAACTGGACTGCACCAATCTGTATCGGACGTCATGCTTTTGGAGACCAATACCGCGCTACTGATTTAGTAACAAAGGGTAAAGGTAAACTTACACTTACATTTACTCCGGAAGATGGTGGTGAAGTTCAGTCATTTGATGTATACAATTTTAAAGGTGACGGTGTTGCTTTAGCGATGTATAACACAGACGAAAGTATCCGCGGTTTTGCACATGCTTGTTTCAACCAGGCATTGATCAAAAAATGGCCTTTATACTTATCTACAAAAAATACAATTCTTAAAAAATATGATGGTCGTTTCAAAGATATCTTCCAGGAGATCTATGAGAATGACTTCTTAGCTAAATTCAAAGAAGCAGGTATTACTTATGAGCACCGTTTGATCGATGACATGGTAGCTTCTGCTTTAAAATGGAATGGTAACTTTGTTTGGGCTTGTAAAAACTATGACGGAGACGTTCAGTCTGATACAGTTGCTCAGGGATTTGGTTCATTAGGCTTAATGACTTCAGTATTGGTTACTCCAGATGGAAAAACTATGGAAGCTGAAGCAGCACATGGTACTGTGACTCGTCACTACCGTGATCATCAGGCAGGAAAACCAACTTCAACAAACCCTATTGCTTCTATCTTTGCATGGACAAGAGGATTGGAATTCCGTGGTGTATTAGATAACAATCAGGCATTAATCAACTTCTGTCATGCTTTAGAACAGGTTTGTATTGAAACTGTTGAAAGTGGAAAAATGACTAAAGATTTAGCTGTTTGTATCCATGGCAATAAAGTTGAACATGGTAAACATTACTTATATACTGAAGAATTCTTAGCTGCAATTGACGAAAACTTACAGTCAAAACTAGCTTAATAATAACAATAAGTTTTTTAAAGAAAAGCCCTGTTCTTAACCGAACAGGGCTTTTCTTTTTATAAGTCATAAGGTAAAAAAACATTTATACTATGCTAATACAAAATATATTTCAACCCAAACATCCTTTTAGCTAACTTGTTAGCTATTAGAAAAACATATTTCAAAGAAACATCACCATTAAAAACTTAAACACTACGAAAAAATAAATTTATACTGATGAAAAAATATCTTTTACTGCTCAGCACCATGCCCTTCATTTTAGCCTGTAATTCACAGACCAAAACAAATACGGCAAAGACAGATACGACGAATACTGATACTGCTAAAAACAGCACTTTAAATCTGCCTGCACCTGACACCGAAGCTTCGAAAACAAAATTCAGTAAAGTAATTGGGTGGACGGACGGAAAAACGCCAGTTGCCCCGGATGGATTCGCGGTTAGCAAATTTGCAGGAAATATCAAGAGTCCAAGAAATATTTATATAGCTCCCAATGGTGACATTCTGGTAGTCCTTTCCAACTCCGAGCGTAATACTAAAGAGAAAATAGCTAACGCATTAAGCGGAAAAGACAAAGCTGAAGTAAGCGGTTTGAGTGCAAATACAGTCCTGTTGTACAGAGATAGTAACAAAGATGGTAAATTTGATTTGCAGACTACTTTCCTGTCAGGACTTGATCAGCCCTATGGCGTGTTGATCATTGGGAATTCATTTTATGTAGCTAACACCGATGGCCTTTATGTATATCCTTATAAAACCGGAGATACAAAGATTACAGGAAAAGGCAGGAAAATTGTTGAGCTTCCAGCCGGTGGATATAATAATCACTGGACAAGAAACCTGATTACCAATGCAGATCATTCTAAGATTTACATTACTGTAGGATCGGGAAGTAATGTAGGTGAAAATGGAATGGAGCATGAAGTGCGCCGTGCAAACATACTTGAAGTCAATCCTGATGGAACAGGAGAAAAGATATATGCTGCCGGACTGAGAAATCCGGTTGGTGTAGCCTGGGCTCCTGTCACAAATGTATTATGGACAGCGGTAAATGAAAGAGATGGTCTGGGAGATGATCTTGTACCTGATTATATCACCAGTGTTAAACCGGGCGGCTTTTATGGCTGGCCTTATTCTTACTACGGCCAGAATGAAGATCCAAGATTAAAAGGACAACACCCTGAGTTAGTCAAATCTGCTATTGTACCAGACATTGCAGTTGGTTCTCATACGGCTTCTCTGGGCCTTGCTTTTTACACAGACAAAAAGTTCCCTGCAAAATACCAGGGAGGAGCATTCATTGGCCAGCACGGTTCCTGGAACAGATCAGAATTAGCGGGATATAAAGTAGCCTTCGTGCCGTTCAAAAATGGTAAACCTACTGGTAAACCAGAAGATTTCTTAACAGGATTTATTGCTGACGATGCTAAAGGCGAAGTTTACGGCCGGCCAGTTGGAGTTGCTGTTACCAATGATGGAGCTTTACTGGTTGCAGATGACGTAAGCGGTACCATATGGAGAGTTGCAGCAAAATAAATGAAGAAAATAATTACGTTTGGATTACTGGCGCTTACTTTAAACTGCTTTAGCCAAATTAAACAGGATACTATAAAAAAACTTGATGAGGTCATTATTCGTCCTTATTTTTCTGCACAGCCCTTGTTAAGAACAACAGGGGCTGTTGCCGTTTTAGATAAAACACTATTGGAGCAGCAGCCAGGCAGTTCATTAGTACCTGCTATGAATACCATCGCCGGCGTTCGTATGGAGGAACGCTCACCTGGAAGTTATAGATTGTCTATACGTGGTAGTTTATTGCGTTCTCCATTTGGAATCAGGAATGTAAAAATATATTTTGGTGATTTCCCGCTAACTGATGCTGGTGGAAATAGTTACTTAAACGCACTCGATTTATCCGGAATTGGGAATATCCAAATTCTAAAGGGACCTCAAAGTAGTGTTTACGGTGCAAATTCAGGAGGAGTTATACTAATCACTCCAAATACTATCAGTACGGATAGCGCTCAGCTTGCCTTAAACCTTACCGGCGGTTCATTTGGCCTGTTCCAGGAAAACCTCAATTTAAGCAGGCAATTGAAAAATTACAGTTTCAGCCTTAATCAATCTTATCAGAGAAGTGACGGATATCGCGATCATAGCGGGATGGAACGCAAATATCTGCAGTTACATCAAAATTGGAATTACTCGCCAAAGGCAAACCTCAGGGCATTATTATTTTATAGTGATCTGCATTATGAAACACCCGGAGGATTAACTGCCGATCAGTACGAACTTGACCCCAAATCATCTAGACCAGCAGCTGGCAACATCAGAAGTGCAGCTGAACAACAAGCTGGAATTTACAGCAAAACATTCTATGCAGGTATCACAAATAACTGGCAATTCAATACCCGGTTCAAACATGTCCTTTCAGTTTTCACTTCCTATACAGACCTCAAAAATCCTTTCCTTACAAACTACGAACACAGGAAGGAATTCACATTCGGCATTCGCACTTATGTGGAATACTTTAAAAAGCTACAAGACATCACCTGGAGATTCAATATTGGGCTGGAAGCCTCCAGAACACGCTCCAACACGGTTAATTCAGATAACAATTATGGAATGCCCACTAATTTGCAAGCTTCAGACAAACTAAAAGCGACAACAGATTTTAGTTATGCACATTTAAATGTGGATATCTTTCAAAGATTTCTTCTCGAATTATCAGTTAGCGGAAACTTATATCAGGTAGGTTATGAGAGAGTAGCACCCGTAGCTATCGCCCCAAAAAACAGGAATTTCGAACTAAGGTTTATGCCAAGAGCAGCCCTTTCTTACTTACTCACAAAAGAGTGGTCTTTACATACTTCTGTCAGCAGAGGCTACTCTCCACCTACCCTCGCAGAAATCAGAGCTTCCGATAATCAGATAAACATTAATCTGCAGCCAGAAAATGGCTGGAATTACGAAACGGGAGTCAGGTATCAGAGTGTGAACAAGAGAATAACCCTGGATGTAAATGGGTTTTATTATCAGCTGAAAAATGCAATTGTCAGAAGATTAAATGAAAAAGCTACAGAGTATTTTATCAATTCAGGAGGTACAAAACAATGGGGAGTGGAAACTTCCATTTCAGCATGGCTGATTAAACCAAACACTTCTGCACCAATAAGAGGTCTGTCAATCAATAGTGCATACTCCCTGAGTCTCTTTAAATTTGATCATTACATAGACCGGAACTCAGATCTATCCGGCAAATATCTCACTGGTGTACCAAAAAATGTAATTGTTACCTCAGTAAATTTACAATTACCAAGGGGCTTTTATATTTTTCTTCAGCATAATTATACTGCAAAAATCCCATTGACAGATGCCAATACAGAATATGCAAGGGAATACCATCTTGTCCAGAGCAAAATTGGCTGGAAAGGGCTTCGCATTGCAAATATTCCAGTTGAGATTTTTGCCGGCGCAGATAACTTACTTAACCAGAAGTACAGTCTGGGTAACGATCTGAATGCTGCCGGTGGAAAATATTTCAATGCTGCCCCCACCCGGAATTATTATGGCGGTCTGAATATTCGTTTCTAATTTAACTATTCCCTCCAACACCTTTACCCGGAGGGAATAGCTGGTTATAACTCATATTTATCAACCACCTCCAGGTTATGGGTTACAATTTCAGTCGAATACCGCTGATCACCGTTTTTATCAGTATAAGACTGGGTACTTAACTTACCTTCAATTCTTATAGCAGATCCTTTTTTCACAATGTTTTCCACCAGTTCCACTTTCTGATTCCAGAAAATCAGATTAAACCACTGGGTTTGATCCACTGCCTCTCCTAAACTATTTTTATAAAACTCATGCACGCCCAGGCTTAACCTGGCCATTTTTTTTCCTGTGGCAAAACACACAATTACCGGATCTGCAGCTGCATAACCTGTCAAACGGACATTATTTCTTACGCTATTCATATTTTCCATTTAAAATTTAAAACGACATATTATTAAGCGTAAATATCAAAAACAGCATCTGGTTAATCGTTCATTAAACGTTTATAATCAGCTAAAACAAAAAAATATTTAACCATAAACTAAGCAGAACAAAGTAATTTAGTGCTATGAAACATTGTCAGGATTGCGGAACTATACTCAGAGGACGAAGCGATAAAAAATTCTGTAATGATTACTGCAGATGCCATTATAACAATGCGGTCAATAAAGACCGCAATCTGAATTTTAAAGAAATCAATTGTATCCTGAAAAGAAACAATCATATTCTGGAAAAACTAATCCGGCAAAGTATTAATCATACAACAAAATCACTGCTTTCTCTAACCGGTTTCAATTTCACCTTTTTCACGCACCATTTATACGGTCAAAATGGAGAAATCTGCATCTGTTGCTACAATTATGGTTATATAAAAATAAATAAAGAGGAAATAATCGTAAAACAAGCTAATTATTTATCAGAAGACAGGCCAAATATGCCCGTCTTTCACAAATAGTGAAATTCCAATGACAGGTTATTTCAACGTTAATACTTCATTATCGTTTACGTTTAGTATTTTGGCTTATCAATCAATTTAGACCTAACCCTCAATGAGTTTTTTAACCGCAGAATGGAGAAAATTAGCTATTGCTAATTATGCCATCGATCAAGAAATCCTACGCCCTTACCTGCCTGCAGGTACTGAGCTGGACATTTGGAATGATACCTGTTACGTGAGTTTAATAGGCTTTCTTTTTAAAAACACTAAACTATTGGGCTTCAGTGTTCCTTTTCATGCCAACTTTGAAGAGGTAAACCTGCGTTTTTATGTGAAGTACAAGGATGGAGACACCATTAAACGGGGTGTAGTCTTTATTAAAGAAATCGTACCCAAGTTTGCGCTTTCTGTGGTAGCCAATACTGTTTACCATGAACATTATGAAGCTATGCCAATGACCCACCGCTGGTCTGAGACAGAAACCGAAAGAGAAGTGGAATATAGCTGGCGATGTAAAAATGAGTGGCAGACTTTCTCCGTAAAAGCGAACAAGGCACTGTCAGAAATTCTCCCAGGCAGCGAAGCTGAATTCATTACCGGACACTACTGGGGTTATACCAGGTGTAATGATACACAAACCAATGAATATGAGGTAAAACACCCTAAATGGGCACAGTATAAAGTAAAAGATTTTAAAATTGCTGTAGATTTCGCCCATACTTACGGAGCGGAATTTGACTGTCTGAATCGTCAGCAGCCAGTATCAGTTATGCTCGCCGAGGGTTCGGATATTTCGGTAGAAGGCAAAAAAGGAATTCAGGGCTAAAACCCCTATTTAAATTATATGATCAATACAACAAATCTTCAATTGTTGCCAGACAACAAAAAACTACAATCCGCCTGCAAAGCTATGGCTGTACTGGATGCCATACTTTGCCAGGACTGGACTTATCGTTATTACTCTTACAACAGCCAGTGGAGCGAAGGAGAGGAATTCTTTGAAATGCGAAATGGAGAAGGAGACCAGTTACTTATTCTGTTCAGAAACGAAGGTGCAGTGATTAACGGATATTTTTCTGAGGCAGAACAGGGAGAAAAAAACAAACTAACCGATCAGCTGCCGGAAGTTTTTCACGAGTTCATTTTTGGAGAACCCGTAAATTCTGTAGGGACTACATTTTCTGTCTGGCAATTAAATGATCAGCCATGGACAACTGGTATCCCCTCAGAACATGATGACCATGCTGAAGAACTGCTTAGCCCTCTGGACGCAGAACCCGCCACTTATGTGAAATGGGCCTCAGTTTATTTCGAAGGAAGTTATAATGCAGATGGAATTCCACTCGAAACTGTAACGCGTATTTTTAACCAGGAACCATTAACCCGTGAAATGGTTTCATCAATAATCGGAGAACCTGAAGACTGGGATCAGCTTATAGAAGATCTCATAGAAATTTCATATCCGTATCATATAAATCTGTAAATCAGCTAATCGCCTCAAACAATCTTATCTTTGCGGCCGATATGAAATTACTAAAGCTAATCACGAATACAAAAATAAGTCTGATCACACTTTGTCTGGGTGGCATCAGCCTGGGAATGACAGAATTCATGATGATGGGGGTATTGCCAGATGTAGCCGGCACCCTCAAAATCAATATTCCTACTGCAGGAAATTTAATCTCTATATATGCATTAGGTGTAATTATCGGAGCGCCCATCATGGTTGCTGTCCTTGGTAAATATCCGCCTAAAAAAGTACTGATCGGACTGATGATTATTGTTGCCATTGGTAACATATTGTTCAGTATCGCTCCTACCTACGAACTTCTGCTTGCCGCACGTTTTCTGGTTGGATTACCACATGGTGCCTTTTTCGGTATTGGAGCAGTTGTTGCCAGTCGGTTAGCCGATCCTGGAAGTGAAGCAAAGTCTGTATCTGTGATGTTTGCGGGTCTGACCATCGCTAATATTATAGGAGTTCCGCTGGGTACATTTATCGGTCATAATATCAGCTGGAGAATTTCATTTTCTCTGGTTTCTGTAATTGCCCTGATTACCGCAGCAAGTATAAAACTATGGTTACCCGTATTACCTTCACAGACTGAAACCAAATTCTCAGATACGCTTAAAGTGTTCAAAAAACCAGAGCTCTGGATTATTATAGGAATTTGTGCCATCGGTACAGGAGGTTTATTTGCCTGGATCAGTTATATCGCACCTCTAATGACAGAAGTTGCACATTTTAACAGTAATATGATTACCCCGATTATGGTCATTGCCGGTGTTGGAATGGCCGTTGGTAATTTTGTAGGGGGTCGTCTGGCAGACAAGTTTTCACCGTTAAAAACTACGACCTATTTATTAATGGCTATGATTATTACGTTAATACTTGTCGCACTGCTAAGTCATATTCAAATCGCAGCAATCTTATTAACCTTTATCACCGGTGCACTCGCATTCGCTGTGATTGCCCCTTTACAGATGCTGATGATCGGTGCAGCAAAAGGAGCCGAAATGCTGGCATCTTCTTCTATGCAGGCCAGTGCAAATACAGGAAATGCCCTTGGAGCTTTTTTAGGAGGACTGCCAATTGCAGCTTACGGCTTTACCTCTCCGCAATATGTAGGTGCAGCACTCGCTTTCGGCGGGTTCCTGTTATGCATGCTGTTAACCTCACTATTAAGTAACCGAACAAAAGTAAAACCTGCTATGGCTTAGCGGGTTTTACAGGCATACTTTCAGCATTTCCCCTTTTAAGATACATGATAAGTATACCTGTTAAAATAAATGGGATACTCAGTAGCTGCCCCATATTTAAAAGCAGCCCTGCTTCAAAAGCAGACTGATCTTCTTTAATAAATTCAATCGCTATCCTGAAGCAGAAAATAAGGAAGATGACCATTCCGAAATAGAAACCAGAAGATCTCGGATATTTTTTCATCATCAGGTATACAAAACCAAATATCAGTAAGTAAGCAACAGCCTCATACAGCTGTGCAGGATGACGTGGAATATTATCGTCTTTCAAAAATATGAAGGCCCAGCTTACATCTGTTGGTTTACCAATAATCTCTGAATTCATCAGGTTTCCCAATCTGATGAAAGTCCCGGCCAGCGGAACTACCAGTGCAACCTGATCTAACAAAAACCACAGCTTTATCTTAAATTTCCTGCTGAATAAGATCAGACTCAGCATAATACCTATTCCACCGCCATGACTGGCCAGTCCAAGAAAACCCGTAATGCGAAAATGTGGTGAAAAAGTAACAGGAAGAACAGCTTCCAGCGGATGCTGAGAGAAATAAGCAAAATCATAAAACAGAACATGACCAAGACGTGCCCCGATAAGTGTTCCTAAAACCGCATAAATAGTTAAGGAATCCATTAATTCAACATCAATCCCATATTTTATAAATTGCTTTTTCACTACAATATAGCTTGAAACAAAAGCAAGTAGAAAAAACAGGGAATAATATTTCAACGAAAAAAAACCTAAATCTATGATTGAATCACCGGGGTTCCATATAATGGTAGCTATGCTCATATCTGTTCGAAAATTTGTATTAATGCCTGCAAATATAGACCATATATACACATATCAATAACGTTGCAGAAATGCAATCAAATTAAGTTTATATTTGCTTTCGTACCAAATGCCATAGGCCTCCCTAATTTTCTATGTTTAACCGGTTCTCTCTCATCCCAGTATACTTTCTGCTGACAGCAGTATTAATTTTCACTTTTGGCCCGGGCAGTTATGCTCAAAAAGCAGTCGGAATAAATGATAGCGTAGATCAGCACATTTTCAATTTCGGCGAGATAGAATGGTTAAAAGACACTCAAAACGATTTAAGTTTTGAAAAGATCAGCAGTAAAAGCTTTGATAAGCATTTTAAGCCTAGTTTGAAGAGTACACCACAAACTACAGATCTGCAGGCAACCTACTGGTTCAGAATTAAAATCAAACATAACAGTAAAGCCGGTAAAAAATACTTACTGGAGTTCTTCGATCAGACCATAGATCATGTAACAGCCTACCTGCCCCTGAAAAACGGTCTTTATGAAGTTAAAGAATTCGGAGATCAGTTCAGCTTTGATAAACGGGAACTTCATCATAAAAATTTCGAATTGTATATCAACAATAATAATGATGAAACGCAACTTTACTATTTCAAATTTAAATCATCACAAATTTCAGATGCAATTATTGTTTTGAGAAGTGTAGACTGGTTTATTTCCTACGCTCTTGATGAATATTTCTACTTCGGAATCTTTTATGGAATGATCCTGGTCTTTAGTTTTTACAATCTGATCATGTTTATTGCCATACGGCAAAGGCAATACCTCTACTATGTGCTGTATAATCTAAGTGTCGGCTTTTTTGAAATGAGTACAGACGGTATTGCATATCAATACTTATGGTCTGCCGCACCTGCATGGAACCAGATTGCCTATGCCTTTGCCTTATATGCGACCAGTGTATTTGCTTTACTGTTCACCAAAGAGCTTTTACTCGTTAAATCAAAAGCCCCGAAATTAAACCAGTTTATCCTCTATATTATCGGCATACGCACTGCCCTTTTTCTGTACAGCCTGTTTATAGATCAGTCATTGTTCACTTATAAATTTCTTGAATTCATTCCTTTAGCAGTAGCTTTTTACACCGGTATTTATGTCTATAAGCAAGGTTATAAACCTGCCCGTTTTTTTGTCTTAGGCTATAGCTTCCTGTTTATAGGTTTTACCTTAAAATTCCTGATTATGCTGGGATTTTCCTGGTTAAACTTTGGTGTGATCAGTTATTACAGCCTGAGTTTTTGTTTTGTTCTGGAAATGGTCTTTCTTTCTTTTGCCATTGGCGATAAAGTACGGATTCTGAAAACAAAGAAAGAAAAAGTACAACGTCAGATGATCCGTCAGATGGCAGAAAATGTGAAACTGAAAGATACCTTAAACCAGCAGTTGGAAACTAAAGTAGAAGAACGCACCAAAGAGGTATTTCATAAATCACTAATCATTGAAGCCAAAAATGCAGAACTGCTTGAAGTTAATGACAGACTACAACAACAGGCAGAAGAAATATCAAGAATGAATATTCTGCTGGAACAGGATAACCAGGAGCTGCAGACTAATGTTGAAAAAGTTACCCGTGACCGTGTCATGTCTGCTGACGTAGATTTTGAAGAATTCAGCAAAATCTATCCAGACAAAGACAGCTGTAATCTTTTCCTTTCTGAACTGAAATGGAAAGATGGCTACAATTGCCGCAAATGCAAGAATACCCACTACTATAATGGACATATTGCCTTTAGCAGACGATGCAGCAAATGTGGATATGAAGAATCAGTTACTGCCTATACCGTCTTTCAAAATACAAGGATCCCTATAAACAAAGCATTTTACATGATTTTTCTGATCTATTCCAGCAAAGGAAAAATCTCTTCCCATAAACTTGCTGAAATCCTTAATATCCGCCAGAGTACCTGCTGGACCTATGGCTCCAAGATTAAATTGCTGATGGAAGAAAGAAAAACAGTGCTAAAAAAAGCGAACAAAAATGGATGGAGCCAGCTTGTTCTTGATTAAAAACAGATAGAATCCAGTCTTTCACAGGTGCATTTCTCTTCCCTGGTCATATAATTTAAGATCAGTTAAGCAAAAAAACAAATTAATTTGCCATGGTATCAGAGCGTATCGTTTATAGAACGCTACTGAAAGCATATCTTTTCCTATCCATTGTAAATCAGCGATAAACCCCTCCCTCCTTCACGGTATTGAAGCGTATCAATATCGACATAACAATCTATATATCAGCTATTTATATAATAATTAATTACCTAGTATCTTATTTTTAACAGATATTAGACCATCAATTAGTAATCAAATACAAACCTAAACAAGCAAATCATGATTAAAAATTTTACTCTTTTTCTCATTTGTCTTTTATGTGGAATTTCTGTTGCCATAGCACAGGACATCACTATAAAAGGGGAAGTGAAAGATCACCAGGGCCTTCCTTTACCTGGCGTTTCGGTAAAGGTTAAAGGCACTAATAATGGAGTAGTAACAAACGGAACCGGTTCCTTTGTTTTATCTGCACCAGCAAGCAGTACACTTACTTTTTCCTTTATAGGTTATAAAACAACAGAAGAAGCCGTAACTGGTCGTAAAAAACTGAATGTAATCCTGACAGATGATAACCAGCAGCTGAATGAAGTAATTGTGGTTGGTTATGGCACTCAAACCAAAAAAGACCTGACTACAGCCGTAACTTCTATTTCTGCAAAAGATATTCAGAATCAACCCGTAACCAATGCATTGCAGGCTCTGCAAGGTAAAGCAGCAGGTGTGCAGGTAACTTCTCAGTCAGGTAAACCCGGGGCTGGAATTACGGTAAGTATCCGTGGTAATACTTCACTGACAGCTTCAAACAGCCCTTTGTATGTCATTAACGGTGTTACATCCAGAGATGCCAGTTTCATTAATCCAAACGATATTGAAACGATGACCATATTAAAAGATGCATCAGCCGCCGCCATTTATGGTTCAAGCGGTGCAAACGGAGTTGTACTCATTACGACTAAAAAAGGTTCTGCAGGTAAAGTTAAAGTTGGTTTTAATGCATTCACCGGTATCTCTAACTTCTGGAGAAAACAAGATGTTTTAAACAGTGACCAGTACATCGCCCTGATGAAAGATCTTGGCTATACAGAATTTGGCGGCACACAGCATACAGACTGGCAAAAAGAAGCTTTTGGAACCGGACAGCAAAACAGTTATCAATTATCGCTTTCCGGCGGAACAAAAGGAGGTCAGTACTACCTGTCTTCAGGTTATCAACAGGATAAAGGTGTTGTTGCACCGGCAAAACTAGACAGATACAGTTTAAATTTCAACGGTAGTCAGCGTATGACCAGCTGGCTTAAATTTAATGTTACTGCGGCTTTAACTTCCAATAAGTCTGTTGATGTATCAGATAATGCTGGAATTTCCAAAGGCGGTGTCATACTAGCTGCTTTAACTACACCACCTACTTTAACAATCTTTGAGCCAAATGGTAATTATACACCAGTACCAGGGGGATATGAAAACCCTATTGGTAATGCATTTGGCTCCAGAAATATGAGAAGACAGTTAAAATTCATCGGGGCTTTTGGAGGTGAGATTAATTTCACAAAAGACCTGGTATTCAAATCTACCATTAGTACCAATGTCAGAAATGAATATTACGACTATACACTCGATCCATATCAAACAGTTTATGGCCGTAACGAAAGAGGTATCTATAACAATAACAAAACCAACGATCATGTATGGCTCAATGAGAACATACTGAGTTATAATAAAACCATAGGTAAAAATGTTTTCGGAGCTATGGCTGGCTATACGGTCCAGGAATCCGACTACACCTATCTCGAATACTCAGCTACCCGTTTTGTAGACCAGAAAGGTCTTCCAATCACTCCCTCTATTGCACCAAAAATACCACAGCGGTCTCAATGGTCCAAACAATCGTATCTGGCAAGAATAAACTATGCTTTTGATGGTAAATACTTACTGAGCTCTAATTTTAGAGCAGACGGATCTTCCCGTTTCGCACCTGACCATAAGTTCGGTTATTTTCCTTCTGTTTCCGCAGGATGGAGAATATCAGGAGAAAACTTCTTGAAAGACAGTAAAACAATCAATGACTTAAAGATTCGTGGAAGCTGGGGTAAAGTAGGTAACGATGAAGGTATTGGCGATTATGCTTATATGAAGCTGTACCAGATCACTGCGCAAAACTCTTATATCCTTGATCAGCCGGCTAATGATCAGTTATCCTGGGAAAAAACTACGCAAACAAATATCGGTCTTGATTTAACCTTATTCAATAACAGGGTAACTTTTACAGCCGATGCCTACCTGAAGAAAACCAATGATCTGCTGGTGAATGTTCAGTTACCTACATCATCAGGTTTGGGAACACAAGCCCTTAATGTCGGATCAATGGAAAATAAAGGTTTAGAATTTGCCCTTTCAACTAAAAACATAGAGAAAAGTAAGTTTACCTGGTCAACAGATTTAAATTTCTCCCTGAACAGAAATAAAGTAACCAGTTTGGGAAACAGTACAAAATCACTTGACTTTGGTGGAATTTTTGAACGTGATGCGGCGATAAAAGTTGTAGTTGGCCGTCCGCTTGGAAGTTTTTATGGCTATGTATTCACAGGTGTTGATCCTCAGACCGGTAATGCTACTTATCAGGATACCAATAACAATGGTCAGAGAGATAATGATGACCGCCAGTTTATCGGGTCGGCACAACCTAAGTTTACGTATGGTGTCAACAATAATTTCACCTATGGAAACTTTGGGCTGTCAGTATTCTTCCAGGGTGTACAGGGCAACCAGCTATTTAATGCCTCAAAAATTGAGCTGGAAGGAATGTATGATGCTAAAAATCAATCTGCCAATGTCTTAAACAGATGGACAACCCCTGGTCAGATTACTGATATCCCGAGAGCCCAGCTAACCACATCTTCATTCACAAATACTAATTCACTAACCTCCAGCAGATTTGTTGAAAATGCTTCTTACCTTAGACTAAAGACTGCAACCCTGTCTTATAACTTTGGGAAAACAGCACTGGGAAAACTAAAAATGGATAAGCTGATGATATTTGCGACAGGATATAACCTCCTGACTTTCACCAAATATAGCGGCCTGGATCCGGAAGTAAATCGTTATGGCGCCAATGGCCCGGACATGGGAGTAGACTATGGAACCTACCCACAATCAAGAAGTTTCTTACTAGGTATTAATGTTGGCTTTTAATCTCAGAAAAAAATGAACTTAAAAATATATTCACTTATTGCAGCCGGGGCTTTTCTCTTTACCATTCAAACAGGTTGTAAAAAAGACTTTCTAAAAAAAGATCCGATTGACAAGATCACCGGAGACATCGTACTGTCTAATGCTGAAGGTGCAAATAAATTAATGAAAGGTGTCTACGATGGCATGTACAATGATTACCATATCTGGGATTTTATGACCAATGGTGATGTAACTTCTGATAATGCCTATGCCGGTGGTGATAATCCTGCAAATATTCAGATAGATCTCTTTACAACCAATTCAACCAACGGAAACGTTGACCGTGACTGGACTGCTCTTTATAAAGATATTAAGAATGCAAACGAGATTTTGGAAAACATCCCTAAAGTACCAGATCCTTCATTAGATGCCAGTGGCAGAAGAAATCAGATTCTCGGAGAAGCAAGCGGAATACGTGCTTACATGTATTTCAACCTGGTACGTTTGTACGGAGCTGTGCCCCTGATCCTGAAAACTCCTTCGAATCTCACGGAGACTCAGCAGCCAAAGGCCACCATAGATCAGCTGTATGCACAGATTATCAAAGATCTTGAGTTTGCCGCAGCAAATGCCGGTGCTACAGCAGCAAACAAGGGCATTTTTACCAAAGGTGCAGCTAACGGATTACTTGCTAAAGTCTATGCATCCAAACCCTCACCAGACTGGGCAAAAGTTCTCCAGTACTGTGATGCAACTATAGCCGGCGGTTATTCCCTATTCTTTGATTTCAATGGACTATTTGATATCGCCAATAAGAATAATTCAGAATCTATCTGGGAACTGCAATTTCAGGGAAATGGTGGTGAGCATGGTAACTGGATGCCTGGTATTATTACAGGAACAGGCTGGAAAAGATTTAACACCCCATCCAACGACCTGGTCAAAGCTTATGACGATGAAGGAGATTTGATCCGGAAAAACTCCAGCATTCTGTTTAAAAATGTAAGTACAGACGGCTGGTCAGACAGTTACTGGTCAAAAGCCAATTATCCGTTTATTAATAAATACAGAGCAGATGATAAAAGTGATAATTACATTTTACGTCTTGCTGATATTTTACTGTTAAAAGCAGAAGCACTGAATGAGGCGGGAACCTCAGGCTGGGCACAATCAAAAATCATAGTCGATCAGATCAGAGCCAGGGTAAAACTTGCTGGTACACCTGCTGCAGATCAGGCAGCTATGCGTCTTGCCCTGGAGAAAGAACGCAGACTGGAGCTTGCGTTTGAAGGCCACCGCTGGTTCGATCTGTTAAGAACAAACAGAGCTATTACGGTTATGAACGCGCAGCTTGATGGCAAAGGTACCCCGTTAAACTACAATGTTACCCCTGCAAAATTACTTTTCCCTATTCCTCAAAAAGAAATAGACAGGAATCCGAATATCAGATAACCAATTTTGAATCCCTGAAGGCAGCACACCCTGCCTTCATTGTAATTAACTAAAAATAAAATGTATTTAAAAAAACCACTCTCCGTACTGTTATTGCTGGTCTCTTATGGGATGGCAAATGCCCAGACAAAGAACAATGCTAAAGTAGAAAGCCTGCTTCAAAAAATGACTCTGGAAGAAAAGGTAGGTCAAATGGCTCAGATCACACTGGATGTTATCGGCGCCGGTAATGACCGGTATACCAGTACTGAGCCATTCTCACTAGATCAGCAGGCAATGGAAAAGGCGCTGATCCGGTACAAACTGGGTTCAGTATTAAATACTTCAAATAACAGAGCAAGGACACCTCAGGTCTGGTATGAAATCATCAGCAAAATCCAGCAAACAGCCATGAAAGGAACCAAAAATGGTATTCCGGTTTTATATGGTATTGATGCTATTCACGGAGAGACCTATACTGCCGGTGCAACCATGTTCCCGCAGCAAATCGGGCAGGCTGCAACTTTTAACAGAAGCCTTGTGCGTAAAGGAGCTGAAATTACGGCTTATGAAACCCGTGCAAGTTCTATTCCATGGGCTTTCTCTCCTTTACTGGATCTGGGTGCTGACCCTCGTTTTCCACGTCAGTGGGAAAGTTTCGGAGAAGATCCTTATTTGGTAAGTCAAATGGGAGTTCAGGCTGTAAAAGGTTTGGAAGGAGAAAATAATGACGTAGCTAACCCTTACCATGTAGCTTCTTCCATCAAACACTTTTTAGGTTATCAGGTACCAGTTTCAGGAAAGGACAGAACACCGGCATTCATTTCTGATCAGGCACTGAGAGAGTATCACCTGCCTTCTTTCCGTGCAGCTATTCAGGCTGGCGCAAAAACTATTATGATTAACTCCGGAATCATTAATGGTGTTCCTGTACATGCCAATTATAACCTGCTCACCAAATTACTAAAAGAAGAACTGGGTTTTAAAGGTTTAGCCGTTACTGACTGGGGAGATATAGAAAATCTTTATAAAAGGGATCATGTAGCCAAAGACAATAAAGATGCCGTTCGGATTGCAATCAATGCCGGTATTGATATGTCTATGGTAGCCTATAACTATGAGCCTTTCTGTGACGATCTGATTGCCCTGGTTAAAGAAGGTAAAGTAAAAGAAAGCCGTATTGATGATGCAGTACGAAGAATTCTGCTGGTAAAATATGACCTGGATCTTTTTAATAAACCAACTACCAACCCTAAAGACTATCCTAAGTTTGGCAGTAAGGAATTTGAGCTGGCCTCTTATCAGGCAGCAGCAGAATCGATTACGCTGTTGAAAAACACAGATCAGACATTACCATTGAATAAATCAATGAAAATCCTGGTTACCGGCCCCAATGCCAATTCAATGAGAACATTGAATGGTGCATGGACATATTCATGGCAGGGAGAAAAGGTTGAAGAATTTGCTGCAAAATACAATACTATTGTAAAAGCTCTTGAACTTAAGGCCGGTAAACAAAACGTAACTTATGTACCGGGCGTGAGCTATAAAATGGATGGCAGATACTTTGAAGAATATGCAGACCAGCTGGATGCAGCAATTGCAGCAGCAAAAGAAGCAGATGTGGTTGTATTATGTTTAGGTGAAAACTCTTATACAGAAACCCCTGGTAATTTAAGTGACCTTTATCTTTCAGATCTTCAGACTGAGCTTGCACAAAAACTTGCTGCAACTGGCAAAAAGATCATCCTGGTATTAAATGAAGGCAGGCCACGTATCATTTCTAAATTTGAGCAAAAGATGAGTGCTGTTGTACAAAGTTACTTACCTGGTAATTTTGGAGGTGATGCCATTGCTGATGTTCTTTTAGGTACAGTGAATCCATCGGGTAAATTGCCTTATACCTATCCGCAATTCCCAAATGCACTATTTACCTATTACCATAAACCATCAGAATCACGTTCAACTACAGAAGGTGTTTATAACTATGATGCAGATTACAATCCTCAGTATGTTTTCGGCTTTGGTCTAAGCTATACTACTTTTAAATACAGTCCGGTTAAACTAAGCACTGCTACTTTGAAAAAAGGAGAAACTTTAACAGTTTCTGCAGATGTAACCAATACTGGTAAAGTTGCAGGTAAAGAAAGTGTACTGCTGTTTACATCAGACCTGGTCGCTACATTGGTTAGTCCTGATGTAAAACGCTTAAGAGGTTTTGAGAAAATTGATCTTAAAGCTGGTGAAACTAAAACAGTAACCTTTAAAATTACGGCAGATGACTTAGGGTTTATTAACCCTGAAGGTCAGAAAATAACAGAAGACGGAGACTTTACCATACAAATAGCCGATCAGAAAATCAATTTCACGTACAATCAGTAATCATGAAGAAGAATATTTTATTTGCTTTTGCTATTGCACTATCGGCATGTTCAGCAAAAAGAGATGCTACGGGACCTGCAAGGTCTGCAGCATCTAATGGCGGGGTGAAATACTGGATCACCAAAGGCGACAAAACAGCGCTGCTGGAAGAGCAGCCTGCTGTTTTGAAATTTGGCACAGCTCAAGCCACTAATGCAATAATTACTGTTGATGACACGCAGAAATTCCAGACTATTGATGGTTTCGGCTATACTTTAACCGGTGGCAGCGCAAGTTTAATTAATGCATTGGATGAAAAAGCCAAAGATACATTACTACAGGAGCTATTCTCTACCAAAAAAAACAGTATTGGTGTAAGTTATCTGAGAATCAGTATCGGAGGTTCAGATCTGAGTGCAGAAACCTTTACCTACAATGAATTGCCAGCAGGACAGACAGACATTAATCAGGATAAATTCTCTATGTCTAAAGAAATGACAGACCTGGTGCCGGTATTGAAAAGAATTCTGGCTATTAATCCTGATTTGAAAATTTTAGGTTCTCCATGGACTGCTCCTACCTGGATGAAAACCAATCACAGCTTTAAAGGCGGAAGTCTGAAACCGGAATATTATGAATCTTATGCGAAATACCTGGTTAAATATGTCTATGCAATGAAAACTCAGGGAATCACAATTGATGCCATTACAATTCAGAATGAGCCTTTACATCCTGGAAATGTGCCAAGCATGTATATGGAAGCAAAAGATCAGGCAATATTTATCAAAACGGCTTTAGGCCCGGTGTTTAAATCAGCAGGAGTCAAAACAAAAATTATCATTTATGATCATAATGCAGACCGCCCGGATTATCCGATAACTATTCTGGACGACCCGCAGGCAAACCAATATGCAGATGGCTCAGCTTTCCATTTATATGGCGGCCAGATCACTGCCTTATCTAAAGTTCACGAAGCTCATCCGGATAAGAACCTTTACTTTACAGAACAATGGGTTGGCGGCCCCGGAAAATTCGATGAAGATTTAAAGTGGCATGTTTCTACTTTAATCATCGGAGCAACCCGCAATTGGAGCAGAAATGTTTTGGAGTGGAATTTAGCTGCCGACCCGTTATACAGACCACATACTGCAGGTGGCTGTACAACTTGCTTAGGAGCGATTACAATAGCCCCTGAGGTCACAAGAAATGTTGCTTACTATATCATTGGTCATGCGTCAAAATTTGTAAGACCGGGATCATACAGAATCGGTTCCAATATTACTGAGGGCTTGCAGAACGTTGCTTTCAGAACTCCTGACGGAAAGACTGCGCTGATTGTTGTGAATGAAAACCCCGCTGAAAAAAACTTTAATATCAATTATAATGGAAAAGAAGTGAGTACTTCGCTGGCTGGTGGTGCCGTTGCTACTTATGTCTGGTAGCAATCATCAGGATTAATCCATTCTAAAAAGAGATAAGCTTATACAGCTTATCTCTTTTTTATTTTCTGGCCAGACTCTTGTGCTAAACCATACATATAGCTAATTTAGCCTCATCACCAACAGAGAAAAATCACATCAATGAAAAATATTATTTTATCCATAACAGTACTGGCCGGTTTAATGACTGCCTGCAGGAGCAATAGTACCACAGAGCAGAAAATAGACAGTCTGGCTGCTGCCCCTGATACCAGTGTTTCCAAAGCAAAAACATGTTACGCTTATATTAAAAATAAAGACACCGTTTCTTTATCATTAAATATGGCAGGAAATGCAGTTGCAGGAAATCTGAATTACAACTTTTATGAAAAAGATAAAAATTCAGGTACGATTTCAGGGATAGTCAAAGGAGATACCATTATTGCAGATTACACCTTTAACTCAGAAGGAAAAACCTCTTACAGACAAGTTGCATTTGTAAAGAAAGGTGATCAGTTGCTGGAAGGTTACGGCCCTACCCAGGAAACAGACGGAAGAAGAGTGTTCACCAATTTAGCCGGACTAAAATTCGGTGATATCACCCTATCAGCTATAGCCTGTAAATAATAAAGCGTTTCGAATCCCTAAAAGGATTCGAAACGTTCCCAGAATCCATCTACAGGAAGTTTGGCAAAAATATTTACCGGTTCCTTTTTGACAGGATGAATAAATTGTAACCTTCTGGCATGAAGACAAATACTTCCTTTACGACTGCCACGGGGATAACCATATTTATTATCACCAACAATCGGACAGCCCAAAGTAGAAAGCTGTACCCTGATCTGATGAGAACGACCAGTTAACGGGTCAACCTCAATCAGGTAATATCCGCCCAGTTCTCCAAGCAATCTGTAGCTTAATTCAGCCCGCTGGCTACCCGGAACCTCAGTATTATGTGGAGTAACAATATTGGTTTTGGGGTTTTTAACCAGCCAGTGCACCAGCGTTCCTGAAATATTTGCCGGACGGTTACGTACAACCGCCCAGTAAGTTTTCTTCACCTCCCTGTTTTTAAAGATGGCATTCATTCTTTCCAGCGCCTTACTTGTTTTAGCAAATAAGATAACCCCGCTTACCGGGCGGTCTAAACGATGTACCACACCTAAAAACGCACTGTTAGGCTTATTATATTTTTTAGCGATATATCTTTTCACCATATCTTCCAATGGTTCGTCACGGGTTTCATCAACCTGGACAATATCACCTGCACGTTTGCAAATTGCAATCAGGTGATTATCTTCGAAAAGAACATCTTTATCAGTTACCGGCATTTTTAGTATTGCTCCTTTTCATTTGGAAAGTCATTCGCTTTCACATCTTTAATATATGCTTTTGCAGCACCTAAAATTCCATCATACAGATTAATGTACTGACGTAAAAAACGTGGTTTAAACCCTTTGGTTAGTCCAATCATGTCATTTACCACTAAAACCTGTCCGTCACAATGCGGACCCGCACCTATCCCGATAACCGGAATATGCAGACTTTCAGCTACCTCTTTTGCTAATGCCGCAGGTATTTTTTCCAGTACAATAGCAAAGCAGCCTGCATCCTGCAAAGCTTTAGCATCAACTTTTAATTTCTCAGCTTCTTCTTCTCCTTTAGCTCTTACTGTATAAGTTCCAAATTTATAGATTGACTGAGGAGTTAAACCTAAATGGCCCATTACGGGAATTCCGGCAGTAATAATACGTGAAATAGAATCCACAACTTCAGTTCCGCCTTCCAGTTTTACACCGTGAGCACCTGATTCTTTCATGATCCTGATCGCAGAACTTAAAGCTTCTTTTGAATTACCCTGGTAAGAACCAAAAGGAAGATCCACTACGACAAAAGCACGCGTTGCGCCTCTAACGACACCCTGTGCATGATATATCATCTGATCCAGTGTAATCGGCAATGTAGTTTCATGACCCGCCATTACATTTGAAGCTGAATCTCCAACCAGTAAAACATCAAGTCCCGCATCATCCAGAACAGTAGCCATGGAATAATCATAAGCAGTCAACATCGATATTTTTTCACCACTCTGTTTCATCTCTTGCAGAATGTGGGTTGTAATACGCTTTACTTCTTTGTGTATAGACATAAATTTATGCTTTTAGGGGGGTAAAATTAGGGTATTCAATTGACAAAATTACCCTTACTTCTTATATTATGGGGGATATGTTACATAACATTGTAATCCTGATAAAAAAAATATGGATTTAAGGATGAAAAAACTATCTTTGTATCCCGAAATGAACGGGTTAAACAACAGCACATTTGTTAATCACTATAGCGACATCAAAACCGCAAATCTTCATTCATTAATCCCTTTTTTAAACTTTATTTTTCATTTTAATTACGATGACTAACTACACCAAGTTACCTGCTATCCTGTTATTGGCTGACGGTACTGTTTACCACGGTAAAGCTGCCGGAAAGATTGGTACAACAACAGGAGAGATTTGTTTCAACACAGGAATGACAGGTTATCAGGAAATTTTTACTGATCCATCTTATTTCGGACAAATCATGGTCACTACGAATGCCCATATTGGTAATTATGGAATTCATAAAGAAGAAATCGAATCAGATTCGATTAAGATTGCAGGTCTGGTTTGCAAAAATTACAGTATTGGTTATAGCCGTAAAGAAGCTAGTGAATCTATACAGGACTATTTCCAGGATGAGAATATCGTTGGAATATCTGACATTGACACACGTGCATTAGTAAGGAAGATCAGAGATCAGGGAGCTATGAATGCGATCATCTCTTCAGAAATTACTGACATTGAAGAATTAAAAGCTAAACTGGCGCAGGTACCTTCTATGGACGGTCTTGAGTTATCCTCACAGGTTTCTACCAAAGAACCTTATTTCTATGGTTCACCAGATGCTACCTATAAAGTGGCTACCCTGGACTTCGGTATTAAGAAAAATACCTTGCGTAATTTTGACCAGAGAGATTTATACGTACAGGTTTTTCCTGCAAAAACTACTTTTGAGGAAATGGATAAATGGGGTGCAGATGCTTACTTTGTATCTAACGGCCCTGGTGATCCATCGGCTATGCCATATGCTATTGAAACTGTAAAACAAATTCTTGCTTCAGACAAACCTCTTTTTGGGATTTGTTTAGGTCACCAGTTATTAGCACAGGCTAATGGAATCGGAACCATGAAAATGTTTAACGGCCACAGGGGATTAAATCACCCGGTAAAAAATATTATTAAAAACCACTGCGAAGTAACTTCACAGAATCACGGTTTCGGTGTAATCCCTGAAGAAGTGAGAAAGTCTGACAAAGTGGAAATCACCCATATCAACTTAAATGATCAGTCTATCGAAGGAATTCGTGTGAAAGGCAAAAAAGCATTCTCGGTACAATATCACCCGGAATCTTCACCTGGCCCGCATGATTCACGTTATTTATTTGATGATTTCGTGAGCCTGATCAAAGGCGAATTAAGCTGGTAAACTGGTAATCACCGGTTCTAAACATCATTTTACCGACATTTTAAGAAAGGATTGAGTCACATCAATCCTTTTTACATTAAACCTTATTACATTTATCTCATGGATAAAACGAATACCATTATCAGTGTCCGTAATCTGGTAAAAAACTACGCCGATTTTCCGGCAGTCAAAGGGATTAGTTTCGATGTCTATGAAAATGAGATTTTCGGACTGCTGGGCCCCAATGGTGCCGGCAAAACTACTACATTGGAAATCATCGAAACACTCCGTGATAAAACTTCAGGAGAGATTACTGTAGATGGCCTTTCAGCAGATAAAGATGCCAGCGAAATCAAAAGAATTATTGGCGTACAGCTGCAGGCTGCGGGTTATTACCCTAACCTGAACCTGGTGGAGCTGATGGAGCTTTTTGCCGGATTATATGGTGTAAACATCAAACCGATGGAAATGCTGGAGAAAGTAAATCTCCAGGATAAGGCCAAAGCAAAATACAAAGCACTTTCAGGTGGGCAGAAACAACGCTTTTCTATCGCTACAACCCTATTGAATTCTCCAAAAATCATATTTCTTGATGAACCTACCACAGGACTGGACCCTCAGGCACGCCGTAATTTATGGGATCTGATTATTGATATCAGGAACAATGGGACTACAGTTGTGCTGACTACGCACTATATGGATGAGGCAGAGCAGCTTTGTGATCGTGTGGCCTTTGTGGAACATGGAGAGATCATTGCCCTGGATACCCCTGATAATCTGATTGACCAGTTAATCAGCAGCGGATTTGAAAGAAAAAAAGAAGTAAAAAAAGCTAACCTCGAAGATGTATTTATCAATCTCACAGGCCAGGAATGGCGTGAAGGCTAAATGAGCTCAAAAATGAATAAACCTTATAATAATATCAAAGCCACACTGGCACTGGCCAAAGCAAGTTTCAGATCTATCACACGCAGTCCTTCGGCAGTAGTCTTTACTCTTGCATTTCCACTGATCTTTATTCTTGTATTTGGATTTCTGGGAGGAGGAGGTGTAAAATTAGATCTTGCCGTAGCACCAGGTTCCGATTTGCAGAATCCTGTTATTATTGCCTTGCAGCATACGCCTGTCATCCATCTTATGACAGATAAAGGTGATGTTGAAATTCAGCAGTGTTTAGAAAAAGGAACTATTGCCGGGGTAATTAACGTACATAAAAATACAGTCCCGCAGCCGGCATACTTAGCCGATGTAAAATATACTTCTGCATCGATGGACAAGGGAAATATCCTGAAATCGATTTTAAACAACCTGATGTATACGCTGAATACCAGGGATCTGAAGCCTTCGGTAGCAGAACTGAAAGAAAGTACCGTTCATGGCAGAACTTACCGCACAATTGACTTTATCCTGCCCGGACAGCTGGGTTTCTCTTTACTGAGCACGGGTGTTTTCGGAACAGCTTTTGTTTTTTTCAGTCTGAGACAAACACTGGTTATCAAACGTTTTTTTGCCACTCCGGTAAAAAGATCGAGTATTATCCTGGGTGAAGGACTGGCCAGAATAGGCTTTGCTTTAATCGGTGCTTTATTTATCATCCTGGTTGGTCATTTCTTTTTCCATTTCACGCTGATACACGGGGCTGCGACAGTCTTAAATATGCTCATCCTTTCTACGATTGGCGTAATAGTTTTCATGGGCTTCGGTTTTGTCGTTTCTGGCATAGCAAAAAGTGAAAGTACCATCCCACCTATCTCAAATATTATTACCTTACCACAATTTTTATTATCTGGTACGTTCTTTTCTATAGAAAACTTTCCAAACTGGCTGCAACCAATTAGCAGGGCTTTACCGCTGACCTATTTAAACGATGCGATGAGACAGGTTGCTTTTGAAGGCGCCGGACTATGGGATGTAAAACAACAGATTTTAATCATGGTGATCTGGGGGTTAGGAATATACGCAATAGCGGTGAAGGTATTCAAGTGGGAATAAAATTATAGGAAAATCAATCTTTATAATTTAAATTTTATTTTAACTTTGATCATCACCTAGTAATTGTATTATTTACACTAAGGAGATAAAAACACTTAAAACAACTAAAATGAGTTTAATTATTGATGTTCATGCAAGGCAAATCCTCGATTCTAGAGGTAACCCTACTGTTGAAGTAGAAGTAATCACTGAAAATGGCCAAATGGGCCGTGCTGCTGTACCATCTGGTGCAAGTACAGGTAAACACGAGGCTGTTGAGCTAAGAGACGGAGATAAGAAAGTTTACATGGGCAAAGGTGTATTGAAAGCCGTTGAAAATGTGAACAAGAAAATAGCTAAAGAACTTCAGGGTATCGATGTTTTTGAGCAAAACCTGATCGACAAGGCGATGATCGACCTTGATGGTTCAGAAAACAAAGGAAACTTAGGTGCTAATGCGATCCTGGGTGTTTCTTTAGCAGTAGCTAAAGCAGCAGCGGCAGAAAGCAGACAACCACTATACCGTTATATCGGTGGTGTAAATGCAAATACATTACCAGTTCCAATGATGAACATCTTAAACGGTGGTGCACATGCGGATAACAAAATCGACTTCCAGGAGTTCATGATTATGCCATTGGGAGCTGCAAGTTTCTCTGAAGCATTACAAATGGGAACTCAGGTTTTCCACCACCTGAAAGACGTATTAAAGAAAAAAGGTTATTCAACAAATGTTGGTGATGAAGGTGGTTTTGCACCAAACATCGGTTCAAATGTTGAGGCTATTGAAACTGTTTTAACAGCTATCGAAACTGCGGGTTTCACTCCTGGTAAAGATATCTGGATTGCTATGGATGCAGCTGCATCTGAAATGTATGATTCAAAAACCAAAACTTACAACTTCCATAAATCTTCAGGCGAGAAATTAACTTCTGATGAGATGGTTAAGTATTGGGTAGACTGGGCAAACAAATATCCTATCATTTCTATTGAAGATGGTCTGGATGAAGATGACTGGGCTGCATGGGAATCACTGACATTAGCTATCGGTAACAAAGTACAGCTGGTAGGTGATGATTTGTTTGTAACTAACGTAAAACGTTTACAACAGGGAATTGATAAAAGCATCGCTAACTCTATCCTGGTTAAAGTAAACCAGATTGGTTCACTGACTGAAACTATCAATGCCGTATCATTGGCTCAGAACAACGGTTATACTTCAGTAATGAGTCACCGTTCGGGAGAAACTGAAGATACAACCATTGCAGATTTAGCAGTAGCTTTAAACTGTGGTCAGATCAAAACCGGTTCAGCTTCACGTTCTGACAGAATAGCAAAATACAACCAGTTATTACGTATTGAAGAAGAATTAGGTTCTGCAGCACGTTTTATTGGTAAAGATTTCAAATTCCTGAAAAAATAAGCTGGTTTTCCAGTACGCAAAAAAAGACACAGTCATAATGGCTGTGTCTTTTTTTTAGTTAAGATTTCTCTTGCCTGCTAAAGGCTTAATGCTTGTAATTGTAATTCATGCTTTTGATTATATTACCTTCCTGATCTTTAACCAGCTTTAATCTTTGAAAACCGTCATATTCATAGGTTGTAGTATTGCCTTTCGCATCTGTCATACTTGACACACCAGTTGGCGGGTCGTAAGTATAAGTAGTTATATGAGTATCTGAAGGACGAATGCAGACATCGTCGTAGGCAGTCCCTCCGGTTAATACAAAGGAAGTACCAGTGTATGCTTTCAGGCCAGAATATTTCCATCCCTTATCATCCAGATACCAATAACTAACTACATAATTACGATCATTCGGCTTTGTCCAATTTACAGTATAAGCACCATTATTGTATTTGGTTCCTGTATGGCCTTTACCAATCATAGCAGTTGGGTCTTCCTCAAAATTTTCATAAAAAAATTCTTTGACACCTTTCGAGATAGTTCTGCGAACAGAATAACGGATCGTCATTCTTTTATTACTCGTTGGCCCAGCTTCGTTTGCAATATTAAGCGTATAATCACCAGCCGGCATATCAGGAAAAGTAATGCTACTTGGATAGTTACATGTTGTTGTACTTCTTGATACACACAAAATCCCCTCTTTAGTAACTGGTCCGGTCAATGAATAGCGAAGGCTAAAAGTCTGTCCTGGTTCCCCATCCACATTAAGTCGGATATCTCCCCTAACACTGGTAGTAATTTTTTTGGACGGTTCTTTATCCATCGATGCATAGGTGCTTAATTCCTCCTCAGCTAATTCTGTAATAACAGTATTTTCTGCATTATCAATTTTAACAACAGGATACATCTGGTTATAGCCCCATTGAAAAGAACTAATCAGCCCATTTTCCTGAGCCATACTTAAGAGATTTCCCTTATTATCATAGGCTTTGTACCTTAAGCGGATTTCAGGAGTCTCATTTTTGTATTGTGTTGCTGTATTTTGCGGTAGAATTAGATAAGGGTCAGTCGTATTTTGTTTTGTATAATTTGTTATCGATTTTTCTTGCAAGGCTTCATCTACCAACTGCTCCTGCTCAATTACAGGATTAATTAGATTCCTTTTAACCATTTCATCATATATTTTATTTGGATCACGATTTTGAGATACCATATCATAAGGATAAATGTATCGTGTTTTTATCTTTTTAAGATCACTGCCCACAGTCCTGCTATCAATCTTTTGTCTGAAAGATCTATCATAGGTAAATTCATTCACTGTTGTAATAGGATTCAACCCATTAACATCAAAAAGACTATCGGTCTGTTTGATTAATAACCTTGGAAAAGTAAAAATCAAATATGCTGTTATCCTAGCATCAACATAAGCACTAAGCCTATCCCTGGGAAAGGTTCTGGAAAATGAAGCAATACTCCTTACAGCTTCTCTTTCCCGATCAACAGATTCATCATACTCAAATTTTGTATGTTTCAATAAAGTATTTGACGGATTATAAACCCTTTGCTCTAATATTTTACCTCTATCAAGAGCCATACTAATATCCGGATCTAAAACCCATTTCTTTGTTATCGAATAATCTCCATTAAGTGGCTTTCTATCTCTATATTTTGGTTGATCATGATTTGAATAATTATAAATCGTATATCCTCCGTCTCTATTTTTTTCTACTACTTCACTATAGGTTATATGATTTCCATTTGTAAAGCTGAGTTGTTCAACAGGAAAGGAATAGGTAAAACTATAATTATAACTGTCTGTAGCTCCAGCATCAGTATAAACGGGAATACCTGCTAAAATCCCACTCGACTTGGTACCTCCTAACTGATAATCTTTAACATAGAAATATTCAACAACTCTGTTTTCTTTCGAAATTCCATCGTTATGAGTTATCTTTCTTATACGAACTCCGCCTGCGTCTGTATTAGATGTAGAGATTAGTTCATATAGTGGATCGCTCCTTTTTACAATATTTGAATATCGGTGTGGTTCATATTCAAATTGGGTACTTCCCCCCGTCGGATATACAATGGAAGTCAATATCCCTGCCTGCATATAATCAGGGTTGGGTTCTCTGCTCCTCTCAAAATATCCGGAAGCATTATCACTCCATTTATTTGCATTGTAAAATCCCCAGTGATCTGTTTCACCAGAATTATATTTAGGTAATACAATTGGATTATAAAAGAATTTATAAGGTGAATTGTATTGCCCATCTTGCCCTTTTTGCTGAATACGTTCTAAAAACAAACGCGAAGATGTGTTCTGAGTATAAGAAAAGATAATCTTTTTTAATTCAACCTTGTTGGATTGAAAAGAAATAGAATCAAGCTTAAATTCCTTAACAGAACCATTTGTCAAATATTGTAATAAAGGAATTCTACTGGGATGTACAGTACTCGAATTAGCTGTTGGCCCTTCTAACTCAGTACTTTTCGATCTGTAGAATTTAATAATCTGATTTGGGGCAACTATTTCAGAAAGATATGATCCTGTTATCAAACTCAAATTATCGGTGGCAGAACTTGAGCTTGCGCCCGCCTGATTCCCCAAATTGTAACTACTTAAAACCCTCGTCTCTTGTATTTCCTTAGTTAAACCATCACTTTCATATTTAAAATTTACCTCTTTTCCGTTTCTGGTTATAATCTTGCTTAAGTACCACGCTGTTGAATTAAACTCAGGATTATAACCACTGCTATTATTGAATGTACCTGTTGCTGTAAATTCAACAGCCTCCGGACTTCCACCAAAAATATAATTTGTGCCATCTGGTGTTACGATCGTAAATTTATAAAAAGTACGTTTAGTCGAAAAAATATACCCCAAACCAGGATATTTAAAATCACTCGCTGTTTCTTCCTGAATTGATAATTTTAATGGACTCTCTGATTTAACCTGCCATTTACCATAATGATCGTAAAGAAAAGAGCCTGTATAACCTCCAAAATTAAAAATAAATTCATCTGGCCCCGGTAAAGGACGGACATCTTTAGCAGGGACTGTAGTCATATATTTGACAATTGACTCCTTGGTAAACCACTGTTCATTATTTAATTCTCCAAAATTTTTATAATAACTCAACAAATCCGGAACAGGTGGGTTTCTTATCAGTTCCACATTTTCCATCTCATCGATTTGTCCATTAGTTCTTCTGGTAATTACTCCACCTGCAAAGAGATTAAATCCAACTCCAGTCCAGCTGGCATGATTATCTGGCCGAACGCCTCCTCCATAATAATTCATTGCAATAGGTATACTAACATCCTCGATCGATACATTTCCCAAAGGGATTTCTACCGAAGGTACCCCAGTAAACATAGACACAGGAATCTGCCCATAGACACCTAACAATGAGGCAATCGGACTGGAAGGAATAACCCGTTGAACACCATTCTGGGCCTTAAGATCAAATTTAAAAACCAGGACTAAGCTTAAAATTAAAATAGATATTTTCTTCATAAATTATTAAATGCCAATTACATGGCTTGTTTTTCTTATAATATTGGGTGCTAAAAAGGTAGTGATAAATACAGACCCGTGATCATCCTCTTCAAATAGATGAATTAAGTTTAACTTCTCCATCATCAAGTCACAGGAGATAATCAGACATTCTACAGATTTGCTTAAATTTTAGCTCTTATTGGACCCTTTCTTATATATTTCCACAAGAAGAGAAGATATAACTGTAAAGCAGATCAAAAAGTAAATTAGAAAACTTAAACCAATTGAGATGGTCACAATCCCGACATTTTCCATCATGATGCTGAAAGAAAACTTAACCGATCAAATCCATCAGTCATACCTTTTAATGAACTCAGAAATATTAACGCAACCATAAAAATCACAGTTGTTAAAATTATTTTTGCTTTAAAGTTGCTATAGATAATTGTATTTTTGATATCACTCCCATTAATCTCCATCAACAGCTATTTTTCCCAACAACTAATACATAAGATAACCCCTAAATCGCCTATTTTCTTAGTGATTTCCGGCCAAAACTCCATATTGCATTCCTGCTCATATTCATACAAATACCAAAAAGTTATCATTTCAGTTTTAATTCCAACACTATTTAACTTCGGAAGGTTATTTGATATTAAATCAAAAAAAATACTCAAAGCATCTGAAAATTGGGGAGAATTCTCTTCAATTGTCAAACTCCACCCCATTGAAGAATCATCACTGGATAACCCTAAAACATCTTCAACTTTTTTTTCCTGCTCATTGCAGTTAATCCTTATTTCATAGGCTGTGCCCATATATTTTTACTTTTGCTTTAAATATCCCGAAGCTTTAAGGCTGGTTTGGAAAATTTCCCCCTTAAACGGACCATTACCAATTAACTTTAAATTGCCTGCAACATTTCATTCTTTAATACTTCCAATTTATTACAGAAACGATCATACATTTCTCTCAAAGAGATGGAAACATTCACAAAGTTTAATTCATCAATCGTAATGCCTTCATTCTTCTTTTCCCGAAAATAATTATCATAGATAAAATCCTTTAGATTAATAATCGAAGGGTTTTCACAAGCAATATCTATTTGACTATCATTAATTTGAATAAAAAAATCCCGAATTAAATTTATAGAGTGCAAAATATCTAATGAAGATTTCTTATCATTCAATAAGTTTAGATTAAAATCTGCCAACAAACTCATATTGTTAAAATTATACACTCTCTTTAAACTCTCTTCATTTACCCATCTTTTAAAATTCCGTTTGTCTTTAAAAGGATGGTCTAATGTTTTAAGGAAACTCTCTAGTAGATCCAGAGATTCAAACACCATTAATTTTGTCTCATTCACTAAAAATTTATCGTTTTCACCATCCACCATATCCGTGCCCCAAACTGTATAAAGATCAGTTTCTTTAAATTGTAGTCCAATTACATATTTTCTATACTCTTCTGATTTATCAAAATTCATAGGTTTACTGATTGGAGTTTTTTCGTTTGATATTCTACTTTTAAGGTGCAAAACTATGAACGGTTTATTGCCATTTTACATCTGGAGCTTTTGTACTGACAATGTCAATAATGCCATCTGCATGCTTAATAACATAATGACTCTTTGGTTCGTTCTCAATTATCTTATAACTCTGTTTTACTAACCAATCAATATAATTTGAATCATCGCAAATAAACAGAGGCCAGGCCGATTTCAGTACCAAATGATCATCTAAGTTTTTAAGTATACACGTCTCGGTAGTACTTTGGTAAGACAAAACAAACAAACCAAACTGTATAAAAATCATATCGTCACTATCTTCACCTCTTAAAGCAATAGCTAAACCATTATGATCATCTGTTATACTATCTAGAAATAGTTCTGAAGGTATATTATTTATTGGCTCCCATTTTTTAAAATTTTCACTTTTCATATCTCCATTTTATTGTACTACCATCTGGGTTCGTTACATGTAATGTTGGATCATCTCCCGGGGTACTGCTCCCATTTCTAACATTAATTTTTCTACCATCTGGCAATGTACCCATTCTACCTTTTTTTTCAGGAATTGTACCTGTAACACTGGAGCCTAAAGCATCATAATCTTTATCAGCTTGAGTCATCCCACCCTTTCTCTTGTAAAATTTATTATTTTTCTTATTTTTTATCTTGATTGGTTCTGATTCTGCTTCCAAATCTTCCACTGTTTTCTCAGTATAAACAATAGGGTCTCGAGTTATGCGGTCACTCGATTGGTCATTCATATTTGTTGGCCACAATAACAAACCAACAAATATAAAAAATGGGTTTGGTAAAGCGGGAGCACTTATTTTTGATCCTGGAAGAGAAATCGGCCTAGTCAGAGGAAGTGCAATACTAGCAGTACTTGCTATTCTTGAAGCTGTTATATTCACTTCCTTCAACTGAATCGTTTTCTTTTTAGGAGGCTCCTCCTGCTGATCCTCGACAGCCATACCATCAGGATCAGTAAACCGTATTGGATTATTTATCCCGTAGTTATATGGCGACAAATGATCATACATATCAGCTAAAGGATCCGGAATACCCCACCTTCCAATCACCGGGTCATAGAACCTAGCGCCGTAATCATACTCTCCTAACTCTTCCTGTAATTCTTTCTTATTATAAAGATACTTATTATCATTTGCTCCTATTTGAATCGGTTTCCTTAATCCAAATGCAAAATAATCATCCCTTTGCAGGATTTCAATACCTCCACTTGGGTTCCTATAGAATGTCGCTCTATTATTTCCCAGATGATCAGTCAATGTATATTCATAGCTATAAATACCTTTGTTATTTCTTGCCAATCCTTCCTCAGTCGTAATAATATCTATTTTTCCACCCAGGTACTGGATACCATCAACATAATCTGTGGTTCCTTCTGTTTTACTGACTTTTCTTAGCTTTCTTCCGGTAGCATCATAAATATAACTTATAGTCTGAGCACCAGTAATCTGATCCGGTAAGTTCAGGCTATTATAGCTTATTTTAATTCCTTTCCCTTCATCACTCGTTAAATTACCATTATCATTATAGATATAAGTACTATTAGTAAAACCCTCTATTTTTGTAAGTTGATTACCTGTATAACCAGTATACTTATTTGTTCCATACCCATCTCTGGTCAGGCTGGTAATATTCCCCATTACATCATAAACAATGCTTTCCCCGAGATTTGCAGAAGAGGCAAGTGTCAATCTGTTCAGCTTATCATAAGTATAATTAAAATTATTCCTTAAATCGCTCTTCGAACCCCACAATTGGTTAGCAATATTACCATTCCATTGAGGTGTATTCCCATCATTATATTTCAACTGCAGACTGAACTGATCACTTGAACTTTTATTCAGCCATCCCCTCTCATTATATTCATAATCTGTTTTCTGAAGAAAGCTTTTTTCTCTATCTGTACTATGCAATTGCTTACGAACCAATTGTCCGGTCTCTGTATAATCAGACCTACTCAGCACTACTTCATCCTGCCCGTTAATACTTTCCATTACAGCACTCTTACGTCCCATATGATCATAAGTATAACGCATAGCAATCGTAGTTGCTGCTCCGGTGCTACTTCCCGTATGGCTACGTGTACTGATCTTCAGTTCTCCTACAAAATTATATGTGTTATCTACAACATCTTTACCACCTAAATGATTAAAACTTTTAGTTTGAACGACACGCCCCTCACTGTCATAATAGTGAACTGATAATAAGGTATCTTTAGTCCCCAGAGTATTCACCTTGGTTCCCGTCAGCAACGACATGGTACGGCCAGCCCCCACCTGATCACCTGTCGCAGAGCCAAAAGTATTGCCTGGAAAATTATAATCGTCATAATAATTGATCACATAATATGTATCAATAACCTGTGGAAACGAAGAGTTATCATAGCCTATACCAGTAGCTACTCTTTTTTCAACAAAAGTATTTTGACTATCCACTTTAGCCTGTAAAGCAGCGCGGTCACCAGTATCTTTGCATACTCCTGTACTTACTACTCTTCCAAAGGCATCATATTTGGTGAAGATCCATTCTTTACCTTGTTGGTTCACATCCTGGCGCAAAACTAATTGATCTAATTTGTTATAGACCATCGATTCCCAGCCTTTACCAGGCACTTTCTTTTCTATCAGGCGTTTACGTCCGTCATAATGATAACCATAAATAAATTGCTTGTAAACATCATTGCTTTCATCAAAGGTATTTACAGTATTCAATCCATTTTCATTTACTGCAGGAGGTAATACATAATTCAGGTTACCCTGGTCATCATAAACATAATAAATTGAGAGACTTTTAGTATTACTTTCCCAATTCCGCTTTAAAACAATACGACCAGCAAGATCCTTGTACTCGTCTGTAGTTCCTGCCTTTAGGTCAGTTGAAATCCAGTTTTCATCTTTTGTTGTCGTTTTATACAATTTTCCAGCATCATAGTAGGTCGATTTTGCACCGTTTCCACTAATAGTCCAGAGCTTAACATCATTTGCAATATTTGTTCCGTACTCTATTTTTTGCGTATGTCCTGAAGCTAAGTTCCATGAAGCGCCGGGTGCACTCATCTCTGTTACCCTATTCAAAGGCGAAAACTCATAAGATGTCTGACTAAAAGGGAAAGCTGTGTTGGTTAATCCTGTCTGGTTACCATTATAAAAAGTAGATTGCCCCTTTATTGCATCTTTACGATAAGTTCCACCATTACTGGTAACCGCATAAGGCAGATATTTTATAGATTCTCTTCCAAAAGCATCATAAATCACAGGCTGTACTACATCTGCAAATCCCGGGCTTCCCTGTACCAAAACAGTTTGTAACGGACGCCCCAGTCCATCAAAATATTGAATCGTCTGGTTTACCTCACAAGTACTACGCGCATTTGAATTAGCATCCTTATCAGTAAGCACTTTCGGTATCTTAAAAACCCTTGTACTGATATAATTTTGATCATTACTAGGATTACTGGCCAAAGGAATGCATGTCTGTGAATTTGGCACTATAAAAATACGGACCTTTTTACCTGAAGGAATATAAAACCCTGATGATAGTGTAATTCTTCTACTTGCGGTGATTTCACTCTGTCCAGTATAAACATTCAACGTAGTATCCTGCTGGGCAGAGGAACTATTGATACCAAAAAACAAGGCACAAAAAAAAGAGATAGCGTAATTTAGAAGGGATTTCATGAGATCTTTGATTCTTACTTTAATAAACAGCATTTCAACTTTCAAAAGAATGCTACTATTTACCTCTCATCAAAACCTCAATTAATCTAATATAACCTGCTAATTAAATGACAGTTACAGATATAAAAAAATCTAATAAAATATAATATTTAACACCTGAAAACGATATAAAATACAGAATACAAATATAATATTTTTCAAATAGAAACTCATTAAACATAAAGCAGATAATAAAAACAAATAGATAAAGTTTTTCAATAAACCCTGAATACTCTAATTTCCAGAACGTTTACACCAAAAAACTCCCCTACCTTTTTTTGTATTATAATTCCTATCTTTGTTTATATGAACAGATTACTGGAAATCTTTCGCAACAAATACTTTCTGTCAGCTGCAGCATTTGCGGTATGGATGTTATTCTTTGATAAGAATGATATGCTCTCTCAGTATGAGTATCGTACAGAAGTACACAAACTGCAGGAAGAGAAAGATTTCTATGAGAAGCAAACTGCCCAGGTAAAGAAAGATCTTAACGAACTGAATACCAATCTGAATACCGCAGAAAAATTTGCCAGAGAAAAATACTTCATGAAAAAAGATAATGAAGATGTTTTTGTCATCATTAAAGCAAGTCCTAAAGACTAATAATCAGCCCAGTCTAATAGCCGAATCTCGGTAAAGTCAGTTTATATCTTACTACGATTACTCTCAATGTAAAAATAAACCCGATAACCAGCACTTTCGCTATATCTGCTTTCAAATTAAAAAACAATAAAGTGAAGTACAGGATTCCGCCCAGAATACAGGCTGTGGCATAGATCTCCTTTTTAAAGATTAAAGGAATAGTATTCAGTAAAGTATCTCTGATTACCCCGCCAAAACAACCTGTAATTGTCCCTAGTGCAATACAAATTCCCGGGCTCAGGCCAAAGGCGATTCCCTTTTGGATTCCCAGTATAGTAAATAATCCCAGTCCCATGGAGTCAAACAGAAACAAGGTAACTGTAAATCTCTTTCTATGTCTTTTCAGAAAGATAGTCAGTAGTGAAGTTACCAGGATCAGCAGACAGTAGTTTACATCCCTCATCCACTTAACCGGCGTATCACCCAAAAGCAAATCGCGGACAGTACCCCCTCCAATAGAAGTAACAAAGGCAATAATTAATACGCCAAAAGGGTCAAGCCGCCGCTGTATAGCAGAAAATGAACCAGAGATCGCAAAAGCAATAGTCCCTAAAATTTCTATAACCTGAGAGGTAGTGAATTCCATAAATTAACCTTAATTACAGCGCCGAATTTCTTTTACGTACAAACCATTCTATACTGAGCAATATCAAAATCAGTATAAATAAACTTTTTAAATTAATTAATTCCTCATACTTACGGTCTTCATAACTCAGTGTTTTTAACTGGTTACTTTTAAGCAGATCATCTTTAATTTTTAAAATCTGGTCTGGAAGATACAATTTTCCATTGGTCTGATTAGCTAACTGATATAATAATTGATGATTTGCCAGTGTTTGCTGAAATTCGGCAGTCAAGGTATTGACAAAAAAGGAACCTTTATCCTGATAACGCTGGTTACCCAACGTCGTATTTGCTACAAAACTATAATTACCCGGAGGCAGTATACCCGCATCCAGCTGGTAGGAAGATTCAAATCTGGAAAAAGCAAAATTATAGGTTTTTCCCTTTTCATCCTTCAGCACAAAATTAACGTCAGGTGTATTGACAGGCTGATAACTATCATTGTATAAGGTTGCATTCAAGAGCACGCGGTCATTTTCTTCGAAGGTATTTTTAATCGGCCTGACTTTGAACTTCCTTTTATCGTCCTTAACAGAAAGATATTGTACCACTTTTCCTATCAGCTCATTAAAAACAGGGGTCTGAGGATTTTCACGGGCCTCAGACAATTTCCATTTCCATAGCCCTTCTCCAATCAAATAACCCGTTTTACGTCCGTTATCATTCATAAAAAATAGCTGGGGACGATCCGTTTTCATTTTCCCATTACGCTGATCCAGTACGACCTGCTGGCTGCCCAGCACTTTAAACTGTCCGGAAGGCGCCTGTAAAGGGTCAAAGTTTTCAATGACTTTACGCGAAGCCGGACTTAAATCAAAAACAGATAAATTTTGATCCACATCACTATACTGATATTGCAAAGCAGTATTTCCCGAAAAATTAACCTGCTGCTGTACCTGGTTAAATCTGCTCAGATTACTTTGTGCTCCTGTAATATACCATACCGGAACTTTTTCAGCTTTAACTTTAGTTAAAAAGGCATTCGCGTCAAACTGATTATCCGGTAACTGATACAAAATGATCAGTCCATATCCCTTAAGGTCAGTTTTCAGCAGATCATCATTCAGGATCACAGAAACTTCGTGATGTTTATTCAATCCTATCGCCTGTTTCAATACAGCCAGATCAGGGTGAGGGCCTGCAGCAGCAATCAATACTTTCTGACGTTCATCAATAACCTCTACTAAAGTCTGGAAAATATTATTTTTTACTGAGACCTCCTTTTCAACCGGAGATACGGAAATGATATATTTATGCTGCCCGGTTTTGGTCGCTTTCAAATTGACAGGAATGTTTTTCAAAAACTGTTCAGCATTAACAGCAATCCCCTGTTCAAAAACTTTCTTCCCATCTTCCTGCACAGTTAATCTAACCGCAGCCCCATTACACTGATAAGCCTGTACCTGCACTTCCATCCTGAAATCATTATCCAGATAAACCAGATCGTTCACATTTACAGAACTGATCAGTATATCTTTTTTAGGAATCGTATCCCCCAGCGCAATGGTATAAACAGGAGCTTTCAGCAAAGCCAGATCCTGAACAGGATTTCCTCCCCGGTTGAAAATACCATCAGTAGCCATAATTACTGCTCCGACATTTTTATTCATCAGCTCATCATTGAGCTGACTGATCAGCTGGACTGCATTGGTTGTTTTTCCTTTATAGCTAAAATCAAGCCCGCTGATCACCTTATCACTAAAGCTATACATCTTAACCTGATATTTTTCTGATAAGTCAGCCTGGAGCTTCTGAAGGTTTTTTCTATACTGAAGACTATCAAATCCTGCCGGCGTAAAAGCACCAACAGATTCAGAATTATCCTGAGCTATAATTATGATAGGTTTTTCCAGGGTATAACTAACCTGTCTGATCAATGGTGCAAATAAAAACCATAAAATCAGTGTTAGCGTTATGGCTCTGATTACTGCTAAAGCTATACTTACCGGACGGGTTAAACCAGATTTCTTTCCATAGAGCAACCATGCAAAAAATAATCCCGCTGCTAAGCAGCCGGTAAATGCAAGAAAGCTATAAAAGTTAAAGTGATCACTCATAGGTCTTCGTAAAGATGCTGATTTTTTAAAAAACATGATAGTTTATCAGGAAAAATCAAATTCATGAATCTGTTTGTTAAAAATCCTGAAGTGATTTCCCCAAATTTTCAGACCATTTCGAAGCGATTTTCAGGTGCAAAAAAAGACCAAAATACGTCTCTTGTAACACACTATGAATCAACACCTTAAAAGGACTTTGTTCAGACATCGTTCAGACACTCTCCACTTATTGTTCAGACAACGTTCACTCAAACCTGAATAAAGCCTTAATAAGCACTGGAAACAACATTTATCGGGGCTTTTCGACGAGTCTTTTAAGACCAGTCTGAGCATATCTTAGTTCCAGCAAAAAAGGGTAAAAAACCCATCCTTTAACAGGTGGTTTTTTACCCTTCAAATAATTTTGTATTTAATAAATTTGTCTTATAGCATACCGCCGCAAACAGACAGTACCTGTCCGGTCACATATGCGCTCATATCAGAAGCAAGGAATACACAAACATTAGCTACATCTTCAGGTTCACCTGCACGTTTCAATGGAATACCTTCTTCCCAGCCTTTTACAACTTTAGGATCCAGTACGTCAGTCATTTCAGTGCGGATAAATCCAGGAGCAACTACATTAGTACGGATATTTCTTGATCCCAGTTCTTTAGCAACAGATTTGGAGAAACCAATAATACCTGCTTTTGAAGCCGCGTAATTAGCCTGACCAGCATTTCCCTGTACACCTACAACCGAGCTCAGGTTAATGAAAGATCCTTTACGGTTTTTCATCATGATCTTTGAAGCCGCTTTAGTTACGTTGAAAACAGATTTCAGGTTTACGTTAATCACGTCATCCCAGTTTTCTTCACTCATACGCATCAATAAACCATCTTTAGTGATACCGGCATTGTTAACAACGATATCAATAGTACCAAATTCAGCAACGATATCACTAATTAGTTTTTCTGCTTCATCAAATTTAGAAGCGTCAGAACGGTATCCTTTCACTTTAGTTCCGAAAGCTTGCAATTCCTGTTCTAATGCTTCTCCCTTCTCTACTGAAGACAGATAAGTGAAAGCAACATTTGCACCCTGTTCCGCAAATTTCTCCGCTATTTTGCGGCCTATTCCTTTTGAAGCACCAGTAACTAATGCTGTTTTTCCTTCTAATAGTTTCATCTGTTTATATATTGTTTTTTTGTGAGAGGAGCCTTTGATGATTAATTAATTATTGCCCTGCGGGTTTAAATAATTATTTTAATCATGCCGGATTCATTTAGTTGTTGTCTATTTTTTTAATAATGGTTATTTCATATCCGGTCTGCCAGGCAAACCTGAATTCAGGTTTTATATAGCTGGTTCCTGCTGACTCAGACAATGGAAACTGCCCAATCCCCAGATAATATCTGTAGAATCTATTCCAACTACTTTCCGGTCAGGGAAAGCACCTCTGATAATATCCAGTGCAATTTCATCATTTACATCTCTGAAAGTAGGTACAATTACAGCTTCATTTGCAATATAAAAATTAGCGTATGAGGCTGGCAGGCGCGTATCTTCGTGGATAACCGGCGATGGCATAGGTAACTGGATAATGTTCAAAGGTTCTCCGTTTAACAAACGCATTGCTTTCAGCTCTTCCAGATTTTCCTTTAAAAGGATATAATTTTCATCCAGCGGATTTGATTCCACTACAGTTAAGACCGTATTCGCATTTACAAAACGGGTGATATCATCGATATGGCCATCAGTATCATCACCAACGATACCATCTCCTACCCATAAAACCTGTTCTGCACCATAACACTCTTTCAGATATTCTTCAATCTGCTCCTGATTAAGATGAGGATTTCTGTTTTTATTTAACAGACAGGCTCTGGAAGTTAAAATAGTACCCGCACCATTAAACTCTACCGATCCGCCTTCCATCACAATACCCGGATTAAATACCGGCAAACCAAAGTGATCCGCAATACGCGTAGGAATTACATCATCCAGTTCATAAGGAGGATATTTTCCGCCCCAGGCATTATAGCCCCAGTCAATAACTACTTTTTTCTGTTCTGCGTTCAGGTTTAATAAAAAAGCAGGGCCGTGATCGCGGCACCAGGCATCATTACTTGGGTTGAAATAAAACTCAATCTGTGTTAAATCAGCACCTGCTTCCTGCAATCTAGTAATTGCAAAAGCTTTGGTTGCTTCATCATTCACATTGATCCTTACCTTTTCTCCCTGAGCTACGATTTTGATAAATTCACAATAGGGTGCATAGATCATATCGATTTTACCAGGCCATGAAGCCTCTTTATGAGGCCATGTTAACCAGGTTGCCTCATGTTTTGCCCATTCAGCAGGAAAGCGATATCCGGCTTTCTTCGGAGAGTTATCAAATAGACTCGTCATCTATATATCTTTTGGTAATTTGTGAATAACTATCAATTCTTCTGTCACGTAAAAAAGGCCAGTGTGTTCTGTAACTGTCAGATTTAGACAAGTCAAGTTCTACTACTTTTAATTCTTCTTTATCATGTGAAGCCTGGTATAAAAGTGACCCAAAAGGATTAGACACGAACGATCCGCCCCAGAAAGCCACACCAGCTTCTTCACCTACGCGGTTAATACTAACTACAGGTACTCCATTTGCAATGGAATGAGAACGCTGGATAGTCTGCCATGCATTATACTGTTCTTTATTGGTTTCTTCATCCTGTGTAGTTGCCCATCCTATTGCAGTCGGGTAAACCAGGAAATCAGCTCCCATTAATGAAGTTAATCTTGCAGCCTCAGGATACCACTGATCCCAGCAGATCAGCACTCCTATTTTAGCATATTTGGTTTTGAAAACTTTATAACCCAGATCACCAGGAGTAAAATAGAATTTTTCATAGAAGCCAGGATCATCCGGGATATGCATTTTACGGTATTTACCTAAATATGCACCGTCTGCATCCAGAACTGCAGTAGTATTATGATATAGTCCTTCCGCTCTTTTTTCAAACAGAGAGGCAACTATTACTACATTCAATTCTTTGGCAACAGCCGATAAAACATCGGTTGATGGTCCGGGAATAGTTTCTGCTAATTTGAAGTTTTCATAATCTTCCACATCACAGAAATATAATGAGGTGAAAAGCTCCTGCAGACAAACCACCTGGGCACCCTGTGCCGCAACTTCACGGATCTTTGCAATCGCCTTATCTAAATTTTCTTGTTTGTTACCGGAGCAGGTCATCTGCACCAATCCAACTTGTACTTTAGCCATTCTTTGAATTTTTGTGAATGCAAAGTTAGCAGAAAAAAAATTCTGTAGTTCATTATTCTGAAAAGGAGCTCTCAGATAGAAACAGGGGCCTAAAATCAGGCAAACAGGGAGTGGGAAATGCTTAAGAAGAAGTAGTTGTCCTGGTTAGCGTATCTCTGTATTCCTGTTGCAGTTCAAACAGACATTTGGCACATAAACAACTATCATAATGCTCACTGATATACTGCACCTCGTTCAGGTCAAGGTGCACTGCACTACACTGACATTTAGTGTAAGAGTTAGCCTTGCACTCAATCGGCACACCGCAACGTTCACATGGTATAATTTCGTGTTTTGCCATTAAAGGGGGGATAATACAACAAAAGTACGGTAATTTGAATTACCGTACTTTATGCCTTTCATTTTATGAGATTTAGATTATCCTGAACAGCTGATACAGCCTTCTTCCATAGAACAAACAGGACCGTCTGTGATTTCTTCAGCTACCTGCTCAATATGCTCCGGAATTACCGGCTCCATATTTTTACCTGCCTGATTCTCTACAGTGAATTTCACCGCCTGAGAAGCAGCCTGTGTACGCAGATAATACATACCTGTTTTCAAACCTTTTTTCCATGCATAGAAGTGCATTGAAGTCAGTTTAGAAGTATTAGGTGCATTAATAAACAGGTTCAGAGATTGCGACTGGCAGATGTAGGCACCACGATCTGCTGCCATGTCAATAATACTGCGCATTTTAATCTCCCAGACTGTTTTATACAGTTCTTTGATATAATCAGGAATTTCAGCGATGTCCTGGATAGAACCGTTAGCTAAAATAATTCTGTCTTTCATTGCTGGTGTCCATAAACCTAAAGCTACCAGGTCTTTCAATAAGTGTTTGTTAACCACGATGAATTCACCGCTCAATACACGTCTTGTATAGATATTTGAAGTATAAGGCTCGAAACACTCATTGTTACCCAGAATCTGAGAAGTTGAAGCAGTAGGCATAGGTGCAACCAGTAAAGAGTTACGTACACCGTCTTTCACTACTTTTTTACGTAAAGTTTCCCAGTCCCAGCGGTTGCTCGATGGAGTTACATTCCAAAGATCAAACTGGAATTTACCTTTTGATAAAGGAGAACCTTTGAAAGTTTCATAGGCTCCGTCTTTAACCGCAAGATCATGCGAAGCACTCATTGCAGCAAAATAGATCGTTTCAAAGATTTCTTTGTTCAGTTCTCTTGCGCCATCGCTTTCAAACGGTAAACGCATTAAGATAAATGCATCGGCCAATCCCTGTACACCTAAACCAACTGGTCTGTGGCGCATATTGGAATTTCTTGCTTCTTCTACAGGGTAGTAGTTATAATCAATGATTTTATTCAGGTTTAAAGTAGCCTGATAAGTCACATCATATAATTTCTGATGATCAAACTCTCCGTTAACTACATATCTTGGTAAAGCAAGCGAAGCCAGGTTACATACTGCAACTTCATCTTTAGAGGTATACTCTATGATTTCGGTACACAGGTTAGAACTTTTGATCGTTCCCAGGTTTTGCTGATTGGATTTACCATTGGCAGCGTCTTTATATAACAGATAAGGTGTACCGGTTTCAATCTGTGAATCCAGGATGGCGAACCATAATTCCTGAGCCTTGATTGTTTTACGCGCACGACCTTCTTTTTCATAACGGGTATATAATTCGTTAAATTCTTCTCCCCAGCAATCTGCCAGCCCCGGTGCTTCATGCGGACAGAAAAGACTCCATTCGCCATTTTCTTCTACACGCTGCATGAATAAATCACAAACCCAAAGTGCATAGAATAAATCACGGGCACGCATTTCTTCTTTACCATGATTTTTACGTAAATCAAGGAAAGCAAGAACGTCAGCATGCCATGGTTCTAAATAGATAGCAAAGGCACCTTTACGTTTACCTCCGCCCTGATCTACATAACGTGCTGTATCATTAAATACCTTTAACATCGGTACGATACCATTACTTGTTCCGTTAGTTCCGCTGATATAAGAACCTGTGGCTCTTACATTGTGGATGCTCAGACCAATACCACCAGCACTCTGTGAGATTTTAGCAGTTTGTTTTAAGGTATCATAAATCCCTTCGATACTATCATCCTGCATAGACAACAGGAAGCACGAAGACATTTGAGGTTTAGGTGTGGCTGCATTGAATAAAGTAGGTGTGGCATGCGTAAACCAACGCTCACTCATCAGGTTATAGGTAGCAATTACGCTATCAATATCACCTTTGTGAATCCCTACCGATACACGCATAAACAAATGCTGAGGGCGTTCTACGATTTCACCATTAATTTTAAGCAGGTAAGATTTTTCAAGAGTCTTGAATCCGAAATAATCAAAGCCAAAATCCCTGTCATAGATAATTGTGCTGTCCAGTAAATCAGCATGCTCCTGAATTACTTCCCAAACATCTTCAGCAATTAAAGAAGCTGATTTTTCAGTTTTAGGATCTATATATCTATATAACATCTCCATCGTCTTAGAAAACGACTTCGTTGTATTCTTATGCAAATTTGACACGGCTATCCTTGACGCCAGTAAAGCATAATCCGGGTGTTTAGTGGTTAAAGAGGCAGCCGTTTCAGCAGCAAGGTTATCTAATTCTGAGGTTGTAACCCCATCATATAATCCTTCAATTACTTTCTTGGCTACATCTATAGGATCAACAAGTTCCACATTAAAGCCATAACATAACTTTTCGATGCGGGCAGTGATCTTATCAAACCGCACCGCTTCTTTGCGACCATCTCTTTTTTCTACAAACATATTTTCTTAGGTTTAAAGCTGCATATTCTTATTGTTCAAGGCAATTCAGAACATAGGCAACAGTTTATATTCTTTTATTAAAAATCATCATCCAGAGAGAAAGCTGAAGCTTTATCTTCTGTAGATGTTAAAACACCACTTTTCTGGTAATCGCCAACACGTTTTTCAAAGAAGTTGGTTTTTCCCTGTAATGAAATCATTTCCATGAAGTCAAACGGATTAGTAGCGTTATATATTTTATCATATCCCAGTTCACTTGACCATCTGTCTGCTACAAATTCGATGTATTGAGACATTAGTTTTGCATTCATACCGATCAGAGCAACTGGCAGTGCATCTGTTACAAATTCTTTTTCTATTTCAACAGCATCTTTGATAATACCATGAACTGCTTCCTGAGAAAGTTTGTTTTTCAGCATTTTGTAAAGCAGGCAGGCAAATTCACAGTGCATACCTTCATCTCTTGAGATCAGCTCATTGCTAAAGGTTAAACCTGGCATTAATCCACGTTTCTTTAACCAGAAAATAGAGCAGAAACTTCCGCTAAAGAAAATACCTTCTACTGCAGCAAAAGCAACCAGACGTTCTGCGAAGTTTCCTCCGTCAATCCAGCGTAATGCCCATTCTGCTTTTCTCTTTACACAAGGTACAGTCTCAATTGCGTGAAACAGTCTGTCTTTTTCTGCTTCATCCTTGATATAAGTGTCAATCAGTAAAGCGTAAGTCTCAGAGTGGATATTCTCCATCATAATCTGGAAACCATAAAAGCAACGTGCTTCCGGCAACTGGACTTCACTCATAAAGTTGACTGCAAGGTTCTCATTCACTATTCCGTCGCTGGCTGAGAAAAATGCCAGGATATGAGAGATAAAATGGCGCTCTCCATCATTAAGATTATCCCAGTGTTTCTGATCATCAGATAAATCAATCTCTTCTGCTGTCCAAAAACTAGCTTCACTCTTTTTGTACATTTCCCAGATTGCCGGATACTTAATTGGCAAAAGTACAAAGCGATCTTTGTTCTCTTTCAGTAATACTTCTTCTTCCATGGGGTATATTATAAGGGTAATAAAACGATGTCAATAGGTATAAATTCTCTTAAACGGTCTTTTTTAGCAGAAAGCTTTAACAAATCAAAATATTTAAATAAAACAGGGCTTAATATTTAAACATAAAATATTAACTACTAAACATTTAACCAACAAATTATTGATAATAATGCCAGAATTTTTACTAAAACAAATATAAACTTTGAGGCTTTTAAACGTTAGCAATAGTTCTTAACAAGAGGACGTAGTTATCCACACTGCGGAACAAAAATTACAGTTAATTTACTTTGTAAAGTTGTTATTGATTTCTGTTGTTATCAAAGAAGCTTGAAAAAACTGTTAATAACATTTGCAAATTTGACTATTGCTACCTGATATTCAGGATTTAAGAAGATTTATCGTAGCTGATCTTTACTTTCGATTGTCCTTTTCTGAAAAAACCAAGGTCTTTGGCTGCCTGTTCGGATACGTCGATTATATATCTTTTGGTAAAGGGGCCTCTGTCATTGATTTCGACATCTACTGATTTGCCATTGGCGACGTTGGTAACAGTTACGATTGTGCCAAAGGGAAGTGTGCGATGAGCTGCCGTTAATTTTTTGCGGCGGTATCTGGCTCCGCTTGTAGTTCTTCTGCCTTCAAACTTCCTATGATAATAGGTTGCCATTCCTGTTTTTATTTGTGCAGCGCTATCTAACAATGTACTGTCTGACGCTGTAGTATCTCCCTGTGCGTCAGCCCGCAAGAACAGGAACATACTCAATAAAAGCAAACAATATTTCATATTTAATTTTGTTGGTGAACTTTCAAAGGTAAGTAAAAAAAGTATATACTCCCAAACTAAAAATGCCCAACGAACTGATCATCGGGCATTTACATAAAACAAAGGGGTTATAACTGAGCTTAAATTATCTTAAAAGCTATTTATCAGGAACAAAATTCATTGAAATTGAGTTTACACAATTTCTTGTATTTTTTGCAGTAAAACCTTCCCCGAGGAACACATGACCCAGGTGTGCTTTACAATTTGCGCACACGATTTCGGTACGTGATCCATCAGCATCCGGAATCCGTATTACAGCTCCTTTAATTTCGTCATCAAAGCTTGGCCAGCCGCATGAAGATTCAAATTTTGACTCTGACCGGTAAAGAGGTGCGTTACATCGTTTACAGATATAAGTACCTTTTGCTGTGTTTTTAAGTAGTGTACCAGTTCCGGGGTATTCTGTACCCTTATGGACAATTACATCTTCTTCCTCTGCAGTTAGTTTATTCCATTCCATTTTGCCTGTGTTTTTTGATGATGGTTCTTTTTCATGTTTCTGAGCGCAGGCTAAGAGGCTGCAAATACAGACCAGCCCGGCTATTAATATCGATTTACCAATGATCGTTCTCATAGTTGTATATACGATTAACGGTGACCTGTAGTTTTTAGCACAGGAAGAATTTAAGCTGACAAATACATGATATAAAAAAAGAGGCTCGTTTTTACGCGAGCCTCTTTTATATTGATTTAAGAAGGATTATTTCTTTAATAATTCTGCCATAGCTTCACCGATTTCAGCAGGACTTTCTACTACACGGATTCCGCATTCTGCCATAATTTTCATTTTAGCAGCAGCTGTATCATCAGCACCACCAACGATAGCACCGGCATGGCCCATTCTACGTCCCGCAGGAGCAGTCTGGCCAGCGATAAATCCTACAACTGGTTTTGTACCATTTTCTTTGATCCAAAGGGCAGCTTCAGCTTCCATACCACCACCGATTTCACCGATCATGATGATACCTTCAGTTTCAGGGTCGTTCATTAATAATTCAACAGCTTCTTTAGTTGTTGTTCCGATGATCGGGTCTCCACCGATACCGATTGCAGTAGTTATACCTAAACCAGCTTTTACTACCTGGTCAACTGCTTCGTAAGTTAATGTTCCTGATTTAGAAACAACACCTACTGTACCTTTTTTGAAGATAAATCCTGGCATGATACCAACTTTAGCTTCATCAGCAGTGATTACACCCGGGCAGTTAGGACCGATTAAACGGCAATCTCTTCCAGAAATATATTCTTTTACCTGAATCATATCCTTTGTAGGGATACCTTCAGTAATACATACAATAACTTTAATTCCAGCTTCAGCAGCTTCCATAATGGCATCTGCAGCAAATGCAGGTGGAACAAAGATAATAGATACATTAGCTCCAGCTTGATCAACCGCATCTTTAACCGTGTTAAAAACCGGTTTATCTAAATGAGTTTGTCCGCCTTTACCAGGAGTAACCCCGCCAACTACGTCAGTTCCGTATTCTATCATTTGTGAAGCATGGTAAGTACCTTCATTTCCGGTAAAACCTTGTACAATTACTTTTGAATCTTTATTTACTAAAACACTCATGTATCTATAATTTTTTATGCAAATCTAAGATTATTGAATGGAATGGCAAATGCATTTCCAATTATAATGAAAAGAATGTTTTTCAGGAGACTTTGAACGGCTTAAGAATGTTGTAAAAACAGAAACATCAGCTGCTGACTTCAAGCATAAGCAAAAGGTATAAACACCAGGGATCAGCAAAAGACATAAACATCAAGCATCAGCAAAAGGCATGAACACCAAGCATCAGCAAAAGGCATAAACACCAAGCATCAGCAAAAGGCATAAACATCAAGCATCAGCAAAAGGCATGAACACCAAGCATCAGCAAAAGGCATAAACATCAAGCATCAGCAAAAGGCATAAACACCAAACATCAGCAAAAGGCATAAACATCAAACATCAGCAAAAGGCATGAACACCAAGCATCAGCAAAAGGCATGAACACCAAGCATCAGCAAAAGGCATAAACATCAAGCATCAGCAAAAGGCATAAACATCAAGCATCAGCAAAAGGCATGAACACCAAGCATCAGCAAAAGGCATAAACATCAAGCATCAGCAAAAGGCATGAACACCAAGCATCAGCAAAAGGCATAAACATCAAGCATCAGCAAAAGGCATAAACACCAAGCATCAGCAAAAGGCATGAACACCAAGCATCAGCAAAAGGCATAAACATCAAGCATCAGCAAAAGGCATGAACACCAAGCATCAGCAAAAGGCATAAACATCAAGCATCAGCAAAAGGCATGAACACCAAGCATCAGCAAAAGGCATGAACACCAAGCATCAGCAAAAGGCATGAACACCTGGTTAAGGCAAAAGACATGAACACCAACCAGCACATGAGCGCCCAAAGGGTTACAAAAAGTATTATACTAAAAAAAGTGCAACAGGTGTATCCGGGCATCAGCTCCCTTAGGAGCGTAGGCCGGATACACCTGTTGCACTTTTTAGTATCCCTTTAGAAAAGCCTCACTTAGCGATACCAACAGAGTTAAACTGCAAATCGTACAACCTTTTGTAATACCCATCCAGTCTGAGCAACTCCTGGTGACTACCAATTTCCTTAATCTCTCCCTTATCCAGCACAATAATCTGATCAGCTTTCTGAATAGTAGACAAACGGTGAGCAATTACTATAGAAGTACGTCCCTTCATCAACTTATCAATAGCTGTCTGAATCAGCATTTCAGTTTCCGTATCAACTGACGAAGTTGCTTCATCCAAAACAAGAATCGACGGATTATAAACCAGAGCCCTGATAAATGAAATCAACTGGGCCTGCCCTGCAGAAAGTGTAGCCCCGCGTTCCATTACATTATACTGGTATCCTCCCGGAAGTCTTTCAATAAAATCGTGGGCTCCTACTTTTTGTGCAGCATCCACCACTTCATCCATCGTAATTGCCGGATTATTCAGCGTAATATTATTATAAATAGTATCAGAAAACAGAAAAACATCCTGCAAAACAGTGGCAATATTATGCCTTAAATAATTCAGTTCATAATCATCAATACTGACACCGTCGACTTTGATTTCTCCTTTCTGAATTGCATAAAAACGATTAAGTATATTTATCGTAGAAGATTTCCCTGCACCTGTTGCCCCAACCATCGCTACTGTCTGACCTGCTTTAACCTCAAATGAGATATTCTTCAGTACAAAGTTCTCCTCATTATAAGCAAACCAGACTTTATCAAAAGTGATATTACCAGCCATTTTTTCAGGCTTGTAAACTCCGTTATCAGGGGTCAGTTCTCTGGTATCAAGCACTTTGAATACCCGTTCAGCTCCTACCATTCCCATTTGCAGCGTATTGAATTTATCTGCAAGCTCTCTGATTGGTCTGAAAAGCATACTGATATAGAGAATAAATTCGGCAATAGTACCCGGAGTTACATCCAGAGGTTTGGCCAGAATACTTTTAGCCCCGTACCAAACCAAAAGCCCCAGTGACATGGCAGATATAATTTCTACAACAGGAAAAAATATAGAATAATACCAGTTGGAACGAATATTTGCATCCCGGTAACGTGCATTGATTTTTTTGAATTTACGATATTCCTGCTCTTCTCTTGCAAAATACTGAATGATTGAAATCCCGGTAATATGTTCCTGTAAATAAGTATTCAGATTAGCAACCTCAGTTCTGATTTCCTGAAATGCTGATTTAATGGATTTCTGAAATATAGAAGTTGCCATAATCAATAAAGGCATTGGCAGTAACACAATTACAGTCAGTTCCCAGTCTGCATAAAACATAACCGCTATAATAGCAATGACCTGTAGTATATCTCCGATAATGACGATCAGGCCTTCAGAAAAAATATCAGAGATAGTTTCCAGATCAGAAACCGTTCTGGTGATCAGCTGTCCTATGGGTGTTTTATCAAAATACTGTAGTCTGAGTTTGGTAATATGATTAAACACATTAATTCTCAGATCCCTGATTGCCGATTGCCCCAGCGTATTGGTTAATAAAGTATGACTGTATTGAATAACACTTTGTACAACCAATAAAAAAAGCATGACCATGGTCATCATAACCAATCCATTATACTGCCCTTTAAGAATATAATTATCCAGGGTATATTTGATCAGAAAAGGCCTTACCGGTGCAATTAATGCAAGTAAAATCGTTAAAACAACTGACCAGATAAATATGCTGCGATAAGGTTTTACATACTGAAATACTCTTTTCAACAAGCCAACATTTAACGCATCACCAGTAATTTTCGACATAATTATTTTACAAAAGGATAAATAATATTGACCAGATAAAGACCACATGCAGGCACAGATTGTCCTGCATTACTCCGGTTTTTACTTTCTATAATTTCTTCCAGCTGTGTCAGTCCTATTTCTTTTCTTCCAATCAGGATTAAGGTTCCTACAATTGCCCTTACCATATTTCTCAGAAAGCGGTCTGCAGAGATAGTAAATATAAGCCCGTTATCCGTTTCACGGAAATAAGCTTCGGTAATTTTACAATTATTAGTGGCTGTATTGGTATTGGACTTACTAAAACTTGTAAAATCAATATAGTTTAAAAGTTGTGCAGCTGCAATATTCATAGCTTCGATATCCAGTGCACCCTTATATAACCATGATCTGTTTAATTTAAACGGATCTTTATGGAAATGAAAATGATATTCATAGGATCTGGCTGTTGCATCAAAACGCGCATGAGCAGACGGTGAAACCAAAAAAATTCTTTTCACGGCAATCTGATAGGGCAAAAGAGCGTTTACTCCCCCCACTGCATTTATAGCTGCAGTCTCTGTGATTCCCCGTAAATCTGCATGGGCAAAAAACTTGCTTGCGTGCACACCTGCATCTGTTCTGCCACAGCCCAATGATTCAACCGGCTGTCTGAAGAAAACAGATAATGCCTTATCCAGTTCCTGCTGAACAGTTATCGCATTGGGTTGCGTCTGCCAGCCATGGTAAGCAGTTCCGTCGTAGGCTAATTCTATAAAAAAACGTTGTGTATCCAATATAATGCAAAAATACTTTTTTCCGCTTAACAAGACAGACGTTTAATGTCTTTTAATATATTTGTTGGAAATTATTAAATTGATATGATACAAAGGGTTCAATCCATCTGGTTGTTTTTAGCAGCACTTACGCTGTTTTTATTACTGATTTCACCTATACTAAGTACTGGTAATCCTCCGGCTGGTTTAACCTACCAGATCGGCGGTGTTTATAGTAAAACAGATGGTGCAAAAGTAGAATCCTTTACTGCCCTTTTTGGCGGTACAATCGTTGTTGGATTAATTTGCCTGGTAAATATTTTCAGTTTCAGAAACAGATCCTTACAAAAACGTATCATTCTGCTGACTATAATTTTAATTCTCATTTTAATTGGATGGACCGCAGCTAACCTGCTTAACATCCCTAACATTTTACAGGAATTTAAGCTGAGTATAGGTGCATTTTTACCAATTCTTTCAATTATTTTCTGTTTACTGGCAATAAGGGGCATTAATAACGATGACAAACTGATTCGCTCGGCTGACAGATTAAGATAGAGGGTTTAATTGGCTGTGACATCGTAATTTCCATTATCCGGTGACATCCTCTTCTCCTCCTGTTTTCTCAATTAAGGCCAGACATCCTTACCATTAACACTCAAAAAGTTAAGCTTATAACGATTATTTGGTTATGTACCAAACAAATACCGAAAATTAAGCGTACCTTTGCGGCTTAATAAATAAAGTTAAAATGATAAACCCATTTAAATTATTGGGGATAAGTGATGACGTTGTTAATGCCGTAAAGGATTTAGGTTTCGAAAATCCAACACCTATTCAGGAGCAAGCTATTCCTGTGCTGTTAGAGGGCAATAATGATTTTGTTGGTTTGGCCCAAACAGGAACAGGAAAAACAGCAGCATTTGGTTTGCCGCTAATTGAACTGATTGACTTCAAGATGAATAAGCCTCAGGCTTTAATTCTATGCCCTACCCGGGAGCTTTGCTTGCAAATTGCCAGCGACATCAAAAATTACTCAAAAAACACGCCTGGTGCTAGTGTTGTTGCCGTTTATGGCGGTGCAAACATTGTGCAGCAATTGCGTGAGATCAGAAACGGTGTACAAGTAGTTGTAGCTACACCGGGTCGTATGTTAGACATTATCGGTCGTAAGGCTATAGATTTCAGTAATGTGAAATATGTAGTACTTGATGAGGCTGATGAGATGCTTAACATGGGCTTCCAGGAAGACATTAATGATATCTTGTCTACTACACCTGACGACAAAAAAACATGGTTATTTTCAGCTACTATGCCTCCTGAGGTTAGAAGAATAGCTAAAAACTACATGGACAACCCTACTGAGTTGACTATGGGAACCAAAAACACAGGTAACGTAAATATCGAACACGAATACTATGTAGTACGTGCAAGAGATAAATATGCTGCCTTAAAACGTATTGTAGATTTCAACCCTGAAATTTTCGCAGTAGTTTTCTGTAAAACCAAAATGGATACACAGGATGTTGCTGAGAACTTAATCAAGGATGGTTACAATGCTGATGCATTGCATGGTGACTTATCACAACAACAACGTGATAAAGTTATGCAGCGTTTCCGTGACCGTAACATGCAGTTATTAATTGCTACTGACGTTGCAGCACGTGGTATTGATGTAAATAACGTAACTCACGTTATCAACTATTCATTACCTGATGAGATTGAAAGTTATACACACAGAAGTGGTCGTACAGGAAGAGCTGGTAAATCAGGTGTTTCTATCTGTATTGTCAACTCTAAGGAAATTGGAAAAATCCGTCAGATTGAAAGAATCATCGGTAAACAATTTACTAAAGCTGAATTACCAACAGGATTTGATGTTTGTGAAAAACAACTATTCTCACTGGTTCATAAAGTTCACAATGTTGAAGTAAATGAGGCACAGATTGAGCAGTACATCCCTAGAATTATGGATGAATTTGCTGAATTAAGCAAAGAAGAAGTAATCAAACGTTTTGCATCTTTAGAGTTTAACCGCTTTTTAGAGTATTACAAAAATGCACCAGACTTAAATGCAGCAGCTGACGATCGTGGTGAACGTTCTGACCGCTCTGGCAGAGGTGCAAGAAACAGTGATTATACCCGTTTATTTATCAACGTAGGTTCGGTAGATGAATTTACAAGAGGTGACTTATTATCTTTTGTATGTAACAACGGTAAAATCAGTGGAAAAAACATTGGTAAAATTGACCTTAAAGGTGTTTATTCATTCTTTGAAGTTGAAAATGCTATTGTTGATTCATTGTTCAGCAATTTCAAAGACATCCAGTTCAATAACCGTAGTGTTAGAATTGAAAAATCTGGCGACGCTCCTGAAGGTGGCGAAAGAAGAGGTGGCGGAGAAAGAAGAAGCTATGGTGGCGGTGGCGACAGAAGAAGTTCTGGCGGCGGTGAAAGAAGAAGCTATGGCGGCGGAGAGAGAAAGAGTTATGGCGGTGGCGAGAAAAGAAGCTACGGTGGTAATTCAGGAGGAAGCGGAAGACGTGAAGGTGGTTTCAGAGATTTCTCTGGTAAACCTCGTGAAGGCGGAAGCGGAACAGGCGAAAGAAGACGCAGATCTTAATCACAACCTAAATATAAAAATAAGCAGCCCGGGAGATCGGGCTGTTTTTTTTTGGAGGGTTTTTCGGCAGGGAAATAAAAAAACTCCGCTGCATTTCCTTATGCCCTCGGGGTACCGGAACGCTAATGCCGTTTATGTCAGCAAAGATTTTTGATTCGTCCGGATGGATGATCTTCATAAAAAAAGCACGCCGGTTTTAAGGGCATGCTTTTTTTATTCAGGTTTCAGCTTGTAATCCGCAAGTAAATCTTAATCGCCCTGCCTCACTCCCGCCAAAACTCTTTTTGTTTGTTAAAATATAACCTGGCGTAAATTGTTATTTTTCTGGAAAGACGCCTGCTTAATAACCCAACCCTTTATCATCTCCCCTTGGATCTGCCCCTGTTTCCAGAGATCCGTTTGGTTTAACAAGAATAGCATCAACGCGGCCCATAGGTTCACGTTCGGTAATCTTATAGCCTTTGTATTCCAGCTTAACTCTGGTTGCGTTATCAATTGCTCCCTTCTCTACAAAAACTTCATCGGGTAACCACTGGTGGTGGAATCTTGGGGAAGCCACAGCCTGCTGCATACTCTGTCCAAATGCCAGAACATTCAGTACAGTCTGGAAAACCGAAGTGATAATAGTTGATCCTCCGGGAGTACCTACAACCATTCTCAATTTTCCATCTTCTTCTATGATTGTCGGAGTCATCGAACTGAGCATTCTCTTACCGGCAACAATTGAATTCGCTTCTCCTCCAACAAGACCATACATGTTAGGTGTACCAGGTTTTACAGAGAAATCATCCATTTCATTATTCAGGATAAAACCAGCCCCATCTACCACTACCGTCGAACCAAAATAACCGTTTAAGGTAGTTGTAGCCGAAACAGCATTTCCTTCGCTATCAACAATAGAACAATGAGTAGTCTGCTCGCTTTCTTTTAACGGCAAAGTACCAGGTTTAACTTCTGAACTTGGGGTAGCCTTATCCAGGCTGATTCCCTCTGTTCTTGACATTATATAACCGCCATCCAGTAAGGCTGCCTGAGGCACTTTAAAGAAATCCGGGTCTCCAAGGTAACTCGCACGGTCAGCGTATGCCCTGCGCTCTAATTCTACCATTAACTGTACCGTAGAATCTCTCTGAAAGCCCCATTTACTTAACGGATATTCACCTACCTGTTTTAACATAGTCAGCAAAGCGATACCACCACTGGACGGTGGAGGCATAGAAATTACTGTATAATTTTTGTATTTACCAGACACCGTTTTTCTCCATACTGACGAATAATCTTTCAGATCTTTTGCAGTAATCAGTCCACTGGTATTTTTCATAGCGGCTACAATCGCCGCACCTACTGCTCCTTCATAAAATCCCTTTCTACCATTATCTCTGATCAGTTTTAATGTTTTTGCCAGCTGAGGCTGCTTCAGTATATCTCCTGCTTTCCATAAATCTTTCTTTACAAAGACAGTGGGTTTGTTATTGTATTTCAGGAATTTCTCTCTGTATGTGTTTAACAATGCGGCTTGTTGTTCTGTAAGCTGAAAACCATTTTCGGCCAGGTCTATAGCCGGCTGAATATCTTTCTTCCAACTCAGTTTACCGTATTTATTATGAGCTTTCACCATTCCATCTACTGTACCAGGAACTCCTGATGCCAATGCACCGTAAAGGCTTTTATCTGTTATTGCATTTCCCTGAGCATCAAGATACATATCTCTGGAAGCTTTTTCAGGTGCTTTCTCTCTATAATCAAGAGCATCTGTATTTCCATTTTTATCTCTGTAAACCAGGAAACCACCGCCACCGATATTACCGGCATCGGGATAAACTACGGCCAGCGCAAATTGTACTGCTATAGTCGCATCAATTGCATTCCCTCCACGTTTTATAATTGAAATCCCAGCCTTGGAAGCCTCAGGATGCGCCGAAACTACTGCTGCATGCTTAAATTCCTGACCGTTTACTGTAAAGGAAACCATTAGCCCCAGACAAAGCGGAGCGAGCAGCAGACGTGATAATGATGTTTTTGTTTTCATTGGAGTATATCTTATTTTTCGTAGTACATATGTTTTAAATAATACCAGCGCACCACTTGGTTTAACGGTAACAAAGCAAATATGTGCCTCTTCAATTCCCGCTTATTTCAGGAACTGTTATATTGCAAACAACGACTTCATCAGTATTATAAACAATCCTGCCGCTGAGTTTTGAGCCTGTTAATTTCAGCTGACTCAAAATTCAGCGGCAGGAAAACGCGTTAAATTTAAAGAATTATATTGGTATTAAAAGTTTAACGATAGCCTGGTAAATACATATCTGCCCAGGAAACCAAATTGTGGGGCCTGATTAGGGTATAATATACCTGAAGTACCCTGAGAGCCCAGCAATAACTCCTGAGGATAAACATCAAATATATTGTTCGCCCCTACTGTAAGTTTAAGGTTTTTGGTCAGATTGTAACCAGCGCCTATATCGGTAATTACCCTGCCTGCCAGCTCCTGCTCATTTGCAGCTACGTTGGTTGGCTGAGAAACTTTACCAAAGTATACATTCCGTAGAAAAACATTCCATTTATTGATCGTATAATCAAAAGTTATATTCGATTTTACACGGGGTGTAACCTTTTCAATCAGGATACGGCTGGCATTATCCAGGTAAGTACTTTCTTTTCCTGCAAGCAGGGCTGATGCATGAACAGGTCCTACTATAGAAGTTTTGGTAAAAGTAGTTGCCCAGTCTGTTCTCAGATTACCAGAACCTAGTCTTGTATTGTAAGAAAGCACAATATCCAAACCTTTGGTCTCAGTGTTTACAGCATTAGCAAAGAATCTTGCTGTAGTTGCATTGGCTAAACGTAACAGGTTATAAATCTCTTTATCCTGTGGTGATGCTGTCGATGAGTTATTACCTGCAAACTGTCCTGTATAAATTACCCTGTCATTGATTCTGATAAAATAACCGTCAACAGTGATTTTTAATTTCCCCAGATTAGAAGTGAAACCCGCACTTAAACTTTTAGAAGTCTCCTGTTTTAATTTAGGAATACCCAGCAATTGCGCGATACGGCTGTCATTTGCAAAGGTCCCTGACTCTACAATGTTTCCATCTACATAAACTGAAGAAGTAGAACTGAAAAACTGCTGATGAAGAGAAGGAGCCCTGAATCCTGTACTTGCCGCAGCACGAAACAGAAACTGATCAGAGAATTTATATCTGGCTGCCAGCTTACCGTTTAAAGTGGAACCGAAATCTGAGTAATTCTCAAATCTGGCTGCTGCATCAAGTAACAGCTTCTCTGTGAAATTTAATTCCACATCTCCATAAGCTGCAAATGAATTACGGGATTCATTGGTCAGGTTAGCTGTACTGATCCCGGGAAATCCCTGTGCCCCGCCGGCATAGGCAACGCCATTAGGAGCGAAACGGGTAGAAATGTTACCGTTTGCATCGGGTACCAGGATTGGTTTACCGGCACCATCCACACCTATCTGAAGTGCGTTGCCATAATTTCTCCAGGAAGCTTCTTCTCCCGGTTTGATTTTATAATTCTCAAATCTGTTCTCAAATCCAAAAGCTACGTTGATTCCATTTAATGGTTCTTTAAAAAAACGGGTAAAGTCTAAATTAGTCGTGTTTTGCACAAACTCATAACCGCCGGATTCAAATGAGGTAGGCGAAGCCGTCAGCATAGAAGCATTCAGACTATGTGCCGTTTTAAAATCGATTACATTTCTGCCATAAGTATTACTAAAGTCAGTTTTCCACTCTCCCAGTTTTCCTCTGATCCCTCCCGCAACAGATTGATCAAGACTATTTGTTACTATTTCCGGTAAGAATCCGTTCGGATAGATAATTGCATTATTCTGATTCAACTGACGTGGAGTACGGTAAAAGGCATTAGAAATACCATTTCTATAGTTTACACCACCAAAAGCATAAATCTCTGCATCCTGAGCAACAGGAATCACTGAATTAAAGAATAATGCACCTCCCCTGTTTTTTGATTGTCCGATGTTCGGTACAAAATCAGCCCTGCTTTGTCCTCTCCTTGCCAGTTCTGCATCTGTAATATCAACTCCTGTTGGAGTTGGATATAAGCCCGGATTGTTATAATCAGAATAAATAACTCCGCGATAAGGTGTGGTACGGGAAGCAAAATCCCTGTAATCGAACGAACCTGCAAGGTTTAGGAAGCCTCCTTTATCACTTAGTTTCACTCCATAGTTCACATTAGCCTGTATAGTTTCACCATCAAGGCCGTCAGAATGTTTTCCGGTATACCCGCCTCCGGAAACATTGGCAGTCAGCTTATTGACATCATCATTGAGTATGATATTAATTACTCCTGCTATTGCATCTGATCCATACTGCGCTGCAGCACCATCTCTCAGAATTTCCACTCTTTTGATAGCTGAAGTAGGTATGGCATTCATATCAGTACCAACTGATCCCTTACCCAGACTACCATTTATATTGACAAGAGCCGTAGTATGTCTTCTTTTTCCATTAATCAAAACCAATACCTGATCTGGTCCCAGTCCACGTAATGAAGCCGGATCAATATGATCTGTCCCATCGGTCAGGCTCATTACATTTGACGTGAATGATGGAGCGACAAAATTAAGGATCTGATTCAGCGAAACCTGTGGAATATTTTGTGTGATCTTTTTGATATCAACCACATCTACCGGAACCGGAGTATCCAGATTGGATCTGGGTGCACTTCTGGACCCTAATACAACTACATTTTCTAGATTATTATCATTGGATAACAACTGAAAGTCCAGGTCTTTGGTCTCATTTTCTGCTATGGTAATCTTTTTTTGCTGCGTCTGATAACCAATATAGGAAACCACAACTGTATAAGTACCCGCTTTTGCCAGTTTAAGCTGATATTTTCCAGTAGCATTTGTCCCTGCCTTCTGACTGGTTCCTACGACAGAGACTGTTGCTCCTATAATTGTCTGGGAAGTATCGCTGACTGTCCCGCGTATAGTTTGGGCCTGCGTGGTTAATGCAAGGGATATAAAAACCAGAATAATGGAGTAGAGTTTAATGTTCATATGCACATGTTTAGGTTTAGGATAGCTGATAAACAGTACCGCTGGTTATCAGCAGTTTTCAAATATATTCTTATTAAAATTAAAAACTACTCATTTAGTAGATTTTAATAAAAAGAAAGACTTTTTTAACAATTGGTTTATAAAAAAACAGCAAAAAAAAATCCGGATCATATGATCCGGATTGGAGATATTACGATACCTGCTTATTTACCAGCCGGTTTATCTTTAATCTGAGAAGCTTTCAGATATACTTTAGCTCCTTTTTTGTTTATGTAATATTTACGGTTTTTGCTATTGATATAAACATCTGAACCGTCTGGTGCAACTTTACCTTTATAGGTTTTGTCACCTACTTTTGAAACTCCTTTTACAGCTACTTCTGCTGTCTTATTACCGACTGCTGAAGCTGTGTTTTCAATTTTTTCACCAAGTGTTTTCTTTTTCTCCTGTGCTTGTGTAGAAAGAGAGATAGTGCCCGCTAATGCCAGGGTTAGTAAACCCGCTAGATATTTTTTGTTCATTTTATAGATTGTTTTTTAAGTTTTCCATTTGTAGAAATCCGGTTTCTCTCCTTAGAAACTGAGTTTTTATACAGCGGTATAAATTCAATAACAATCTGATAATTATATTGTTTTAATTTAATTGTTCAGTAAGTAAAGCCATTTCAATCTGCGGGGAATGACGTTCATAAAGGATTGCATAAACTGCACGGCAGATAGGCATTTCAACCTTATACTTTTTATTGATCACATGCATACAGCTTGCCGCATAATATCCTTCTGCAATCATATTCATTTCCAGTTGTGCTGATTTAACGGTATACCCTTTCCCGATCATATTACCAAATGTCCTGTTCCGGCTAAACTGAGAATAGGCCGTTACCAGCAAATCACCGAGATATGCAGATTCCTTGATATCACGACTAATAGGATGTACGGCCTCCACAAATCTTTTGATCTCGCGGATCGCATTGGAAATCAGTACAGCCTGAAAATTATCACCATATCCTATTCCATGGCAGATACCACTGGCTACCGCATAAATATTTTTCAGTACAGCCGCATATTCTGTTCCAAAGATATCATCTGATATATTCGTTTTAATATACCTCGTATTCAATAATTTTGAAAAGCTAGCAGCTGTTTCCAGATTGATAGAGGCTATAGTCAGATAAGATAACTTCTCCAGTGCTACTTCTTCTGCATGGCAGGGTCCGCTGATCACGAGTATATCCTCCAGCGGTACTTTGAACTTCTCATGCATAAATTCCCCGATAATCTGATTTTCATCAGGTACAATTCCTTTAATAGCTGAAACAATTTTTTTTCCGGCTAACATTTCTGGGGTAACCCCGCTCAAAGTTTCTTTTAGAAAAGCGGCCGGAACATTCAGAATTATATAATCAGCCTGACTGATAATCTGACTGATATCAGCAGAGATATTATTTTCCGGTAATCTGAGTTCCACTGAACTCAAATATTTAGGATTGTGTTTGTATTGCTTCAGGTGTGCAATTGATGCAGTATCACGCAGCCACCAATAAATCTCCTTCTGAGTAAGATTATCTGAAAGCATTTTTATAACAGCAGTTGCCCAGCTACCGCCACCAATCATTGCGACTCTTGGTATCATCATATATAAATAAAAAATCCCGGCTTAATGTTTTAAACCGGGACAAATTACTTAATTTATTGTGAACAGCCTGTCTTACTTCTTGGCAGATTTAGAAACTGACTGATCTTTAGCCTCTTTTTCTACTTTCATTCCGTCCTTCAATTTGTTCTGAACTGTTGAGTAAGGCCCGCTTACAATTTCAGTTCCTTCTTTCAGGCCGCTTTTAATCTGGATATATTTATCATCCTGAATACCTGTGGTAACCTCAACTTTTTTCACTTTACCATCTGCATAGGTATACACATACTGCTTAACAGCTTTGTCATTCAGCTTAGTTTTTTGTTTCCCGGCATTAGGATCTTCATCCTTATCTTCTTTACCGGCATCTTTTTTAAGTCCTTCAACAAATACGGCCATAATTGGAACCGACAGACTTTTTACTGAAGAACTTTCAATATCAACAGTAGCTGATAAACCTGGTCTGAAAGGTGAAGGAAGGTCTTTTGCACCACCTTTAACTCCAGTATAGGATTCTGCTGAGATACGAACTTTTACTACGAAATTAGTAACCTGGTCAACCGTTGTAGCAGCAACCGCTATATCTTTAGAAGAACTGGCTATTTCTGTAACTACTCCTTTGAATTTCTTATCATCAAAAGCGTCTACCTGAATTGCAGCATGATCACCAACATTTACTCTGTTGATATCGTTCTCGTTCACATCCACGTTTACCTCCATAGAATTCAGATTAGAAATCCTCATCAGTTCTGTACCGGCAAACTGCGCTGTACCTAAAACCCTGTCCCCGATTTCTACCGATAGTTTAGAGATAACTCCATCAACTGGTGAAAACACAGTTGCTTTGGCCAGGTTTGCACTTGCTTCCTGTACCCCTGCACCCATCTGCGCAAGATTAAACTTTGCCGCGATCAGGGATTGTTTTGCACCGTCCAGGTTTGTTTTTCCGGTAACATATGCTGCTTTTGCAGCATCATACTCCGATATTGAGATCACTTTCTTTTTGAACAGCTCTACATTGCGTTTATAGATTGCTTCCTGATTGACAAAGTTCGCTTCTGCCTGTTTCAATTGTTGAGCAGCAGAACCTACCGAAGCTTTCTGCGAGCTATAAGATGCACTGGCTCTGTCCAGACCTGACTTCAATACGTCTGGCCTGATTCTAAATAAAAGTTGTCCTTTTTTTACAATATCACCTTCTTTAACGCGTAATTCTACTACCTCACCAGAGACCTCAGAACTCACCTTAACCTCGGTTTCCGGCTTAATTTTACCACTTGCGGTAACTGTTTCAACTATATTCCTGGTTGCAGCTTTTTCTAAAGTAACTTTTTCAGCTTTATCACCGCCTATTAATCCGGTCAAAGAACCGATAACAAGTAAGACGACAAGGACTCCTACGGCGATGAGTATGTGTTTTAGTTTCATTTCTTTCTTTTTTATTTGTTTGGTACGTGCTTAAAAGGTTATCTGTTTTCCTAAATAATAATCTATAACTTTTGATTTGAACAACAGGTCATATTTTGACTGGATATAATCAACTTCTGCCTTATTTCTGTTTGTTCTTGAAGTATTGTAATCTAATGAGTTTACCAATCCTACTGCATAGCGTTGCTCAATTACGTTAAAAGCATCCTTCTGTGCATTAAAAGTATTTTCATTGGATTTATATCTGCTATCTGCAGCTCTTAAATCGGCCACTGCCTGCGCAATAACTTTATTTAAGTTGTTTTTAGCCAGTTGTTCACTGATTTTACTGGTTTCGTAAGAGATCTTAGCTTTTTTCACATTTGACCTGACAGTCAGACCATTGAAAATCGGGATTGATAAAGTAAATCCAACATTCTGATAAAAGTTATTACTAATCTGGTCATTCAAATGCGGATCTGCCGGAAGTCCAAAGGCTTTTGCACCCATTGAATAAGAATATCTTGAACCCAGACCACCACCAAGTGTAAGTCTTGGAAAAAATCCGCCCTTAGCTACTGCAACTGCTTTCCCGGCAGCTTCTCTGTTTAACTGTGCCAGCTTGATATCCGGGAAGAATGACAGCGACGTATTATATACATCATTGACATCATAACTTTTCTGTGCCTGTGCAATATCTTTAATGGTTGGCTTAACCACTGTATAATTCTGTGAATCAGGACGCATCTCCATCAGTTGAGAAAGTGTCAGATAAGAAATGGTTAGCTGATTCTGTGCATTGGTCACATTAAGTTCAGCTGTAGCACGCTGAGCTTTTGCCTGCGAAATGTCTGCCAGAGTTTTATTTCCGGCTTCTAATAAAGCTTGTTCACGTCTCTGTGTTTCCTGTGCAACAACCAATTGTTCTTTGGAAGCTTTTAACAGGTCTGTATTAAATACCACCTGGAAGTAAGCTGTCACCACCTGTAAAACAAGGTCATTTTTTATCTTATCCAGATTACTGTTACCAGCCTCCAGCAAGAGCTTATTCTGACGGATCTGATTAATTTTACTGAATCCGGCAAAGACATCCACCTGTGCACTCAGCGTACCATCTCCTGAATAAAAATTCTGAGTGATTAACTGATTCGTCGCAGGGTTCAGACTTCTACCATAATTCAGCGAGTTATTGATCGTTCCGCTTAAGCTGGGATAAAGTGCTGCTTTAGATTGTTCCAGATTCACCGTCGCAGTTGCTACATTAAGTGTAGACTGCTTGATATTCAGGTTATTTTCCAGCATACGATCAATCGCATCCTGAATGGTAAGCGTTTCCTGAGCATGCAGGTTAGCAGAAAGACCCATCGTTACCAAACTAAAAGTAACGGCAAAGGTTAGTTTTGAGAACAGCGTATTATTAGTAAACATTTTCATTGGCTTTATATTTTTCTTAAATAAACAACTTATCAGTTTTATCAATTTCTTCACAACCATTTGTTATTGCTTACATTTGGTCAATGTATCTGGTTAAATCACCTCTTTTATTGAAATGGTATTACCCATCCTTAGTCTGGAACAAAAGCCGGTCCGATAAAGTCATTTATTTAACCTTTGACGATGGACCTATACCTGTTGTTACAGACTTTGTTTTAAATACTTTAAAAAGTTTCAATTGCAAGGCAACTTTCTTTTGTATCGGTGACAATATAAACAAACATGCTGAAATTTTTGAACAAGTTAAAAATGATGGTCATGCAATCGGAAATCACACCTTAAACCACTTAAAAGGCTGGATAACTGAAGATAAGACCTACATAAAAAATTTTCAGGATTGTCAAAAACTCACGAATACCAATCTTTTTCGTCCGCCATACGGGCGAATAAAAAAATCTCAGATTAAAGAGCTCCGAAAAATTAACCCACAGCTTAATATTATTATGTGGGATGTACTTAGCGGAGATTTTGATCTTAACCTTTCTCCGGAAAAATGTTATGAGAATGTGATCAAAAACACTAGAAACGGATCTATAATCGTATTCCACGATAGTCTGAAAGCATTTGACAGATTGAAATTCGCCTTGCCTGCCACCTTAAAATTTTTAACCGCTCAGGGTTATAAGTTCCATACGCTTTAATTTCCCCAAGCCTTACGAAGTTCGGGCCAAAAGACAAATAGTGTCTAAAACCGCTCCGGCTGTATTGTTAAAGCATTACCCGAAAAAAGGCTGTTCGTAAATGAACGATATCGTTCATTTACGAACAGCCTCAGAAAAATTGAATTCAAGTCTTAACGCCTGTTTTATTTAGAACATATATAAATAATATAATGAACTTATATAGGTTAGTCTGACCCTGTTTTTTTTTGTAAATTCGCTACAAATAATTTAAATTATATTACCTTTTAACACATATTATCAATGGCTTTTGATATAGAAATGATCAAAAAGGTGTATGCAAACTTTGGTCCCCGAGTTGAGGCGGCCCGTAAATTAGTAGGCAGACCTTTAACACTCTCAGAAAAAATCTTATATACCCACCTTTGGGATGAAAATACAAATACCGCTTATGTAAGGGGTACTGATTATGTAGATTTTGCCCCTGACCGTGTAGCTATGCAGGATGCAACTGCCCAAATGGCATTATTGCAGTTTATGCAGGCTGGCAGACCGAAAGTTGCTGTGCCTTCAACGGTACATTGTGATCACCTGATCACTGCAAAACTAGGTGCTGAGCAGGATCTTCCTGCAGCAAATACAGAAAGTAAAGAAGTATTTGATTTTCTTGCTTCGGTATCAAACAAATATGGTATTGGTTTTTGGAAACCAGGTGCAGGTATCATTCACCAGGTTGTATTGGAAAACTATGCATTTCCAGGTGGAATGATGATCGGAACTGACTCCCACACAGTAAACGCTGGTGGTTTAGGTATGGTTGCGATCGGTGTAGGTGGAGCTGATGCATGTGATGTAATGGCCGGTTTGCCATGGGAGCTTAAATTCCCTAAATTAATTGGTGTAAAGTTAACCGGTAAATTAAACGGCTGGACTTCACCTAAAGATGTGATCTTAAAAGTAGCGGGTATCCTGACTGTAAAAGGTGGTACAGGTGCTATTGTTGAATATTTTGGCGAAGGCGCAACAAATATGAGCTGTACTGGTAAAGGTACCATCTGTAATATGGGTGCTGAAATCGGTGCAACGACTTCAACCTTCGGTTATGACGAGAGCATGGAACGTTATTTACGTGCTACAGACAGAGCTGATGTTGCTGATGCAGCTAATGCTATTAAAGAACATTTAACAGGTGATGCTGAAGTTTATGCTGACCCGGCTAAATATTTTGATCAGGTAATTGAAATTGACTTATCTACACTTGAGCCTTATCTGAACGGTCCTTTTACTCCGGATCTGGCAACTCCTATTTCAAAAATGAAAGAAGTTGCTTTAGCTAACGGATGGCCGATGAAAATCGAGGTTGGTCTGATCGGATCTTGTACCAACTCTTCTTACGAAGATATTTCAAGAGCAGTGAGTGTAGCCAGACAGGTATCAGAAAAAGGCTTAACCGCAAAATCTGAATACTGTATTAACCCTGGATCTGAGCAAATCCGTTTCACTATACAACGTGATGGATTTATGGATGTATTCAAACAAATAGGTGCTAAAGTATTTACTAATGCCTGCGGACCTTGTATTGGAATGTGGGATAGAGTAGGTTCGGAGAAACAAGAGAAAAACACTATCGTTCACTCTTTCAACCGTAACTTTGCAAAACGTGCTGACGGTAACCCTAATACTTTTGCATTTGTTGGTTCTCCTGAACTGGTAACAGCATTAGCTATCGCAGGTGACTTAAGCTTCAACCCATTGACAGATACATTAACCAATGCAAATGGTGAACAGGTAAAACTGGATGAGCCAACAGGATTTGAATTACCTCCAAGAGGTTTCGCTGTTGATGACGCAGGTTATCAGGAGCCGGCAGTTGATGGAAGCGGTGTACAGATTTTAGTTTCACCAACTTCTCACAGGCTGCAATTGCTTGATCCTTTTACTCCATGGGAAGGTACTGACCTTAAAGGCTTAAGATTACTGATCAAAGCAAAAGGAAAATGTACAACTGACCATATTTCTATGGCTGGTCCATGGTTAAAATTCCGTGGTCACTTAGATAACATCTCTAATAACATGCTGATCGGTGCAGTGAATTATTTCAATGATAAAACTGATACCGTTAAAAACATGCTAACCGGCGAATATGGTCCTGTTCCTGCAACACAACGTGCTTATAAAGCAGATCATATCGGAACTATCGTAGTTGGTGATGAAAACTATGGTGAAGGTTCTTCACGTGAGCATGCTGCAATGGAGCCTCGTCACCTTGGTGTTCGTGCAGTATTGGTTAAATCTTTTGCACGTATTCATGAGACTAACCTTAAAAAACAGGGAATGTTAGGTTTAACATTTGCTAACAAGGAAGATTATGATAAAATCCGTGAGGATGATGTAATTGACATTGTAGGATTAACAACTTTTACTCCTGATGTACCTCTTACAATCGTATTAAACCACGCGGATGGTACAACAGAAGAATTCAAAGTTAACCATAGTTATAATGCACAACAGATCGACTGGTTTAAAGCCGGTGGTGCATTAAATATTATTCGTAAACAAGTAGCTCAATAATATAATAGCTTTTGTAAAAAGCTCCCGTTGCAGAACGGGAGCTTTTTTTTTGCCCTTTTTTCAGGTTAACCCTTCAGAAATTCCTGCCACCAGTATCCTGATGACTTGATGGTACGCTGCTGGGTTTTGAAATCATTATGTATCAAGCCAAATCTGGCATTAAAACCTTCTGCCCACTCAAAATTATCAAGCAGTGTCCAGGCCATATAACCACTAATATTAATCCCTTCTTTTTTGGCTCTCAGCACAGCCAGCAGATAAAGTCTGAAGTACTCAATACGTTCGGTATCATCGACTGCTCCACCTGTTAGCTTATCATGAAAAGCAGCACCGTTTTCCGTAATCACCAGATTTTTAACATTGGGATAAGCTGCAAACTGTTTGATAATATTATAAAAGCTGTCTCCGTTTATTTCCCAGCCCATTGCCGTATGAGGCTTTTTCCTGTTTTTTGCTTTTACCTCCCAGGCCTGAACCACAGGTATAAATGCATTATATTTTATAGTTAATGGGAAGTAATTCTGTAACCCTATAAAATCAAAGTCAAATGTCAGTCTTTCCGTATGTCTCCAGGTAGAATGTGAGATGGCAAACTTCTCCATAACCTCCCAGTCCTGTCCGGGATAACCCATCCCTAAAGCTGGTTCTATAAACAATCTGTTCATCAGACAATCTACACGGGTAGCTGCCAGAACATCTGCATCGCTCTGCGTATAGGGAATAATTTCTGAACAGGAATAGGTAGTTCCAATATTTGCACCCGATATTTCTGCCCGCAGGATACGTCCGCCATCAGCCTGAGCAATTGCAGTATGATGTACCGCAGAGAAAAAATTTGTCAGTCCTGTTTTACCCGGTGCATGCACACCAAGCATATAGCCCAGGGAAGTAAAACCAAAAGGCTCATTCAGTACAATCCAGTTTTTCACCTTATCGCCATAGGTTTGAGCACATAACGTCACAAAAGCATTAAACGCCATATTAATACTAAATGCTGTCCATCCACCCTCCTCTTCCAGAGCTTCCGGCAGATCCCAGTGATATAAAGTAATATAAGGAGTAATCCCCTGTTCCAGACACTCATCAATTACATTATGATAGAATCTTATTCCCTCTTCATTTACAATTCCTTTCCCGTAAGGAAGAATTCTCGGCCAGGAGATAGAGAATCTGAATACAGAGAATCCGAGTAATTTAACAAGCGCAATATCTTCGTTATAACGATGATAAAAATCACAGGCCATTGCCGGATGATGTCCTTTTTTAATTTTACCGGATCTTTTAGAAAAGGTATCCCAGATAGACGGGCCCTTACCATACATATCTGCAGCGCCTTCAATTTGCAAAGCAGCAGTTGCTACCCCCCACAAAAAATCATCACCAAAATCGGATGCTTTAATCATATCTGAAATCTATAACAGGCAATATGAGAATTTGATGTTAACTTCATGTTATGTTTACCGTAAAGTTATAGTCCGCTTAAAATTCGGGCCTGTTTTTACGAGTCCATTTCTACCGGATTAAAACTTAGTCCAATCTCTTTAAGTAATAGCGCTGCATTAAATGTTTTGCAGGCACCCTCTTTTAATTTGTAATCAAAGTTCATCTCTCCTTCAGCAAGCTGAATATCAAAATGATAATTCCTCACCTGACCAGCATATTTTTCAATCATCTCTGATAACTGAAGGTCATGGGTAGCAAACAGCGTTGGTGTAGCTTTAAGAATCATTTGCTGGATAAAAACCTTAGACCCCAGATATTTATCTTTACTATTTGTACCTCTCAGCATTTCATCAATCAGTACTAAAGGATGAGATAGCGTTGTCACTCCTTCCAGAATCATTTTCAGCCTGTTCAGCTCAGCTTTAAATGTCGAAGTCTGATCATTCAGTGAGTCTTTTATCCTCATATAGGTAAGAATTTCAAAAATGGATACCTTCATATATTTAGCGCACACAGGAGCGCCTGAAAAGGCCAAAACCATATTGATACCGCCAGTTCGCAAAAACGTACTCTTACCTGCCATATTTGACCCTGTTACGATATCAACAGTCGGATGGGTATCAAAGTTATAATCATTCACTATCCTTTTATTCTCTGCAATCAGCGGATGTCCCAGTTCTTTTGCTTCAAAATGGAAAGTTTCAGTGATCACCGGAAAAGTAAGATCCGGTTCGTTATGATTGAAGGTTGCAAAAGAAATCAGCTCTTCAAACTGACTTATAGTATATAAACCTTTGATTAACTGATCCGATGAATTGACAAACCACTTGTCCAGCTGAATTGCACATCTGAAATCCCATAAGAGAAAGACATTATATAGTGTGCCAACTACCATATTCAATCTTACATCAAAAGAATTGATAATACCAGATAGCTTTTTGATCTGTAAACTCAATGGTACAGCGAGAATCTTTTCCGTAAAGAAGCCTTTGATATATTTACTCTCCCATTTCAGCTCTTCAGTCCATTTTACTGTTCCGGAAATCGCATTAAGTAAACTTGCACTGCCACTAAATCCTGAATGGATCAGATTGATCTTTTTACCAAGACCAAAAGATAAAGCAATATTGATAACAGCATAAAAGCCCAATCCTTTCCAGAAGGGATCCCCATATAATATACCCAGGATAATCAGTACTGCGGAAATAAATGGTACTATCGCAGTATAAATCCGTAATAGCTTGTTATGCGTAAATTTCAACTGATCAGGCATCTCATGCTCCAGTTTATAACTGATAATTTCCAGTTGTTCTGGTTTATGGTTTTGTAACCCGGCCCTGAAATGAAAAGTCTGACCGATGTGACCGGTGAGTTCAATTATTGCAGCCTGACGTTCTCTGATAATTTCCAGGTTAGCCGGTTTATTCAAACTATCAGCAAGCAGCTTCATCCCGTTTACTGTATTGGACCGGTTGATAAATGCAAATAAAGAAGAATGTCCGTAAATATCCAGATCAGAAGAATAGGGATGATACTCATCTTCGAAATGTTTACCCTCCTTGTATTTATTTTTACCGGTAAGCATAACACTTACTTCATTCTGGAATACAAAAAGCAGCTTTTCAGCATAATTAAGTTCATTTTCTTTAATGGTCTGTCGTTTGACAAGCACCATAAAGTATAAAACAGGGATACACATGAGTATACCTGTTATCCAATGATATCCTAAATAGATAGTAATACTTACTAAAAGTATTTCTGCAATAAATAATCCAAGCCGGGATAAAGAGATATTATTGAGCGTCTTATTGAGTTCTCTAATTTGTGCTTCCTGAGTTGAAACGTTATTTTGATAGTCCTTTAAAATACTATCTTTAGATTTTACCATATCTTTGAATCCTCTTAATTATTAAAAAACGCCTGAAATTTCAGACAGATTCAAAATTCATATGATAATTTGCTGATCACCTGAATTTAAGTCCACTCTTTAATTGAGACGTTTCTAAATATAGGAATTACTACACTAGCAGATTAATATTGAATGAAAATAACTTTACTCGTTGTTGGAAAAACTGAAGACAAATATCTGATTGAGGGTATTGAAAAATATCTTAACCGCCTAAAACATTATATCGGGTTCAGCCTGGTGGTAATCCCGGATGTCAAGAATACCAAGAACTTAACAGAAGCACAACAAAAAAACAAAGAAGCTGAACTGATTTTAAAACAGATCAGTAATCTGGATACGGTTATCTTAATGGATGAAAAAGGCAAAAAATACACCTCTGTTCAATTTGCAAATTATTTAAACAAACAGATGATTGGAAGTGTTCAGCATATGATTTTTGTTATTGGCGGACCTTATGGTTTTGACGAAAGTGTTTACAAAAGAGCTAACGGAAGCATATCCTTATCAGACATGACATTCTCTCATCAAATGGTTCGTTTATTTTTTGTAGAGCAGTTATACAGAGCTTTTAGTATTTTAAAAGGTGAGCCTTATCACCATGAGTAAATATTCCTGTTTATTATGGAATATTTTATTTTCTGCATCATTACTATAAGAATTAAACTAAGAAAGGAACTTTATGCAACCAGGAGATTTTAAAAGAAAATACAGATTCAGAAGCAAAGCTGAGGGTAACCGCTGGAGCTTTACCATAGCTATTATAATTTCCATAATCGCATTTTTGCTAATCGTATATTACCTTTAAGCAATATCGGATACAGAAAGAATTCTGTATGCATAAAAAAACCGGATGTTAAACATCCGGTTTTTTTATATTCATTAAAGAGTAATTAAACTCCTTTTTTGCTTGTCATACTAGCTTTTTTTGCTGGCTGAGATGTTTTAACCGGCGCTTTAGCATTTGAAGGTTTAGGTGTAGCTTTAGCTTTCTTCTCCTCTGCTGCTTTAACCGCTTCAATACCTTCAACAGCTCCCGGAGCAGCTTCAGTAAATAAAGGAAGATCCTTTAACAAATGATACCAGGTAACGATTTTCTTCATATCTGAAGTATAAACTTTATCCTGATCATGTGTAGGTGCAACCTCAACGAACAGTGCTCTTAACACTGAAGCATCAGCTTTAGCATCAGCAACTTCACCTTTCAATGCAGCAATATTTGCCAAAACATCAATCAGTTTTAAATCTTCATCTTCACCATAGATTGTAATATCTTCTAATGAAGCTAATTTTGTAGAAGAGATACTGGTTACAATTTTAACTTTTTGAGCATCTAACCCTTCCAGTACATAACCGGCTTTATTTTGTCCAACAAGTTTAAATAAACCTGGTCTGCCAGATACGGCTACAATTCCTCTTAAATTCATATCTTAATCTTCTATCACTTCTATACCTAAAATCTTATCTCCTTGTTTGATACTGTCAACAATGTCAACATTTTCAACAACTTTACCAAAACAAGTATGATTTCTATCTAAATGTGCAGTATTTGATCTGCTGTGGCAAATGAAAAATTGAGAACCGCCAGTATTTCTACCTGCATGCGCCATAGATAATACACCACGCTCATGATGTTGGTTTCCACCATCAAGTTCACAGTCAATTTTATAACCAGGACCGCCAGTTCCAGCTAAATGAGCTGTAGCTGCATCTTTGGAATTCGGGCATCCTGCCTGTACTACGAAATCAGGAATTACACGGTGAAAAGTGATTCCATCATAAAACCCTTCATTTGCTAATTTTTTGAAGTTTGCTACTGTGTTAGGGGCATCCTGATCATAAAATTCGACAGTCATGTCGCCTTTTTCTGTTTTTATTATTGCTTTGCTCATATTCCTTTTTTGTAATGGTCAAATTTAGTAAATTGAAATGACTAGATAAACTAAAGGTTTAAAAAACCATCCAACCTATAAATGTATATATAATGATCCATTTTAACGTTTAATAGTGATAATAATTTTAAACAGGTCATTAAAAGTTTAAATTCGTATCTGGTTCCCTCAATTATGATTTTGAAAAAGAGTTTTCTCCTGCTGTTATTTCTGACTTTAACACTGATGCTCAAAGCCTCATCCATTCTGATTAATATGGATGAAGATCAGAAGAATCATCTCAAAGCATATGGGATTGCCTACTGGAGTATCAAACAAAATGCAGAAGTAAGCTGGTTACTAAATTACAGGGGTGGCAGCTTTCTGATCAAATACAGCAAACTTATAGAAGACGAATGTAAAACAAGAGGCGTTTCCTACCAGGTAATCGCCGATGGCAAGGTTACTGCCATACTAAATGAGATCAGTGACCCTGAAGTAAATATGGAAATGGTTAAATTGGAGAAAGCTCCCAAAATTGCCGTATACTCACCAAAAAGCAAATTACCCTGGGATGATGCCGTGACTATGGTGCTTACCTATGCAGAAATCCCTTATGATGTTGTTTACGATGATGAAGTATTAAAAGATAAACTAAACGGTTATGACTGGCTTCATTTACACCACGAAGACTTTACAGGACAGTATGGCCGCTTCTGGAGTGCTTTTCAAAATGCAGTATGGTATCGGGAAGATGTCAGGACCCAGGAAGCAACTGCCAAGAGAAACGGATTTGGCAAAGTGTCTCAGATGAAACTTGCCGTAGCTAAAAAAATGACCGAATTTTGTGCAGGTGGTGGCTTTCTCTTCGCTATGTGTTCTGCCACTGATAGCTTTGACATAGCCTTATCGGCTGAAGGAGTTGATATCTGTGCCAGCATGTTTGATGGTGATGCTGAAGACCCCAATGCCCAGTCAAAACTGGATTTCAAAAAAACACTTGCTTTTAAAGACTTCAGACTGGACCTGAATCCTGCAAATTATGAATTCTCAGATATCGATGTGACACAGACCAGAAATCTGGCACAGCAAAACGACTTCTTTACCTTATTTGAATTTTCAGCAAAGTCTGATCTTGTTCCCACTATGCTTACTCAGGATCATGACCGGGTGATTAAAGGATTCATGGGCCAGACTACTGCCTTCAGAAAAAGTCTGATCAAACCAAATATTACCGTTCTGGGAGAAAATAAAGGAGCTGCAGAAGTACGTTATCTGCATGGAGATATTGGAAAAGGGCAATTCACTTTCTACGGCGGGCATGATCCTGAAGACTATCAGCATGCAGTGGGCGACCCGCCCACTGACTTAAATCTTCATCCTAATTCTCCCGGATATCGTTTGATATTGAATAATGTCCTCTTTCCTGCAGCCAAGAAAAAACATCAGAAGACCTGATCTTAATCGTAGAAATTCCAGCTTAATCCGATCTTGAATAATTTATCAGGCATTGGATACCTGTTAACCACGTAATATCCTTTCGACTGAAGCCCCTGATTCACATATTCATATTTAAGGAAGATATTTGCCTTCCTTAAACTTGCTCTTACCCAAAGATCTACAATAGGATAGGTATTGAATTTAACCGGCTGATAAGTTGCAGATGCCTGCTTAATATAAAACTGGCTCACAGCTGGCGAATAAGAGTAGTTTACATATTTACTGTTATATCTTACATCAAAGCCAAATTCTGTCTTTAAAACTTTAAAAACAGTTGCCTTCATATATAAACTATTAAAAGTATAAAAATCAGGCATAGGCATGATATCCTGTTTGCTGGTCTTTTGATAAACTATGTAACTATCCAGGTTAAACCTGCCATAAGTAAACTTCTTTCCTAACGTTAACTTTAACACATTGATACTTCCGGAAAACTGTGCCGGAACAATTGTCAGTGAGTCTATTGCTGGTCTGGTTTGTATGAAATACAAATAATTATTAACCATTGAATACTCTGCACTTGCTTCCAGTCCTAATTTCTCATTAATATATTTAAAAGACAGGTTAACCGTTTTTGTTCTGTTCCATGGATTAGGCAGGATGACCATATTAGTATCAATAGAAGGATTAGCGTTTCTATAGGCTGCATATTTGGGATCCGCAACTGCATTTGTCCAGCCAAAATGATTCCCATAATGTGTATCATAAATTTCTTCTGGTGATTTATTCTGAATATATGCGCCCAATACAATTCTGCCCAGATTGTGGCTCACCAGAACATTACTTTTGGCCTCATACATAAAGTCTCCGGCCTGTCTGCCCTGGAATATTTGCTGCACATCAAAGTTCAGATCTATCCGGTTACTGAATCTATAACCTGCGGACCCCAGCAGTGTGACATTCTGGAATGACTTGGTATAATTAGAAAAGTACTTGTTATCCACAGTATTAGTCACCGTTGTAACAACCCCATTGGCATCAGTATTGGTACTGGTCGTGGTTTGAGGTAAAACACCAACCATTTGCGAATAATTATAGAAATCATGACGTATCCCCGCATCAATTTTCAATTCATTTTTGATTACAGAGCTAGATTTTCCACGAAGAAAAAAACTATAGATAAATTCATTCTGTATATGTTTTACCGAAGTACTGTCATTGGTATAAGAAAGATCACGCATACCAGAAGGCAGGACAGTATGATCATCTGACTGGGTTTTCTGGAAAGCATAAGAATCCTTATCATATTTTATGGTATAGGAAATCTTATTGGTAGGTAATATCTTTTTACTGATTTCCTGATCCAGTGTATCAATACGACCTACAAAATAAGTCTGTTTCAGAAAAAACGTGTTTTTTCTGTAGATCTGTCTTGCAGAAGACAACCTGACACTCTGAGACATTCTGTCGATAGAAAGCTGATTATCACCAAAGATATTATCGTTCACAATCGATCCATTCTCATATGCCTTCAGCGTATTAAAAATAGCATTTGCATAAAGTGCATATCGTTTATTGGGTGAAGTATACCAGCTAAAGAAAGTACCATTCAACACATCTCCCCTTTGCCTCTGATAACCACCGTTAGCACCAATCCGGTTATAACTTGCTCCAACATTAAAATTTTTCTTAATATTCTGAGAGTGCAATACCCTGAAAAGCTGCTCATTGTCCCCACTGTATTGCCCCGCGTAGTAAAGATTGCTGAATGGCGTTCTTGCTTTATAATATTTGATATCATCATTTCCAATGGCATACCAATCCAGTGAGTGAAATCCAGGATCAAAACCAATGGTTTTAGAAGGATTAAATAACAGATCTCTTGCGGCAAGTCCAATGTTTCCGGTATTAATAGTAGGCCTGGTGGGCTGTATTATCGGATTGAAATTTTGCATTCCCCTTAAACTGGTATCCAATGCCAGCGTCTGGATACTGTCTTTATTCAGCTTAAGCGTAGTATAACGGATAAATCTCGAGGTAAAAATAACTGAATCCTTACTGTTTTCCAGTTTACTTCTTAAAGAATCCAATTCTTTATTCTGATTCACCGAAGTCTTCAAATCCTGAGCAACAACTTGCTTTGCCCCAAAAAAGACACAGCTTAAAAGAAATAAAACAATGGTTTTACGCATTATAAAGAAAGAATTAACTGGCTTAATATTCTTGTCATTTTAGGCTCGGCAATTCTTGCTGTTTCCAGTATTTCTTCCAGGCTGACCGGAGCTAAAACATCAGTAAAACCTTCATCAGTCAACACTGAAATAGCAAAAACCGGAATACTCATATGCTTGGCAACAATAACTTCCGGAACAGTACTCATTCCTACTGCATCTCCACCAATAATACGCAAATAGTTATACTCTGCTTTAGTTTCCAGATTAGGCCCGGTTACAGAAACATACACTCCCTGATGACAATTAATCTTTTCTGCTGCTGCAATTTCCAGCGCACGTTTAATAAAATCTTTCTGATAAGGCTGACTCATATCAGGAAATCTTGGTCCCATATCAGCATCATTTCTACCACGCAAAGGACTCTCAGGCTGCAAATTGATATGATCATTTATAATCATCAGGTCGCCCTTTTTAAAATCAGCATTCAGAGAACCTGCTGCATTGGAAATAAACAGATACTGAATTCCCAAAGCTTTCATTACTCTTATCGGAAAAGTAATCTGCTGCATAGAATAGCCTTCATAATAATGCAGTCTGCCCTGCATAGCAATTACCTTTTTACCATTCAGTGTTCCGAAAATCAATTTTCCCGAATGAAACTCCAATGTAGAAATCGGAAAATTCGGAATATTGGAATACATCAGACTAAATTCTACTTCAATCTCATTCACAAGGCCGCCTAATCCGGTTCCCAGTACTATTCCAATTTCCGGCTGGAAATTATTGCATTTTAGCTTTATATATTCAACGGTCTCGTGTAGTGTCTGAAACATATTTTAGTATCTTTTGGTCAAATGTTTTTTTATAGTCTGCATCAATATTTATTTGGATTGGCAGATAAAATACAGGCAAATCTAACAGTAATTCTCTGATTGTAACATCAAATAAACGCTGCGCATCCTTTTCTGTTGTGATAATAATTTTTTCTTTCGCCGGATCCTGGCGAAAAGCTTTTACCAATTTACTTAAATTTCCTGAACTGAATGAATGATGATCCGGATAATCATGATGTTCTATAGCCGGAGCAAACTGTGACAGATAATCAAACAAAGGCCCGGGATTAGCAATTCCTGTCAATAAAAACACCTTTTTATGCTTCAGTATATTTACCGGTAAAACTTTGGTTGTATAAAGATCATGCAGCTCTTTATAAGCTATAGAAGAGAAAAAAAGCTGATCTGCCGCATGCTTAAAATGTCCGGCACATTGATTTTTTTGTTGACTACCGATTTCCAGTGGTGATTTGGTAACGAGCAAAATATCTGCACGCTTATACCCCCTGAAAGGTTCTCTCATATTCCCGGCAGGTAGTAAAAATTGCCATTCCAATAATTTCTGAAATTCAAAAAGCAGAATACTGAATCCCGGATTCAGCCTTCTGTGCTGAAAAGCATCATCAAGTATAATCACATCATGCCTCTCTCTCAACATACTCACTCCCTTTACCCTATCCTCACAGACTGCAACAGTCAACTGTGGAAATTTATGATAAAACTGCAGTGGCTCATCACCTATCGATTTCGCAGTTGAAGTCTTATCGGCGTATAAAAATCCTTTAGTATCTCTTCCATACCCCCTGCTCAGAATGGCAATTTTATAATCACCAAGTAAGTGTACCAGATATTCAGTAACCGGGCTCTTTCCTGAACCGCCAACAACCAGGTTACCTACACAAATTACCGGTATATCAAACCTATGGGACTTAAAAATGCCCCAGTCATAGAGTTTATTTCTTAAAACTACCACTATACCGTAGATAACAGAAAAGGGCAGCAATAGTAATCGGACGTATTTTATCATGTTGTGAAAGCTGCTTAAGTTTAGGCGGTAAACCACAGCAGCACCTCAAAAATAAGAATTATTTTTCTCGCCCTGTGGTCTGTTAGAAGAATATCATATAGCAGAATGGATTGACAGGCAATAAAATAAAAAACTATCTTTGTGCAAACAACAATATTATATCATGCTCAAAGGATTTTTTAACGTACCAACACCTGAGAACGAACCTATTTTAGGTTACGCACCAGGAAGTAAAGAACGTGAATTATTGAAGGCTGCTTTAGCTGAAGCACGTTCAAAAAAAGGTGACATCTCTATGCACATCGGAGGCAAATTAGTCCATACCGATAAAAAGGGAACAGTTACTCCACCGCACGATCACCAACACGTTTTAGCACAATTCAGCATAGGCGATAAAACTCATGTACAACAGGCTATCGACGCAGCTTTAGCTGCAAAGCCTCAATGGGAAAATCTGCCATGGGAACAACGTGCAGCTATATTTTTAAAGATCGCTGAGTTAATCTCAGGTCCGTATCGTTATAAATTAAATGCAGCAACTATGCTCGGTCAGTCTAAAAATGCATACCAGGCAGAAATTGATTCAGCCTGTGAATTGATAGACTTCCTGCGTTTCAATGTTAGTTATATGGCTGACATTTATAAGCAACAGCCTCCTGTTTCACCAAAAGGTGTTTGGAACAGAGTTGAGCAGCGCCCATTAGAAGGTTTCGTTTTTGCTTTAACTCCTTTCAATTTTACTGCTATCGCAGCAAATCTGCCAACATCAGCAGCATTAATGGGTAATGTGGTTGTTTGGAAACCTGCGGAAACACAAATTTATGCTGCCAATTTATTGATGGAAATTTTCAAAGAAGCTGGTTTACCTGACGGAGTTATCAACCTTGTTTATGTAGGTGGTCCGGAAGCCGGAGAAGTTATTTTCAACAGTCCTGATTTTGCCGGTATTCACTTTACAGGTTCTACTGGAGTTTTCCAGAGCATATGGAAAACAATTGGTACAAATATTCATAAATACAAAACATATCCGCGTATCGTGGGTGAAACAGGTGGTAAAGATTTTATCCTGATTCACGGTTCTGCTGATGCAGAAGTTTCAAGTACAGCAATTTTACGTGGCGCTTTTGAATATCAGGGACAAAAATGTTCTGCTGCTTCAAGAACTTATATTGCGAAAAGTTTATGGCCAAAAATTAAAGAATTGATGCTGCGTGATCTTGCTACCTTCAAAATGGGTGGAACTGAAGATTTCGGTAACTTCATCAATGCTGTAATTGACGATCGTTCTTTCACCAAACTGGCTAAATATATCGATCAGGCAAAAGCTGATAAGGGAGTAGAAATCATTGCAGGTGGTAACTATGATAAATCTAAAGGTTATTTTATTGAGCCAACAGTTTTAGTAGTTGATGATCCTAAATACACAACTATGTGCGAAGAGTTATTCGGACCGGTTTTAAGTGTATATGTATATGATGACGCTGATTTTGATCAGGTATTGGAAATTATTGATACAACTTCTCCATATGCTTTAACAGGAGCTGTTATTGCTCAGGATCGTTATGCTATTGATAAGGCATCTTATGCTTTACGTAATGCAGCAGGTAACTTCTACATTAATGATAAATGTACAGGTGCCGTTGTTGGTCAGCAGCCTTTTGGCGGAGCCAGAGGTTCAGGTACTAACGATAAAGCAGGTTCAATGATTAATTTATTACGTTGGGTTTCTCCCCGTACTATTAAAGAAACATTCGATCCGCCTAAGGATTACCGTTACCCTTTCATGGGATAATCAAATTATAAAAAAAGCCGGTTAATACCGGCTTTTTTTATAATAAATAAGTTCTCAGTTATTCCTGATCACCAGATGCATCAGCCGAAGCCTCATGATTTATTTACCATCAACTTTAAATACAGAAGAGATATGATCATTAGATTCTGTTGTAACTTTCAGATCCTTTATCAATCCGGTTTCCAGACTATATACCCAGCCATGAATACCTAGCTTTTTACCATTACCCCATCTGTTCTGAACGATTGATGTCTTGGTCAGATTAAAGACTCCTTCTATTACATTCAGCTCTACCAGTCTGTCTGTACGTTTTTTCTCATTTTCAATACCGTCAAGCTCATCATTATGTAAACGATAAGTATCTTTTATATTTCTTAACCAGTTATCAATAATACCAAATTGTCTATTGCTCATTGCTGCTGCAACACCACCACATCCGTAATGACCGCAAACAATAACATGCTCAACTTCCAGTACATTTACTGCATAATCCAGTACACTTAACATATTCATGTCCGTATGTACTACTACATTCGCAATATTACGGTGAACAAAAATGTCACCCGGATTAGTGTGCGTAATCTGGTTAGCCGGCACACGGCTGTCTGAACAGCCGATCCATAAAACAGGTGGTTTTTGTCCGGCTGATAAGCGATCAAAAAAAGTAGGATCTTCAGCTAAAGTAGCTGCTACCCATTCTTTATTTCCTTTTAATAATCCTTCGTAAGTAATGTTGTGGTTGTGAGGTTCTGATTTTGTTGCACACATAATATTTATATTTTATGAATATCTTGAATAATTTTGTCCGTTATTTTTGGTACTATATAATGCTCTTTTATATCAACTAAGGTAACGATAATACCTTTTGTATAAGCATTATGCTTGAAATTGAAAATGGTTTCCAGCACGTCAGGATGTATATACCTGGAATTGCTGCCATCAATAATTACATTTGTTTCCTGAGGAATTTTCGTCAATACAACCTGTATTGCTGCTTTATTCAGAAAGGATACTTCTTCAGAAAGCTTGATTCTCAGATTTTTTTTATTTCCTTCTTCCTGAATCTTGTAAAAGAAAGGATTACGCATGTTGGTACGCAGCAGATAAAACACTGATAACAACATACCGATTGCCACACCTTTTAATAAATCGGTCAGTAAAACGGCAACCACAGTAATAAAGAATGGGACGAACTGATCCCAGCCTTTGTGATACATATGTTTGAATAAACTAATTCTTGTTAATTTATAACCAGTCACCAGCAGGATGGCTGCCAGACAGGCCAGCGGTACCATATTGATTAAACCGGGTATAAAAAGAAAAGAAAGTAATAACCAGCAGCCATGCAAAATAGCGGAAGCTTTAGTTTTTCCACCCGCATTTACGTTAGCAGAGCTTCTTACAATTACAGAAGTCAACGGTAATCCCCCAAGCATACCACTCGTCATATTTCCTACTCCCTGCGCAATCAGCTCTCTGTTGGTTGGTGAAACTCTTTTTACAGGATCTATCTTATCTACAGCCTCTATACTCAATAAAGTCTCCAGACTTGCTACAACAGCAATTGTTATCGCAACAATCCATACTTCTTTATTAGTGATAGCTGAAAAATCAGGCATAGTGAATAAGTTCGAGAATTCTGTCCACCCGCTTACTACAGGAATACTAACCATCTGTTCAGGTCTTAATGCATAAGGTGTTTGCTGGAAAAGCAAAGTCATTACCACACCAAGTATAACCACCAGTAAAGGTGCCGGAACAGCACTTACTTTTTTCAGCTTAGGCCAGAAGATCAGGATAGCTATCGAAAGTATGGTAATAATCATGGCAGCCGGATTGAGCATTTTTATCGCCTGCAGAACAACCTGATACATATGACCGTTACTCAGATTTTCATCCAGAAAGTCTTTATCGACTCCTAATGCATGAGGTAATTGTTTCAGAATCAGGATCAGACCGATCGCAGCAAGCATTCCTTCAATCACACTTGAAGGGAAATAATTGCCAATAGTCCCAGCCCGGACTATACCCAATACAATTTGCAACAGTCCCGCCAGCATCACTGCCAGCAAAAACACCTGATAACTACCCAGATGAGCTATAGCTCCCAGTACAATAACTGTCAAACCAGCGGCCGGACCACTTACACTTAGTTGTGAGCCACTTACACTGGCCACAACTATTCCACCAACCACACCAGTAACTATACCGGCAAACAATGGTGCACCCGAAGCCAGGGCAATCCCCAGACACAAAGGCAGGGCTACTAAAAACACGACAATACTTGCCGGTAAATCGCGCTTTAGATTCTTTTTTAAGATATATTTTTTCAATCCAACCTGCGGAGAGGTTGAGTTTCCATTTTGCATAACATTCCTGCGCTAATTATTACTTATAACTATTTAGTTACAGTCTGTCCCATTGGACAGACTGCTTAATCTATAAAGATTAGCAAAAGTTAGGCGGCGGTGTGGGTACAGAAGGATGATAAGGATCTACATACCGTTTAAAATGATCTATATAACAATTCCTTATCCCAAAATCTACTAATAATGGTACGTAAGTATAAGTGTTATGAAAATCTATAGGTTTGTAGTCAATAAATTTGAGTAAAGACTTTCCTGAATCACAATCAGAACTATGTTCCTGCTCTAATTGCAGAATAACAGTTTTAATTACATTCTTGTCCATATGACCTACAAATACCGGTGCAGCAGAAATAATCATCTTCACGGTGAAGATGCTTATGAAGGCTATAACAATATGTAGACGATACTTATAAAATGACATTCTGTCGGATTCAGCTATTTTTACTTCCCAAATGTAATACCAAGAACCCCTTTTTATCAAAAAAATATGTAAAAAAAATGTAATTAAGTTTTCTGAAAGCTCATTCTGTTAATGGAATTACAGATTACGTGATGAATTAATTTAGCAATAACTGTATTTTCGCAATTCCTAAACAACATAATGTCTGTGAAGCCTGAAAGCGCGCGAAAGCTTCATGACCATTAAAAGCAATAAACTACCTATGAAACCTGAGTGTGCCTGAAAGCACGCGAAAGCTTCATGACCATTAAAAGCAATAAACTACCTATGAAAAAAAGTCTGCTAACCCTGATTTTATTTTATCCGCTGTTAGTCTTTAGTCAGAGTAATAATGCTCCATCTTCTTATGATATTCATGATATTAAGATTACGGGTTATCTCCAAACACAGTTTCAAGTGGCTCAGTCACCAGGAATTTCATCTTTTTCGGGTGGAGATTTTGCAGAGAATTCCGATAACAGATTTATGATCAGAAGGGGGCGTCTTAAAATTGACCGCGTAGATAAATATTCCAGCATAGTTTTTCAGATTGACGCTACACAAAATGGTGTACAGCTAATGGATGCCTTTATACAACTTCATCAACCCGATAACAAAAGATTTCAGTTAACCGCGGGTCTTTTTAACAGACCTTTTGGTTATTCGATTGTGTACTCTTCCGGCTACAGGGATTTTCCGGAACGTTCGCGTGTATTTCAAACCCTGATGCCTCGTGAACGTGATATTGGCGCAATGTTATCCTATCAGCCTATCAGAGAACTTCATTTCCTGAATATGGATCTGGCTGTTGTCAATGGCAGTGGGCTGTTTGCCAGAGATTATGACTCAAAAAAAGACGTAATTGGTAATCTGTCTTTCAAATTTGATAGCCTTGCCAATAAAAAACTTCATATTGGTTTTGGAGGCTCCATTTATAAGGGGTCAGTTCGCAGTGCTACTGACACCTATTATTCAGATAATGGAAACGGATTCACCAAAAATACCGACCCCTCAATAAAAGGCTCTAACCTGAAAAGGAATTACTATGGCGGAAATATACAGGTCCAATATGACAACACCTTTGGGACTACCAGCCTGAAAGCTGAATATGTTACCGGAACACAGCCAGGAGTAGCTGCCTCCAGTACAGTAAGCGGAGCACTGGCCAGTCAGAGCTTTTCTACCCAACCCGCCACTGATCTTTATCTCAGAAATTTCACAGGTTATTATATCTGGTTCACCCAGCAAATTCTTAAAAGCAGATTCAGCGCTTTACTGGCATACGACGTTTACGATCCGAACAGAAAAATCAAGGAAAGTCAGATAGGACTTGATAATAATACAACCGCAGGTGATATTAAATTCAGCACGCTGGGTTATGGCGTAACCTACCTGTTCAGTTCAAGATTAAAATTAACCGTTTATAACGAAAGAGTAATCAACTCCCCTACACAATTACCTAATTATAATAAAGATATCAGAGACGATGTCTTTACCACCCGTTTACAATATCGCTGGTAAACCCTGATCTTGTTAAAATTTATCTGCTGAATTATAAATTATAATGAGGTTCTTTTATACATTTATAAAAACTGAGTTTAATTCCATGGATAATAAAATAAAATTACTACAGGATAAAATAGAACAGGCATATGCAGGCGGTGGTCCGCAAAGAATAGATAGTCAGCATAAAAAAGGCAAGTTAACTGCCAGGGAACGTATTCATTTCTTAATGGACGAAGGTACCTTTGAAGAAATAGGGATGTTTGTTACCCACCGGAGCACTGACTTTGGTATGGAAACAGAAAAATATCCCGGCGATGGTGTCGTAACCGGTTATGGCAACATAAATGGCAGACTCGTTTATATTTTCTCTCAGGACTTTACCATATTCGGGGGGTCCCTTTCCGAAACCCATGCTGAAAAAATATGTAAGATCATGGAGATGGCCTTAAAAACCGGTGCTCCGCTGATAGGCTTAAATGATAGCGGAGGAGCCCGTATACAGGAAGGTGTTGTCTCACTGGGTGGATATGCCGATATTTTTTACCGCAATGTACAGGCATCAGGAGTAATCCCCCAGCTTTCAGCTATTATGGGGCCATGCGCAGGTGGCGCAGTTTACTCCCCTGCAATCACTGATTTCACCCTGATGGTAGAAAACACCTCTTACATGTTTGTAACTGGCCCAAACGTAGTTAAAACAGTCACACACGAAGAAGTAAGTTCCGAAGAGCTGGGTGGAGCAAGTACACACGCCACAAAATCAGGAGTAACACATTTCTCCTGTGTAAATGAGCTTGATGCCATTAATCATATTAAACAATTGCTGAGTTATATGCCTCAGAATTGTGAAGAGACACCAGCAATGCTGTCCTATAGACAGGATCAGGATGAAACCCGTTCAGCTTTAAATAAAATTATACCCGAGAATGCAAATCAGCCTTATGATGTGAGAGGTGTAATAGAGCAGCTAAGCGATCAGGATAGTTTTCTGGAAGTACAAAAAGATTTTGCAGAGAATATAGTTGTTGGTTTTGCCCGTCTGGCAGGAAGAAGTATTGGAATTGTTGCCAATCAACCCGCCTACCTTGCCGGCGTATTAGATAATAATGCTTCCATCAAAGCAGCCCGTTTTGTCAGGTTCTGCGATTGTTTTAACATCCCTTTGCTCGTACTGGAAGATGTTCCGGGTTTTCTTCCCGGAACAGATCAGGAATGGAATGGGATTATCAAAAACGGGGCAAAATTACTTTATGCCTTTAGTGAAGCAACCGTACCAAGAATTACAGTAATTATCAGAAAAGCATATGGCGGAGCTTATGATGTTATGAATTCCAAGCATATTGGTGCAGATATGAATTATGCATGGCCGACGGCAGAAATCGCAGTCATGGGAGCTAAAGGTGCTGCAGAAATTATCTTTAAAAAAGAGATTACCAGTGCTGCTGATCCGGCTGCCAAATTGCTTGAAAAAGAGAAAATGTATGCGGAAATCTTCGCAAATCCATATCGTGCGGCAGAACGTGGATTCATAGATGAGGTCATTGAACCTGCTGATACAAGAGCTAAATTAATCCGGGCGTTCAAGATGCTGGAAAATAAAGTGGTCAATAATCCACGTAAAAAGCACGGAAATATTCCGTTATAATAAAAAACAACTCTGGATTATGTCATTATTGATTTAGATATCAATAATAGACTTGATGCTTAAAGCCATCTTTATATATTTGTTTATCATAAAAATATAAAGATGGCTAAAAAGAAAGACGAGAAGCAGAAACATGTATCTGTCGTAACTAAGAAATCACTTCAGTTTTTTGAAGAATATATCAATAACCCATCCCCAACAGGATTTGAGTACCCTGGCCAGAAACTATGGTTAGACTATTTAAAACCTTATATCGATGAAAGTTTTATCGATAATTACGGAACGGCAGTAGGCGTTATCAATCCCAAAGCAGAATATAAAGTCGTTATAGAAGCACATGCCGATGAAATTTCATGGTTTGTGAACTATATCACCAGTGATGGTTTAATTTATGTAATCAGAAATGGTGGTTCAGATCATCAGATTGCTCCTTCTAAACGTGTCAATATCCATACCGACAAAGGATTGGTCAAAGCAGTATTCGGATGGCCTGCAATTCATACCAGAGGTGCAGGAGAAAAAGAAGAAGCACCGGCTTTAAAGAACATTTTTCTGGATTGCGGTTGTACTACAAAAGAAGAAGTTGAAGCACTGGGTGTTCATGTAGGTTGTGTAATCACTTATGAAGATGAATTCATGGTCTTAAACGATCGCTACTATGTAGGCCGGGCTCTGGATAACCGTGCAGGTGGATTTATGATTGCTGAGGTTGCGCGTTTACTTAAAGAAAACAAACAAAAATTACCATTTGCTTTATACATCGTAAACTCCGTACAGGAAGAAATAGGTTTAAGAGGTGCAGAAATGATTGCACACCGGATTAAACCTGATGTAGCTATCGTGACCGATGTAACCCATGATACTTCTACACCGATGATCAATAAAATCACTCAGGGAGATTTAGCCTGCGGTAAAGGACCAGTAGTCTCCTATGCACCAGCAGTACAAACCAATCTGAATAAATTACTGATCGAAACTGCTGAAAAAAATGATATTCCTTTCCAGCGCCAGGCTTCATCACGTTCAACAGGAACAGATACAGATGCTTTCGCTTATTCAAACGGAGGAGTTCCTTCAGCACTGATTTCACTGCCTTTGCGTTATATGCATACCACAGTTGAAATGATCCATAAAGAAGACGTAGATAACGTCATCAGCCTGATCTATCACTCTTTATTGAACATAAAAAAAGACCACGATTTTAAATACAATAAATAAGATCTTATCTTCACAGAAAATTAAGCGTGTTTGATTTTTCGGACACGCTTTTTTATGGCACGCAATTGTATCAAATGCACTGAACTAAAAATATAAAAACAATGAAACCTACCCTATTAATACTCGCAGCCGGTATGGCAAGTCGCTATGGCAGCATGAAACAAATTGATGGCTTTGGTCCGAACGGAGAGACCATAATCGACTATTCTATTTATGATGCTATCAAAGCCGGCTTTGGGAAAGTAGTGTTTATTATCAAAGAGGAATACGTAGAAAACTTCAAAGCGATCTTTGACGCAAAACTTAATGGAAAAATAGAAACTGATTATGTATTCCAGAATTTCGATCTTAAACAATACGGTATTGATATTGAAATAGAAAGAAGCAAACCATGGGGAACTGCACATGCTGTTCTTGCAGCAAGACATGCGATCAAAGAACCATTCTGCGTAATTAATGCTGATGATTTCTACGGTCTGGATGCTTATGAAAAAATGGTTAAATTTTTAACTACCGAAGTTAGCGGAAGCAACTACTCCATGATTGGTTATGAGATTGGTAAAACATTATCAGACTATGGTTCTGTATCACGTGGTGTATGTAAAGTTAGTGCTGACGGTTATCTTGAAGAAGTAATCGAACGGACCAAAGTATTTCGTGAAGGAGAAACCATCGTTTACGAAGAAGACGAAAAACAATATCCATTGCCATTAGATACTCGTGTATCTATGAATTTCTGGGGCTTTACACCAGAGATGTTCAAAATTTCTGAAGAACTTTTCAGAGAATTTGCACATGCAAATAAAGACAATCCAAAAGCAGAATTCTTTATTCCACTGGTAGCAGACAGTTTACTGAGCTCAGAAAATGCAGATTTCAAAGTTGTCCCTACTGACAGCAAATGGTTTGGCGTAACCTATAAAGAAGATAAGCCTATAGTACAGGCATCTATTGATCAATTGGTTAAAGACGGTGTTTATCCGGAAAACCTCTGGAACTAAAATCAGCTGCTATTTAAAGCCCGGATTAATAAAGGGCTAAATAAAAAGCCATAAAAAAAGAGGATAACTTTTCAGTTACCCTCTTTTTTTATATGATAGATAAGCTTATTTCTTATCGTCTTTTACTTCTTCAAAGTCAACATCAGTAACGTTGTCAGCAGCGTCAGCTGTTTGACCGTTAGCTTCAGCACCACCTTCAGCAGGTGCGCCGTCCTGACCAGCTTTGTACATCTCTTCAGATGCTGCATTCCATGCTGCCTGTAATTCTTCCTGAGCTGCATCGATATCAGCAAAGTTTCTTGAAGCATGAGCTGCCTGCAATTTAGCTAATCCAGCTTCGATCGGAGCTTTTTTATCAGCTGAGATTTTATCACCAAATTCTTTCAATTGTTTTTCAGTAGAGAAGATTAAAGCATCAGCGCTGTTAATTTTATCAGCTTCTTCTTTAGCTACTCTGTCAGCATCAGCATTTTGCTCAGCTTCTTCTTTCATTCTTTTGATTTCTTCATCAGTTAAACCAGATGAAGCTTCAATACGGATTTTTTGCTCTTTACCAGTAGCTTTATCTTTTGCACTTACGTGTAAGATACCGTTAGCATCAATATCAAAAGCAACTTCAACCTGAGGAACACCACGTGGAGCTGGTGGAATACCGTCTAAGATAAAACGACCAATCGTACGGTTCTGAGCAGCCATTGGACGCTCACCCTGTAAGATGTGGATTTCTACCGAAGGCTGGTTATCAGCAGCTGTAGAGAAAGTCTCTGCTTTTTTAGAAGGAATAGTAGTATTCGCTTCAATTAATTTAGTCATTACACCACCCATAGTCTCAATACCTAAAGAAAGAGGAGTTACGTCTAATAACAATACATCTTTAACCTCACCAGTTAAAACACCACCTTGAATTGCAGCACCGATAGCTACAACCTCATCAGGGTTTACACCTTTAGATGGTTCTTTACCGAAGAATGCTTTTACAGCTTCCTGAATAGCAGGAATACGTGTAGAACCACCTACTAAAATGATCTCATCAATATCAGAAGTTTTCAAACCAGCATTTTTCAATGCAGATTTACAAGGCTCGATAGTACGTTTGATCAGATCAGCTGCCAGTTGCTCAAATTTAGCACGGCTTAAAGTTCTAACCAAGTGTTTTGGTCCGCTTGCATCAGCAGTAATATATGGTAAGTTTACTTCAGTAGAAGTAGTACTTGAAAGCTCAATTTTAGCTTTTTCAGCAGCTTCTTTCAAACGTTGTAATGCCATTGGATCCTGATTAAGGTCCATACCATTTTCAGCTTTGAATTCAGCAGCTAACCAGTCAATGATAATGTGGTCAAAGTCATCACCACCTAAGTGTGTATCACCATCAGTAGCTTTTACTTCAAATACACCATCACCTAATTCAAGAATAGAAACGTCATGAGTACCACCACCGCAGTCAAACACAACAATTTTCATGTCTTTATGTGCTTTATCCAAACCGTAAGCTAAAGCAGCAGCAGTTGGCTCGTTGATAATACGTTTAACTGTTAAACCAGCGATCTCACCAGCTTCTTTAGTCGCCTGACGTTGAGCATCATTGAAATAAGCAGGAACAGTAATAACTGCTTCAGTTACTTCGTGACCTAAAAAGTCTTCAGCAGTTTTTTTCATTTTTTGCAAGATCATTGCAGAAATTTCCTGTGGAGTATATTTACGGTCATCAATTTCAACACGTGGAGTACTGTTGTCGCCCTTAACAACTTTGTAAGGTACACGACCAACTTCTTTAGCAACCTCAGCAAAGCTGCTGCCCATGAAGCGTTTAATTGAATAAATTGTTTTTGTTGGGTTAGTGATTGCCTGACGTTTTGCAGAATCACCTACTTTACGCTCACCATTTTCTGCAAATGCAACAATGGATGGCGTTGTACGTTTCCCCTCACTGTTGGCTATAACTACAGGTTCGTTACCTTCCATTACGGCTACGCAAGAGTTTGTTGTTCCTAAGTCTATACCAATAATTTTTGACATGCTATTTTATCTTTGTTTATGTTATGAATTCTTATTTCCTAATTCTATTTAACAAGCAATGTGCCAATTGGCTTTTGTCAGTTAAACAGGCACTGGTTTTTATATTTTGGTTAAAATGTAAATAAAAACCTTTTACAATTCTGACAGGTTGTCATAATTGACATTTTATGTAGCTGCAAATACCTCAGATTTGCATCAGAGTTTCAAGATGATGATACTCAATGCCAAAATATTCTTTTGTCTGCCTGATTTTATCCAGCAGCTCCGCTCTGTTTACTAACTGATCTTTCGTTTTCACGCCAACAATCAATACATTTTTCGGTGTATGGGCATCCGAGATAAATTCAAAAACCTTTGTTTTATACCCCGAGTATTCCAGTATCTGTGCCCTGATTCCATCAGTCACCATCTCTGCCTGGCGTTCCATAAAGATTCCGTATCTGGTTAAGAAATCAAGTTCGTTGGAGGCCTTCCCTTTTTCCATCTGTCTCCTGATCTGTTTATGGCAGCATGGAGCAACCACAATCAGTTCAGCGTTCCCTTTAATCCCTTTATAAATGGCATCATCAGTAGCCGTATCACAGGCATGCAAAGCAATCAGTAAGTTGATCTCATCCGATTCATAATCTTCTATAGTACCCTGAACAAATTCGAGTCCTTTAAAGTTTGATCCGGCAGCGATTTTATTACAGAGGTCTACCAGATCCTGACGATATTCAACGCCAGTAACACCCGCTTCAATCTTTAACACATTAACCAGATAATCGTATAAAGCGAAAGTAAGATATCCCTTACCAGACCCCATATCCACAACCTTTTTAAACTGTCCTGCGGGTAAAGTACGGATCAGCGGATCAAGCAAAGCCACATACTGGTTAATCTGTTTATACTTGTCCTGTGCATTTTTATAAACTACCCCATGCTTATCCGTAATCTGAAGTGCATGCAGATAAGGTTTCTCTATAGTTTCTATAAGCCTTGCCTTCTCTTTATCATGAGTTACTGCCGGAGCCACAGTTGAGGTAGGTTTATTTATTTTTAAGGAATATACACCAGCTTTACCAGCCTGCAGTACCAGGTCATTGACAGTAGTAAAACAGGTACAGTTTCTAAACCCGGATTTCAGATAAGAAATTATCCGCTCCACTCCTTCAGTATAAATATAGTTTTTAGTGATATCCCTGGTTTTGTAACGATAGGTAAAAGCTAAACGGTCTGTACCTTTGATCAGGATCTTTCTGACATAAATATTTTTCAGGTCTTTTTCTTCTCCGGTATAACCACCTAAAGAGATTTTTATAAAAGTGCCTGCTGACAGACTATCTTTTAATAAGCCTTGGAACACAACCAGATTTTCGGGATTTGACATACGATAAAATTAGCTTAGAGCCTCTGAAAGAAAACCATCATGAGCTGATGTTAGTTTCATTACCGGCAAAAAAATATGATATAAATGAAAAATGCCTCTCCGAAATTCAGAGAGGCATCTTTATATAAAGAAAGGAATAAATTATTCTCCTTTATCTTCTTTTGTTTCTTCAGCTGCAGGAGCTTCAACAACCGCTTCAGTTTCAGCAGCAGCTTCTGCTTTTGCAGGAGCGTCAGCTTTCTTAGCAGTAGATTTACTTCTACCACGACGTGTTGTTTTCTTTTCTTCAGTAGCAGCTTCTTTACCGTAAACTTCGTTGTAATCAACCAGTTCGATTAATGCCATCTCAGCATTATCACCTAAACGATTGTTTAATTTGATAATTCTGGTATAACCCCCCGGACGGTTAGCAACTTTAGCAGCTACGTCACGGAACAATTCAGTAACTGAATCTTTGTCCTGTAAATAACTAAAAACTGTACGACGAGAGTGTGTAGTATCGTTTTTAGATTTAGTGATCAAAGGCTCAACATACATACGCAAAGCTTTTGCTTTTGCTAAGGTAGTAGAGATTCTTTTGTGTTTGATCAATGATGAGGCCATGTTAGCCAACATCGCTTTACGATGGGACTTAGTTCTGCCTAAGTGGTTGTGTTTTTTACCGTGTCTCATTTTTTTTCTATTTAGTCTGTACCGTCTCTTCTTAATTAAAGAGGGAATTACACACTATTAACAATTTGTTATTTGTCTGTTGAAATTATTCTTCGTCCAGTTTGTATTTACCTAAATTCATACCGAATGATAAGCTTTTAGATTTTACTAATTCCTGGATTTCAGTTAATGACTTCTTACCGAAGTTTCTGAATTTTAACATATCAGCTACATCATAAGAAACCAGGTCAGCCAATGTGCGGATATCAGCTGCTTTTAAGCAGTTTAATGCACGAACTGATAAGTCAAGATCAACTAACTCAGTTTTAAGGATTTTACGCATATGTAAAATTTCCTCATCAACTTCTTTAGTTTCTTCTTTAGCCTGAGATTCTAATACTAAGTTCTCATCAGAGAATAGCATGAAATGCTGAATTAAAATTTTAGCAGCCTCTTTTAATGCTTCTTCAGGATGAATAGATCCGTCAGTAGAGATATCTAAAATTAATTTTTCATAATCTGTTTTTTGTTCAACACGATAGTTTTCAATCGTGTATTTTACATTTTTCATTGGAGTAAAGATCGAATCGATAGCAATTACACCAACTACAGCATCATTAATTTTGTTTTCTTCAGCTGGAACATAACCACGTCCTTTATTGATAGTTAATTCTACCTCTAAAGTAACTGATTTCTCCATATTACAAATTACGAATTCCGGATTAAGGACTTCGAAGTTGTTAGAGAATTTAGTTATATCGCCTGCAAGAAATTGATCCTGGCCATTAACTACAATAAAGACTTTTTCAGATTCACCTGAATCACCAGCTTTTTTAAAACGAACTTGTTTCAAATTAAGGATAATTTCAGTTAAATCCTCTACAACACCTTTCATTGTAGAAAATTCATGTGATACGCCAGAAAAACGAATACTTGTAATGGCATAGCCCTCTAATGAAGAAAGAAGGATTCTTCTTAAGGCATTACCAATTGTTACACCGAAACCGGGTTCTAAAGGACGAAATTCAAATATACCATCGAAATCCGTTGATTTCTGCATGATGACCTTATCGGGTTTCTGAAATGCTAAAATTGCCATTTATAATGTTTTTAGATCGTTATTAAAATTATGTAACGTAAAATAGTTAAAGCCTGTATAATAGGCTTTAACTAAATTTATTACTTAGAGTACAACTCTATAATAAGGTTTTCTTTGATATTTTCTGGAATCTCGTCGCGATTCGGATAAGTTAAGAACTTACCGCTTAGTTCAGATGCATTCCAATCTAACCAATTAAACTTATTGATTACTCTTCCTGCTACTGAATTAGTGATGCTTTCAAGAGTTTTAGATTTTTCACGAACTGCAACAACATCACCAGCTTTCAATTGATAAGAAGGGATATTTACTACTTCACCGTTCACTGTTACGTGTTTATGGCTAACTAACTGACGAGCAGCAGAACGAGTAGTTGCAATACCTAATCTATAAACTGTATTATCTAAACGAGCTTCTAATAATTGTAATAAGTTATCACCTGTAATGCCCTGACGGGAAGATGCTTTAGTAAACAAGTTACGGAACTGACGCTCTAATACACCATAAGTATATTTAACTTTTTGTTTCTCCATTAACTGTACTGAATACTCAGACTGTTTACCTCTTCTTTTAGACGCACCGTGCTGTCCAGGAGGATAGTTTTTTCTATCTAATACTTTATCAGGACCAAAAATTGGTTCTCTGAATTTACGCGCGATTTTGGATTTTGGTCCTGTATATCTTGCCATTTCTTTTTGTTTTAAAGTATCATGCAACCTTAAGCTGCAGACTCTTAGCTTTAAAAATTAATAAATTAAACTCTTCTCTTCTTAGGAGGACGACATCCATTGTGTGGAAGCGGTGTAATATCTTTGATTGAGGTAACTTCGATACCAGAGATTTGCAATGTTCTGATTGCAGACTCACGACCTGAACCTGGACCTTTAACAAAAACTTCTACTTTACGCAGACCTAAATCAAAAGCTACTTTACCACAATCAGATGCAGCTTGTCCGGCAGCGTATGGAGTGTTCTTTTTAGAACCCTTGAAGCCCATTTTACCAGCTGAAGACCATGAAATAGTTTGACCGTTGTTATTTGTTAGGGTAACAATGATATTATTAAAAGTCGCATTGATATGTGCCTGACCAACTGGTTCAATAACAACAATACGCTTTTTGGTTACTTTTTTACTCTTAGCCATAATTATTATTCGTTACTAATTTTATTTAGTAGCTTTTTTCTTGTTAGCAACTGTTTTTCTCTTGCCTTTACGAGTACGAGAATTGTTTTTAGTACGTTGTCCACGCACTGGTAAACCTTTTCTGTGACGTAATCCGCGGTAACAACCAATGTCCATTAAACGTTTAATGTTTAACTGAACTTCAGAACGTAAAGCACCTTCTACTTTAATTCCGTCGTTAATGATTGTACGAATCGCTGATAACTCATCATCAGACCAGTCCTGTACTTTTTTGCTAAAATCGATACCTGCCTCAGTTAATATACGCTGAGCAGTTGATCTGCCTACACCGAAGATGTAAGTTAGTCCGATTTCGCCTCTTTTGTTTCTTGGTAAATCTATACCTGATATCCTTGCCATATTTGTACTAAATGTTTGATTATTTGACGACAGATTGAGTAACCTGTACATTCAATCTAATCATACTTCAATAATTTCTTTTAACCTTGACGCTGCTTGAACTTAGGATTTTTCTTGTTTATAACGTAAAGCTTACCTTTACGACGAATAACCTTGCAATCAGCACTGCGTTTTTTAATTGATGACCTAACTTTCATTTTATTTATATCTATAAGTAATCCTGCCCTTTGACAAATCGTAAGGCGACATCTCTAATTTTACTTTATCCCCAGGTAATATTTTAATGTAGTGCATTCTCATTTTACCCGAGATATGAGCAATAATCTCATGACCATTTTCCAGCTCAACGCGGAACATAGCATTTGATAATGCTTCTCTTATTACACCGTCTTGTTCAATCGAGGCTTGTTTAGCCATATAATATTGATTTTTACTTGATTAGCTGCTATTAAACAGGGTTGCAAAATTAAATAAAAATATTTAATTATTTACCTTTTTTCTTTTAAAACTTCTTCAATCAATGAAAAGGTTGATAAAACGTCTGCTTTTCCCTTTTTAACAGCGATTGTGTGTTCAAAATGTGCCGATGGAGAATTATCACGACTCGTAACTGTCCAGCCATCAGACCAAAACTTTACATTAGCTGTACCGGCATTGATCATTGGTTCAATGGCAATTACCATCCCTTCCTCTAATTTCATCCCTGTGCCCCTTTTCCCGTAATTAGGTACTTCGGGCTTCTCATGTAATTTAACACCAACACCGTGACCAACAAGCTCTCTCACGACACCAAAACCGTTCTCTTCCGCTAAAGACTGAACTGCAAACCCCACATCTCCGATACGGGATCCGACAACAGCTTTATCGATAGCACGTTTTAAACATTCCTGGGTGACATCCACCAGCTTCTGACGCTCAGGGCTAATTTCTCCGATAGAGAAAGTATAAGCCGAATCACCAAAGAAGTTGTTTTTAATCACACCGCAATCCACAGAAATCAAATCGCCTTCCTGTATCACATAATCACCTGGAAAACCATGAACAACCTGTTCATTTGGAGAAATACAAAGCGAGTATGGAAATCCGTTATAATTTAGAAATGCTGGTATTGCTCCGTTATCTTGTATATAAGTCTCCGCGAGTTTGTTTAACTGCATCGTAGTAACTCCTGGTGCAATGATTTTCGCTACTTCTGCGAGTGTTTTTGACACCAGTAATGAGCTTTCCCGGATTAGCTCTACCTCTTCGGGAGACTTATAATAAACCTTAGACATTCAATATTAAATTACAGCGCTGCTGCTGCTTGTATTTGCAGCTGCTACACCGGTACGACCTGTTACTCTTCCTGTTTTCATTAACCCATCATAATGACGCATTAATAAATAACTTTCAATCTGTTGCAAAGTGTCTAATACAACACCTACCAGAATAAGCAGGGATGTACCACCATAGAAATGCGCAAATTCTGATTTGATACCAAATTTTACTGCAATCGATGGAAGGATAGCGATAATTGCCAAGAATACTGAACCTGGAAAGGTGATCTTGGAAATTACATCATCAATGAATGATGAGGTAGACAAACCAGGTTTAATACCAGGAATGAAACCGCCATTTTTCTTCATATCATCAGACATCTGTACCGGATTAACAGTAATCGCAGTATAGAAGAATGTGAAAGCAATGATTAAAAATGCAAAAGTTAAACTGTAGGCCAGTGAAGTAGGATCACTAAACTGAACTAACCAGGTATTCTGTAATTTAGGGAAAAACTGAGTAACTGTAGTTGGAATAAACATCAGTGCCTGAGCAAAGATGATAGGCATTACACCTGCTGCATTTACTTTCAATGGGATATATTGTCTTACTCCACCGAATTGTCTGTTACCAACAATACGTTTTGCATACTGCACAGGTACCTTACGGACACCCTGAACAATAAGGATAGTAAACATTACAACAGCAAACAGTGCTACGATTTCCAGAACAAGCGCGATTAAGCCACCATCTCCAACAAATCTTGAACTGATCTCCTGCTGTAAAGCTATCGGAAGACGGGCAATAATACCAACCATAATGATTAGTGAAATACCATTTCCTATACCTTTATCAGTGATTTTTTCCCCTAACCACATTACAAACAAAGTACCTGCGGATAAAACAAAAGTTGCAAGAACAAAGAATAAAGTGTGGTCTATCAGAATTGCTTCTGCAGGGACCTGCGTCTTTACATAACCAACAGCCTGAACAGCTGTAATAGCTACAGTTAAGTAACGGGTAATCTGATTTAGTTTATTTCTGCCACTCTCTCCTTCTTTTTGCATTTTCTGGAAAGAGGGAACAGCGATACCTAATAACTGAACTACAATTGATGCAGAAATATACGGCATTACCCCAAGTGCAAGAATAGATACGCGGGAGAATGATCCCCCTGCAAACATATCCAGCAGACCCAGGATTCCAGATTTCTGATTATCGCCTAAAGCTGTTGCATCCACACCTGGTAAAACCACGTGAGAAACGAACCTGTAGACCAAAAGAATTACGAGCGTAAATACTATACGCTCTTTTAATTCCTGAATTTTCCAAATATTACTTAAAGTAGTAAAGAGCTTCTTCATTAATTATAATTAATTACAATTTTACTATTGAGCCTCCAACAGCCTCAATAGCTTTCTGTGCAGTTGCAGAAAAAGCATGTGCTTTAACTTCGATTTTAGTTTTTACTTCACCACGACCAAGGATCTTAACAAGATCATTTTTGTGTGCTAAACCATGATCTTGCAAAGTAGCGAAATCAATAGTAGTCAAGCTGAATTTCTCAGCTAAACCTTGTAAAACGTCTAAGTTAACGCCTACATATTCAACACGGTTAATTGGCTTGAAACCAACCTTTGGTACACGACGTTGTAATGGCATCTGACCACCTTCAAAACCGATTTTAGTCTTATGACCAGAACGGGATCCAGCACCTTTATGACCACGGGTGGAAGTACCACCACGACCAGAACCAGTACCACGACCAATTCTCTTGCTATTCTTAGTAGAACCTACTGCAGGTTTTAAATTACTTAAGTTCATTTTGAAACTTATTGTGCTGCCCTTCGCTTTCACTAATCAGGGCAACGGTTAAACATATACAAAGGTTGCAAATTAGTAATAATAAACTAATTTACAACCTCTGCGAATTATATACTTTCGATAGCTACTAAGTGATTCACTTTTCTCACCATCCCAATGATAGCAGCGTTAGCCTCAACTTCAACAGACTGGTTCATTTTAGTTAAACCTAATGCCTGCATAGTTCTTTTTTGACGTTCGCTTCTGTCAATGATACTTTTTACCTGGGTTATTTTGATCTTAGCCATGTTCTTATCCGTTAAAAACTTTGTTTAAATCAACACCACGTTGTTGTGCGATGGTATAAGCATCACGCATTTTTGTTAAAGCATCTACTGTTGCTTTTACCACGTTGTGAGGATTTGATGAACCTTTTGATTTTGCTAATACGTTGTGTACACCAGCACTCTCTAATACAGCACGCATTGCACCACCCGCGATAACTCCGGTACCAATTGCAGCTGGTTTGATTAATACAAAACCACCTGAAAATTTACCGATTTGTTCGTGAGGAACAGTACCGTTTAATAAAGGAACTTTTACCAAGTTCTTTTTAGCATCATCGATACCTTTAGCGATAGCTTCAGTTACCTCTTTTGCTTTACCTAAACCATAACCTACGATTCCGTTTTCATCTCCAACAACTACGATAGCTGAGAAACTGAAAGTACGTCCACCTTTGGTTACTTTGGCAACACGCTGTATACTAACTAAACGGTCTTTTAATTCGACCTCGCTAGTCTTAACTCTTTTTATATTGATAGTTGACATTCTTATCCTATTTTCAGATTAAAATACTAAACCAGCTTCACGGGCACCTTCTGCCAACGATTTTACGCGACCATGGTATAAATAGCCATTTCTATCGAAAACAACTTCTTTAATGCCAGCTGCGATTGCTTTTTCAGCTACTAATTTACCTACAGCTACAGATTGCTCTGATTTATTTCCATTACCAGAAAAGTCTTTTGATAATGATGATGCTGATACGATTGTGCTTCCAGTTACGTCGTTAATGATTTGAGCATAAATTCCTTTATTGCTTCTATAAACTGATAAACGTGGACGGCTTTCAGAACCGGTAAGTCTTTTTCTGATTCCTTTTTTTATACGATCTCTACGAGATAATTTTTTCCCTGCCATGATGATTATTTTTTAGAAGCTGATTTACCTGCTTTTCTTCTTAACACTTCGCCTACAAACTTGATACCTTTACCTTTATATGGCTCTGGTGCACGTAACGAGCGTATTTTCGCTGCTACTTGTCCAATCAGTTGTTTGTCAATACTTTCTAAAATGATTTTAGGAGTCTGACCTTTTTCTGAAGTAGTAGTCACTTTAATCTCTTCCGGTAACTGGAAAACATAGTGGTGAGAGAAACCCAAAACAAGATCAAGTGTATTACCTGTATTAGTTGCGCGGTAACCCACACCTACTAATTCCTGTTGGATTTTGTAACCTTCTGTTACACCAATAACCATATTGTTTAACAATGAACGGTATAAACCGTGCAATGCTTTATGTCTTTTTTGTTCAGTTGGACGTGCTACTGTAAGTACACCATCTTCCTGAGAAACAGTGATGTCTGCATCAACTGCTTGTTGTAATTCACCTTTTGGTCCTTTTACAGTTACTAAATTGTTCTTATCAACTGTAATTGTAACTCCAGCAGGTACATTAATTGGGGCTTTTCCTATTCTTGACATTTTGCTATCCTCCTTTAATTAATAAACGTGACACAAAACTTCGCCACCAATGTTTAGTCTGGCTGCTTCTTTATCTGTCATAACTCCTTTAGAAGTTGACAGGATAGCGATACCTAAACCGTTCAATACTCTTGGCATATTATCAACGCCTGCATACTGCCTTAAACCTGGCTTACTGATACGCATTAAAGTGCGGATAGCAGGTATTTTAGTGATCGGATTATATTTCAAAGCGATTTTAATCGTTCCCTGAACTGTTGTTTCCTCAAACTTGTAGTTGGCAATGTAACCTTTGTCAAAAAGTACTTTAGTAATTTCCTTTTTAAGATTTGATGCAGGAATTTCTACAATTCTGTGATTTGCCTTAATGGCATTTCTTACTCTTGTAAGATAATCTGCTATTGGATCTGTATTCATCTTTGTTGATTTGTGATAGTGGTTTCCTTTCCGAACTATTCGGAGCGACCTTCCATCGGTTAATTTTTCTATTTAAACGTATAACGTTAGAAGTTAAACGCATGATGCGTAAAACTTTCTAACGTAAAACGATTTTACCAGCTTGCTTTGGTAACTCCAGGAATTTTTCCTGCTAATGCCATATCACGGAATGTAACCCTTGATATACCGAAAGTACGCATGTAACCACGTGGACGGCCAGTTAATTTACAACGGTTGTGTAAACGTACTGGTGATGAGTTTTTTGGTAACTTATCTAATCCTTCGAAATCACCTGCAGCTTTTAATTCTGCACGTTTGTCTGCATACTTAGCTACCAATCTCTGGCGCTTAATTTCGCGAGCTTTTACACCTTCTTTTGCCATTATTGATCTGTATTAAGAGTTTGGTTTTTAAACGGTAATCCAAATTGCTTTAAAAGTTCCATTGCTTCAACATCAGTTGTTGCAGATGTTACAAAGGTAATATCCATACCTAAAATCTTACTGATTTTATCAATGTTGATCTCAGGGAAGATGATTTGTTCAGTAATACCTAATGTGTAGTTACCTTTTCCATCAAATCCTTTGTCGTTAATACCTTTGAAGTCACGGATACGTGGCAAAGCTACGGAAATTAAACGATCTAAAAACTCAAACATGTTGTTATCACGTAAAGTTACACGTACACCTACCGGCATACCTTTACGTAATTTGAAGTTTGAGATATCTTTTTTAGATTTCGCACCTACTGCCTGCTGACCAGTGATTGTAGACATCTCTAAAATAGAGCTATCCATAATCTTCTTATCAGTTACAGAGAAACGACCAACACCTTGGTTGACAGATATCTTAGTTAACTTAGGAACCTGCATTACGCTTTTGTAATTGAACTTCTCTTTAAGAGCAGTTACAATTTCCTCTTTGTATTTAGTCTTTAATCTTGGTATGTAAGTCATTATTTGATCTCCTCTCCTGATTTTTTAGATACCCTAACTAATTTCCCATCAGCATTAAGCTTTCTGCCAACACGCGTAGTTTTTCCTGATTTAGGATCAATTAACGCAACGTTAGAAATATGAAGAGCAGCTTCTTTTTTAATGATACCTCCGTTTGGAGTAGCAGCATTTGGTTTTGTATGTTTAGATACAAGGTTTACACCTTCTACCAGTACTCTGCTTTTAGTAATTAATACAGAAAGTACTTTACCTTCCTGGCCTCTTGAATCACCAGCGATAACCTTTACTAAATCTCCTTTACGGATTTTAATTTTTGGCTGAACAGTTACTTTATTTTTCATTTTATAATACCTCCGGTGCTAATGATACAATTTTCATGAATTGTTTCTCACGCAGTTCTCTCGCTACCGGGCCAAAAATACGTGTTCCACGCGGCTCATCTTGTGCATTTAATAAGACTGCTGCATTATCGTCGAAACGGATGTAAGAACCATCTTTACGTCTGATCTCTTTCTTTGTTCTTACAACAACTGCTTTAGAAACGGTTCCTTTTTTAATGTTACCTGAAGGCAATGCACTTTTAACGGTAACAACGATTTTGTCACCAATAGAAGCGTATCTCTTTCCGGTTCCACCAAGTACACGGATAACCAATACTTGTTTTGCGCCGCTATTGTCGGCTACGTTTAATCTTGATTCCTGTTGTACCATGTTATTTAGCCCTTTCTAAAATTTCCACTAATCTCCAGTTCTTGTTTTTACTCAGCGGACGAGTCTCCATGATAAGTACTGTATCACCAATACCACAATCGTTTTTCTCGTCATGAGCCATAAATTTGGTAGTTTTCTTAACAAACTTACCATAGATCGGGTGCTTCACTTTACGTTCTACCGCTACAACAACAGATTTATCCATTTTGTTGCTTACCACCAACCCGGTTCTTGTTTTTCTTAATTGTCTTTCCATTTCGACTCTAAAGTTATTTAGTTTCACTAGCTGACTGTGCTTTACGCTTAGTCATTTCAGTATTTAATCGGGCGATGTCTTTTCTTACCTTAGTAATGCGGGTAGGATTCTCTATAGCCGAAATTGTATGTGCAAATTTTAACTTAACTAAGTTTTCTTTCTCTTCTGCAATCCTGACTACTAGTTCTTCTGTTGAAAGCCCTGTGATTTCTGAGTTCTTCATTTTATTAATTTTTATGTTCTGGGTCTAGCGGTTATAATAACAAGTTACTTACAACATTGACCCCAAAACTTTTTTCTATGCTTCTACGTAATCTCTACGTACTACAAATTTTGTTTGGATAGGTAATTTTTGAGCAGCTAATCTCATTGCTTCTTTAGCAACTTCTAGAGGTACACCTTCAGCTTCAAAAATGATGCGTCCTGGTCTAACAACAGCTACCCAGTACTCTGGAGCACCTTTACCTTTACCCATACGTACTTCAGCTGGTTTCTTAGTTACCGGTTTGTCCGGGAAAATTCTAATCCACACTTGGCCTTCACGTTTCATGAAACGAGTTACCGCAATACGGGCTGCCTCTATCTGACGACTTGTAATCCAGGTCGCCTCTAAAGATTTAATCCCGAAAGACCCGAATGATAATTCAGCTCCACGTGTAGCTAAACCTTTCATTCTGCCCTTTTGCATCTTTCTGAACTTCGTTCTTTTTGGCTGTAACATTTTATCTTAATATTATCGTAAAACGATCTGTTAACTAATTATTTACGAGGACCTCTGTTAGGAGTGTTTCCGCCTCTATTATCTCTACCTGGACCGCCTTGACCTGGACCACCCTGACCTGGACCTCTTCCACGACCACCTTTGTTGTCGTTTCTTCTGTCACCACCGCCACGGTTATCTCTGTCTCTGCCACCTGCACCAAAAGCACCTTCAGGTCTGCCACCTTTACCAGGAGCGTTACTTACTGCACCAATGTTTGGAGAAAGATCACGTTTACCATAAACTTCGCCTTTACAGATCCATACTTTAACACCAATCTTACCATAGGTAGTTAATGCCTCAGCTAATGCATAGTCAATATCAGCACGGAAAGTATGCAAAGGAATTCTTCCTTCTTTATACTGCTCGTTACGAGCCATCTCTGCTCCACCTAAACGACCTGAAGTCATTATCTTGATACCTTCAGCTCCCATACGCATTGTTGATGCGATAGTTGACTTCATGGCTCTACGGAAAGAGATCCTTGCTTCTAATTGTTTTGCTACACCTTCTGCTACCAGTTGTGCATCAAGCTCAGGACGTTTGATCTCAAAGATGTTAATTTGAATTTCCTTTTTAGTCAGTTTCTTTAACTCTTCTTTGATTTTATCAACCTCAGCTCCTGCTTTACCGATTACGATACCGGGACGTGCAGTGTGGATAGTTACAGTGATACGTTTTAACGTACGTTCGATAACTACTTTAGCTACTCCTCCTTTTGCGATACGCACAGAAAGGTATTTTCTTATTTTTTCGTCCTCAACTAATTTGTCAGCATAGTTGTTGCCACCGAACCAGTTAGAATCCCAACCTCTGATGATTCCTAACCTGTTTCCTATTGGATGTGCTTTTTGTCCCATTTCTACTAATTAGTTTGAGTTTCAACGTTTTTACTATCTACTATCAAAGTTACATGGTTAGAACGCTTACGTATTCTGTAACCACGACCTTGAGGTGCTGGTCTCAGTCTTTTCAACTGACGGCCGCCACCAACCATTATAGTTTTCACATATAATTGGTTTTCTTCAGGGCGAGAACCTTCATTTTTAGTTTCCCAGTTTTTGATTGCTGATAACAAAAGTTTTTCAACTCTTATTGCTGCATCTTTATTGGTGAATTTTAAAATATGTAATGCTTTCTCAACACGCTCACCTCTGATAAGATCTACAACCAAACGCATCTTACGTGGTGAGGTTGGACAATTGTTTAATTTCGCTACTGCTTCCATCTCTTAATTATTTTTTCTTTTCAGAGTGACCCCTAAATGTTCTGGTTGGAGCAAACTCTCCCAGCTTGTGACCAACCATGTTTTCTGTTACGTATACCGGTATAAATTTATTACCGTTATGCACTGCAAATGTATGACCCACGAAATCTGGTGAGATCATTGATCTGCGAGACCAAGTTTTAATGACAGACTTTTTGCCTGAATCATTCATAGATACTACTTTCTTCTCTACGTTATGGTCAATATAAGGTCCTTTTTTAATCGAACGAGCCATTATTTCTTCCTTTTCTCTATGATGAAACGATTTGAGTATTTTTTAAGTTGACGGGTCTTGAAGCCTTTAGCATACATGCCATTTCTTGATCTAGGCTGACCACCTGATGAACGACCTTCACCACCACCCATTGGGTGATCGACAGGGTTCATCGCAACCGGACGTGTTCTAGGACGACGTCCTAACCAACGTTTACGACCTGCTTTACCTAATACTTCATTTGCGTGATCTGAGTTTGAAACAGATCCGATTGTTGCTAAACAAGTAGTCAAGATTAATCTTGTCTCACCTGATGGCATTTTCAATGTCGCATATTTACCATCACGAGCAGCTAATTGTGCATAAGCACCAGCGCTACGAGCCAATTGAGCTCCACGACCTGGATGAATCTCCACGTTGTGTACAATTGATCCCAACGGGATATTTGATAATTTTAAAGCATTTCCGATTTCCGGAGTTGCAGTATCACCTGATAATACTTTTTGCCCAACTTGTAAGCCTTCTGGTGAAATAATGTAACGTTTCTCACCATCAGCATAATGTAATAATGCGATACGCGCAGTACGGTTCGGATCGTATTCAACAGTAGCAACTGTTGCAGGAATATCAAACTTATCACGTTTAAAATCAATTAAACGGTAAGATTTTTTGTGACCACCACCCATGTAGCGCATAGTCATCTTTCCTGTATTGTTACGTCCTCCCGATTTCTTAGAAGAAACAACCAATGATTTTTCGGGCTTGGTTGCTGTAATCTCCGAAAAACTGGCCCCAACTCTAAAGCGGGTACCCGGAGTGACTGGTTTAAATTTTCTTAAGCCCATAGTTATAAAATATTCAATTCTTATTAAATGTTCGCGTAATAATCAATTGTTTCACCTGCTGCCAGAGTAACAATCGCTTTTTTGTATTTAGGGCTACGACCCGTAACTAAACCACCTTTTGTATTTCTTGATTTTAACTTTCCGTTTACAACCATAGTATTGATTGCAAGGATGTTAACACCATACATTTTTTCGATAGCCTGTTTAATCTGCAATTTGTTTGCTTTGTGTTCAACCTGGAAAGTAAAGCGACTAGACTTTTCTGTAAGTGCAGATGCTTTTTCGGTTAGTATTGGTTTCTTTAAAAATTCCATATTACTTGGCAAATGCCTCCCCCAATGTTTTAACAGTGTTTGCAGTTAACAAAAGTTTACCACAGTTTAATACATCATATGTATTGATCTGATCTACAGTAATTACTTTTACTTTCTGAATGTTTCTGCTTGATAAATAAATATTGTTATCCTGTACTGGTAAAACCAACAAAGTTTTTTCACCAGTTAAGCTTAAAGCATTAACTAACGATACGTAATTTTTAGTTTTGATTGAATCAAAAGTAAAATCTTCTAAAACAAGGATATTGTTATCCTGAGCTTTGTATGACAACGCAGATTTACGTGCCAGAGATTTTAATTTTTTGTTCAGTTTAAAACTGTAATCACGTGGTTGAGGACCGAATACACGACCACCACCATTGAACAATGGAGATTTGATACTACCCGCACGAGCACCACCAGTTCCTTTTTGTTTGTACAATTTACGTGTTGAACCAGCGATTTCATTACGTTGTTTAGACTTGTGAGTACCCTGACGTTGATTAGCCAAATACTGTTTAACATCTAAATAAATTGCATGATCGCTAGGTGTTACACCAAATACCGACTCAGGAAGTTGCACCTTGGCACCTGTCTCTTTTCCTGAAATGTTTACTACATTTAATTCCATCTGCTTACTTGTCTAAGATTACGTAAGAACCTTTAGCTCCTGGAATGGAACCACTAACTACAACAAGATTTTGATCTGCATAAACTTTCAAAACCTGTAAGTTTTGAACCTTCACTCTATCTCCACCCATTCTACCTGCCATACGCATACCTTTAAATACACGTGCTGGATACGAAGCCGCACCCAATGAACCTGGCGCACGCATTCTGTTATGCTGACCGTGAGTTTGTCCACCCACACCCGCAAATCCATGGCGTTTCACAACACCCTGAAAACCTTTACCTTTTGAAGTACCAACTACATCAACATAATCGCCTTCAGCAAAAATGTTAACCGTTACAGTATCGCCTAAATTCAACGATTCCTCAAACGGTTCAAATTCTACCAACTTGCGTTTTGGAGTTGTGCTTGCTTTCGCAAAATGGCCTTTCAAAGGCTTGGTGGTGTTCTTTTCTTTAGCTTCATCGAAGCCTAACTGAACTGAAACGTAACCGTCTTTTTCTGCGGTCTTAACCTGTGTAACTACACAAGGCCCAGCTTCGATCACCGTACATGGAATGTTTTTTCCATCGGCGTCGAAAATGCTGGTCATTCCTACTTTTTTTCCAATAATACCTGACATTTTCTTTTTTTAATTTAACACCCATCGAAGCAGTAGGGCTTCGTTCAAGGTGGATACACATCCCTATTAAGGGAGGGCAAAAATAAGAAATAAATCTTAATGATCAAATAGTTAGCGAATTTATTTTGCAAATAATTGCTAATATTTTTGAAGAGATCTGATAAAACGCAGTTAAGCGAGATTTTATCCTACCAGCTTGTTACTCAAACTGATCAGAATTACACACAGGACAAACAGTCCGATCAGCACATATAAATAATCCCGCTCAATCAGGAAGCCGAAAATTGAAAACACAACCCTGGTCACAGGCGTAAAAATCAGCAGTAATGTACCGAACTGTATAATTGCCTTTCCGTCTAATGCACTCAGTCCCTGAAAGATAGCCAGAATCGAAGAATATTTTGTTTTTGAAGGATTAAAAACGCTGTAATCGATAATTTCACGACTGTATCCACTCAGATAAATCAGCCCTCCGATAAAAACAATCAGCATCGAAGCGATCACTCCTACACGAAGCAAAGTCCCCAGGATTACCTGTATGTCTTTATCTGCGAAATAATGTTTACCTGTCTGTTTCATTACAATTTTCCCGATAATCCGTTATAAATCATTTGCAGTGCCAGGAAAGTTACCACCACGGCAAATATAATCTTTAGTTTGTCTGTATTTGTTTTCACCAGCAATTTTGAGCCGACTGTTGCGCCTGTCAGTACACCCAGCGTAACCGGCATAGCTATTCCAGGATCAATCTGACCACGATGCAGATAGACAATTGCACTCGCTGCAGCGGTCACGCCCATCATAAAATTACTGGTGGTTGTAGATACCTTAAAAGGCAGACGCATGATATTATCCATCGCGACTACTTTTAAAGCCCCGGACCCTATCCCAAGTAAACCAGAGATAATACCGGCAATAAACATCATTATAAAGCCGCCTATTACATTATGTACACCGTACTTAACTGTTCCGTCAGCAGTCGGATAACTGCCGTTTAATTTAAAGAAATTAGCCAGCACGCCTGTCGCTCTGTCATCAGAGTGATCTACTTTTTTCCTGACCATCATCGCCGCAGAGAAAAGCAGGATACAGCCAAAAATAACAGCTATATAGCCGGGATTGATATAAACAGTAATCACCGCCCCTATGACCGCACTTATCGTGGTTGCAATTTCCAGAAACATTCCGATACGGATATTGGTTATCCCTTCTTTAACATAAGCCGCTGCCGACCCCGAGGAAGTTGCAATAACAGAAACAATTGAGGCGCCGATAGCATAATGAATATCAACACCCAAAACCAGTGTTAATAAGGGAATTATGATCACTCCGCCACCCAGACCAGTTAAAGAACCGACAAGTCCTGCTAAAAAAGCACCCGCTAAGACAATAATTGTAAATAGTAATACCGACATTGAGACAAATATACTATCTACAATCAAAACACAATAAAATTAAAATCTCATTGTTAAATTATAAATAATCTATTCCAAATGAACAAATTTTTATTCCCGCTCCTTACCCTTGTGATGATTAACCTGTCTTTTATACAGGCAGGTGCCCAGGTAAAACCACCTGTTGACAGTACTAAAACTGATCCGAGCTTAAAAGGCCAGTACGAGTTTATGCTGTCAAAATCAAAAACACTCAATACCTATAAACTGATTAATCCTTACAGGCTTTCTGCTTTTTATAAAAGTGTTACTGATTCGATCAGAAAAGAACGGAGTACCTATAAAAGTGCCAATGCCAAAGTAGCTGAACAGGCAAAAACAATTGCCGATCTGAATAATCAGATCAAAGGAAATCAAAGCTCGCTGGCCAGTTCAAACTCAAAGGTAAATGAGATTACCTTTCTGGGAATTTCTTTTGCCAAAGGGACTTATAATACGATCGTATGGACGCTGATCATTGTCCTGGCACTGGGCTTTGCCTTTGTCACGATCAGATCTGCCAAAAACATACATGAAGCGAAATACAGAAGCGGACTTTATGAAGAAATCTCTCAGGAATACCAGGCTTATAAAGTGAAGGCGAATGAGAAAGAAAAGAAATTAGCAAGGGAACTGCAGGATGAACGCAACAAACTTGACGAATATAAAAGCAGAGGTATCTAACTGATCCTCAATCCTAAAATCAAATAAACAAAAAAGGCCTCCGGAAATCCGGAGGCCTTTTTTGTTGTAATCTAAAAAAGCATTAAACCTTAATTTCTACTTCAACACCGCTAGGTAATTCAAGTTTCATCAAAGCATCAACAGTTTTAGAGTTAGAGCTATAAATATCTAACAAACGTTTGTATGCACATAATTGAAACTGCTCACGTGCTTTTTTGTTCACGTGTGGTGAACGTAAAACAGTGAAGATTTTCTTTTCTGTTGGCAATGGAATTGGTCCACTAACAACTGCACCCGTAGGCTTTACAGTCTTAACGATTTTCTCAGCAGATTTATCTACTAAGTTGTAATCGTAAGATTTTAATTTAATTCTGATTCTTTGGCTCATGTTATTTTTATTTAAAGCTGCCTGTTAGAGCTATTAATAACAGGCAGCCGGTTTATTTTAAAAATTATTCAGCAGATTTGATTCTACCTTTAGATTTAGCAATTACCTCATCCATAACGTTTTTAGGAGCTGGTTCGTAGTGATCGAACTCCATAGTAGACGTTGCACGACCTGAAGTGATAGTACGTAACTGAGTTACATAACCAAACATTTCAGAAAGAGGTACAGTTGCTTTAATTACCTGAGAACCATTACGTGTATCCATACCTAAAAGCTGACCACGACGACGGTTCATGTCACCGATAACATCACCCATGTTTTCTTCAGGGGTTAAGATTTCGATTTTCATGATTGGCTCCATCAATACCGGGTTACATTTAGGTAATGCCTCACGATATGCCATTTTAGCAGCAAGTTCGAAAGATAAAGCATCTGAATCGACAGCGTGGAATGAACCATCAATTAAACGAACTTTCATATCAGGAAGTGGGTATCCTGCTAAAACTCCGTTAGTCATTGAAGCTGCAAAACCTTTTTCTACTGAAGGGATAAATTCACGTGGAATTGAACCACCTGTAATTTCGTTTACGAATTGTAAACCACCTTTTTCGAAATCAGCATCGATTGGAGATATAACAACCTGGATATCCGCGAATTTACCACGACCACCTGATTGTTTTTTATAAGTTTCACGGTGTTGAACAGTACCATTGATTGCTTCTTTGTAAGCAACCTGTGGTGCTCCCTGGTTAACCTCAACCTTAAACTCACGTTTAAGACGGTCAATCAGGATGTCTAAGTGAAGCTCACCCATACCAGAGATTACAGTCTGACCAGTTTCCTCATCAGTTTGAACTCTGAACGTAGGATCTTCTTCAGCCAGTTTAGATAAGCCCATACCTAATTTATCGATATCAGCCTGAGTTTTAGGCTCAATAGCTAATCCGATAACCGGCTCAGGGAATACCATTGACTCCAGAACGATTGGGTTTTTCTCTTCACAAAGTGTATCACCTGTTTTAATATCCTTGAAACCTACAACCGCAGCAATATCACCAGCTCCAACATTAGGAATCGGGTTTTGCTTGTTTGCGTGCATCTGGAAGATACGGGAGATACGCTCTTTGTTTTCAGAACGTGCATTATAAATGTATGAACCTGCTTCTAAGTTACCTGAATATACACGGATGAAACATAAACGACCAACGAAAGGATCTGTTGCAATTTTAAATGCTAAAGCTGCAAAAGGCTCTGCTTCACTTGGTTTACGTAAAATTTCTTCACCAGTATTAGGGTTAGTACCAACAATACCTTCTGAATCCATTGGTGAAGGCAATAATTCCATCACATAGTCCAGCATAGTTTGTACACCTTTGTTTTTGAAAGATGAACCACAAACCATAGGCACAATTGTAGCATCTAAAACTGCTTTACGTAAAGCGTCTAAGATTTCACGTTCAGTAATTGAGTTTGGATCTTCGAAGAATTTCTCCATCAAAGTCTCATCGTAATCAGCAACTGATTCCAATAATTTTTCTCTCCACTCAGCAACCTCATCAATCATATCCTCAGGAATTGGCACTTCAGTAAAGGTCATACCTTTATCATGCTCATTCCAAACGATACCACGGTTGTTGATTAAATCAACCACACCTGTGAAGTTATCTTCAGAACCGATTGGTAATTGTAATGGAACTGCATTACTTCCCAACATACTTTTAACCTGTCCGACAACTTTCAGGAAGTCTGCACCTGAACGGTCCATCTTGTTAACGAAACCAATACGGGCAACGTTGTAGTTGTTAGCTAATCTCCAGTTAGTTTCAGATTGAGGCTCAACACCATCAACCGCAGAAAATAAGAATACCAAACCATCTAATACACGCAGTGAACGGTTTACCTCAACGGTAAAATCCACGTGACCCGGTGTATCAATGATGTTAATATGGTAATCCTGTCCTCTGTATTTCCAACCAACAGTAGTAGCGGCAGAAGTAATAGTGATACCACGTTCCTGCTCCTGTGCCATCCAGTCCATTGTTGCAGCACCTTCGTGCACTTCACCAATTTTGTGACTAACACCAGCATAATAAAGGATACGCTCTGTTGTAGTGGTTTTACCAGCATCAATGTGCGCAGCAATACCAATGTTTCTTGTAAATCTTAAATCTCTAGACATCTTATGTTTTCAATAATTAAAAACGGAAATGTGAGAACGCTTTGTTGGCTTCAGCCATTTTGTGCGTATCTTCTTTCTTTTTCACTGCAGCGCCTTCACCTTTAGCAGCTGAAACGATTTCTCCTGCTAATTTTTCTTTCATGGTTTTTTCACCACGTCTGCGTGCATAAGAAATTAACCATTTCATGCCTAAAGCAATTTTACGGTCAGGACGAACTTCTGTAGGAACCTGGAAGTTAGCACCACCTACACGGCGTGACTTAACCTCTACTGCAGGCATTACATTAGTTAAAGCACGTTTCCATACTTCTAATCCGTTTTCACCAGCTTTTTTCTCAGCTAATTCTACTGCATCATAAAAAATAGAATATGCGATAGATTTTTTTCCATCGTACATCATATTGTTTACAAATCTCGTCACCTGAACATCGTTAAATTTTGGATCAGGAAGGATAATTCTCTTTTTTGGTTTTGACTTTCTCATTTTCTGTTCCTCCTAATTATTTCTTTTTACCTTTTGTTGGTGCGGCAGCTACTTGTCCTGGTTTAGGGCGTTTAGTACCGTATTTTGAACGACGTTGGTTACGACCAGCAACACCTGAAGTATCTAATGCTCCACGGATGATGTGATAACGTACACCTGGTAAATCTTTAACACGACCACCACGGATCAATACGATAGAGTGCTCCTGTAAGTTGTGACCTTCTCCAGGAATATAAGCGTTAACTTCTTTTCCATTGGTCAAACGTACACGCGCTACTTTACGCATTGCTGAGTTTGGTTTTTTAGGGGTAGTGGTATATACACGTGTACATACACCTCTTCGCTGTGGACAACTGTCCAACGCCGGAGACTTACTCTTGAACTCCAGTGCTACTCTACCTTTTCTAACTAATTGTTGAATGGTTGGCATTGTTTTTTTGTTTTTTCTATATTGTTATTAAAAACTTTACCCCTCAATAAGGGACTGCAAAGGTATGACAATACATTTTATAAATCAAGGGGTTAACTCAAATTTAATCCCATTGAAACATAAAAAAACGAAAACACAGACTTACAGGCTGTTTGCGGGATACAGAATGTTATTTACCGCCGGCAAAAGACGCTAAGGCATAACACCTGAAAACAGCTTAATGGAAAGTATTCAGATAAAGTTTTTCTACTTTTTTTCTTGCCCACTCTGTCTTTCTTAAAAAAGTCAGACTGGATTTCAGACTCGGGTCATTATTGAAACAGGCAATCTTAATCAGCGCACCCAGCTCAGGCCACCCATAGTGCCAGACCAGTTGTTTGAGTATAAACTCCAATGTTTTCCCGTGCAGCGGGTTGTTAATCTGTTTCTCTTCTGCCATAAAATTTCACTGTGCAGGCAAAGATAGAAAGAAAGCCGGATAAAGTCGCTATGAGTCCACCCCGAGTCCACAATGAGTCCACGTCGAGTCCACCTTTTTCCATAAAAACGTGGACTCACTATGGAGCTGCTATGGAACTGATCTGCACACTCACCCAGGTTAGCCGCATGACATCCCCTGATCAATCCCTCCTCCCGGTCTCCATTATTCTATATATTTCCTTAGGTTTGTATAGAATAGCATACCGATTCCACTAAAAGAAAATTATATGAACTTTAACTTAGGAGATTTCGTCCGTTTTGTTGACGAAAATATAGAGGGTTATATTACCCGGATAATTGACAAGGACACTATTGGCGTTACTGATTCAAATGACTTTGAAATTCCTGTGCAGGCTTCAAAAGTAACTTTGGTACATGGTGAAATTCCTGATGAAAACACCGTAGTTTCCAACCGTCAGCCAGTAGCTGCCCCGGTTGCTGAATTTATCAGAGAAGGCGTATATCTGGGTCTGGTTACCGATCAGCACAGTACAGCAGTTGCACATTTCAATTTACTTAACGAAACGTCTTTCCAGTTACTGGCTACTTTAACGACAGAAAAAGGCGGGAACTATAAAGGTGAATTTGCAGCAGTTATACCTGCACACAGTGCAAAAAAGATTTTCTCAGCCAATCTCGGAGATATACAACTGTGGCCAAAATTCAATATTGAAATACTGTTCTCTACCGCAGCCAACATTGAACCTCCCGCACCTTTGACCTATCGTGAAAACATCAAAGGAAAAGATCTTTCTGTAGCCAAGGTGGAAATTGCTTTACTGAAACAAAAAGGCTGGTTAATCAGACTGGATGAGCCTGCACCGCTAATAGATGCACAAAAATTAAAAGAAAGTTTTTTTAAAGCCCGTTAAGTACAGCCATCCGGAATATTGAAGAATCTGAATGAGAGAATTTAAATTTACCCATACTTTAAACACGAGCAGCCGCTGGACTTATGATTTGCTGGTTAAATGGGGCGTGCCCGAAGATCTGGCAGCTTTTGTCAATCTTTTCCTGCTCCTTTTTGCCCTGATCGGAATTGTTTATGTTTTTCATTATGTAGTAAGACGGATACTCCGGATTGCATTAATCCGTTTTAGTAAACGTTCAAAATTTAAATTCTTTCATCATTTACTCAATAACCGGTTCCCGCATTTCCTGGCTCAGTGCGCTCCGCTGATACTGGTTAATGCAGTCATTCCGACTCTGTTTTCAGATTTCCCGGATATGATCAAACCGATGAATGCCATTACTGATGTTTATATGGTATTTATTGTGATCTGGATGCTGATGGCACTGATTAAAGCCAGCGGCGATGACCTGCGGACTAAATCCACTTTCCGGGAAAAACCGATAGACAGCTATATACAGGTGATCAGGATGATCCTCTATCTGATGGGGGCTGTAGTTATATTTTCGCATTTAACCGGACAATCTCCAATTGCATTTTTTACGGCAATGGGTGCCATTTCGGCTGTATTACTATTGATGTTTAAGGATACTATCATGGGTTTTGTGGCCAGTATACAGGTAACGGCCAATGATACGGTAAGAATTGGCGACTGGATCACGATGACAAAATACGGGGCCGACGGAGATGTTATTGCCATTAACCTGACTACAGTTAAAGTACAGAACTTCGATAAAACCATCACCACTATTCCTACCTATTCGCTGATTTCAGATTCTTTTCAGAACTGGCGTGGGATGAGCGAGGCCGGTGGCAGAAGAATCAAAAGAGCCATTCTGATTAAACAGGCAACCATCCGGTTTATCACTCCTGCAGAAGTAGAAGAATTCAAAAAAATTCAGTCTCTGACCAGTTATATTGAACACCGGCAAAAAGACATTGATAAAAACAATGAACGTTTAGGTATAGACAAATCACTTTTAATCAATGGCAGAAACCTGACCAATGCCGGGCTTTACAGAAAGTATATTGATAATTATCTGAACAGCCATTCGGGCACGCATAAAAAAATGACGATGATGGTCAGACATCTTGCCCCTACACCCAATGGTTTACCCATTGAGCTTTATGCCTTTACCAGCACGACAAAATGGGCCGACTACGAATACATCATGGCCGATATTTTTGACCATATGATTGCAGCCGCCCGTTATTTTGACCTGCAGATTTACGAAACTGAGGCTTCAGGAGACACCACCACCATTAGCTTTAATGATCCTTTAACAGTCAGCCGTCAACCGGTTTCAAATCCGGCTAAACTTTAATCCATCAGCTGGATCGCAGTACTGTAATCTATCTTACCATTTGGTGTCAGCGGAACCGACTCCACGAATTTAACTTTAACCATACTCGGATGCACGTTTAGTTTCTCTTTCAATATCGATTTCACCTGATCTGCTACCAGTTCTTCATTTAAATGAAGTACCAGTATAGATTTATCTTCGATACCCATGCAGACAAAAGTTTCCCCGCCCAGTGCATTTTTAAGAATCAGCTCTACTTCGTCCAGATTCATCCGGGTTCCGAATAATTTAACAATCCTTTTGATCCTTCCGGTGATATAGTAATAACCATCTTCATCTTTTCTGCCTACATCGCCTGTCTGTAAACGTTCACTATGATGAAAGGTGTTCAGATCTTCGGGCTTTTTGGCATAACCACCAAAAATATTAGGTCCAAGATAGATCAGTTCACTGCTGTCCGGGTCAATCTCAAAACTTCCGTTTTTAATCGGAATACCGATTGAAGTATTTTTAGTAAACAGATCAGCGGGCGGCAGATAAGCCATTCTTCCGGCAGCTTCGGTCTGTCCGTACATGACAAAAAACTGTGTTTCCTGTCTGGTACTGTGTTCGGCCAGCACCTGCACCAGTGTACGGTTAAGAATTCCGCCAGTCTGTGTCATATATCTTAATGAAGGATATACTTTTTTGAAAAAGCCGATGCGGTTAAGCATCTCATAAACATAGGGCACACCACCGATAGAGGTACAGGCATATTTATCAAAATCTTCCCAGAAGGTTTTCTGTAAAATATCCCTGTTGGTACAGATCATTCTTCCGCCGGCAATACAATTACTGGTAAAAATAGATAAGCCGTAGACAAAAATGATGGGCACATTCAATGGTGTTACATCAGTTTCCAGGATAGGAAGGAATTCAAGAATGGAATGGGCATTCTGTACTAAGTTCTGATCTGATAACTTGACAAATTTTGGAGAGCCTGTCGTTCCTGAAGTACTCAGCAATAATTTGATCTCTTCATGTACCGGATAATCCGGCTCAGACTCATTTTTGAACAATTGAATCCTTGAAGAGGCAGTATAAGCACTGAATCCATCAATTTCGGTACGGGAAGGATCATAGATATAATAAGGCTGATAAGCCTGTTCCAGTTCCAGCTTAAACTGTATATCCAGTTGCGGGCTTAATAAGGTTACTGTAAAACGGCTTTGCAGAAAGTTTAAAAACACTTCTACCGAACCGATCATATTATCTGTATATAAAAACACCACTGCTTTTTTATCATCTATGCTGATAGACTGATGAAATTCACTGACACTATAGGATAGATCTGTCAGCGCATCTGTAAAAACCAGATTTTTATTGCTTTGTATTAAATCGTAAAGTTTCATGCTGTTGTATTTTGTTTTTCATAGGAATGATCCCTCTTAAAAGCAAGTGAATCTTTTCAGGCAGCCGGCCAGGTATTGAGTATCCGGAAATCATCTTCTTTTCAATGATTTCCGGATACTATAGAGGTAATCTGCAGAGACATGTTTAATTAAGCCTCTACTCCGTATTTTTTTAATCCCGTTATGACATTGGTAACATCATTCATTTCCAGTAAATCTTCGGTTTCAATAGTAATTGAATATTTAGATTCCAGTTCTGCAATAAGAATCATATGTGACATGGAATCCCATTCCGGTACACTCTGATAAGCCAGGTCGTTAGTGATCTGATCAGCAGGAAGTGCTAAGGCAGTAGCAAAAACTTCTTGTAATTTTGGTGACATGCTCATGTTGTTTCGTTTTTAATTTTTAATAATTAAGACCAGACGGTCATATTGTTCAGACTTTGGTTTTCTTCCAGTCACCTTTTCTGAAGATGATAATACAGGCTATAGCCAGTACCAGTTCGGAAGTGAGAATAGCGATAAAGACTCCTTTAGTTCCCCAGTTCATATTAATCCCCAGAAACCAGGCTAACGGAAGCTGGGTAATATAAAACATCAGTACATAGAGCATAGTCAGCTGTCTTACATTTCCGGCAGCATTCAGCGCCCTGGAAATCACCATGGTATAACCCAGCAGAACATAAGCAATGGACAAATACTGTATATACATGACTCCGTTTTGAAGTATGCCGGGTACGCTGGTAAATATGCCAATGACATCTTTGGCAAAAAACAACCAGAATACAGCAACCAGACTTAAAAAGCACATATTAAACCAGCCTGCACGCCATACGGTCTGTTCGGCACGTTCGGGCTGATTGGCGCCCATATTCTGTCCGGTCAGTACGCCTGCAGCGTTTCCGATTCCCCAGGCCGGCATTGTAGCTACTGAAGCTACACGCTGAGCGATAATGTATCCGGCAAATGCGTCAGCACCAAAATGGGTAATGATCTTGGTCATGATCAGCCAGCTGGAAGAAGGAATCAGGTATTGAAAAGTACCTGCAAAACCCAGACGCAAAATGCTCTTCACGATTCCGGGAACAAATGCAAGCTGTGCCTTCCTGATCACAATAATTGTCCTGCCTCTGATCAGATACCAGAATTGATAGATTACACCTATAACCCTGGCAATCACAGTGGCCAGAGCAACTCCGGTAAGACCAAAGCCAGGGATAAAACCCCAGCCAAAAATCAGTATAGGGCAGAGTATAATATTGAGGAGATTGGAGACCCATAAGTTCCGCATCGCCATAGCTGCATCTCCGGCACCCCGGAATATTCCGTTTAACAGCATTCTGAGGATCAGTAAAAACACACTGCCCAGTATGAGCTGAGAAAACAAATGTCCGTATACAATCAGTGAATCTGAAGCACCTACTGCACGTAATACCTGATTAGAGAAGATACACAAACCTGCAGCAATGATTCCACCGATGCTTACACCGACATAAATGGCCTGCATAGCAGTAGAACCGGCCTCTTTAAAGTTAGACTCTCCAACGCGCCTGGCTATAATGGTAGAGGCAGCAATACTAAGGCCCATAGCTACCGAATAGGCAACTGCATTTATAGACTGGGTAATTCCTACAATAAGAATGGCATTCGCACCAAGCTTACTGACAAAAAATATATTCACGAACACAAAAAGAGATTCCATGGTCAGCTCCAGAACCATGGGGACCGACAGCAGGACTATTGCCCTGTTAATGCCGCCGGTAGTAAATTTCTTCTCTGTGCCCTGTACTGCCTGCCGCAGCAACAGCAGTACTGATCTTGTTTGCAGGATGATCGTTTTCATTAACTTTCTTTTAAGGATACGGTCTCCTCAGTTCTGAACTGGGTGAGCGGATTTCCTAATTCGCCGCTTTTAAATGATCTTGCAAATCCTGTAGTTTCTTTATATCCGTTAAATAAGCGCTGACTATTGATATTCAAACGTTTAAAGTGCGGAACAAAAAGGTTATATCTTTCAAATTTGGCGTTCAGCTCCGGATGTTCATCCTGATAAGTCTGTATGACATTGTACACACTTCTCCAGAAAGATTTTTCATCATAACCTGTAGTCGTTTCAAAGATGTCTCCCAGATACCTGAAATAGGCTTCAAAAACACCAATAAGTATAACCAGTGGTACGCTCTCCGGGTTAGAAGAGAGGATCATATTCTCTGAAAAATCTTTGGGTAATTTTGCCTGTGCTTCTTCATTAAGCAGGATGTCACCAGCAAAATCTTTTAGGACGATACGAACAGGAACATAGTTTTCCATTACAAGTATCACATTTTCTCCATGCGGATTCACACAAACAGCATGCTGATAATAGATATGCAATATTGGTCTGAGATAAGCATTCAGATAACTCATAAGCCATTCTCCGGCTTTAAGCCCCGATTTTTCTATCAGCTCGGCTACCAGGCTTTTCCCGCTGTCATCTACATAAAGCAGTGCTGCCATAGTCATTAAACGCTCCCCGGGTTTCAGGAATTTTCCCGGACTTTCACGCCACAGGGCACCCAGGTATTCATTGTACTGAAATGGCGGATCTTTGATCTCCGTGTAATCAGGATGTAAATAGCCGATAGTGGCAACTTCACCCAGCAGGATCAAACCAAGATCCTGAAGATACTGATCACCCAGCAGGATATGCTTAAGCCATGCCGTTAAACGCGGTGCTATGGCCAGTTGTTTTGGTGGTAACCCTCTTACCGTACCAGTATTCAGAATAGAAATTGCCGTCTTGACATAATGTTTATCAGGATGACTCAGATTAAAAAAAGTACGGATACTTTGCTGAGGAGAATAAATATCATCACCAGAGGCTAAAGGAATCAGCAGCTGATTGGCAATATCTGAGGCAAACAGGATCAGCAGTTTATTATTCCATTGCCATTCGTGTACGGGCAGAAACAAATAATCTGCAGGGTCTGCATTTTTTGCAGACAGAACATTTTTAAATGCCGCAACTGTTTCTTTTCCCAGTTCTGCTTCAAAAAAATCCTTTTCATTAATCTCCTCTACAGCTTTAAAAGCAGCACGGCTTTTATGCACAGCAATCCACAACAGTTTTATGTTCTTATTGGCTTCCGGAGCATAATTCAGATAATCTGTATGATTAAAGTCCAGTCTGCCCTTATTAACTATAATCCAGGGGTGACCTTCCATCTGGTGTTCGATAGTCTGATAATCTGCATCAGCCAGTGTACCTACTGCAATACGGCCTTTGGATAACATGAAAGCATCAGCATATAAAGTATGCAGGATTTCTTCTATATAATGTGCCAGGGTAAAAGAATTCAGCCCAAAAGTTTCCTGCACTTCCACAAAGAAAGCTGAAACATCTGTTGCAGGTCTTTCTTTTCCATTTTCATGTTTTTTAATGGAAGGCTTCAGCACATGCCAGTAATCCAGCATCCGCGGATAACCTGAAAAAGTATAATAGATATTTTCATGATCAGTATTCAATCTGAAATGGATTAAACCATCTTCGTCTTTACCGGTGATCAGCGGGAGAGCAACATGCTCATGCATAAGCTCTGTAAGTGTCTTAGCAAACAGATTCAGGTTTACCTTTTCCCATATAGTAATATTCAGGGGCTCTATGCTTCCTGTGAAATTTGTCGTTGTCATTTTAAGGTGTTTTTGTTGTGCTGCCACAAATTAAATTCTTCATTCAGGCAGCCCGTCCTTTAGCTCAGGGACAGGCGCTCCTGGTATTTGCCTATACTTTTTTAGTACTCAGCTCTGATACCAGTTCATTCCGGAAATCTTTGGCAGCAGGGAATTTTGCCCAGTACCATTCGCGGTAACAGAAATTCAGATTTGCTTTTTTATCAGGCAGCTCGATCACCTTTTCAATTTTGAAACCAACATGGGCTTTGTTCATAATAGATGCCATAGAATCTACAGATCCCTCACCTACCATTTTTCCAACCTTTGGTTCAGCAAAGACAAAATCAAGTATAGATTGCGTAGACGGTGAAGCATATTTCAATTTGGGATCAACCGGTGCAATAAACTGATGGGTACCATAATCATTGGGTAAAGCATCATAGTAATTACCAACCAGATCCCTGCATGCCCAGTATACTTCAAAATTAAAGCTTGGCACTCCATTGGCTTCTCCGATATAGCTATTTACCACATCTCCTGCCAGCAGTGTCCGGTAAAAAGTTTCCAGTTCACGGATAGGCCAGTTCATCTTCCATATTTTCAAAGCGTGTTCTCTGTGAAACCACTCATGCAGCATTTCCAGGTCACGGTCCAGGTCTACGGGACGAATCGTAATTTCAACATCTTCTTTAGCAAAATAGCGGCTGAAAACGATTTCTTTCCCTTCTGGCTTAATCAGTTCTCTGGAGAAAACCTTTTTGTTTAATGGATTAGGAAAATCTATATAGATAGCCGGATGTGTTCTTGGCGCACTGGCTTCGTCCATATTGTTCAGGTTAGTCAGCAGATTCCCTTTAACCGTTAGCCTGGTACTGTTCAGCAAGTGTGCAACAAGCCCTGTCGTATCAGCTTCTTCTTCTGCCCAGTAGGCATCATAAAGCAAACTGATCAGTGTCTGCTCGTCGGCCAGTCCGCTTCTGCCGATTGCATTAACCACACCTAAAAGATGGTTAACGAGCAGGTAATAGCTATGGAAATTAATCAGTCTGGGTTCTCCGATGAAGGACCTGCTGTCTATACCAAAATCAGGAATGATGGTATAAAGTTCTTCTACTATTCCCTGACGGAAAAAGTATCCCTGATTATCTCTGAAATGAAGTTTTAAAGGAAAGAGATCCTGATCAAATTCAACCAGCATATTCTGCTGATGATATTCTCCGCCCAGCCCGTATTTATTAAAAATGCCTACCAGTGGTTTGATCGTGATTTTCAGATACTGACTAAACCAGGCCAGAGCAACTTCTTCTACCGGTCGATTTTTACGTCTGGCCGCCTCTTCAATCAGATTCAGCATTCTTGGTGCCTGTCCTAATACCCCATCCTGGCATAAAGAAGCCACCATACCTACATTCTTCTTTGCAGCCTCTGCTCTGAAAGGATTCTGACGCAGACTTGTACTAAAACCATCAATAACCTGCCCTTTATAGGTTACCATAATAAAAGCCGGGTCAGTTATGAAATTGATTTCGGGAAAATCTTTTCTTATGCCATCACCCCACGCTGTTTTTAACAATACACTTGCATCATAACCGCGGTGTAATTCGTGCGGATAATTTACACGGAAAGAATTTGTAATCTTTACATGAAGGGAGAATTTATACATCCACTCACTTTCTGCATTGTAAACCGTACGAACGGATGAGGTAGCTGTAAACAAAGGACCCGATTGCCCCAGACTGTGCAAAATTCCTGCTGACTGCATCTCTTTAACCTCTGCAAGATTTAACAGATAATTTGCTTCCCAGGGGTGTACCGGTATAACTGTCCAGTCAGGATATTGCTGCACAATACTTTTTACAGCATCATTCCCATGGGTTAATATATCCCTTCTTAACTGAACAGTGGTCAGTTCTTTTTCAGAACTTTTCTCTGTTACATTATCCGGATGAATCAGGAAATAATGTAACTGAAACTGTCCTCCCGTTTCCGGAGAATATAAGGCAAGCTCTCTTTCGGTGAAACCTTCCCTGCTTTTTGGCAGCGGGTGTACGCTATGCCCGAGAACCAGGCACTGTTCAGCTTCAATAAATGATTGTTCAGGCTGATTGGCTGTCCTTTTGTTCTCCTGGAAATCAAACAGGTATCCTCTTAAATTACTTATACTGTTTTCCAGACGTCCCAGCGTAATTTCAGGATCAATATCGGGATAACCGCCTTTTGCATATTCAGCTATTAACTCAATAAACCGTTTCGGGCTAATCGTAGTGATCACATCGCTTTCACAGTTACGCTCCACAACAGGAAAAAAGAAAGAGTGTACCCCACTGTCAGAATAATAGGCCAGCGGAATAAATACTTCTATTCCAATACTGGTAAAATCAAATCTTAAGAAGGAGGTATAACCCGAAGACTGCATATAATCAGCCAGAGCTATATCATATTTCGGAATACCTTCATAACGACTCCAGTTGCTGAACTCCCGGCAGCAGCAATTGATCAGGGATTTAAAGTTAACCTGCTCTGCCTGCTGACGCAGTTCAGTTAAGTCGAAAGTAGTGCTTGTAGTTTTCATAAAATAGCAGATGTAGGGTGTAACAAGTCAGTTTATTCTTATTTAGAACAATTAAAATTAACTGCGGTAAACCTATTTATAATTATTATAAATAGCAAATAAAAGTTTGCTCAACGAAAGAATAAGTAAAATAGTATTTCATAAAAATATTTTTCCAGATACCAGGACGAAAAAAAAGGGGATAACACAATTACTGTGTTATCCCCTTTTTTGGATTTTCTGTCTTTTAAAGAACAGTATTTTTAAGTCTTCCTATTTGAACCAGGTATTGTTTGTCACATTTACATCCGGCAAAATTTTCTCCGGATCCAGTTCTGCAGAAAGTAATTCTTCTGTAGTCGGATAATTGATCGTCCAGCTCTTATTACTCATCCATACATCAACTGGTATCTTAATATTTCCTACTTTACCGCTCTTACTTTTTACCTGTAAAATAATAGGCATCGGCATTTGCTCCAGATTGGAGATTACAATATTATAGCTCTCCAGCTGTCCATCTTTTTTAACCGGTGTTACGCTGGTAATGGCCTGATCCATTTTCCAGTTCTGTAAAAACCATCCTTTCCAGAACCAGGAAAGATCTTCGCCTGCGCCATTCTCCATGGAACGGAAAAAGTCAAAAGGTGTAGGATGTTTAAAAGCCCAGTGCTTAATGTAATTCCGGAATGCATAATCAAAACGGTCATGTCCCAATATCTGTTCTCTCAATAATTTAAGCCCTATAGCCGGTTTATAATATAGATTGGTTCCAATATTGGCTTCAACCATGGCATCCGGACTTACCAGAATCATTTCTCTTTCTGGTTTTGCCATATAGCTGGCTGTCGCATGCATATCGGTTTTTGCACTTTTATATTCTCCTTTATTAAATGCTTCTGAAGAGATAGAATTAATGAATGTATTAAATCCTTCATCCATCCAGCCAAACTTGCGCTCATTACTGCCAACGATCATAGGAAACCAGCTATGGCCAAATTCGTGATCGATTACTCCCCAGGCTTGTTCATTCTGAGCTTTCCAGCCACAAAAAACCAGACCCGGATATTCCATACCACTGATATTGGAAGCGATATTAACGGCCATTGGATATGGATATTCAAACCATTTTTCAGAATAGTGTTCGATAGAAGACTTTACATATTCTACTCCCCTGCCATAACCTTCACGGCCATTACTTTCCACAGGTTGCGCAGAAACTGCAAGAGATTTTTTACCGCTTGGCAGATTAATTCTTGCTGCATCAAGCACAAAAGCTTTTGAAGAAGCGAAAGCTACGTCCCTTGTATTAGACATTTTATATTTCCAGGTCAGCTTATCTTTTGCAGGACGTGATTTTGGATCAGTCACCTCTTCTGCTGTACGTATAGCAATAGTCTGGTCACTTGATTTGGCTGCATTCCATCTTTTTAACTGTGCCGGAGTAAATACTTCTTCAGCATTCAGCAATTCTCCTGAGCCCATCAGGATATGACTGGCCGGAGCAGTGACACTATAATTTACATCACCATATTCACAATAAAATTCTCCTGCACCCCAATAAGGCAAGGTATTCCAGCCCAGTACATCGTCGTAAACACATAATCTCGGGAACCACTGTGCTATAGAATAAATCTCTCCGTTTTTAGTGGCAAGATGCCCCATCCGGTCTGATCCGTTAATAGGAATCACAAATGAATAATTCATTTTGATAGTAATCAGTTCACCATTTGCAGCTAAAGGCTTATCCAGACGAATCTGCATACGGGTATCTTCAATGACAGAAGTAAATTTCACTGCCTGTGTTTTTTGAGAAACAGCCAGATCAGTAATTTTATAACCACCATTTACCTTTTCTCCTCTTGCTCCATAACGGCTTCCGGCTTTAATCAGTCCGTTACCTCTTGAGTTTTCTGCAAAAAGGTTCTGATCCAGTTGCAGCCATATATACGGCAGCTGATCCGGACTATTATTTTTATAGGTAATGGTTACGGTGCCTGTTACTGTATTGTTCTGATCATCCAGCGTAGCAGAAATATTATAGTCTGCCCTGTTCTGCCAGTATTTAGCTCCCGGATATCCACTGGCCGAACGGAACTCATTTCCATTCTGAGTATAAAACAGCGGACTAAAGGCCAGATGCGGATCATATTTACTTTCTGTACCTGTCTGTTGTGCCTGCAAATTGGCACTAAAAGCAAAAAACACTACAAAAAGGAGTGTTTTCCGGATAAATTGATAATTCATTATGATTAAGTTGGTTTATGAGTCTATTTCTTTTCCAGCTTTTTCATTGGTGGCAGCTTCCTTTGTTCAGGAGGTAATTTCAGCCAGGTCTGATAAGCAACGGCAATATAGTAATCATAATTGAAAGGATCTTCAGCTTTCACTCTTTCTACTGTAGGTCTGTAAAGCTCAATAAATTCTTTCAGCTCCTGCCCCTGCAGCTTAATCAGGCCATTTACATGTTCCTCATTAAAATACTGATTGATTTCTGCCTCATATGCACCTCTTTCTTCCAGCGCTCTTTCTTTTGCTTTTTCTCTTCTTACTTTTCCTGATCCAAAGGCCAGTCCTATTCCTCCGGCCCGCTGTACATTTTGTGTTGGAGAAATCCCGTGTACACGTTCAAAGCCTTTAGCATTGGGGTTTCTCAGATTCAGATCTTTGGAAAGTTTTGCACTTTTGATATCAACCTGCTTCAGAGTTGTAGAAGCAGCAGGCAAATAAACAGTTTTTGATAACATATTGGTCAGATACAGTGTATCTGTATGAAAACCAGGTAAAGAGAACTCCAGCAGATCACCTTTGCTGGCTTTGATCAGAAACTGACCTGCAGCACCTGTAAATGTAGTTTCGTTGTTATTCAGGTTTCTTACTGTTACTTTTTGCAGCGGGAAACTTTTGTTATCGTAATCAAATACACCACCCGTTATACCGGTCTGTGCAAATGTATATAGAGGTATTGTCAGAAACAATACGGCAATCAGCTTCTTAAACGTTTTCATTGTGTTTATTTTTTCGCTGTTTCTGCTATTTCCTTTGCAGGATGTTTAGAAACATGCGTGGTTTTTTATAAGTGCAGGATTCAAATATAATCCAGTTTGTCACTGCAACTTATTTTTTAACAAAAATTAACAGGTAATAGTTTCCCTATTTTAATACTTTGTTATATAATTCTTCGTCGAAACTAATCAGAACGGCCTTACCATCCTGCTCAATAACAGGTCGCTTAATTGCACTGGTATGATTTAAAAGAACAGCTATTGCCGATTTTTCATCTTTAACAGCCAGTTGCTCATCTGCTGTAAGCTTTTTCCAGGTAGTCCCTTTCTTATTCAAAACGACTTCCCAACCAAACACGGCACACCACTCATGAAGCTTTTCAGCTGTTATTCCCTGCTTTTTAAAGTCATGAAATTCATAATCTATACCATTATCTGTTAACCACGTTCTTGCTTTTTTAACTGTATTACAATTTGGAATTCCGTAAACTATCATCTGTATAAAATAAAAGCTAAAGATACCTATATTTCCTTATTCGTCACATTTTTTGGGGCTTTCATCACATTTTGACGACATACAGAAAAACCCTTTGTAATATTGTGCTCTATCCGTGGAGATAAATTAACGCCAGCACATGAAAATAGATATTAAAGATTTAAATAAAATAGAATTCTGGACAGTGAGTGTCATATATGGCTTTGCTATTATGTTACTGATTTCAAATGGATCAGACAGCCATATTTCAACTCCCTATAATTTTGAACTGGCCAGAATAAACTTCAGTTACTTTTCCAATTATTTTATGCCGGGACTGTTCAAATACTCTATCCTGTATTTCAGCTTTCTGCTACTCAACTTCTGCTGCCTGCCACAGTTATATAAAAAAACCAACACCGGCGTCAATCTTTCCATCCTGTTTGCTGTATACCTGGTTTCAGGATTAGTTCTGAGTATTGCACAGACTTACAGCCAGGCTTATATTCTGGTTCAATATGACAACCTGGATGAGGCTTATGACCACATCTTTTTTAAAGGTTTTACCTATGCAGGCTGGGTAGTTGTCCTGACTGCTATTTATGTTGCGCTTAAAAAGCTGATCATCCACCTGATAGAGAACAAGGGAGAGGAAAGTAATAAAAGAATGAAACTGGAGATTGCATTCGCTTCTGCTTTCTGGTTTGTGGGTATACTGGTCTGGCTTAGTATTGGTGTTGACTTTGAAGTTATTCTTTGCTGGACTCTGGTAGTCGGAGCCTGTGCTTTCTTAACTATATATAGTATTTATTATCTGATCCCGACGACCCTCGCACAGGAAAAAAGATTCCGTCATTTTTTCGGCAAGAATATCCTGTTAACTCTTCTTTTTACCATTCCGCTGGGATTAATAGCAGTTGTAATTACAGGAAGAGGCGAAATGTTTCCTATAGTAAATGCTTTTCATATCCCGGCCCAGCTGCTGATCAGCACCCCGCTGGCCTGGTATATTTATAAGACAAGGAATGCAACGGATCAGCAGATCTTTACGCTTAAAAAGGAGCTGGGTAAGTCTGATGCCAATCTTGGCTTCCTTAAATCACAGATTAATCCTCACTTCCTCTTCAATGCATTGAATACACTTTACGGAACTGCCCTGCAGGAAAAGGCCGACCGCACTGGTGAAGGGATACAAAAATTAGGTGACATGATGCGTTTTATGCTGCACGAAAACATGCAGGATAAGATTTCTCTGACCAGGGATATTGATTACCTGAATAATTATATTGAATTGCAGAAACTCAGAACATCAACTACAGTAGACATCCTCATTAAAACAGAAATTGAAGAACAGCTGGCTGATTTGAAAATATCGCCTATGTTACTGATACCTTTTGTAGAAAATGCCTTCAAACACGGGATTAGTTTACAGTCACCTTCACATATCAAAGTTACTCTGCAAACCAAAGCAAACATGTTGTATTTCGATGTAAATAACAGCATTCACCTGAAAGCCGATGGTGATCCTGAAAAAATAAATAGTGGTATTGGTCTGCAAAATGTGAAACAACGCTTAAATTTACTCTATCCTAAAAAGCACGAACTGATTATAAGAGAGAGTGCCCGGGAGTTTTATGTACATTTGACGTTGAATCTGGATTAAATAATGATTGCCATAGCCATAGATGATGAACCCATAGCACTGGATGTGGTCAAATCCCATGCCTCTAAAGTTTCTTTTATTACCCTGCAGGCTGTGTTCACCAACGCCTTTGATGCCATTTCATTTTTGCAGCAAAACGAGGTAGATCTCATCTTTCTGGATATTAAAATGCCCGATATCAATGGGATTGATTTTTTAAACAGCTTAAGTAATCCTCCACTTGTTATTTTCACCACGGCCTACGCTGAACATGCAGTCAAAGGTTTTGAACTGAATGCACTGGATTATCTGCTAAAGCCTTTCTCACTGGCCCGCTTTTTAAAAGCATGCAACAAAGCTGAAGAGCTTTATAGCCTGCGTAAAAAGTCAAATACAAATTTCCAGTCTGCGCATGTTTTTATTAAGGATGGTTATGAGCAGATTAAAGTTGCCATTGACGACATCCTGTTTATAGAAGCCGCCGGTAATTATACACAAATTAACCTGGTGAACAACTCTTCTCTAAGTACCAGAATGCCTATCAGTGATATGCATGCGCTGCTTCCTGCCCAAAAATTCATCCGCACCCACCGGGCTTTTATTGTTGCCAAAAATGCGGTAACCAGATTTGACCGGAATCAGGTCTGGATCGGCGAAAAGATCATTCCTATAGGGCCGACCTATGCTCAATGTCTACAGGAATTCTAAAAAAAAGTTTAATATTTTAACATGCGATTAAAAACGGACTGTATATTTCATACCAAGGTCAGTTGGATGCGTATTTATCTGTATTATTGTCAGTTATTTTAATAATTTAAGAGCCGTATGAATTTACAGGTTAACGGCTTCTAAAACTATTAACCATATTATTAATCATCTGATTTTCAAAATACATATGTTCAAATTAACGTTTAAACAGCAGGTATTAACAGGATTTGTTATTTCCTTACTATTTGTGCTCCTCTCTGCAATTACTTCAACAATCAGCATCCGCATGGTGAATGAAGATGCAGCCTGGGAAAATCATACTTATGATGTAATTGATGTCGCACAGGATATAGAACTGAAATTATTGAATTCTGAAACTTCACTGCGTGGCTACATCATTACACAGCGTACTGAATACCTGGATACTTATACTAAAAACATTCACCAGATTCTTCCTAAAATCAGGGAAATGCAAAAGATGACGGTTGACAACCCGGTTCAGCAGCAAAGACTTGATTCTCTTGAATTTTATTCTGCGCAGAAAGTCAAGGATATGGAAGAAGTTCTTCAGACCAATAAGGTTTCGGGCAAAGAGGCTGCCATTAAGGCAATTCTTACGGATAAAGGAAGAATTTACAAGACAAATATGCTTAGGGTCAATAACGCAGCAATCCAGGCAGAAAAAGGACTCCTTAAATTAAGAACTGAGAGAAGAGCGGACAGCGCTCAGCAGTCTATCATTATAGTTGCTGTAAGTTCAGTGATTATCTTTGGTCTGATTTTGTACCTGTTTAGTTTTATCAAAAAGACTTTTGACGCACAAAAGCTAACGGAAATAACCATCCGGGAAAATAACAATCAGCTGGAAGCACTTTCAGAAGAGAATAAACAAAAGAACTGGCTGTTATCAGGTGCATCGGTTATCAATGAAGCTATGCGCGGAGAACAGGAAACAGATGACCTGTCAACGCATATCATGACTGAGTTATGTACTTATCTGTCAGCTTCAGTTGGCGCATTATACCTGTTTAATCCCAAAAAACAGACACTACAGCTAAGTGGCGGTTATGCTTATCAGGAAAAAAAGGGTAAAGTAAAAGAAATTGCACTGGGCGAAGGTCTGGTAGGCCAGGTTGCACTGGAAAAACGCATTAAACAAATAAATGATGTACCTGCGGACTACCTGAAAATTTCCTCTGGTCTGGGGGATACAGCTCCTCATACAATTGTTGTATTACCTGTTCTTTTTGAAGAGGAAACGATCGCAGTAATCGAGCTTGGATTACTGAACGAACCTACTGAAATTATCAATGTCTTTTTAAGTACAATTACCGAAAGTATTGGAGTAGGAATTAATAGTTCAATTGCAAGAGATCAGTTACGTGATCTGTTTATGCAGACACAGCAGCAGGCAGAAGAACTGGAAAGTCAGCAGGAGGAATTAAGAACTACCAATGAGGAACTGATTCATAAATCTGAAGAATTACAGGCTTCAGAAGAAGAACTCAGGGTACAGCAGGAAGAACTACGTCAGACTAATGCTGAACTGGAAGAAAAAGCAAGTTTACTGGAAGAGCGCAATATCTCAGTCAATGAAGCCAGAGAAGCGATGAGCTTAAAAGCCGAAGAACTGGAAGTATCCAGCAAATATAAATCAGAGTTCCTGGCAAATATGAGTCATGAATTACGTACGCCGCTGAACAGTATACTTATCCTGGCCAGGATTTTAAAAGAAAACAGACCTGAAAATTTAAATGAAGAACAACTTAAATATGCAGGAGTCATCCATAATGCAGGCAGTGACCTGCTGACGCTGATTAATGACATCCTTGATCTTTCTAAAATTGAGTCGGGTAAGGTTGATCTGGACATTGAACCGGTAAGACCGAAGGAAATAAAACAGAATATGGAATCTCTCTTTACCGAGATAGCCAAAAGCAAAAAGATAAATTATCAGATTACTCTCGGCACAGATTTACCGGAGAGAATCATGACAGACTTATCCAGAGCTGAACAAATCATTAAAAATCTTTTATCCAATGCCTTTAAGTTTACTCCTGAAAATGGAGAGATCAGACTCGAGATCAGTACGGCCGTTCCGCAAACAGCATTTTACTCTGATCAGCTTAAAAGTACAAAACAGCAGATTCTTTCTTTCAGTGTGAAAGATTCCGGAATCGGAATTCCTGAAGATAAACAGAAATTAATATTTGAAGCCTTTAAACAGGCTGATGGTACAACCAGCAGAAAATACGGTGGTACAGGTCTTGGTTTATCTATCAGTAAAGAACTGGCTAATATCCTGGGCGGAGAAATACAGGTAACGAGTGAACCAGGAATGGGCAGCCGTTTTACCCTGTTCCTGCCGGTATTACCTAAAGAAGAGCTCTCAGTAGCTGAACCGGAAACCAAAATCACAGCCGTACCGGAACCATTACCTTTTATTGCAGAAACACCGCTTATTAGTCCGGCATCCAAAAACAAAAAACAAACCTTACTAATTGTTGAGGACGATCTGGTGTTTGCAGATGTACTCAAGGACTATGCTATAGAAAAAGGATTTGAACCGCTGCTCGCTCATAGTGGTGATACCGGACTGGAAATGGCAATTGCAAAACTTCCTGATGCGATTATTCTTGATATTATGTTACCCGTGATGGATGGATGGAGCATACTCAAAAGATTAAAAGCAAATCCGCAGACCAAACATATTCCAATTCACATGATGTCTGCCGGAGAGGTAAAAGGTGAAAGAGCTTTAAAAGAAGGTGCGATTGGTTTCTTAAAAAAACCTATAGAAAAAGACCAGCTTGATCATGCATTCTCGGTACTGAATGCAGGTCATATTTTATATGACTTCCAGACTGTACTGATCATTGAAGATCATGAACTCCAAAGTCTTGCCGTTAAAGAACAACTGGTAGAAAAGGGAATTGAAGTTGCCCAGGCCTTTACCGGACAGGAGGCATTGGAAATGCTTGAGAACCGGACTTTCGACTGTATAATTCTGGATTTAAATCTTCCGGATATCTCTGGGTTTAACTTACTTGACCAGATCAAAACACAGGAAAGATTTACGCATATACCAGTCATTATCAATACAGCTATGGAACTTGACCAGGATAAACTGGCTCATATTATGAGGTACTCTGAAGCTATGGTGCTGAAATCAAATAAATCCAATGACAGATTAATTGATGAAGTAAGTCTGTTTATGAATAAACTGAAAAAACAGGACAACTTTCAGACTGGTACCAAAGGGACAGCCCAAACAAAAACAGTATCTACCATAGAAAAAGTACTGAAGAACAAAACGATTCTGATTACAGATGATGACATGAGAAATATCTTCGCCCTGTCAAGTGCTTTACAGGTTTATGATATCAATATTGTAATTGCAAACAACGGCAGAGAGGCACTGGAAAAACTGGAAGAGACGGAAGTTATTGATCTGGTCCTGATGGACATTATGATGCCTGAGATGGATGGTTACGAAGCAATGCGGATAATCCGGCAGGACCGAAAATATAAGAAATTACCAATTATTGCGTTAACGGCTAAGGCTATGAAAAACGACCGGGAAAAATGTATCGAAGCCGGGGCCAATGATTATATTGCTAAACCCGTAGATATTGATCAGTTATTGTCTATGTTAAGAGTGTGGTTAAGTTAATATGAAACAGGCAGCCGAAAACCCGGAAGAAGTGATTAGTTATGAGGAGCTGGAAAGCCTGACTGATTTTATTAATAATATACATGGTTTTGATTTCAGCGATTATTCCGCTGCATCACTCAAAAGAAGAGTGACCAGAATTATGCAGTTACAGCAACTGAGCTTGTTTGAATTACGTACATTACTGACAAATGATCATGATTATTTTGAGTACTTTTTGATAGAAGTTACCGTAAATGTGACTGAAATGTTCAGAGATCCGCTTTTCTACAAGTCTGTTGCTGAACATATCATTCCTTATCTCAGATCCTATCAAAGGATAAAGGTATGGAATGCAGGCTGCTCAACAGGAGAAGAGCTTTACTCGTTCGCGATCCTGTTTTCTGAACAGAATTTATATGAACGGAGTTTCTTCTACGGAACTGATATCAATGCAGATGTTTTGGAATTTGCCAAAAATGGGATATATGACTTGCAGAAGATGAAGCACTATTCAGAAAACTACCAGAAGACAGGTGCACTACATACGCTTGCAGATTATTATACGGCACGTTATGGCGCCGCCTCAATTAATCATTCTTTAAAAAAGAACATGTTATTTTCAGCACATAATTTAGCTTCGGACGGCGTGTTTAATGAGTTCCAGTTAATCTCCTGCCGCAACGTGCTGATTTATTTCAATACTAAGCTTCAAAAAAAGGTGATTGATCTTTTTTACAATAGTTTAGCTAATTTTGGCTTTCTTTGTTTAGGCTCTAAAGAAACACTCAGAAGTACTGAAATCGGACGTTTCAGGATCGTAGATCAAAAAAATAATATTTACCAGAAAATAGCATAAGTCTTTTCAAAAAGATACCCACTAAAATTATGGAAAAGATTAACATTCTTATCGTTGATGACAGACCCGAGAACATTATCGCATTAGAGGCTTTACTGGAAAGAGACGATGTAAATCTGGTTTCTACTACACTGCCTAACGAAGCACTCAGACTGGCATGGGAAATGGATATCGCAATTGCATTGGTAGACGTCCAGATGCCGGAGATGGATGGGTTTGAACTAGTAGAGATATTAAAAAGTAACCCCAGGACAAAAGACATTCTTGTCATCTTTGTAACTGCGATTTCCACAGATGCCAAATATGCAGTAAAAGGACTCAACACCGGGGCTGTTGATTATTTATACAAACCTTTAAACCCTTATGTGACTTCTGCAAAAGTAGATTCATTTTTACAATTTGTGAGAACACAAAGGGATATTGTTAAAAAGAATAAACAACTGGAGGCCTATCAGAAAGAGCTGATTAAGGCAAAGGAACTGGCAGAACAAGGCAAAAAAATAAAAGAGAATTTTCTGGCCAATATGAGTCACGAGATTCGCACACCTATCAATGGTATCATTGGTCTGGCAAATTTACTGGAGAAAACACCACTTACTGCAGAACAAAATGAGATGATTTCTTTACTGCAGATTTCATCCAGTTCGTTACTGGGCGTGATTAATGATATTCTTGACCTGTCCAAGATTGATGCAGGTATGTTCAAAATTAACCGGACTGCAACTGATATTGTTGAGGTTTGCCATGCAGTAAATAACCTGTTAAGAATAAGAGCAAAAGAAAAAGATCTGGAATTGATTACTGAGTTTGATCCCGATTTGCCTAAAAACGTATCGGCAGATTCTTTAAGACTCAACCAAATCCTCATGAACCTGATTGGCAATGCTATTAAATTCACCAATAAGGGCAGTGTAAAACTAAAGGTAGAAGTCATGGACCGTAAAGGGAATAATCTTCAGATCAGGTTTTCTATCACAGACACAGGTATCGGTATTCCAGAAGATAAGATTGATAAGATATTTGAAACTTTCGAACAGGCAGATGATAATACTACATTGAATTTTGGCGGCACTGGTCTGGGGCTGTCAATCGTTAAGAATCTTGCCCGTTTAAAAGGTGGAGTCCTTACTGTAGATAGTTTGGAAGGCCAGGGCAGCACTTTCTGCTTTATCAACTGGTATGAGGTTCTGCAGGATATTCCGCAGGCCAAAGAAAAGGTTCAGGAAAAACTACTGCCTTTCACCAATGTCAGAATTCTGGTAGCAGAGGATAACCCGATAAACAAATTCCTGATTGTTAAAATCATGAAAGACTGGGAGGTCAATGCGGATTTTGTGGATAACGGACAAGAAGCATTAGATAAACTCAGAGATAATAATTACGACCTGATCCTGATGGACACCTTCATGCCCGTTATGAACGGACTGGAAGCTACCAAGCTCATCAGAACGGATTTTATACCTGGCAAAAAAGATATTCCAATCATTACTTTCTCTGCGGCTGTAATGGAAAATGATAAAATAGCTGCTATTGAAGCTGGTGCAAATGACGTACTGAGCAAACCATTTGAACTCAGATTATTGCATCAGAAAATCACACATTTTATTGATAAGAAGGCATTAATGCTTTAATCTCTTCTTATTTATTAAAAGCAGTCATGGTAAGCGCTGGTCCTACAGTTACAAAACTCTGGATCAGTGCTACACTCTTCTCAACCAATGCAGGTAATTCAGGTAATTCATCTTTATCAAATCCATCAAGTACATAATCAGCTTGTCTGCCTTTGGCAAAATTATCACTTACACCGAAACGTAATCTCGGATAATCCTGGCTCCCACAACTTGCTTCAATACTCTTCAATCCATTGTGCCCGGCACTGCTGCCTTTTAACTTAAGACGTAACTTTCCTAAAGGAAGCGCAATATCATCTACAACAACCAATACATTTTCCAATGGAATATTCAATTCCTGCATCCAATAGTTTACAGCCCTTCCACTTAAGTTCATATAAGTTGTAGGTTTGATCACATGAAGTTTTCTCCCTTTCCATGACACTTCTGCATAATAGGCTAACCGTATATTAGAAAAAGATCCGCCCAGCTGTCTGACTAGTTCATCGACAATTTCAAAACCTATATTGTGTCTCGTGCCCACATATTCCGCCCCTATATTTCCCAGACCTACTATCAAATATTTCATCTATTGTATAATTTTATTGTCGTATAGCTAATTTCAAACAGCAGTATACACCGGCCGCAAAGATAACAGTTTCTGTCAAACCTGTATGTGGTGCAAAAATAAGACATAAAAAAAGCAGCACTGAAAATCAGTGCTGCTTTCAAATTGGGCTGAAAAATCAGCTTATTTTTTACCTGCTTGTTGTTCAGCTTGTTTAAGAGCTCTTGACATAACAACAGAAACGATAGTATCTTCTGGTGTGTTTGTAACAGTATAAGCACCTTTTCCAAGGTCACGTACACGGAATAAGTTACCTACTTCTAATTTAGCAATGCTTACTTCAACAACCTGTGGCATATCTTTTGGTAAAGATTTAACACGAAGTTTACGTAATTTCTGAACTAATTTACCACCCATTTTAACACCTGGAGAAGTACCTGCTAATTTAACAGGGATTTCCATAACGATTTCTTTGTCATCAAATAACTGAAGAAAATCTACGTGTAATAATACGTCTGTTAATGGGTGAAATTGTAACTCTTTTATGATTGCTTTGGTTTTTGTACCATTGATATCAATTTCTAAAAAGTTTGCTTCAGGAGTGTAAATAGCATCTTTTAATTCTGTAATAACTACAGCAAAATGTGCTTGTTCTTTACCACCATACAATACTGCAGGAACTTTACCTTCATAGCGAAGCTCTTTAGCATCGCGTTTCCCTACGTTCTCTCTTGGAGAACCGCTAATTGCGATTATTTTCATCTTGTTTTTAATTTGTTTTTTTAATGGAGATGAAGCTTTCATGGTCTTGCAGACCATTCAGCTTTCATCTTATATATTTATTTGTTTATTAATATTAAACTCTAAACAGGTCACTGATTGATCCATGCTCATTTACATTCGCAATTGCTTTTGCAAATAAACTAGCTGTACTCAGTACTCTGATTTTTGGACTTTCCTGTTTTAAAGGAATAGTGTCCGTAACAATAAGTTCGGTAAGCTGAGAATTTTCAACAGTCTCATAAGCTTTACCTGACAATACAGGGTGTGTACAAACCGCTCTTACACTTTTCGCACCTTTCTCTATAATTAAAGCCGCAGCTTTAGCCAATGTTCCTGCAGTATCACAAATATCGTCAATTAAAACAATATCCATTCCCGTTACATCTCCAATGATTGACATAGACTCAATCTCATTGGCACGTTTACGGCGTTTATCACAAATCACAACCTCGGCATTAAAAAACTTGGCAAAGGTACGTGCTCTGTATGATCCACCCATATCAGGAGAAGCAATAGTCAGATTTTCCAGACCTAAGCTTTTGATATAAGGCACAAAAATCACTGAACCGTCCAAATGGTCAACAGGAATATCGAAGAAGCCCTGTATCTGCGCTGCGTGTAAGTCCATCGTCATGATGCGGTGGATACCTGCAGATTTTAACAGGTTAGCTACTAACTTTGCTCCTATTGCAACCCTTGGTTTATCTTTTCTGTCCTGTCTGGCCAAACCATAATAAGGTACTACAGCTGTGATATAATGCGCAGAAGCTCTCTTTGCAGCATCAATCATCAACAAAAGTTCCATTAAATTATCAGAAGGCTGGTAGGTTGATTGTATAAGGAAGACATCGCATCCTCTTACTGTTTCATCATAAGAAGGCTGAAACTCACCATCGCTGAACTTGCTTAAGGTTACATTACCGAGTGGTTTGCCGTAACTTTCGGCAATTTTGTGTGCTAATGCTTTTGTACCGCTTCCGGCAAAAAGTTTAACTGGATTAAACTGCAAGGGCATGATTAGACGGGTATCAATGCTGGGTTACGAAAAAATAGGATTGTGAATATATCACAATCCTATATGTTGTTTAGTTGCCCGACCAGGATTCGAACCTAGACAAACGGTACCAAAAACCGTTGTACTACCTTTATACTATCGGGCAATCTTCCGACGAAATAAGTATGAGTTGTTTCGTTTGGGAATGCAAATATACGCAGCTTTTTGATAAATGCAAATCTTCCGCAAAAAAAAATTAAATATTTTTAAAAACCGCCTTTAAACACATGTAACACATTAAAATTTGTTAATGTAGATGGATATATGTACTATTATCAATCTATTTGATTATTTTCGGCTGCATTTTTAAAAGCCGAAATTTTATACTAATAAAGAAATGAACTATTCAAAAATTAATAACCTTACAGGGTGGATGTGCTTTATCCTGGCGGCCATCACCTATATACTCACGCTGGAACCCTCAGTTAGCTTTTGGGACTGCGGAGAGTTTATAGCATCTGCACTTAGAATGCAGGTTGTTCACCAGCCTGGTGCACCATTATTTTTAATGATTCAGCGCTTCTTTTCAATATTTGCTTTTGGAGATATTCATAAAATAGCCTATTTCATGAACATAGGTTCTGCAATGGCCAGTGCTGCTACCATCCTCTTTTTATTCTGGACAATTACTGCCCTGGCTAAAAAGATGCTGATTAAAACTGAAGCAGATCTTACTACAGGAAACCTGATCACCGTTATGGGAGCAGGAGTTGTAGGAGCAATGGCTTATACTTTTTCAGACAGTTTCTGGTTTTCAGCAGTAGAATCTGAGGTATATGCACTTTCTTCATTGTTTACGGCAATCGTATTCTGGGGTATCCTGAAATGGGAAGCTCATGCGGATGAACCCCGCGCAGACAGATGGTTATTATTCATCGCCTATATTATGGGACTGTCCATCGGTATCCACTTATTAAACTTATTAACTATCCCTGCGATAGCATTTGTATATTATTTCAAGAAAACGCCAAAGCCTACAAACTTTGGTATTATAAAAACCTTTATTGTTGGTGTACTGATCCTGGCATTTGTGCAATATGGTATCATACAGTATGTAGTATCTTTCGGTGCTTATTTCGACCTGTTCTTCGTCAATACCTTAGGTATGGGCTTTGGAACCGGGGTAGTCTTTTTCGCTGTCCTGCTGATAGGCGGTTTAACCTGGGGTATCACCTACTCCATTAAAAAGCGTAATAAATTCTTAAATCTTGCATTGCTTTCGACCGCACTGATTATTTTCGGTTATTGTTCATTTGCCATGATCATTATCAGGGCAAAAGCAAGTCCTAACCTGAATAACAGTAATCCGGACAATGCATTCTCTTTCTTAAGTTACCTGAACAGAGAGCAATACGGAGACAGACCATTAGTATTTGGTCCTAACTATAATTCAGAAAAGGTAAGTCTTAAAGAAGGCAAAAACATTTATAGAAAAGGAGATACCAAATACGAAGTAGCTGGTAAAAAAACCGACTATGAGTATGACAGAACAACACCATTCCCAAGGATGTATAGTGATGATCCAAGACACGTACAGGAATATAAAAGCCTGATGGGTTTTGATGATGCACATTTCCCTGGCTTGTTTGATAACATCTCCTATCTGTTTAAATACCAGATCGGCAATATGTACATGCGTTATTTCATGTGGAATTTTGTTGGCCGTCAGAACGATGATCAGGGTGCTGGTATTTATCAGGGACAATTTTTAAGTGGTATTAAGCCTATTGATGCTGCAATGCTGGGTGACCAGAGTCACTTACCTCCATCTATTGTAGAAAGCAGTGCATATACACGCTTTTTCTTCCTTCCGCTGATCCTGGGATTACTGGGAGCAGTATGGCACTTCAAACGTAATGAGAAAGATGCAGGTATAGTTGGTCTGTTATTCTTCTTTACTGGTCTGGCTATCGTTCTTTATCTGAATCAGAAGCCACTGGAACCAAGAGAAAGAGATTATGCCTATGCAGGATCTTTCTATGCCTTTGCCATATGGATAGGATTTGGAGTTCTTGCCTTAAGAGAATGGGTATTTAAAAAAATCACACCAAAAAATGGTGCTATTGCAGCTACGGCAGTTTCTTTATTTGCCGGCCCGGTAATTATGGGTGCGCAGGGATGGAAAGCACATAACCGTTCAGAGAAAATGGTTGCACATGATATTGCAGTTGATTATCTGGAATCCTGTGCTCCGAATGCGATCCTGTTTACCTATGGTGACAATGATACTTATCCGCTCTGGTATATACAGGAAGTGGAAAATGTCAGACCTGATGTTAGACTGGTTAACCTGAGTTTATTTGATACTGACTGGTACATTGATGGTATGAAACGTCAGCAGAATGCCTCTGCTCCGCTTCCGATCAGTATGAAACCTTCTCAATATGTACAGGGTGTGAGAGATGTGATGTATTATCAGGATTATAAGCTTGCCGGTTCAGTAGAATTAAAGAATATTCTTGATGTATTATTGTCAGATGATGACGATGATAAAATTCCATTGCAAAACGGGACCAAAGAGAATTTCATTCCTACTAAAAACTTCAAGCTGACAATTAACCCGGAAGAAGTAATTAAAACCGGAACTGTTAAAGCAGCTGATGCATCAAAAATCACTCCTGCAATGGAATGGACTTTCAATAAGAGTTATGTAACCAAAGGTACGCTGGCTATGCTGGATATCCTGGTACACAATAACTGGAAAAGACCTATCTATTTTGCCAGTACAGTTCCATCTGACCAGTTTAATGGTTTAGATAACTATTTATATACTGAAGGTCTTGCGATGCGTTTATTACCACTTAAAACGGATTCAGCGTCAGGAAGAGGTGACCTGGTTAATACAGATATCCTTTACCATAACATGTATACCAAATTCAAATGGGGTAATGTTAAAACAGCCAGCTATCTTGATCCGCAATCTGCAGATGATATTTCTATCTTTAACAATGTATTCAATACTACAATCTCAGGATTGATTAAAGAAGGAAAAATTGCTGATGCGAAAAAAGTAGTAGCCCGTTACTTCGAGGTAATGCCTGAGCGTTTCTACGGTATGCGTTCTATGATGGGTGTTTATTTCTTTGCAGAAAACCTGTATATCCTGGGAGATACCAACAAAGCGAACGCACTGATAGAAAAATCAGCAGATTATATCCAGAAGGAATTAACCTACCTGGCTGATGTTTCCAAAAGCAAAAACAGATTTGTTGGCGGACAGAATGTTCAGTTAGGCCTGCAGTTCCTTAACCAGATGGTTAAAACTACAGCGGAGCAAAAACAGACTAAGTTATCTCAGAAACTGGCACAGCAGTTCCAGGGTCTGGAAGCAAGGTTCTCTATTTACTTTGCACAGGAACAACAACAGGGGCCTCCACAGGTACCTCAAGCTCCTGAAGAGTAATAACAATTAAATAAAAAAGCCTGCCGTTCATAAGCAGGCTTTTTTATTTAAGAACAATTGCAGACGCTTCAAAAACTCAGACAGGCCTTTCCAAAGTGTGCACCCTCCTCAATCGAAAGAATATCACATCACGCAAAGCGGTACAGATTTAACTGCTGTTATGCGTACACTTTGTTAATGGGGTAAACAGCATATTCCTTATGCAATCCGTATACAGCCCACAAAAAAAGGCTCAGATAATTAATTATCTGAGCCTTTTTTTTAAGCTTTAAAGCAGGAAAACTTATTCGACAACTACGCCCATCGAGCAGAACTTATCAATTCGGTTAGAGATCATCTTTTCTGGTTTCTCTTTTTTCAATGCTTTCATATCTTTCAGGATCTGCACTTTCAGTGTCTCTGCCATTAACACAGGATTCTGATGTGCACCACCCAGAGGTTCATTAATTACGCCGTCAATCAGCTTGTTTTTTAACATATCTTTCGATGTCAGCTTCAGACATTCAGCCGCTTTCTCTTTAAAGTCCCAGCTGCGCCATAAAATTGACGAACAGGATTCCGGAGAAATTACCGAATACCACGTATGTTCAAGCATATATACTTTATCACCGATACCAATACCCAATGCACCACCTGATGCACCTTCACCGATAATCAAACAGATAATAGGTACTTTCAATACAGACATTTCCAGCAGGTTTCTGGCAATAGCCTCTCCCTGACCACGCTCTTCAGCTTCAATACCAGGATAAGCACCCATAGTATCAATAAAAGAAATAACCGGTTTATTGAATTTTTCTGCAAGACGCATTAGTCTTAATGCTTTGCGGTATCCCTCAGGATTTGCCATTCCGAAATTACGGTACTGACGTTCCTTAGTGTTTTTACCTTTCTGATGACCGATTACCATAACTGTTTCACCATTAATAGTAGCAAAACCACCGATAATCGCCTTGTCATCTTTTACTGTACGGTCACCGTGCAATTCGATAAAATCATCACAGATCATTCCAATATAGTCGAGCGTCTGAGGACGTTCAGGATGACGTGACAATTGTACTTCCTGCCAACCTGTTAGGTTTGCATAAAGTGCATTCTGCGTTTTAGACAGCTTATCTTCAAGCTCAATCAGTGTAGCAGACATATCTACTTTTGTTTTATCAGCAACCTGTTTAACCTTTTCAATTTGCTGTATCAGTTCAGCAATAGGCTTTTCAAAATCAAATGACGTTTTTATCTGTTCCATAAGTGGGCGGTAAAAATAGGTATTTTATTTTGTTCTGTTTAAATTTAGATGATAAATTTAAACAGCCTCTTATAAAGAGTCTAAAATTTTGAAGCTATTCCTGCTTTAGGTAAAGATTTTTTAATAAAGTCGCGGAGATCGTCGTTGCCTTTCTGCAGATCAGCACGTCTCAAATACATCATATGTCCACTTTCGTATCCTTCCCAGCTCATTCGGTCTTTTAATTTACCTGCCGGATCCATTTGCCACAGGTTATATTTTGCATTAAAATAATCACAAGCGCCGTCAAAATAACCGGATTGTACCAGCAGGTGAAGAGAAGGATTCTGAGACATCGCATCCCGCAGGTTTTCTGCTGTACGGTTTCCTGTATTATCCCATGGATAAACAGAACCAAACATGTTATATTTCAGATCAGTCTTATAATTAAGCTCATTGCGGATATACATATTAATTGCCGGTGTAAAAGAATGCAGCCATGAACTGAGCTCTGCATTGTAATCAGGTCCGTCTCCCGCATCCTGTTTATCCATCCCGCGGTATCTGGAATCCAGTCTGCCAATAGTAAATCCTTTATCCCGGAGTAATTCTTTCCAGAAGAAGTCGGCTGGAACATCCAGATTGTGCTGCAGTATGGTCTTCTCCGTAATTCCCGAGTAGGCAGACATCTTAGCCGCCATCACTTTTTTCTGTTCATCACTCAGCTGACTCCCTTTTGCTAACGCAGGAATCAGTTCATTCATGGTAAACTGCTCTACTTCGGGTAACAACGAACTTAAGGTTTTCTGTTGTAAATCTGCTTTCAGTGCTTTGTGATACCAGGCTGTGGCAGCAAAATAAGGTAAACGCAGCGCAGCAGAAAGAGCGTCTCCTCTTTGTATACCCAGCGTAGTAGGCGAAACCAGTACTACTCCGTTTAAATACATCCACTGTGAATTCTGCAGCTCCAGTGCCAAACCGGAAACACGGGTGGTACCATAACTTTCACCAATCAGGAACTTGGGCGAACCCCAGCGGTTATTGCGGGTTACAAAGGTATTAATCCATTCAGCGAGATATTTAATATCTGCATTCACACCAAAAAACTTACTGCCGGGTATGTCTTTATTGATTGCTCTGGAGTACCCGGTGTTTACAGGATCGATATAGACAATATCTGCTACGTCCAGTATAGAATATTTATTTTCTGTGTATCCATAAGGTTGTACCGGATATCCTTCATCATCAATATTGAGTAAAACAGGGCCTGTATAGGCGATATGCATCCATACTGATGCCGAACCCGGACCACCATTAAAAGAAATAACAAGCGGTCTGCTGCTTCGTTCTTTGACATCTGATCTTTCATAATAAGTATAGAACAGACCAGCTATGGCCTTGCCGGTCTCGTCCCAGACAGGCAGTGTTCCTGTAACCGCTTTATAAGGAATACGCTGGCCTTTAATAGTGACCTGATGTTGCGTCACTACAGAGCTTTCAGTTACAATATTACGGGAGTTTACTTCGTTATTTGCTGAACTGTCACCTTTCTTTGTTTCAGGAACAGACTTGAGCGGCTGCATTTTTTGTGCATTTACTGAATGGCAAACACACAATCCAGCCAGGATTAAAGTATAAAATATCTTCATTTCAATGGGATTGTTTAGGTCCCTTAAATATCAAAATAAGATCTGAATATATGTTAACACCTTAAAAATGTTACTCTTCCATTAGCCTACCTGGCGTCCTTACTACCCTGTATATATAAAACAGAGATTGCACCAAGGATCATGAATATACCCGCAAGCACAATTGCATAAATAGCCTCACCATGATAAAATTTCTTGACAATCAACCCGCCGAAAATGCCATTTACAATTTGCGGCATAGTGATAAAGAAGTTAAATATCCCCATATAAACCCCCATTTTACGTGCCGGTATTGCGCTGGATAAAATCGCATAAGGCATAGAAAGGATACTTCCCCAGGCCAGACCAATACCGATCATTGAATAGATCAGGTGATCAGGATTACTGATAAAGTAGATAGATAACAAACCTGCACCACCTGCCAGTAAAGAAAAAGCATGCGCTACCTTACGGCTTGTAGCTCTGGCAATAGCAGGTAAAACCAAAGCATAAATAGCCGAAACACCATTATATACACCAAACAGGATACCTACCCAGTTACCCGCATCAGCAAATTTCACAGAAGAAGTATCACCCGGAAGTACCTTATAGATATGCTGGGCAATAGCCGGTGTGGTAAATACCCACATAGAAAACAGGGCAAACCAGGAGAAAAACTGAACCAGCCCCAGCTGTTTCATCGTTAAAGGCATTTTGGAGAAATCGGTCAGGATAGATAATAATCCTTTTTGTTCTTCTGTTTCCGGTTCCGCAGCATGGTATAAAGCCATTTCTTCCGGCGGATATTCTTTAGTCGTTAATACCGTCCATAATATAGTAAACAGTAAAATCGCAGCCCCTGCATAAAAAGAGTAAATCACATTATGGGGAACCTGTCCTGCTGCTGCAACCTTAGACGCACCCAGATATTCAGAAAATATATAGGGCAGCCAGGAACCGGATATCGCACCCGCTCCTATCAGAAAAGTCTGCATGGAAAACCCAAAACTCCGCTGACTTTCAGGCAATTTATCTCCTACCAAAGCCCTGAAAGGTTCCATTGCTACATTAATTGAAGCATCCATAATCATCAGCATTCCTGCCCCGATAATAATAGGAGGCAGAAAACTGGCCATAGCACCCGAATTAGGCATCAGGATTAAAGCAATAGCTGTTAAAATTGCACCAATCAGAAAATAGGGTCTCCTTCTGCCAAAACGGTTCCAGGTCTTATCGCTGTAATAGCCAATAATCGGTTGGACGATCATACCAGTCAGAGGAGCTGCCAGCCAGAAAAGGGAAAGATGTTCAACATCTGCACCAAAAGTCTGCAGAATTCTTGAGGCATTTCCATTTTGCAGGGCAAAACCAAATTGTATCCCAAAAAAACCTGCACTCATATTAAAAATCTGAGCATTGGACAATCTTGGTTTAGCGGCAACGGCTTTATTTTGTTCCATGAGGATCTGTTCGGTTTGGAGGTTCAGGTGTTATATTGAGTTCTGGTAATTTTGAAGGTCCGCGGGATTAAAATGCAATGATCTGCGCCTGCATAGGCAATACCCGGATGGGTATCGTATTATCTTTGAGATCAGTTAATTTCAGATCAGACAGCTGGTCTGTGGCAGTAGTAACCGGACGATGCTGTAAAATCTCTGCCGGGATCTGTACCTGGCTTTCCATTCTGTAATGGCGGTCAAAGTTGACCAGGATCAGCAGACGCTGATTAGCCGTATAACGCACATAACCATACATCCTTTTGTTCATATTACCACCAACAGGGATTTCCCATAACTGACCATTGGCTATGGCTTCTGATCCCGCAGTAAACTGAAGCAGTCTGACATAATATTTCCTGAGTTCCTTTTGTGCGCCCAAAATTTTTCCACCGTCAAAAGCACCGCCGTTCATCCACTTCTGATGTTCCGGTATACCCCAGTAATCAAAAATGGTCGTACGATTATCTTCTCCGCCAAAACCCTCTGCACCCCTGCCTGGTTCACCAACCTCCTGGCCAAAATAGGTCATTACAGGGCCACCCGATAAGGTAGCAGAAACAACCATGGCAGGCAATGCCAGTTCCGCCTGTCCGGCAAAACCAGCAGAAGCTATCCGCTCTTCGTCATGATTCTCCAGAAAACGCAGCATCTGATCCCCGAAACCGGCACTTTCCTGCTGCCAGACTTTCCGGATATCATTGACATCCGCATGATCTTCACTTCTGATCAATTTCTTCAGTCCATCATATAAACCTACCTTATCATATAAATAATCAAATTTACCAGTAGTCAGAAATGATTTATAAGTTGCAGGATCATAGGCTTCCCCAATAAATATCAGTCCTGGTTTTACCTTTTTCACTTCAGGGATTACCCAATTCCAGAATTCAAGAGGAACCATCTCGGCCATATCACAACGGAAACCATCTACTCCTTTTCCTGTCCAGTAAACCAAAATATCTCTCATTTTAGTCCAGACTGCAGGTGTTGGTGTAAAGTGTGGTTTTGCACCATTTTGCTGATCTACTCCATAATTGAGTTTGATGGTTTCATACCAGTCATCCACAGATGGTCTTTCAGAGAAAACATTATTTCCTGTAGCCTTAGCCGGTGACTCCAGGTAACTCGCCTGCTGCAAAACAGAAAGCGGCGTTGGCTGATCAGATTTAGGTGCCGGAACAACAAAGTCTTTTCCCGGCACATAATAATAGTCATTAGCCGGACTAAAAGCTACCTGTACATTATCACCCTCTCCAAAATCCTTAACACCGGCAGGCTTCATTTTTGACTGATACTGACGGGCGACATGATTAGGGACAAAGTCAATAATCACTTTCAATCCTTTATCATGCGTCCTTTTGATCAATGCTTCAAATTCGGCCATTCTTTTATTCACATCAACGGCCAGATCAGGATCTACATCATAGTAATCTCTGACTGCATAAGGGGACCCTGCTCTGCCTTTGACAACACTGGCATTATTTGCCGGCAAACCTGCACGGCTATAATCTGTTAAAGTAGCATGAGAGATTACACCGGTAAACCAAACATGTGTTGTTCCCAGCTCTTTAATCCCATCAAGGGCGTCAGCAGTAATGTCGTTAAATTTCCCGCTGCCATTCTGCTCAATAGTGCCGTAAGGAATATTGTTTTGCTCCTTATTACCAAATAACCTTGGCAACAGCTGGTAGATCATGATTTTTTTATTATTCTGCGCCATAATTCTATTTATAGATCCTGAAAACAGTAAAACAACTACAGTTAAAATCCAGTAACGGGTTTTCATACCAGTAGTCCTTTATAATTAATTACCGTTTCACCTGCCTGAACGGGGTGTAACTTATTAAATATATTAATGTGCAGCAACTCTTTGCTCGTCGTATTAATAATGATTTCGTCCTTTTTAATCTTGATGTTCAGCTGAATTCCGCGGAATCCGATAGTAAAGGCAAACGATTTCCATTGTTCCGGAAGAAAAGGGTTAAATGAAAGGGTGTCATTCTTAACACGCATTCCACCAAATCCTTCTACAATACTCATCCATGTTCCGGCCATTGAAGTGATATGCAAACCATCTTCTGTATCGTTATTATAATCATCCAGATCCAGACGTGCCGTACGCAGATAAAATTCATACGCCCTGTCCCCATCATTTAATTTAGCTGCCAGAATACTATGTACGCAGGGCGATAAAGAACTTTCATGTACAGTACGGGATTCATAAAAATCAAAATTCCTTCTTAAAGATTCCAGATCGTAGTCATCTTCAAAAAAGTACATTCCCTGTAAAACATCCGCCTGTTTAATGAAACACGAACGCAGGATTCTATCCCAGCTCCATTTCTGGTTTAACGGACGTGCTGAAGCAGGCAGGTCTTTTACCAGAATCTGCTCCTTATCTAAATATCCGTCCTGTTGCAGGAATACGCCTAGTTCTTCATCATATGGAAGATAAATGTGCTCAGAGATTTCTTTCCAGTCAGCAAATTCTGCCCCTTCTTCCAATGCCGTTTTAGCTACAATACGCTGATACTGTTCCGGATCATTCTCTTTCACGATTCCGGCAGCCTCCATCGTATATTTTAAACACCATGCAGCCAGTGTATTGGTATACCAGTTATTATTGATATTGTTCTCATATTCGTTAGGCCCGGTCACTCCCAGCATAACGTATTGTTTTTTATCAGCACTCCAGTTTACTCTTTGCTTCCAGAAACGGGCAATACCAATCAAGACCTCCAGTCCGAATTCTTTCAGATAAGAAGAGTCACCTGTGTACCTGATATAATTGAAAATTGCAAAAGCAATTGCTCCGTTTCTATGAATTTCCTCGAAAGTAATTTCCCATTCATTATGGCATTCCTCACCATTCATCGTTACCATCGGATATAGCGCTGCACCTTTGTTAAACCCTAGTTTACCCGCATTTTCTATAGCTCTTTCCAGATGTTTATAACGATAGACCAGCAGGTTCCTGGAAACCTCCTGAGGTGCTGTCGATAAGTAAAAAGGAATACAATAAGCTTCGGTATCCCAGTAAGTAGAACCTCCGTATTTTTCTCCTGTGAAGCCTTTCGGGCCAATATTTAAACGGGCATCTTTTCCGGTATAAGTCTGGTTTAACTGGAAAATATTAAAACGGATAGCCTGCTGTGCTGCAACATCACCTTCTATGATAATATCACCTTCCTGCCATTTGGTCGCCCATGCAGCAGCCTGTTCCTTTAATAACTCCTCAAAACCTTTTTCAACCGCAGCCTTAATTACTTCTTTGGCTCTATCCGGTAAATCAGCAGGAGCATAATTTTGTGAAGACAGGTTAGTCGCTATTTTATAAATGCTGATTCCTTCATTCAAAGTCAGATCCAGAGAAACACTTTCCGAAAGATACTTGTCACGCGATTTAGTATCTATTGATAGCTGAACCGTTTTATCATTTTTAATCACTACAGTTTTAACCCCTGTTATAACCTCAAATGCTGTTTTTTTAGTTCTCAATGTTAAATAAGAACCACTTGCTTCCTGTGCACTGCTAACCTCGTCCCAGAATTTCTCTTCATAGTTTGAATCCTGATTTTTCACATCCCCGTCAATAAAAGAGATCAGATCCAGTTTTCCTGAAAAGTTAAGCGGAGTTAACTGATAATGTAAAGCAGCAATCTCATCATTGGCAATACTGAAGAAACGCTTAGCCTTCACCTGTACCTGCTTGCCAGATACCAGTTCTGCAGTAAATGTACGTTCCAGGTAACCTTCCTGCATGTTTAACACCCGCTGAAATGCTGTTACCTTACATTGATTAAGATCTAAAAGCTCTCCATCCAGTTTAAGCTCCAGTCCCATCCAGTCTGCAGCATTCAATACTTTAGCAAAATATTCAGGATAACCATTTTTCCACCAGCCCACACGGGTCTTATCAGGATAATAAACTCCTGCTACATAATTTCCCTGCAAAGTATCACCGGTATAGGTTTCTTCAAAATTTGCACGCTGTCCCATCCGGCCATTACCCAGACTGAATATACTTTCTGATATTTTATTCAAATGAGAATCAAAACCATTCTCTACGATATCCCACTCTTGCGCTTGTATGTAATTCTTCATGTCTATCCTTTTACGCTATGCTTACTCTTTACTAAATTAATCAGTCCTTCAACAGTAATTGCCGAAAGATCTTTATAATACTCATCTGCCCCAGGCAAATTAGCCGCTGTTCCTATACCAATTACCGCCATATCTGCTGCAATGGCTGCCTGTACACCGGCAGCTGCATCTTCAAAAACTATACAATCAGCAGCAGCTGCATTTAACAGCTCTGCCCCTTTAATGAAAACTTCCGGATCCGGTTTTGAAGTTGTAACCGCATTACCATCCACAATTGCGTCAAAAAAGTGTGCCAGCTCTGTTCTTTCCAGGATGAGTCCTGAATTTTTACTTGCCGACCCCAAAGCAATTTTAATTCCCTGTGCTTTCAATGCCTTTAACAGATTCAGCGAGCCGGGTAATACTTCAGAGACCGACATTTTATTAATCATATCCACATACCAGCTATTTTTAAGTGTAGCCAGTTCTTCTTTTTCGGCGGCTGTTTTTGTTACTCTACCCCAGTTTAAGATCATATCCAGAGAACGCATCCGGTTTACACCTTTCAGCTGTTCGTTCTGTGCTTCACTAAAATCAAAACCTAATGAGTTAGCCAGTTTCTTCCATGCCTGATAATGATAAACCGCAGTATCTACCAATACTCCATCAAGATCAAAAATGCATGCTATAGTTGTATGTTTCATCCTTATTTCTATTTATAGATTTGAAGCTTGCCGCTTTCCTGTTAATTTCAATTCAACTCCAGTACCAGTGTTGTTTTAGCTGGAATGTTAATCGTTTTTACCGTATTTAATTTTTCTCCGCTGATCACATTCACAGCCGAGTGTATATTTTTCATTCTTTCTGCAAATCGCGAGGTGTCCAGTACTTTAGTTTTATCTTCACTATTTAAGATCACCATCACATCTTTACCATTTCCTTCTGGAAGATACCTGAAATAAACGTACATCCCATCTTCAGGAACAAATTGCATCATCTTACCATTTTGCAGTGCAGGATTATTTTTTCTGTAAAGTGCCAGTTTACTCACAAAGTTCCATGCTTCATTTTCCTGAGGAGTCCGGCCGGCAGCTGTAAATTTATCTTTCGCATCACCTGCCCATCCTCCCGGGAAATCAGAACGTACCAGTCCATCAGGAGCAGAATAATTTTTCATCAGGATTTCTGTTCCATAATATAACTGAGGGATACCTCTCATCGTAAGCAGCAGAGCCATTCCTGATTTATATTTATTGATATCTTCCTGTATCATAGAATAAAAACGGCTCATGTCATGATTATCCCAATAGATAACATTTCTTGTTGCATCCTGATAGAGAAAATCCTGTGAAATGACATTATATAATCTGAAAACCCCATCTACCCATCCGGATTTACCATTCAGTGTTTCATAAACAGCACTCTTCAGTACATTATCTGTTACCCCTGGTAAATGTGTATCAAAACCTCTGTTTGCCGTATTACCCTGGGTAAAATAAGCTTGTGCAGGAACAGAGTTTACCAGTGTTTCCCCGAAAATAGATAAAGAAGGAAATTCCGCTTTAAGTTTCAAGGCCCAGTCGGCCATGTAAGCAGGATCATTATAAGCGTAGGTATCTAACCTCAATCCATCAATACCAGCATATTCAATCCACCAGATATGATTTTGCGTCAGGTAATTTTGTACATAAGGATTTTTTTCATTCAGATCCGGCATGGTTGGTACAAACCAGCCATCCAGTTGTTTTTTCAGATCAGCCTGTGAGGTATGCGGGTCCATTACCGGCTCATCACGGTAGCTTGTCTGTGTATAAACCGGCCATTGATTCACCCAGTCTTTCATTGGCATATCTTTAAAAATCCAATGGCCTGTACCGATGTGATTATGCACTATATCTTTGATCACTTTTAACCCTTTAGCATGTACTTTGTCTACATAGGTTTTATATAATTCATTAGTCCCATAACGCGGGTCTATTTTATAATGATCTGTTGCTGCGTATCCGTGGTAAGAAGCCAGTGGCATATCGTTCTCGATTTCCGGTGTCATCCAGATAGTCGTTACCCCCAATGCTTTCAGATAATCCAGGTGATTAATTACCCCTTGAATATCTCCGCCATGACGGTAATACATAGAATCACGATTCAGTTTATGCTCAGCAAGCCCTTTGACAATATCGTTTGATTTATCACCATTTGAAAAACGGTCAGGCATTAGCAGATAGATCAAATCTTTATCAGTTACTCCCTGAATTCTTGAAGGAGAAAGATCTCTGTTCTTCAGTTCATAACTATATTCAGCAACCTTCTTCCATTTATCCATAAAAACAATCGGGAACTTACCAGCTTTAGCATCCGCAGTAATCTCCAGATCAATAAACAGGTAATTTGGATTTTCCACCTCATGAACTTTAAGCAGCTTTACCCCGGGATAATTCAGCCGTACACTATATGCTCCGATATGCTGACCATGAACCAATAGCTGAAGTTTTGGATTTTTCATTCCAGCCCACCAGAACATAGGTTCTATACGATCGGGTTTAGACTGTGCCCATGTATTTGCTGCTAACAGAACAAATAGTACAATTAATAGTTTCTTCATTTTTAATGTTTTAATAGGCAATCACAAACCGGGCAGCAGTATGGGTGAGGGTTAAATTTTTAACCTTCGCCCCTTCCACCGGGTTTGCAGTTCCCTGAGGATCGAAATGGGAAATTGGTGTAAGAAATGAATTCAAAGACTCTTTGACTTTTTGGCCGTTATTTAATTGTGCTGTAGTACCAGTTATTTTATCTGCATCACTAAAACCATGAAAAACTAGCTGAAGCTGGCCGAATTTCGACTTCCGCGAACCTTCGGCCTGTTCAAATATAATATTCCGGCCGGCCGGATCATAAGTGATTGTACGTTTATAAAAATCGCCCTTTTGATAATTAAATGTCTGACCATCATCTTCATAGTAAACGAAAGAATTATTTAATGCTCCTTTATAGACATGAACCGTCAAGGTGTCTGTTGGTTTTTCCTGAGTAGACTGAACCAGTGATTGCATCGGTACAATACTACTTTCTTTTACGTAAACCGGAAGTTTGTTTTTAGATAAACGAAGGATCTTTTCTGTGCCGCCGGTTTGCGTTTCATCAGTATACAGATCATACCATAATCCTTTAGGGAAATAAGCATTTCCAAATTCTTTTGTGCTTTCAAATGGCAATACCATAAATGCTTTACCAAATAAATATTGGTTCTGAAAAGCAGTATCAAATATTTTTGCGTCAAAGGTATAGTCTATGGCCAGTGTTCTCATCACAGGCAGTCCGTTCTGTGTAGCTTCAAAAAAAGCAGCATACAAATATGGCATCAGTTTATAACGGAGATTGATGTAATTTCTGGAAATTTCCAGTACCTCTTCGCCATGTGTCCAGGGCTCAGAAGATTGGGTATTCACTGCTGCATGGTTACGGAAATACGGGTTAAATGCACCAATCTGAACCCATCTTGCAAACAGCGAGTTGCTGGGCGTACCAATAAATCCGCCAATATCCATTCCGGCAAAAGGGACACCACTTAGCCCTAAACTGTTAATTAAACGTACTCCCAATAACATATGATCTTCTTCGGGACGGTTATCTCCGGTCCAGATTGCAGTATAACGCTGTAGTCCGGCATAACCTGCACGGGTTAAAATGAAAGGACGTTTGTTATCCATAGATGCTTTGGCGCCTTCATAACTGGAACGTGCCATTTGTAAGCCGTATACATTATGTGCCTGCTTGTGACTGGCCATAGCACCATCATAGTTAAACAAAACGTTATTTGGCATTTTGTTTCCCCAGGTAGCAATTTCGTTCATGTCATTCCAGATACCTGAGACGCCGGTACTGGCAAAAAACTTCACCTCATTTCTCCACCATGATCTGCCTTTTTCACTGGTAAAATCAGGAAAATTGCACCAGCCGGGCCAAACCTGTCCGGAGTAATTTGTACTGTCAGGGTATTTAATAAATATATTTTCTTTCAGACCGCTTTCGTAAGCCTGATAACCTTTTTCTACTTTAATGCCCGGATCTACGATTACCGTTGTGGTAAAGCCCATATCTGCCAGTTTTTTATTCATAGCCAGCGGATTGGGGAAACGCGATTTATCCCAGGTGAATAATTTATACTGGTCCATATAATGGATATCCAGTGTGATTCCGTCTGCGGGAATTTTCTTCTCTCTCAGGGTTTGTGCTATACGCAAAACCTCTGTTTCCGGATAATAAGTATATCTGTTTTGCTGATAGCCTAAACTCCACAGGGGTGGCAGATTCATACGCCCTGTCAGCGCTGTATAAGAAGTAATAATATCTGCCAGGCGTTTATGATAAATGAAATAGTAATTCATTTCTCCGCCTTGTGCACCAAAAGATGAAAATCTGTTGTTACTCGCACCAAAGTTAAAATCACTCTGGTAAGTGTTGTCCAGAAATATACCATAGTTTAATCCATGATGTATTCCCATGTAAAAAGGTATCGTAGAATAAATCGGGTCCTGCCCGGTCGAATAGCCGTAAGCATCAAAATTCCAGTTGGTATAACCACTTCCCTTACGGTCAAGGTTACCTGTCTTTTCTCCGAGCCCGACAAAACGTTCCCCTTCCTGCATTTTCTTGTAGGTTGTGACTTCACTTTCCACCCACGAAGTAGTCAGCCCTTTTTCATCCTGACTGATCACCTGGCCATCCAATGTATAAAAAGCAATACTATAAGGTTTTTTAGTAATCCTGGCTTTCAGAGAATCGGTCGTTACCATAATCTCCTGTTCATTCTGACTGATAGCAACAGGAGTCTTTACCGGCGATGAAATCACCGCATAAGAAAAGTCTTTACCCAGCTTCTTCTGATCTAATCTGACACTGATCACATTGGGACTGTAAACTGTCAGTTCCCCATGTGCATTTTCTGTTGTAAACTCTATTTTTTGCCCGGTGATACTCACCGAGGTTATATTTCCAGTACCACGTACCGGGCCATTTTGGGCAAAGGTCAGCACAGGGAAAGTTAAAAGCAGCAGCAGCTTTGGGATCGTGGTCAGTTTTCTCATATTGATCGGAAAAATTAGATTTGGAATTAACGAAGCAAATGCCCTGAAGAATCTTCAGGGCATTTACATTTTTAAAGTTTTGTTACACTGTAAGCATAGTTACCCGGAACACTCAGATTTAAAGTGATTTTGTAATTTCCGTCGGCCGCGACTTTAATATTGTCGCCTCCATATTTTGGTTTACCCTTGTCATCACCGAAGTTGATATCATAAGAACCATTGGCTCTGAATTTAAATTCTCCGGCGGTTAAAGCTTTGGTAATTGTCCATACTTTAGCAGTTGCATCATAAGTCATTAGTGTTTCATTATCCCATGATCCGGTAGCACTGCCAATGACTGCCCATACAGTTTTGGTAAGCGAATAAGTCAATGCTTTGGTATCCGCTTTAATGCGGTAATATCCGGCACCATCTACATGCAGATTATCTCCACCACCGGCATTAAGTATACCTGGCGTTGAAGTGCCGTAGTTTATACCATTCCAGTCACCTTGTGAAGTAAACTTAAAGTCGGTAGTTGCATCCGGAAAATTAACATATCCTTCATAAGCTTTATCATCATTTACAGAGGAAATTTTTGCAGCACTTTTAGGATCCCAGCCCTGATAAGATCCCGGAACATATAGTGATGGATAGTTAATCACAACCAGATAAGGAGTTACAGTTAACGCTAATACGTTCGAATAGGCGGGTGTATATTTATCACTGATACTCGCTTTGACTCTCACTTCCACTTTTCCTGCTACACCCGAAGTAAGGCCTAACTGATTAGCCAGGTCATTGATTTCTGCAACAGTAAAAGTTTTAGTTAATAACCCTGCCAGGGCCACTTCTTTTGGTGCCTTGAAATTTTTCCCTGCACTGTCAATCTGTACAGCATAAGCGATATCAGCACTATAGCCAAATGAAGAAGCTGACCAGTTGAGTACCGTTGCAGTCTGCGCAGCATGATCAGCACTTAATACCAGGTTATTCTGGCTCGCAGTCAAAACCGGTGCTGTACCGTTTCCGGCTACAGTTTTAGTTTCATCCTTTTTACATGACGCAAATAATAGCAGCAAAAGGCTATAGGTCATGGTTTTTATAAATAATGATTTCATCCGTTTATTTATTTTATGTTTTTGTAAGATGGCGTCTTTGATAATTAATAACCAGGATTCTGAATCAGGTTGCTGTTCGCAATTACATCTGCTGACGGCAATGGAAAAATACTGCGGAATGATTCTACACCACGTCCTGCTTTAACTCCCCCTTTAAACGGCCATAAATAAGATCCTTCTGTAAACTTGCTGTAGCGTATCAGGTCTGTACGTCTGTAACCTTCCCAGAAAAATTCTTTAGCTCTTTCAGCTAATACATCATCTAAATTAAGCGAGGAAACATTTCCGGAATCGTTACCATAAGCACGGCGGCGCAATTTGTTTACATAGTCAATTGCCTGGTTTAATGAGCCACCACCTCCACCGCGTAAAACAGCTTCAGCATAATTTAAATACGCTTCAGGTAAACGAAATAAAGGAAAATCAATAGAACAGAATGTTCCGTTGTTAGATGGAGCAGGAACATTGGCACGATCTACATTTCTGAATTTAACAGCACGCAGACCATCAGTAAATACCGCCACATCATCATTTGCTGATTTAGTTCCATAAAACATAGCTCTTGAATCCGGGTTACTGGTAAAAGCGCCGGAAATACCAAAAATAGCAGGTAACGTTGAACGGGTACGGATACCACCCCATCCTCCACCCGGAATACCAAAATCAGCAGGTTTCATATCCCCATTGATTGAAGCATTGGTCAGGAAAGTTGTACCACCAAAATTCTGCGTAAAATTCCCATCATAGTTAATCGATAAAATCACTTCAGGGTTATTCGTATCATTATCTGAAAGGAACAGATTTTTGTAAGCACTGTTCAGGGAATAACTACCTCCGATTACTTTATTTGCATAAGTAACTGCTTCTGTATTTTTAGCTGTTCCCGTATAAACCGAAGCATTCAGATACAATCGTGATAAAAGCAGCTGATCAGCACCTTTTGTTACTCTTCCATATTCATTGGAAGCCTGTAATTCCGGTTCTATAGCCAAAAGTTCGCTTTCTACATATTTGAATAAATCGGCACGTTTAATTTGCTTAGGTGCAATTACGCCTATTTCATTAGCCTCAGTAATGAACGGAGGGTTACCAAATAAATCCATTAGCACCCAGTATTGATAAGCCCGTAAAAATCTTACTTCCGATCTGTATCTGGTAATTTCAGCCGCATCAGCACCAGTGATATTCCGCGCAGCCAGTTTCTCTGGCGTACTTTCACGAAGAAACTCGTTTACGATCGTAATCTGATATAAACTTCTGGTATATAAACCACGCAGAAGAATGTTATCAGAAGTATAAGTCTGGTAGTTTAAATCATAAACTCCAGGGTCATTCCATACACAGATCCCTTCATCAGAAGTTAATTCCTGCGCATTCCAGTATAAACGCAGAAAATCAGAAGTTCCTGCATCAATACCACCAAGATCACTGTCACCGGAACCCTTTGGACCAGTAGTTGCAAAACTTGCGTAAGCTTTGGCCAGTACCTGCTTATATCCACTCAGGTTTGCGTAAACCACCTCTGATGTCAGGTCGTTGGTTGGCTTTAAAACCAAATCTTTTTTACAAGATGATAATGTTGCTGCAAGAAAGGCAGCTGCCGTAAATATTTTGAATAGATTCTTCATCTCTTTCTTAAATTATAATTTATTAAAATCCAACATTAAGCCCTAAACTGTAAGTTCTTGGTCTTGGATACAATTTGTAATCTATACCAGTGCTGATTTCAGGATCAAGACCTTTATAATCAGAGATTACAAATACATTCTGAACATTCGCTGTAATACGCAAAGTTGTTTTTGAGTTTGGTGACAGACGACCAAAATTATAAGCCAGTCCTGCATTATCCATTTTCAGGAAAGAAGCATTATGGATATAATAATCACTCAGAAACTGGTTATTGGAGAAATTACTATCAAATATGGTAGTCGTAGCATTATTCAATAATCCGCTTGGACTCAGAATATTTCTGCTCACAGCTAAGTTGGAAGAAATATTATCATAAATATAATTGCCCAGATTAGCACGTAATACCGTACTCAAGGTCCATTTTTTATAACTGAACGAAGAGGTGAAGCCCATGATATATTTAGGTGCAGGAGATTTATAGAAATATCTGTCCTGCTCATTCACTTTTCCATCATTGTTCAAATCAGCATATACCCCTTCAACAGGTGCACCTTTTGCATCATATACCTGCTTGTATACCAGGAATGAATTAGGATTGTAATTCACAGAGTTCCATTGTATCGTAGTACCGGTTGCTCCATCAATACCAGTAGTACCAACCTTGAAATCGGGATCCGGGTTTAAAGATAAGTTGGTTACTTTATTTTTATTATAGGTTACGTTAAAGCCCATATCCCAGTTTACATCAGCGCTTTTAATCAGGCTGACATTGATACTGGCTTCAATCCCTTTGTTCTCCATATTTCCAACATTGGTGATCAACTGATTACTGAAGTTTGTACCCACAGCAATCGGAACCAGACTTAACAGGTCTTTGGTTTTTTTGTAATACACATCTACGCTACCGTAAACTCTTCCATTGAATAAGCCATAATCCAGACCGGCATTATAAGTTGTGGAAGTTTCCCACTTCAGATTTTTATCATATGCAATAGGAGAATATAAATGATAAAACTGACCACCAATCTGATACTGGGATTCATTCGTACTATTGGAATAATTAGGCAGGTAACTATAATTTGGAAGTCCGTCCTGCTGACCTGTAACACCATAACTTAAACGAAGTTTTAAGTCAGAGAACACTTTACTGTCTTTCAGGAAAGATTCATCAATGGCTCTCCAGGTGAAAGCAGCTGATGGAAAATAACCCCATCTGCCAGATTCGCTAAACTTCGAAGATCCATCGGCACGCATTGTTCCTGACAGAATATACTTATCCGCCAGAGTATAAACCAAACGACCATAATAAGATAACAATCTATTTTGCTGTTTATCAAAAGGGAAGACCGGTAATTTCTGTACCCCACCCAATGCATTATAATCCGTAAAATTATATACAGTAGTTGCGTTATCATAATAACCATAACCTGCCGTAGCATTGATATTACTATTTATACCTTTCAGGTCTTTGATATAATTAAGATAAAACTCTGCAACCTTATTGTGCTGTACCTGCTCATATTGAGTAGCCACACCACTTACCGTAAATTTCTGTGCTGCGTATGCAGGAATAAATGTAGTTCCATATCCTTTGGAAACATCATAACCTACGTTGGCATTTGCATGCAGTTCAGGAAGGAAATGGAAAGAGTAATCCAGTTTTAAATTGCCAAAACTTCTGTCAGCCTTACCAACATCACTTTTTTGTTCAATCAGCCCGAGAGGATTTCTCGGCGCATTTGGATTTAACTGTCCTGAAGTCCCTATCCACTCAAAGTATCCGCCATACTGATTATTTGCATAAACCTGCTGTGTCGGATCAAACTGAACAGCCTGAAATACGGCATCCTGATTAGCAAAATTCGATTCACTTATTGTACCTTTTAAATTCAGATCAACTTTCAGATGATTATCAAAGAAAGTCGGGTTCAATGTAATCCCACCTGAAGCTCTTTTCATCCGGTCTGTCAGTAATAATCCTCTCTGATCTAAATAACCACCCGAAACACGGTAAGGAACATTTTTAAATTTCCCGGAAATACTCAGGTTGTTATCTGTACTGAAAGCATTGTTAAAAATCACATCCTGCCAGTCTGTATTTGCAGTACCCAATAATGCTTTCTGAGCATCATTACCATTTGCGTTTACAAATGCACGAATCTGGTCACCGGTTAATACCTTTACTTTTCTGGCTATAGTGGCATATGAATTCACCGTACTGAAATCAATACTGGGTTCACCGCTTTTCCCTTTTTTTGTAGTAATGAGAATAACACCGTTAGAAGCTCTGGAACCATAAATAGCAGTCGCATTTGCATCTTTCAGCACTGTAAAAGTTTCAATATCGTTGGGATTAATCAAACTCAAAGGATTAGATACTCCTGAAATTGCATTGGAACTAATCGCCCCCGGTAATTTGTTACTCCCAAAAGGAACTCCGTCAACCACAATCAGAGGATCATTACTTGCACTTAAAGAAGCTCCTCCACGTACGCGGATCGTACTTCCTGCTCCTGGCGCACCTCCATTGGACACGATCGAAACACCAGCGACTTTACCAGCAATCAATTGCTCCGGTGAAGTAATATTTCCGCCCTGAAAGTTCTTTGAGCTTACCGTAGTGATCGAACCAGTCAGATCCTTTTTTTGCGAAGTACCATAACCAATTACCACAACTTCATTTAAGTTCTGTGCATCTGGCTTCAGAGAGAAATTTGCTGTAGTATTACCTTTCACAGTAACATTCAGATCTACTGAACTGTAACCAATATAGCTTGCCGTTAAAGTAACAGGCCCGTTAGTTACACCAGTCAGTTTAAAGTTTCCGTTTACATCTGTACTCGCGCTTCTGCCCAGGCCTTTAACCAGTACTGAAGCCCCCGGCAGACCCAGCCCGGTTTCATCAATAATTTTACCAGTGATAGAACCGGTTTGTGCTTGTACGGCCAATGCTGTGATTGTAAAAATCAATAGCAGACAATACCTCATCACGTAAAATACTCTCATATTTAATAATTTTTTTTGGTTATATATTTGGATAATCCAGGGTGTGTATCACACACATCGTAAATTTACATTCGGTGATCAGATTTCAAAATTTTATATCAAATAATTTTTTAACACAATATTTAATATTTCAAAAGCACAAAAACACCCTAAAATATTCTATAGCCAAATACAACACACTGGCACAAAATTCACATTCATCAAATTGTAAATCAACAACTTAACATCAATTTTAACCCTATAAAAGTGTTTTTTTTACACTAAGTGTTTTTCCGTCTGTTTTTCGGGAACGATACCGGGAACGTTCCCGAACTTCGGGAACCTTATTAACAATCACGACAGAAAAAAAAACTGGAATTCTGCGTATTTCTGGAGAATCCTAAAATATTCTGCTCAAAAACCCTCGATTTAGTAATAGAAATTTAACGTTTTTTTAACTCTCCCAAAGCGGTAGAATTCCGCTTTACCAGTTTGGATCCCAGCACAATTTTCTCATTGATATTGACTGTTTCAGGATGCTCCAGCATTTTGAATAAAAGCGAAGCTGCCTCCACTCCAATTTCTGTAGATGGCTGGGTAACTGTAGTTAATGAAGGATTTAGTAATGGTGCAATCTGCAGACTTGAAAACCCGACAACTTTGACCTGTTCAGGGATAGCAACCTCCAGATCATTGCAGGCATAATAGGTAGCAAAGGCCAGACGCTCTACAGAAGTAAATACCCCATCAGGTTTCAGGCGTTTCAGCATATCCTTCAGGATTACATTATTCCGCTTATAGCTATTGGTACAATCTACAATCAGGCGGTCATCAAATGGAATGTCATACTTTGCCAGCGCATCCAGATAGCCCTGCATCCTGGTTTTACCGATTGATAAGTTTTTATTAATAACTAAACAGGCTATGCGTTTACATCCCTGCTTAATCAGATGCTGAACAGCAGAAAAGCTACTTTCGTAATCATTGGTAATAACCCTGGGTGTAATAATATCTTCATATACCCTGTCAAAGAAAACCAATGGCAGTCTTTTCTGATTCAGTTCATTCAGGTAATTGTGATCATTGGCTTCGCCTGATACAGACATAATAATTCCATCAGCACGTCCGTTATGCAGGTGTCTGATAAATGAAACTTCTTTTTCATAGTCATCATCTGTAGAATAAATCAGGATATGGTAACCTCTTGCTCTGGCTACCCCTTCAATGCCATGTATAACCTGTGAAAAGAAATTATTAGCCAGCTCGGGAACGATAACAGCAATAGTTTTACTGCGTTGCTCTCTCAGATTACTTGCATAATGATTAGGCTGATAATTCAGTTCTTTTGCCGCAGCCAATATCTTATCCTTGGTTTCTTTGCTGATATCACTATTATCCCGAAATGCCCGGGAAACAGTTGAAGTTGATAAATTAAGCGTTTTCGCCAGTTCTTTTATATTGATATTACGCATCTACGCCCCTGCAATTATTTTTTACAGGGTAAATATAACCGAAATTCATTAACCTGTACTAATTTATAATTCGTTCTGTTTACTAAAGTCATTATTTTCAGAACGCAGTAACCCAGCCTGTTGCGTAAGGATATTCCCCTGTGAAACCCGCTTAAAATACATCAGAAAAACCGTCTGAACAACACATTTTCAATAGACTGATTAACAGATAGTTAAACCCACTTTGTTCAGACATCATTCAGACCTTGTTCACAGCTTCTTCAGACAGTATTCAGATGGCTTCGAATAACACCTGTATTAACTGCAGATAACCTTTTCTTAAATACTCCTTTTTGACGTACTTATGGCCTTCAAAGATCTTATGAGCAATGAATTTCCCAAAAGTGTATCTTGCGGAAATTTTACCAATAGCGCCTTAACAGAATCAGCTAATGATGATTAACATGAATTTCACAAAAACCCTGTCCAGACATATAGGATTGGTTGTTTTAATATTATTATTTACCCCGGCAGTGGTTTTTTCACAATTATTTGAAGGAACAATTACTTTCGCTAACAGCTACAAAAGTAAATCTCCCCAATTGAAAGATGAGCAGCTCAATTCAATGATGGGTACAACGCAGGAATATTATATTAAAGGAGGGAATTACAAGTCTGTATTTAATGGTTCATTTGTTAAAATGCAATTATACAGGGCAGCTGAGAATAAAAGCTACGCGCTTACAGCAAAATCTGATTCTCTGTACTGGGACGATTATAGCAAAAATAAAGATATTGCCACAAAATTCGAGATCAGGAAAAACACAGCTACAATTATGGGGTTAATCTGTGATGAAATCACCATCTATACAGCCGGAAGTAAAGCCACCTATTATTACAATAAAAAATATGGGGTAAATTCAGAATTACTAGCCAGACATCAGTATGGAAACTGGTACTATCTCCTGTCTAAAACCAAAGCAATCCCCCTGAAAGTGGTATATGAAATTGATCAGTTTATCTTCACAAGCACAGCAATAAAAATAACCCCGATGAAGTTAAATGACAATGAATTTATTATACCTGATCAAAATAAGGTTACACCTGCAAAATGGTAATCTCTGTTGGATAATCAATAAAAAGCCAGGTATATCGCTATACCTGGCTTTTTAGCTTATAGACCTAATCACCCCACTTCCACTCTCCTGCAATCCTTAACGGCTCTTCCAGTTTGTTCTCTTTCAAAAACGCCTTTAACTTCCCCTCTTCCTGTACACCAACCGGAATAACTTTCATGTTAGCCAGCCCGTAAGTTAACATTGCACTATATCTTACTGTATTCTTTAACCCCTGTTCATCAACCAGTTTAAAACTGTCGCCATCAGAATGATAAAACTGTCCGGAATGATTAGGCAACTGACCGCCTGCACCTCCACCGGTTGGAATTCCCTCGAGCATGAAAGGCTGGTGATCACTATGTAACCACGCCCCTGAAACAAATACATTTTTAAATCCGGTATCAATCTGAGCAATCTGGCTGCCCCAGTCTGTAAATGTATCTTTCATTTCTACTCTGCTGGTTGCAAAACCCTTAGGATCATTTGTCATGTCATAATTGAGCATAAATTTCACCTTGCCCAGCTCATTTTTCTTTTCCGCCTGTGCGATATATGCCTTTGAACCTAACAGCCCCTGCTCTTCACCCATAAACAGGATAAACTCAACTGTACGTTTCGTTTTCAGCTTCAGCGCCTTAAAAGATCTTGCCATATCCATTACCGCAAAAGAGCCAATGCCATTATCTATAGCGCCGGTAGCCAGATCCCAGCTGTCCAGATGTCCGCCAACCAAAATCTTTTCCTCAGGAAGAGAATCTCCTTTTAAAGTAGCAATCACATTTCTGGCTTTGATCATACCTGAGAAATTGGTCATACTCAGACTTGCATACTGTGTTTTTGATTTCAGCTGCTGCTTTATCTCCATGCCGTTTTCCAGACCGATACAAACAGCAGGTATGGTAATGAGTTTACCGGTTACAGAAGCTGTCCCGGTCAGTAAAACACCGCCCTTTACCCCATTGATAATGATAATTCCAACTGCCCCGTGTTTAATTGCGATTGCAGTCTTTTCAGAGCGATGAAGAGAAGGCGTACCGGCAGGCGATCCGGGTAATACTCCCAGATAAACCAGGGCTATTTTACCTTTAACCTTACCTGCATCATGCGCATAGTCACTTTCCAGACCATTGCCCAGATCTGCTACTTCTGCCGAAACAGCGGATTTTACCGGTGAATGAGCCAGTGCAACTGAAGGTACCGTTTTCAGGTTTGCCGGCCCGTCACCAATTTTAGTTTCATTAGTGATCCTGCTCCAGCTTTCTACTTCGAAAGGCTGATAGCGGACATTATAACCATAAGATTTAAATAGATTAAAGGCATACTCTTCGGCTCGGGCCCCATTTGCAGATCCCGTTAAACGGTGACCAATAGTTTCTGTAGCAGACTTTAAGGTACTATAAGCCCTTGAATGCTGTTGTACATCTGTATTGATCCGGTTAAAAGCAGTACTGAAATTGTCCTGGGCATGTGCAGAAATTGCCATCCCGGCAAAAAAGAGAACGTAAAGAATCTTCATGAAAATATATTTTGATTAAAATAAGCTTTTAATTAAAATATATCCGGACAAAAATATAGTGTATAGGAATTGTTACTTTTTACGTTCTGTAGTATAACGGACTAATTGTTCAAGCCCGGTTCTGGCTTCACTTTCCTCAAAAGTATAAAGAATATCAAATGCTTCCTGCTGATACTGAATCATTTTCTCTGTAGCATAATGTACCCCATCCCTGCCATTAACAAAATCTATGATCTCCTGTATTTTAGCCGGCTCATCATTATGATTTTTAACCAGATTAATGATCCTTTTCTTTTCAGCTTTATCCGCACGGTTTAAAGCATAGATCAAAGGAAGAGTAACTTTCTTTTCTTTGATATCTATCCCCAGAGGTTTACCAACATCATCTGTTCCAAAATCAAAAGTATCATCCTTAATCTGGAAAGCAATACCAACCTTTTCTCCGAATAAGCGCATTTTCTCAATGGTCTCATCACTGGCTCCGGCCGATGCAGCGCCACAGGCACAACATGACGCAATCAGTGAAGCTGTTTTCTGACGGATAACATCAAAATAAAGATCTTCGCTGATATCCATTCTTCTCACCTTCTCAATCTGCAGCAGTTCACCCTCACTCATTTGCTTCACAGCTTCAGAAACGATCTGTAAAAGACGGAATTCATTATTGTTTACAGAAAGCAATAAACCTTTGGCCAGTAAATAATCACCTACCAGTACTGCAATTTTATTCTTCCATAAGGCATTGATTGAAAAGAATCCCCTGCGCTCATAAGCATTATCCACAACATCATCATGAACAAGGGTAGCGGTATGCAATAATTCAACCAGTGCAGCTCCGCGATGTGTGGATTCAATAATCCCCCCGCAAAGTTTGGCGGCAAAAAAAACAAACATAGGTCTGATCTGCTTACCTTTTCTCTTGACAATATAGTGCGTGATACGATCCAATAATGGGGCATCACTGTGCATCGAAGCTTTGAATTTCTCTTCAAAGACTGCTATATCTGCGGCTATGGGTTTCTTAATCTGGCTTATTCCCGGCATTCAGGTTTAAAAATATTTGCAAACTTAACTAAATTCAGCTAATTCTGCTTGTATGAAATTTTTAAATTAAATATTACTGTTTATGCTTTGCAGCAATATGTTGAAAGATCTGTTCGGCATGGATTCTCGAATTTTCAATAAACCACTTATGTGTATCCATACCACCACAAACTACACCGGCAAGATATAAACCAGGCAGATTAGTTTCCATTGTTTCAGGATTATAAACAGAGGTAGCAGCAAATTTGTCTTCAGGATTTACACCCAGTTTTTTCAGCATCTCAAAATCAGGTTTATAACCAGTCATTGCAATAACAAAATCATTGGCAAGTGTAAATGTTTCTTCCGCTGTTCTGATCGTTACATTATCTTCAGCTATCGCAATAACCTCTGCATTAAAATAGGCCTTGATTTCTCCTTCTTTAATCCTGTTTTCTATATCAGGACGAACCCAGTATTTGACATAAGATCCGATTTCTGAATTACGGATAACCAATGTAACCTTTGCGCCTTTACGGTGAGTTTCCAGAGCAGCATCTATAGCAGAATTATTTGCCCCGATTACGACTACATTCTGGAAAGCATATAAATGGGGGTCTTTATAATAGTGGGTAACTTTGGGCAGGTCTTCACCGGGAATATTCATCAACAGCGGAGTATCATAAAATCCTGTGGACACAACCACATTTTTGGTTTTATAAGCCCTTTTAGATGTTTTAACCTCAAATTGTGCCGCAGACACTTTATTCACTTCCATCACCTTCTCGAAAAGATTGATTTGCAGATCAAATTTCTCTGCCACGCGGCGATAATATTCAACCGCCTCATTCCTGTTTGGTTTAGGACTGATGCTGACAAAAGGTACCCCTCCGATCTCCAGTTTCTGGGAAGTAGAGAAAAAAGTCATAAATACAGGGTAATTGTATAAACTGTTGACCAGAGCCCCCTTTTCTACAATGACGTATTTAAGTCCTGCTTTTTTCGCTTCTATTCCACATGCCATGCCTATTGGCCCGGCACCAATGATCAAAACATCATATTCTTCCATCTGGTATCAGGATTTAACTTCTTTCGAAGAACAGGCATTATCTGTACGTTTCAGCCCCGTTGAACGGATCGCTGCATAACCACCTTTGATATCAATCACCTTGTCTACACCTCTTGCCTTTAAAATTGAAGCCGCGATCATCGATCTGTATCCCCCGGCACAATGAATATAATAAGTTTCCTGTGGTTTGATTTCGTTTGTCCAGTCATTGATATAATCCAGGGGACGTGTCAGTGTACACTCTAAATGTCCGGCTTCATATTCTCCGGGTTTACGCACATCAAGTACCTTTAAATCCGGATTGGCCTGAACTATATCCTCAAAAACATCAACAGAAACTGAATCAATAGTATCTGTGTCTTTACCGGCTGCAATCCATGCTGCTATTCCACCTTCCAGATATCCAATGGTCTGATCATAGCCTACTCTGGCCAGACGGGTAATTGCTTCTTCAGCTTTTCCTTCTTCTACAATTAATAATAAAGGCTGCTGCAGGTCAGTAATCAAAGCTCCAACCCATGGTGCAAACTGTCCGTTCAGCCCAATATTGATAGACGAAGGAATAAATGATTTAGCAAACTCCTGCGGATCCCTGGTATCCAGAATCAGCGCACCTGCGTGATTAACTGTCGCCTCAAATTCTTCAGGCTCCATAGGAATTAATCCCTTTTCTTTAACCCGGGCAAAGCTTTCATAACCGCTTTTATTGATTGCGGCATTTTTTGCAAAATATTGAGGAGGAGGCAAAGTACCTTCTGTTACCTGCTGAATAAAATCTTCCCGGCCGGATGTCTTAAGCGCATAATTAACCTGCTTCTGATTTCCTAAAGTATCAAAGGTTTCTTTGCTCATATGTTTACCACAGGCAGATCCCGCACCATGCGCCGGATATACCAGGATATGATCTGGCAGAGAAAGAATTTTTGACTGCAACGAGTCATAAAGTATTCCTGCCATTTCTTCTGCTGTCTGAGTTCCTCTTTGTACCAGATCGGGTCTGCCGACATCACCAATAAAAAGTGTATCACCAGTAAAAATGCAATAAGGATTACCATCTTTATCACTAAGCAGATAAGTAGTGGATTCAGGCGTATGGCCCGGAGTATGCAATGTCATGATCGTGAGTTCACCTATTTTAAAGGTTTCTCCGTCAGCAGCAACATAAGAATCAAAAGTCGTCTGTGCGGTAGGTCCATAAATAATCTGAGCACCCGAATGCTGAGCAAGATCAACATGACCGGAAACAAAGTCCGCATGAAAATGTGTCTCAAAAATATATTTAATTCTGGCATTTGCCAGTTTGGCCTTTTTAAGATAAGGTTGTACTTCTCTTAAAGGGTCAATAATTGCCGCCTCTCCATTACTCTCAATGTAATAAGCTGCTTCGGCAAGACAGCCCGTATAAATTTGCTCTATCTTCATATAGAATATCTTTCTGCTATTTAAATTACGCTGTTAACTCTCCGCGCAAAGATTGCTCCATTAGCACTGCTATTTCTGTATTTGTAAGATTTTGACCCATCAAATACATTAGCTTGGTTACTGTAGCCTCAAATGTCATGTCAAAACCACTGATAATACCCATTTGCTGCAATTTCTTACTTGTCTCGTATTTACCCAGTTCAACTGACCCACCCTGACACTGTGAGATATCAACAATCAGTTTACCCTGATCTATAGCTGCCTGCAAACTGTCTATGAACCATTGTGCCGTGCTTGTATTACCAGATCCGAAAGTTTCCAGTACAATAGCATCTACAGAAGACTGCGTAATTGCCTGTACTGCCTGCGCCGTAATACCCGGGTACAATTTCAGTACACCAATATTTGCGTTGAAACCGGATTGTACCTGCATAGGTTCTTTCGGAAGCTCACTGATATAATTATTATAGAATGACAGATTTACACCTGCCTCTGCCAGAATATGGTAATTAGGGGACTGAAAGGCTTCAAATTTCTCTGAATTATATTTAATGGAGCGGTTACCACGAAACAACTGGTAGTCGAAATAAATACATACTTCGGGTACCATGGCAACCCCGTTATTCTTCGTTGCTACAATTTCCAGTGCGGTAATTAAGTTCTCCTTTGCATCTGTCCTGATTTCTCCTATCGGTAACTGTGAACCGGTAAGTACAACGGGCTTGGCCAGATTCTTCAGCATAAAACTCAGTGCCGATGCAGTATAGGCCATTGTATCTGAGCCATGCAGGACAACAAATCCATCATAATCATCATATGTTCTCTCAATAATTCCTGCCAGTTCTGCCCATATTACCGGGTCCATATTCGAGGAGTCCAGAATAGGGTCGAAAGAATGTACAGCAAGCTGGTAATTCAACCGCGCAAGTTCCGGTACATTTTGCTGAATCTGCTCGAAATCAAAAGGAATTAATGAACCCGTCAGCGGGTTATTGACCATACCGATAGTTCCACCCGTATAGATAATGAGAATTTTTGTCATGTAATACTAGACGTTAAATATTTTTATAGAATTGGCTGTAGTTACTTCCGCAACTTTTTCAACCGGAATATGGTAAATATCAGCAACTTTCTGTGCAATGTGAATCAGATAACTACTTTCGTTGGGTTTACCTCTGTAAGGTACAGGAGCCAGGTAAGGCGAATCTGTTTCCAGCACAAGGCTCTCTAATGAGAGATGTGAAAGGACTTCATCCAGTCCGGCCTTTTTATAGGTAACCACACCACCTATTCCCAAATAGAATCCCAGATCAATTGTTCTTTCTGCCTGTTCCAGATTACCGGTAAAACAATGGAGTATTCCTCTTAAGTCATCTCCCTTTTCTGATTCCAGGACTTCGAAAACCTCATCAAAAGCTTCTCTGCAATGGATCACAATAGGAAGTTTCAATTCTTTAGCCCAGCGGATCTGCTCAGCAAAGGCATCCTGTTGTATACCCAGCGTAGTTTTATCCCAGTAAAGATCTATACCGATCTCACCAATAGCATAGATTCTGCGTCCTTCAATGCTCTTATGGATTTCTGCCAGTACCTCAGCATACCCTTCTTTTACCTCGCAGGGGTGTAGTCCTGCCATTGCAAAACAATTATCCGGATATTTTCTGACCAGATCATCAATCTTCGCGATCGAAGAGATATCAACATTGGGAAGGAATAAACGGTCTATCTTATTTTCGAAACAACGCTGAAAAAGTAATGCCTGTTTTTCCTCGTCCGTTTCGTAATACAAATGCGTATGCGTATCGGTTAAAAACATAGAACAAAGTTAATAAAAAAACCCTGTCCGGTAATCCGGACAGGGTCTATAGTAATGATTAATATCAAAATTATTTTTTAGCTGCAGGAGCCGCAACCGGCGCTGCTGCTACAGGTGCTCCTGTAGGTTTTTTGATGTCAGTAATTTCAACATCAAAAGCCAGTGGAGAGAATGGAGTAATACCACCCTGTGGCATTCCACCTTCACCGTAAGCTAATCTTGAAGGAATGATCAAAGTGATTTTTCCACCTTTTCCGATTAATTTAAGACCTTCGTCAAATCCTGGAATTGCTCTTCCTAAAGTAAATGGACGGGGACCGTATTGTGCCATCTGGTTGAATTTACCAGATTCCTTAGCTATCTTCTCGATACTTGTATCAAAAATGCTTTCTTTACCATTTGATTTTTTAGTTAATAGTTTACCAGTATAGTTCACCATTAAAGTATCAGTAGGTGTAGCTCTTTGTGCATCACCAGGAGCTGTAATCACATACTGTAAACCAGATGCTGTAGTTTGTACTTTTAATTTATTGTCTTCAATGAAGTTTTTGATTTTACCTGCTTCAGCAGCTTTGTGTTTAGCAACTGTAGCCTGGAAATCTTTCTGGAAAAACTCAGTAGCTTTTTTCTGGAAAGTTGAATCAGCTTCACCTTTAGCTTTGTGCATTACTTTTTCGATTTTCACAGTAAAAACCATGTACTTGTCTTTCTGAGTAGCTGGTTTTGGCTGGTTCGAATATTTAGCCATTGAATCCAGGTCAATTTTAAAAGTAGCACTATCACCTTCTGCCAATAACATTAAAGCATCAGAGATATCTCCTGCCCATTGTTTTTTAGAAACAGGGAATACAGCTGGTTGCTGAATATCATAAGTACTGCTGGTTACTGAATCTTTTTCAGTTTTCTGGATAGCATTGATTTTAATGATATCGCCTTCAACGATCTTATCTTTTCCTTCAGTCTTGTGTATAGTATACATCAGGCCTCCCGGACCTTTTTTGAAGTTGTTACAAGCCGCTAAACCAAGTGTAGCTGCAAAAAGAATTACTAATGTTTTTTTCATTTCAGATTTATTGTTTTTTATTTTAGTTTCATGAAGCACGATGCAGCTTTCCTGCAATTTATACAATATCAGCTATTCGTTTCAATATTTTTTGATTGTTTTTCTTTTACCAAACGCAAGTTTAAGCAAAGTTTAAATTATTTACTGCAATAATAGTGTTTTATACTCTGGCAGAATTGATTTAAAGTGTGCTATAGTATCCTCAAGATTCTGATCAGAGTATCCTCCGGCAGCATTTCTGTGTCCGCCCCCGTTAAAATATCTCTTACAAATTTCATTTGCAGGGAAATCACCGGTTGAGCGTAAAGATAGTTTTACTTTATCTGTCCTTTCTATAATGAAGGCAGCCAGTTTGATCCCGTTAATAGAGAGTGCATAGTTTACAATACCTTCTGTATCACCGGTAACAATACTGAAACGCTTAAGTTCTTCGGCAGTAACCGATATGATAGCTGTATTGTATTCTCTGATAATTTCCAGCTTGTTGGTCAGACAATTTCCCAGGAACCGTAAACGGTTTTCTGTGGCATTATCATAGACCAGCTGATGGATACGCCAGTGTTCTGCACCTGCGTCAATCAGATCAGCACCTATACGATAAACAGTAGATGTGGCTGAAGGGAATCTGAAAGATCCTGAATCAGTCATAATTCCTGTATATAAGCAGGTGGCAATATCCTTGTTCATCATTTCTGCGTCGTCCAGTTCATTGACAATAAAATCGTAAACCAGCTGAGCCGCTGCACAGGCATTGATACTCCAGTGTCTGTAATCATCAAAATCCTCAGGATCCAGATGGTGATCAATCATGATCTTATACGCAGAGCAACCACGGATAACTTCACCGAGCTCATTGATACGGCTTAAGGTGTTAAAATCCAGACAGAATACAAGAGCTGCATCAGCAACCAGCTGTTCTGCCTGTTCCTTAGCTTCAGTATAAATCAGTACATCAGCATTATTAGGCAGCCAATGCAGAAAGTATGGATAATCAGTTGGGGTAATTACTTTGACATGATGCCCCTTCTGGATCAGATAAGCATATAAGCCCAGAGAAGAGCCCATAGCATCGCCATCAGGTTTATGGTGTGTAGTGATTACAATTTTCTGCGGCGTTGCCAGCAATGTTTTAAGTTCGGAAAGGGATAGCATAATTTTCGCTGCAAATCTAATAATTTAATGAATAAGAAGCGGCTTAAATTTAGCTAGAAAATATTAGCTGAATGCTTGTTTGATTTTGATGTTTAATATTAACAGCAGAAAATGTAATTTTGCAAAATAAATAACACAACGATGACTACAAACAGAACATTTACAATGATTAAGCCAGATGCAGTTGCAAATGGACATATCGGAGCAATTATCAATGACATTACTGCTGCTGGTTTTAAAATCATTGCTTTAAAATACACTAAACTGACAGAAGAAACTGCTGGTAAGTTTTATGAGGTTCACAAAGATCGTCCATTCTATGGCGAACTGGTTAACTTCATGTCTTCAGGACCAATCGTAGCTGCAATTCTTGAAAAAGATAACGCTATCGAAGATTTCAGAAAACTGATCGGTGCTACAAACCCTGCTGATGCAGCTGAAGGCACTATCCGTCAGAAATATGCGAAGTCAATTGACGCTAATGCAGTTCACGGATCTGATTCTGATGAGAACGCTGCAATCGAAGGAGATTTCTTCTTTACAGCTGCAGAACGTTTCTAATTCTGCTCAACAACCGGATAAGCTAAGCACCTCAAAAGGGTGCTTATTTTCGTTAAGACATCTTTGTTTTCAACTGCATGCTGAAGCCGGCAACCGCTATTGCAAATTACAGAACCTTATAATTACAAATGAAGAAATTAGTCCTTACTCTTTTAATTCCGTTTTGCGGTTATGCTGTGAACGCACAGACTAAACGTAAACCTACAAACAAAAAAGCACCGGTAAAAACAGCGGCTGCTGCTACTGTAAAAATGACCAGCCTGGCAGATTCGGCAAGTTATGCTTTTGGAACTTCCATGGGCTCAGGTCTTAAAACAAACGGTGTAAAAACACTGAATTACGATTTATTGATCAAAGGTTTAAAAGATGCCTTTCAGGGTCAGACTCTTTTATTGACTGAGCAGGCTTCACAACAGGTTATCGGCAACTTTTTCAAAGAGATTACCAGAGAAAAGTATGCGGCCCAAATCGCAAAAGAGCAAAACTTTCTGGAGGGCAATCTGAAGGTCATTGACGTTAAAAGTACATCCAGCGGCTTACAATACCAGGTTATTACTCCGGGAGAAGGGCCTAAACCAAAAGCTACAGACAATGTACTGGTTAATTATAAAGGTACTTTATTAAACGGAAAACAATTTGACAGTTCATATGACAGAAAAGAACCACTATCCATTGCTGTCAACAGAGTAATTCCGGGATGGACAGAGGGTTTACAGTTAATGTCGCCAGGGGCTAAATATAAATTCTTTATTCCTTATAATCTGGCTTACGGTGAGCGGGCTATGGGAAAAGACATCCCTCCTTACAGCATGCTGATCTTTGAAGTTGAATTGCTTAAAATAAACGGCAAATAATTTTTTTCGAAAACCATTACAGAGATGGTTTGTTCTGAGAAGACAATTAATTCTGCTATGAACATAAAAAGATATTTACCATTGGCCTTTGTGGCTTTAATTATGACAACTCTAAGTAGCTGTCAGCTTGTGGAGAGTATATTCAAGGCCGGAGTCTGGTCCGGTATAATTGTAGTTGTTGTGGTACTTGCCCTGATTATCTGGGTGGTCAGCAAGATTTTCGGTGGTGGAAACGGAAACTGACCGATCCTTATAAGAATACAATTTCATTGATAACCTCCGAACCGGCGCGTTCATTCAGTTTCTGGATGATGCCGGTTCTTACCATCAGTAACTCGTTTTTAATTACCGAAGATTCAATACGGACAAACAATTTCTTATGCGCAATATAGATCTGCGTTGTTCTGTTTCCGATTGCGGTTCCCATAATTTCAGGCCACATCGCTACAACGCCTGTTTCATCAAACTTACCTTTTAACCTATATACGGACAACATTTTTGAAATGGCATCCTTAAGGGTCATATCATTAGGTTTACGCATGTTTTATAGCTCCGTTAATTACTTCGAATAAAGTTACGGGAACTTTGATCTTATCAAAGATATTCATGACTCTTTCTTTTCCTGTATCTGTAATAAATATCTGTCCGAAATCATGGTGTGAAACCATCTCCATCAGTTTATGCATCCGGTGTTCATCGAGCTTATCAAAAATATCATCCAGCAGCAGCAAAGGTTTAAAGCCTTTAAACTTCTCTACATAGGCATATTGCGCCAGTTTTAGTGCAATAAGAAAGGATTTCTGCTGTCCCTGTGAACCAAATTTCTTTAGCGGCATGTCACGGATAGTAAAAATCAGATCATCTTTATGTATACCGGTTGTGGTTCTTTCCAGAATTTTATCCTTTTCTACCGACTGCTGCAATAAAGTATCAAAAGCAGTTTCATTAAGCTGAGACTGATAGATCAGATTAACCTGCTCGGCATCCTGTGTCAGATACTGATAATACTTATTAAACAGCTCTATATAATCAAGCATAAACTGCTTGCGCTTCTCAAATATTTTCTCTCCACAGCCAATTAACTGCTCATTAAATATTTCCAGCAAAGCAGGATCATAACGACGGGTGACAGCAATCTGTTTGAGCAAAGCATTTCTGTTTAACAGATGTCTGTTATACAACATCAGTTCATCCAGATACTGAGCATCTGTCTGGGAAATTACATTATCCATAAACTTCCGTCGTTCTTCACTCCCGTCCATAATGATGGTTACGTCATAGGGAGAAATCATGACCAGCGGAAAAAGCCCGATATGACTGGCTAGTTTATCATACTCCTTTTTATTTCTTTTGAATTGCTTTTTCTGATTTTTCTTAACCCCGCAGGTAATCTTCTCATTTTTTTCCTGACGGTCAAAATCCCCCTGGATCATAAAAAGATCTTCGGCAGTTTTGATCTGCTGACTATCAATCGGATTAAAATAGCTTTTACACAGACACAGATAATGAATAGCATCCAGCAAATTGGTCTTCCCGGCACCATTATTCCCAATGAATGCGTTTACAGTTTTCGAAAAGCGTAAATCAGCATCAGAATAATTCTTGAAGTTGAGCAGAGTAATGTTTTTTAACCACATAGTATGAAATGCAAAGTTACCGTTTAGCTTTGTTAAAAGAAGCTGATCTGCAGATTTGTTTCATCAATATCCTATTCACATCTAATTCAGGAGGTTCGAAAAAGCACTGCCTATAAAATTTTTATTTAAATACTGAAAAAGAGGTTGATACTTTAACTGAAAAATGTATTTTTGCAATCCTTAATTTTTTTAAATAAAATGTCCACAACAGAAAAAGAAGTAAATCATAACGTTAAAAAAGGTTCATTCTTAGAGGAAAACTCTAAAAGCCTTTTATTCATTGCCGCAGCGGTAATCGTATTAGTGATCATATACTTTTGGTATCAGAATGTATATTTGAAAGGCAGAGCTGAAGAAGCTTCTGCAAAAATGTACAAAGCAGAACAATATGTTGGGGTAGATTCTCTGGCTAACAAAGCTATTAACGGAGATTCAGGTTATCCTGGATTTGAAAAAATTGCTGAAGAATACAACAATACCAAATCAGCTAACTTAGCTAACCTGTATCTTGGAGGAATCTATTTACGTAAAGGGGAGTACAAAAAAGCAACTGAGGTTTTAGGTAAATATTCAGAAACAGGAAGTCCTGTAGCAGACCCTCTGGCATTAGGAATGTTGGGAGATGCTTACAGTGAATTGAAAGATTACAGCCAGGCGATCACTTATTACAAGAAAGCAGCTGAAAAATCAAGCAACAAATTTACTTCTCCATTGTTCCTGAAAAAACTGGGATTAGTTTACGAATCACAAAAAGACTTCAAAAATGCTGAAGAAGCATATAACAAAATCAAAAATGAGTTCCCTGCAAGTCAGGAAGCTGCGATGATTGATGAGTATATCGCACGCGCTACAGCTGCACAAGGAAAATAAAATTTAAAAATATTTGACAAAGGCCTGCATTTTATGCGGGCCTTTTATTTTTACTGAGAATTTTAAAAAGGTCATTATATTGTTGTCACACAAAATATCCTGACTTTACTGTGAGATCAGATGCAGCTAGTCCAGCCAATCAAATGGCTCCTTTAAGAATGAAATAAACAGAAGGCATTGGCTTTAATCAGGACACATTGGCGCATTTGACTATTTACTACAGACTTAAGAGCAATGCAGAAATACAAGTCCCGGGTTTAAGTTTTACCAGGACAAACAGCTATTCTAAATGCGTATCCGGCTCTAATATATCACACCGGACTTTCTCTTTTTATCTGCATTAAATATGGCTCTATAAAGCGATAATTAGTACATTTTAGTAGGGTAATTAGTATATTTCAGTAGATGAATTTATTTAGAAAGCTTACATCTTTGCCGCCATTATTCATCTTTATAAAAACAATTAAATGAAATTTAAATTATTAGTGATAGCATTAATTGCTATATGTTTTGTTGCTTGTAAAAAAGAAAAGCAATTTAATAAGCCGGTTGGATTAAAAGCAACAACAGAAGCAATAATACCCGGGAAAAAGTATTTATGGCCACAAAAATACAAGATAAAAATTGCATTTTTAAATGGGACTAAAGAACAGCAGGAATTTGTAAAACAATCTTCACAAGCATGGCAAAATCAGATTAATCTAATATTTGATTATGTAAACTCTCCTGTCGGATCAGATATAAGAATAAAATTTACTCCAAAGATATTAAGCGGTAATAGTTTTGTTGGTTTAGATAATAAAGTTATAGACGCAAAAGAACCAACAATGTTTTTATTTGCAACATTAGGTTCAAAAGGAAAAAATGGAGCACCTGCACCAATATTTGACCTTGCAACAGTAAGACATGAATTTGGGCATATGTTAGGATTAACACACGAGCAGGGTCGACCAGACGGTGATGTTAAATGGGATGATCAGTTAGATATTGGCGGAAAAAAAATAGACTCAGCTTCGTTTTCAAAATATTTAAAATCTCCTTACGATAAAAAATCCATTATGCATTATGCTATACAAGCAAAGTATACAAAATCTGGTCTTGGAATACCTGGGTATGTATATGACCTTAAAGGCGAACTATCTCAAATAGACAAGGATTTCATCAGTAGTATTTATCCAAGATAAAAAACATTATAACACACCAGAGAAAAGACCGGTAAATATATTTACTGGTCTTTTCAGTTTACCGGTCATAACATCAGAAAGTAGAACGATATAAAGGTCATTTTTACAATCTCTTATTTATTGCAGGCCTTTTTGTTTTAATACTTATCTTTGCATTATGGCAACACAATTAAAAAACCTGTCCGACTTCTCTCATACTACTGTACCTGATGGCGCAGCTTATAAAATTGCAATAGCGGTAGCAGAATGGAATGCAGATGTAACAGGCAGTCTTTACAAAGGTGCATTGGAAACGCTGTTAAAACATGGCGTAAAAGAAGAGAATATCACCTCTATAGCAGTTCCGGGAAGTTTTGAATTAACCGGTGCAGCAGAGATCTTACTTAAAAAACATGCAGATCTTGATGCTGTTATCTGTCTTGGATGTGTGATACAGGGTGATACCAAACACTTTGATTTTATCTGTGATGCAGTAGCTAACGGCGTAACACAAGTAGGAATTAAATATAGCAAACCAGTTATTTTTGGTGTCCTGACAACCAACGATCTTCAGCAGGCATTAGACAGATCTGGTGGCAAACATGGTAATAAAGGAGATGAAGCAGCTATTACAGCAATAAAAATGGCTCATTTATTGGCAACAGCTTAATATCTGAATTGTTTTATTTTCTGGAATAGTGTAGATTAGCAGAAGAAAATAATATCTACGCTCATGAAAAAGATAGCTATAGTATTGCTTGGAGTATTCTTTGCGATAACAGTTTTAGAGTCTTGCTCTAACCGTATCTGCCCGGCATACAGTTCGTATCCGAAAGGCAGCAGGAGAAAGTAAGCTTGACATAATTTAAAAATACAAATTTGATGGAGTGGAAGAACATTACTGATCTGAATCAGATCAGTGACATAAAAACGCAGGCGGGTTATAGTTTAATTTTCAAACACAGCACCCGTTGTTCAGTGAGTATGATGGCAAAAAAAAGATTTGAACTTGACTGGGAGGTTATCCCGTCAGATACAAATCTGTATTTCCTTGACCTGATCAGCCACCGTGCAATTTCTGCACAGATAGCTGAAACATTTCAGGTTCATCATGAATCCCCTCAGATCTTATTAATCAAGGATGGTGATTGTGTGCTGGATGCCTCTCATAGTGACATCTCAGCAGACGAAGTAGCCGAACTGATTAATAATTAAAAGAAATTGTTTTCTTTAAATCAGGGTGAAGACTGTAAAATACCGGGCAGGTATTTGCAGACCTTTCGATAATCTTTTTCTCTTTTTCAGAATAATTATTTGCAGGAAACTGGAAGACAGCGATAATTTCCGCTACTCTTCTGGGGCCTTCTGCCATAACTTTGGTGATTTCACAGGTTGTTCCATCAATATTAAAGCCATGCTCAGCAGCGGCGATCCCTACAATAGTGACCATACAGTTCCCTAAAGAAGTAGCCAGCAAATCTGTAGGTGAAAATGCTTCTCCCTTGCCTTTATTATCTACTGGTGCATCTGTAATAATTTCATTTCCTGAGCGTAAGTGAACAGAGCTGGTTCTAAGCCCTCCGGTATAAGTTATTTTTGAAGTTGCCATATTGTTGAGGCCGGTTTCTAAGAGCCGGTTTACAAGATTAGCATAAATAATTTACGAAATCAATAATCCCGCCCTCCCGATTCTGCAATGTTTGTCATATTTCAATAGTATTTAAGCATAACATTACACCATACATACATTTCATGTTTATAACAATTCAAACCTATTGCTTAACTTTGCTTCATGATCGAACTTCCGGTTGTTTCAGCAAACACAGTACAACGTAAACCAGACTGGCTTAGAGTTAAGCTTCCTGTAGGTAAAGAGTATGCACAAGTGCGCAGCCTTGTAGATACCCATAAATTACACACCATTTGTGAAAGTGGAAATTGCCCGAATATGGGTGAGTGCTGGGGTGCCGGTACAGCAACATTCATGATCCTGGGTAATATCTGTACCCGCTCCTGCTCATTCTGTGCAGTTGCAACAGGCAGACCAAAAGCTGTGGATACTGATGAGCCAAACCGTGTAGCCAATTCAGTTAAGTTAATGCAGGTAAAACATTGCGTAATTACTTCGGTTGACCGTGATGATTTAAAAGATGGCGGATCTATTATCTGGGCAGAAACATTACAGGCTATCCGCAGAGAAAGTCCTTCAACTACATTAGAAACACTTATTCCGGACTTCAGAGGTATCTGGGATAACCTTTACCGTGTTCTGGAAGAACGCCCTGAAGTGATGTCACATAATATCGAAACAGTACGCCGTTTAACCAAACAAGTACGTGTTCAGGCTAAATATGACAGAAGTCTGGAATGTCTGAAAAGAATATCAGAATTTGGTTTGAGAACCAAAACAGGTATTATGCTTGGACTGGGAGAAACTGAAGACGACGTACTGGAAGCTATGGATGACCTGGTTGCAAATGGCGTTCATATTCTGACTTTAGGCCAGTACTTACAGCCAACACGTAACCATCACCCTGTTGTAGACTGGATTCATCCTGATCAATTTGCTAAATACAAAGAAATTGGAATGGCAAAAGGCCTGAGATATGTAGAAAGCGGCCCGCTGGTACGTTCTTCCTACCATGCTGAAAAACATCTTTTCGATTTCTAACAACAAATAGCAGGTTCAAACAAAAAGATGTTTGAACTTGTTACACATTCTGTATATTAGCAAATATTGGCACCAAATAGAAAAATATCCCTTACAGAAGAAGATCTGGTGCGTGCACTGAAAGATCGCGATAAAATCGCTATTCAGGCATTATACGATATGTATTCAGGGGCACTGTTAGGTGTAATTTCCAGAATTGTACAACATTCAGAAATAGCTGAAGATCTTTTACAGGATACTTTCATTAAGATATGGCATTCGGCCGATAGTTACGACAGCTCTAAAGGCCGTTTATTTACCTGGATGATCAATGTAGCCCGTAACCTGGCTATAGATAAGGTACGCTCCAAAGACTTCCGTAATGCCAATAAAAACCAAGACATAGAAAATAACGTAGATTTCATTGACCAACAAAGAAAGGTGACTTTTAATGCCGATACAATGGGATTAAAAGATATGGTTACTGCACTTAAACCTGAATTCAATAGTGTGTTAGACATGGTTTATTTCAAAGGTTACACCCATGTAGAGGCCGCAGAAGAACTGAATTTACCATTGGGAACGGTTAAAACCCGTATCAGAATGGCTATTATGGAATTAAGAAAGTATTTTAATTAAAGTGGAAGAAGTAAAAGCATATATCGAAACAGGCATACTTGAACTTTACGTTCTGGGGCAGTTAAATGCTCATGAACAACGTGAAGTAGAAGAGATGGCGGCTAAATATCCTGCAATTAAAGAGGAGATCAGCGCTATTGAAATTGCCATGGAGCAATATGCGATTAAACATGCTATTGAACCAACCGGTGGACTCGATAAACAGATATTTGAGAAAATACTTGTTCCTGCCAGTACAGAAGCTGCTCCAAAAAAATCTTTGCCAGCTACAAATCATGAAGCCAGAATTATTCCTTTGCAAAACGACAATGCTGCTTCGACTATCAAAACATTAAGATACGCCCTTGTAGCTTGTATCGGACTCTTAATTGTCAGTGTGGTTGCACTGTATTCTGCGCATGACAAGCTCAATAGTGCCAATCAACAGATTATAGCTTTAAATGTTAATAAAGAAAAGTTTGCCAGTACGGTAAGCTTTATGAAAGAAGAGAATAAAGATCTGCAGCAAATCGCAACAATTGCCGCAGATCCTACATGGACATCTGTTAAACTTGCCGGGACAAAAATTTCTCCGCAAGCTAATATGATGGTTTACTGGCATAAAAAAGGTCAGCATGTAATGGTAGACATTACTAAAATGGCACTTCCGGAAAATGATGCTTCCCATCAGTATCAGCTATGGGCAATCGTCAATGGCAAACCTGTAGATCTTGGTGTATTTGACGCAACTGCTGTACCTAAAAAACTACTCATTTCTATGAAAGAAGTTGGAAATGCTCAGGCATTTGCGGTAACTCTTGAAAAACGCGGAGGCAGCATTAACCCAACTATGGAAAAAATGGTTGTTATGGGCGGTGTCTCTATTTAATCAATTCTTTTAAAACTTCAGGGATATAACCGGCAACTGCAGAAGCAGTGACAGCAATCTTTGATACAGCAAGTTTATCTCCTGACAATCCATGCAGATAACAAGCTGCACTGGCAGCCTGATCAGCTGGATAGCCCTGAGCAGATAATGAGGCAATTATGCCGGTCAGCACATCTCCCATTCCACCCTGCGCCATTGCCGGATTACCAGTAGGATTGATCTTTACCCCACCATACTGATCAATAATAAAAGTATACTGATTCTTAAGAACAATGACACATTTCCGCTGAACAGCCTGTGCTCTTGCAGTTTGCAAACGGTCCCACCAGGAATCATGCACACCAAACAGATGATCAAATTCTTTGATATGAGGTGTTAATACAGAGCCTTCAGGTACCTGCTTAAACAGTTCTTCATATTCACCAAGCAGATTTAAGGCATCAGCGTCAATAATCAGAGGAAGCTTTAGCTTGAGCAGACTGGTTAAGATATCAAGACTTTCTGCTCCTGTACCCAGCCCCGGCCCTACCGCAATTGCGCTAAAGTTTTCAAACCCTCCGCCAGATTGACTTAACGCTGTCCGGTCTTTATACATAACCTCAGGAAGAGTGGCGTTCAGGGCAGTTAATCCGCTTTCAGGAATAGAAAGAGTTGTCAATCCTGCTCCGCTATATAAACAGGCTCTGGCAGCAAGAATTGCAGCGCCCATGGTTTCTCTTTGTCCGGCCACAATCAATGCGTGACCATAAGTACCTTTATGTGTAAATGGCTTTCTCGGTTTGATTAAATCGCTGATATCTCCAGCATCCGAAAGCTTATAGGGAGAATCAAAACGTTCAATAAATTCTTCACTAAGTCCGATTGGCGTTACTATAAACCGGTTTAAAGCAGCTGCCGATTCAGGAAAGAAAAAATTGATCTTTGGCCGCTGAAAACAGATGACCAGTTCAGCTTTAATATAGACATTATCCTTATCCAGTTTACCTTCGGCAGGGAAACCCGTCGGAACATCTACAGCAATCACATGAAGATTTAATCCGTTAACGAATTGCGCAAGCTCCAGATAAAGACCACTTAATTTTTTATTTAATCCTGCTCCTAAAACAGCATCGATAATTACCCCGCTTTTCAGATTTTTAAGGTCTGCAACAGATTTTACAGTTGTTAAAGGAAACCACTGGTCTTTTAAACGGTTCAGGTTAACCTTATACTCTTCAGTTTCCTGAGCGGAGAAATCAATCAGATATACCGAGACCAGGTTATATCCTTTATCATTAAGTATTCTGGCAATCGCTAATCCGTCACCGCCGTTATTTCCTTTACCACATAAAACAGCTATCGGTGTATTCTCGTCAGTAATCTCCCGGACAAACTCTTTTACAAAAGCTGCAGAAGCAGTTTCCATTAACTCTATGGAGGATATCTCTTGCTCTTTAATGGTAAATACGTCTGCTGAACGCATCTGCTCTTGATTAATCAGGTTCTGCATGTAAAATAGTATAGATTAATGTTTCATTTCTTTTTTCAGGAATTTACCGGTCAAACTGATCGGACTCTGGATCAGACCTTCCGGTGTTCCTTCAAAGATGATTCTTCCACCACCGGCACCACCTTCTTCACCTAAATCAATAACCCAGTCGGCCACTTTAACCACATCCAGATTATGTTCAATCACCAGTACGGTATTTCCTTTGTCTACTAACTCATTTAACACTCCCAATAGTACATTGATGTCTTCAAAATGCAGACCTGTTGTAGGTTCATCCAGAATATAGAAAGTTTTACCGGTATCTTTTTTAGATAATTCAGTAGCCAGCTTAACCCTCTGTGCTTCACCGCCGGATAAAGTAGTGGAAGACTGTCCTAATGTGATATAGCCTAATCCAACATCTTTCAACGTTTTGATCTTACGATAAATCACCGGCATATTCTCAAAAAATGTACAGGCATCTTCAATGCTCATATCGAGTACGTCACTGATTGATTTACCACGATAACGCACTTCCAGTGTTTCTCTGTTATATCTTCTGCCACCACATTCCTCACAAGGCACATGTACATCGGGCAGGAAATTCATTTCAATAACCTTCATCCCTGCACCCTGACAGGTTTCACATCTGCCACCTTTTACATTGAAAGAAAAACGACCAGGTTTATATCCTCTGATCTTGGCTTCCGGCAGCTGTACATATAAGTTTCTTATATCTGAAAAAACACCGGTATAAGTAGAAGGATTTGACCTTGGTGTCCTGCCAATAGGTGCCTGATCAATTTCAATGACCTTATCAATTTCTTTGATCCCATTGATTTTCTCATAAGGCAAAGGATGTTTTTTTGCTCTGAAAAAGTGATGGTTTAATATCGGATAGAGCGTCTCTGTGATTAAGCTTGATTTACCACTACCGGAAACACCGGTAACCGCAATAAACTTACCTAATGGAAAATCTACAGAAACATCTTTAAGATTATGACCACTTGCTTTGACAATAGACAATTTATGTCCGTTGCCTTTTCTTCTTTTTGCCGGAGTTTCTATTTCCTTACTGCCATTCAGATAAGCTGCAGTTAATGTTCCTGACTTCAGAATCTCTGCGGGTGTGCCTTCGGCAACGACCTGTCCACCATGTAAACCGGCTGCAGGACCAACATCAATTACATAATCCGCTTCAAGGATCATGTCTTTATCATGTTCTACAACCAGCACTGTATTCCCAAGATCGCGCAGGTTTTTCAGCGCACCAATTAACCGTTCATTATCACGCTGATGAAGACCAATACTTGGTTCATCCAGAATATACATGACATTCATCAGTTGTGATCCTATCTGCGTAGCCAGCCTTATCCGCTGCGCTTCCCCTCCTGACAACGTTCTTGCTGTTCTATCGAGAGAAAGATAATTTAAACCTACATCGGTCAGAAAGCCCAGTCTCGTTCTGATTTCTTTTAAAATCTCTTTGGCAATTGTATTCTGTCTTTCACTTAAACGGTTCTCCAGTTCATTAAACCATCCTTTAAGACTGTTAATGTCCATTTCAGCCAGTTCAAAGATATTTTTGCCGTCCACTTTAAAATGCAGACTTTCTTTTTTCAGTCTTGCACCATTACAGGAAGGACAGGTTTTTAGCTTACGGAAGGTATCCATATCGTCCACAGCACCTTCTCCTTTTTTCTCATTTTGTTCTTCGAGCAATTTGATAATCCCGTCAAAAGTGATCTGGTAGTTCTGTACGTTCCACTTATTATATTCAACAGCTACAGAAAGCAGGTCCGGACTACCGTTTAAAAGAATATTGATATTCTCCTCTCCCAATTTCTCTATAGGCGTTGAAAGCGAGAAATTATATTTTTTAGCCAGTGCCTTAATCACCTGGAACATCCAGATATCCCTGTATTCTCCAAGCGGAGCCAGTCCGCCATTCATAATACTTAACTTAGGATTAGGCATCACCGACTCCCTGTCAACTACAAAAATATAACCCAGACCATCACATTGCTCACAGGCTCCGTAAGGAGAGTTAAAGGAGAAACTGTTTGGCTGAGGTTCATCATAGGATATTCCTGTGGTAGGACACATCAGGAAACGGCTGAAATGAGAAACGTTATTCTCTTTATCACTGATTTTTATAATCCCCTTGCCCACACGCATAGCGGTCTGGACAGAATCAATCAGTCGTTTATGATCTTTTCTATCTACTAAAAGTCTGTCTACGACAATCTCAATATCATGAATCTTATATCTGTCAACCTGCATTTTTGGAGTCATATCCTGTATTTCTCCATCAATACGCACTTTTACATATCCCTGTTTACGAATTTGTTCAAACAGTTCACGGTAATGTCCCTTCCGGCCTTTAACAACGGGTGCAAGAATGTTAACCGCAACGCCTTCATACTTATTATAGATATTATTAAGAATCTGATCTTCGCTCATGCGTTCCATTTTCTCTCCGGTATTATAAGAGAAAGCATCAGCAGTACGGGCATACAGCAAACGCATGAAATCATAAATTTCAGTAATGGTACCAACAGTAGATCTTGGATTTTTACTTGTTGTTTTTTGTTCAATGGCAATTACAGGACTCAGTCCTGATACTTTATCAACATCAGGTCTCTCCATACCCCCCATAAACTGGCGGGAATAAGCACTGAAGGTTTCCATGTACCGGCGTTGTCCTTCGGCATAAATCGTATCAAATGCCAGAGAAGATTTACCACTGCCACTTAAACCGGTTATTACAACCAGTTGATTACGCGGAAAAGAAATATCTATGTTTTTAAGGTTGTGAACCCTTGCACCGTATACTTCAACATCTTTTTGTTCACCCAGGTCGATGGTATTTTTGCTCATATGTGTCTAAAAAATGCTATTGAAATCTTTGAAATAAAGAAAGCAAATTTGCAGCCACAAAAGTACCCATTTTTCTTTGAATAGCCTATCCGGATTTATAAATCAGCACAGGCTGTTCAAAGAAAATCAACAGGTATTAAAAGAAAGATGAGCCATTAAATATTCACTACCGGTGTTTTCCCATCTTTCTGGTTAATATGTGACACATAAGAAGCTGACATCATTTTTACACTATTAAGATGACTGTCAATATTTGATTTCAGCTCTTTTTTATCTAGCCTGCCATCAATGAAACCGAGAAACTCTTCAACTACCGCAGTCTTGGCCTGTTCAGTTAGCAGTTTGGAATCGTCAAGATCATGTTTTGCCGAAAGATCTTTCATCGTAATGACTTCTAAAGGATGCTTTCCTCCCAATATTCCGATATTACGGAAGATATAAATATCAAAATGATTATTGCCCCCGGCTTTATGATCTTTCTTACTGTTATGATGATGTTTATCCTTAGCCTGATAAGAATGGATCTGAATATTCTGAAAGGGTCCCTGCTGTATATTATGATATTCATGTTTTACCCGGCCATTCCCTTTATAAAGGTCTGCATTAGGCAAAACCCAGCTTCTTCTGCTAAAGCTATTATGCAATAAATTGATCGTGATGTTCGCAATATTCCTCTTCTCTTTAAGCATCCGTATCAGGATCGCCGCATCTACCTCTCCATAGTTTTCAAAGATGTTCATCAGCTGCTCGTCTTTATATACTTTCACTGATTCATATTCGGCATTAAAATAGCCTGCGTAATCCTGCTCATTCATCTGAGTAATAAAACCGTCTGGTTGTATCAGAGAACTGATGACCTCCATACCATCAGGTAATTTGGCCTTTATATCAGGAACATTATATAGCTGACTTACAATATCAAAAATATGATACCCACTATGAGACATCTTTCCATGTCCCTTATTATAGGAATGATAATCCTGTGAAACCATTTCTGAAGGCAGCCTCCACTGGCCGTCACTGTGACTGGAATGAATAGCAGTAACCGGGCAGTTGGTAGCCAGACTCACTTCTTTTATCTTCTCCATGACATATTGAAAACCCGGATGATATCTTCGCTGAACATTAATAGAAAAGATCGTTGGTTTTTCTTTCTGAAATTCCTGATAAAGATCAGACAGCTGCAGATAATCAGCCAGTATCCCATTGGCCTGTTCCAGATCAGAAACCGCATTTTCTCTCGTACTGACAGGCTTATCCATCAGGATATGTAACTTTAAGCTTAAAGCCCATTCCGCATAGGTATGATGAACCGAAGGCTCTGTCGCAATAATGACCGCATTAATGTGATTTTCACTAACAAAGCGGGTCAGATCATTACTCAGATCTGCCGGCAATGCACCTGTAAAAGGATCTATAAAGAGCGTATTGATTATATAATCATGTTTTTCAAAATGTTGCTCAATCTTCCGGGCTTCAGATTTAACATCGATTGCCAGAGAAATTTCAACATCAAATTTCTTCTTCAACTTAGCCAGAGCAGGCAGATATACACGTTTAGAATGAGGACCGACACCAATCAGAATTATTCGTATAGCAGATTTCATTAGAGGAGTATTTTTTAAACTCACTAAATATATACGTTTTCAGTTAGAAGAAAAACATTTCTTAATTAAGATAAAGTGAAAAAATCATGAATTCAGTGAATAAAATTTTACTTCCGAAACAACCCTGAAATATTCAATTACTGTTTTACTCTCTTTCTTGAGTTCACCTTTCTTATTGGTTATATGACTGATGTTTGTTACACTTATATAACTGACCGGATCACCAGGAGATTCATACACACGTAAAACAGCATAATGATCGCCCGGATCATCAGCAGGCAGAAAGTTTTTCAACGATCTGAAATCACCCGAATTTAGTTCAAGAGTCAATTCTTCAGGGTTTTCAATGGTTTTCAGTTTACCTTCAAGATCACGTTCTTCCATCCACATATCATTCTGTTCAGAAAACGGGCTTGTTGTTCTTCCGGAAATTGAGAATATAATAGGTATTGCAATTATAATCAAAGCCTCAATACCCCATATCACCCATAAAAGAGCACCAGAAACTACATTATGTTTTAAGGTAAAAGTCCCGGCATTATTCAGATTGAGCATTGCCTGAAAAAGCAGATCAGGATGTGTAAATACATTTCGGAAACCATTCAGATTAAAAGAAGAACGGACCCACATGCCCCCGGCCATGCTCCCTTCTGCCTCATACATTAAAGAGGCAAACAATGACCATTGTGAGTACCAGGCCAACAAACCACTGACCAAAGCCAGTAAGCGGTCATACCCTGTATTCCTTATCTTTCCTAAACCAATTGCTATAAATACAACTGCCCCAACTCCAAGCCCCAGCCCAACGGCAATAAAGAAATTCAGATAAATAAAAGGAATAAACCATTGCAGAGCGATATAAAGAATGCTGAGGATCACAGTCAGGATCACAGTCGTTATCAAAGAAATAACAATACCCTTTACTGGTATTTTGCCCGATGGTTTATAGTATAAATGCTCCATATCATATTTTTGCTTATGATATAAAGCTAAGCTTATTTTGAATCTTCAGCGAGTGGTCTGACATATTGTAATAAAGTAACGAGCATTTTCCCTGGTTCTTCAAATGGAATTAAATGCGCAGAATTTTCAAACCAGATCCCTTTTTTCACAGGCGCCTGTATTTTACTCAGCCATATTTCTGTCGGTACTGATGGAGTTGTATAATCATATCTTCCCATAAACATAAATACAGGAATTGGAAATCTTTGAATGTTCTTAAAATCTACTTCCAGAAATTCAGGCAGCACATTACCTAAAGTAAGCATACTACCCTTGTTTATAGCTGAGACTTCTTTTTCATTGTATTCAGGAGAAAGAAGAGGTGCATTGAAATAATACCTGAAATCAGCTGTAAAAGCACTCAATCCACCATAATACTGTGCCCACTTTCTTGCAAGAATAATGCGTGGTCTGGTAACGGGTAAATTTCCCGGATATGGTGATATAGATTTTAATTCTTTTAGTGCTGTATCATTTTTGAATTTCACAGCCTGTGAGATCGCATATTCAACGCTTAAACGTTCATTGTCCCTGGTATTAATAATCTGACCTATTCCAACATAAGCATAAAATAAATCAGGACGCGTCAATGCTGCCTTCATACCAATAATTGTTCCCCAGCTATGCCCAATCAGGATAACTTTCTTTACCTGATAATGCTTTTTTACGAATTCAGCCAATTCAATTGCATCACGAACATAGTTTTCTATTTTTATCGAATTGCGGATTGAATCCGGAGAAATTTCAAGATAAGTCTTTCCTGAGCCTCTCTGATCATAATTAACGACTGTAAAATATTCTTCGACAGGTCGCTGAAATGTCCAGATCAGAGGTGTCATCGGAGAAGCCGGACCACCATGAACGAATATAATTACAGGGTTATTACGACTTTGTCCCCGAACAGTGACCCATTGATTAATCCCTCCTATTTTAACTTTATAACTTTCCTGTATTCCATTTGGATTAACAATCTTCCCAAGACCAGCTATAATTTCTTTTCCTTCAGCATAAGGATCCTGCTGGGGTATCTTGTTTTGCCCTACCGCAAGCAGAGAAAATGAGGTTAGATAAATCAACGCGATTAATAAAGTACGCATAAGTTTCCTGGAATTAATATAATACTGATTAGAAACAAATTAGTCAATTTAGTTACGTCGATATTAATATTCTTATTCACAAAAAAAGCCGGCATGTGCCGGCTTTTTAATTTCATGTTATTGATCTCTTATTCCTGATTCGTATTCATAGCCAATACGCCTTTAGATTCGCGATAGCCATAACGTGACGGATCCTGTATAATCTGTTTCATTGAGATAAGCTTGTAAACATAACCACCTGTTTCACGATTAAGCTTCATTTTGAAATAATTATCCTGATTTTGTCTGTTGATCTGCTTTCTCATATGGTTATCACCCACATTATAAGCTGCTGCGACCAGGGTCCAGCTATCAAAAACACCATACAATTCTTTAATGTATTTGCAGGCTGCTATAGTAGACTTACGCAAATTTTTACGTTCATCTACTTCAGAGTTCACTTTTAGTCCGTAAGTACGTGCTGTACCTGGCATAAACTGCCAGAATCCATTTGCTCCTTTTGGAGACATTCCACCCTGTAAACCAGATTCAACAAGGGGCATGTATTTAAAATCGTTGGGAATACCATATGCAGCAAGAATCGGTTCAATAATAGGGAACCATTCTGCAGCCATTCTGTGTAAACGATTTGTCTGGAGATTACTGTAACTATATCCCGCAAGAACTCTTTTCATTTTTTGCTCCACCTTCCTGTCACCAAGAGGTAAAGTTTCTTCTGCGAAATTTAACTGAGCCATCAGATTTACAGGCTCTTCTGTAATAGTAGTGGTAGTAGTGGTAATACTTTTTGTAGTGTTATTAAGTCCTTTTTTTTGACTTTTAAATGCTTGGGGCATGTTGTAAGCAAACACTTTTGCCATAACCAATAATCCTAAAATTATCGAACATGTTATTATGTGTTTCTTTATCATTTTCCTCCTTTTTTTGGTGAACAATTATAAAACGCCTGCAAATGTACCTTATATTTATCTAATTATCAACATTTTACAGAAATAAGCAATAAAATCAACGTTTAAACACCCATAGAGCATGATTTTATTTTTATCTGGCATGCTGAAAATATAAATGAGTAATTGCGCGATTTTTATTAAATTTGCACCCCGCATTAATTATGTGGTTAACAGCGTATCATGACAAATAACAACAACAGGAACAGTCGGGATGACAAGTCCAAACCGGGAAACCGAAGCACAACAGGTAAAGGTCGTAGTGGAGCAGATAGTTCTTACAAAGGCAAAAGCAAGTTTGGAGATAAAGAAGGGAACGACAAAAGTAAGTTTGGTGCTGGAAAGGATAATTACAGACCAAGAGCCAGTAAAGATGGCGATGATTTCAAATCAAGACCTCCAAGAGACAGCGACAGCAGTTTCAGACCAAGAACAGGCAGAGACGGTGAGGCTAAAGGCTTCTCCTCAAGACCTCCAAGAGACAGCGACAGCAGTTTCAGATCAAAACCAGGCAGAGATGGTGAGGCTAAAAACTTCTCCTCAAGACCTCCAAGAGACGGCAACAGCAGTTTTAAACCAAGAGCAGGCAGAGATGGCGATTCCAAAAGTTTCTCTTCAAGACCTCCAAGAGATGGTGAGGCTAAGAGTTTCTCCTCAAGAGGTGCCGGTGGCAAAACATTCAAACCACGTGCATTCAAAGAAGGCAGTTCAAAAGAAATGCCAAGAAATGAAGGTCGTAGTTATATAAAGAAAGACAATTTCAGTACTGATGGTGAAAGACCATTCAGAACTTTCGACGATAAGAAAAACACTTCCAGAAGTACAGATAGCAGACCTTTCAGAAAAAGAGAAGAAGGCGCACCGGCAAAACCATATTCAGGTTCACCTAAGCCTTATGCTCCTAAAGCACCGGTAATGCGTGCCAGAAAGGAAAGCAACACTATAGATGATGGAAAGATTCGTTTAAACCGTTATATCGCTAATTCAGGTATCTGTTCACGTCGTAAGGCAGATGAGCTGATTGCCGCTGGTGTGGTTTCTGTAAACGGAGTTCCGGTTTCTGAACTGGGACATAAAGTAGACCCGGGAAAAGACGAAGTACGTTATAACGGTGAGTTACTTAAACGTGAAAAGAAAGTTTATGTACTCTTAAATAAACCTAAAGATTATATTACTACTACCGATGATCCTCAGGAGCGTCGTACAGTAATGTCTTTAGTAGAAAAAGCAAGCAGAGAACGTATCTATCCGGTTGGACGTTTAGACCGTAACACCACAGGACTTTTATTAATGACCAACGATGGTGACCTGGCAGATAAGCTTTCGCATCCAAAAAATGGTATTACTAAAATCTATCACGTTGAGTTAAGCAAAAGTTTAAGTCAGGGTGACCTGAACAAAATTCAGTTCGGATTGGAATTAGAAGATGGTATTATTAAACCAGATTCTGTATCTTACGTTGCCGGAGGTTCTAAACGTGAGGTAGGTATTCAGATTCATAGTGGTAAAAACAGAATCGTCCGCAGAATATTTGAGCACCTGGGTTATGAAGTTGTCAAATTAGACCGTGTGGTTTATGGCAATCTGACCAAAAAAGATCTTCCACGTGGAAGATGGCGCTTTTTAGAAGAACATGAACTGATACAGATTAAACATCTGATTCAATAATTATAGGCTAAAATATGAAGAACCTGATTTGTCTGTTAACCGCTACCGTTTGTTTTTTATCTGCTAAAGCACAACAGGAAGACTATCATCTTGTTATTGGAACATATACTGCTCCTGGTAAAAGTGAAGGAATCTATGTTTACGATTTTAACACATCTGACGCTGCACTCAGATTAAATAATGTAGAGAAGAATGTGATTAATCCAAGCTTTCTTACCATTACACCAGACAGGAAATTTGTTTACGCGGTAAATGAAGATGGAGACAAAAGCATGGTTAGTGCTTTTAGCTTTGATGCGGTTACAGGAAAATTAGGTTTTTTGAATAAACAAAAAGCAGAGGGAGCAGATCCGTGTTATCTGATTGCTGATGACAAAAATGTGCTGACCGCTAATTATAGCGGTGGCAACATTGGTGTCTTTGGCAGAGAAGCGAACGGTGCGCTGACTCCTGCTAAACAGGTAGTTCAACATACAGGCTCAAGCATTAACAAAGCCAGACAAAGCAGTGCGCATGTTCACATGGTGCGTTTTAGCCCTGATCATCGTTATATAATTTCCAATGATCTTGGAAAAGATATGGTTTACACCTACGCTTATCATCAGGACTCACCAAATGAAGTTCTGGTTTTAAAAGACAGTATCAGTGTTAAACCTGGTAGCGGCCCAAGACATATCATCTTTAGCAGCAATGGTAAATTTGCCTATCTGATACAGGAAATGACTGCAGAGGTAACTGTTTTCAGTTATAACGACGGTATCTTCAAGAAAATACAGGAGATATCTATGCTGGCTAAAGATTTCAAAGGGGAGAGCGGAGCTGCAGACATACAACTTTCTGCTGATGGAAAGTTCCTGTACGTAAGTAACAGAGGCACTGCCAATACCATTACTACTTTTGCTGTTGAAAGTAACGGACACCTGATTAATAAAGGTCTGACCAGTACTTTAGGTAAAGGCCCGAGAGCTTTCGTAATCGATCCAAGTGGTAATTGGTTATTAGTTGGTCATCAGTACACAAATGATGTAGTCATTTTTAAACGTAATAAGGCTACAGGCGCATTAAAAGACAGTGGAAAGAGAATCAGTGTAGGTGCTCCGGTTTGTTTCGCTTTTGTACTCAAAGACAAATAATAGTTTAAACAGATACTTAATTAATAAAAAAAGCCCGGTAATTGATTACCGGGCTTTTTTTATTAATAACAGGACAGCATTTAAAGTACTGCCTGCAGTTCAAGATTCTTTGCTATAATATCATTATAATAATCTACGTATAAAGGCAGTATTTTTTTCAGATCAAAATCCTGTGCTCTTTTAAAAGCATTTTCTTTAAACCTGTTTAAAACATCGTCATCTTCAAGAATCGCAATCGCTTTGGCTGCCATATCATCCACATCACCAACGTTGCTCATATATCCGCAAAAGCCATCTATATTCAATTCGGGCAGACCACCAGCATTCGAAGTAATGATCGGCACTTTGCAGGCCATTGCTTCAAGAGCGGCAAGTCCGAAACTTTCCGTTTCGGAAGGCATCAGGAATAAATCAGCTACCGAAAGGATTTCTTCCACAGCATCCTGTTTTCCTAAAAAACGGACATGATCACAAATACCAAGATCCCTGCATAACATCTCATTATTGGCGCGGTCAGGTCCATCTCCTACCATCAGTAATTTAGAAGGGATTTTGTTCAGAATAAGTCTGAACATTTTAATCACGTCTGCTGTCCTTTTTACTTTACGAAAGTTAGACGTATGGATCAGGATTCTTTCATTATTAGGCGCTATAGCTTTTTTGAAATGATCTTTTGGTTTAAGGCTAAATCTGCTGAAATCAATAAAATTCGGGATTACCCTGATCTCATTGGTAATATCAAAATGATTATTGGTATCTTCTTTCAGGTCATTTGAAACAGTAGTTACCCCATCAGATTTATTGATAGAGAAAGTAACCACAGGTTTGTAAGTAGGATCTTTTCCAACTAAAGTAATATCAGTTCCATGGAGTGTAGTTACAAACGGTATATGTATACCATAAGTTTCCAGGATCTGTTTTGCCATAAAGGCAGCAGAAGCATGTGGAATTGCATAATGTACATGGAGGATATCCAGTTTTTCGAACCTTACCACATCTACCAGTTTACTGGCCAGAGCAGACTCATAAGGTGCATAATCAAATAATGGATAATCCCGGACAGATACTTCATGATAATAAAGGTTAGCAGAAAAAAAGTCTAACCTCGCAGGCTGGCTATAGGTGATAAAATGGACCTGATGTCCTTCATCGGCCAGTGCCTTTCCCAATTCTGTAGCGACAACACCGCTACCACCAAATGTAGGGTAACAAACAATACCTATTTTCATTGGAATATAATTGTTTTTTTAATTGTAATGAAGCTATCATGTGCTATCCGTTCTGTATTCATTTCAGTTCAAGTTCTGCTGCACATGATGATTTCAACAACAGTTTTCATTAAACTGTTTCAACCGCAAATAACAGTACTAAAACTGATCTTTATGTTAAACAATTGCAATTATTTGATTTGCGACAGAATTACTTTTTCATTTCGGCCTGAATGACCAGAAGCATTTCATTTGGTCTTTGCGTACCAATATAATATTCCAGACCATCACGGTCTGTCAGCACAACTGCATCCTTACCTGAAGAATAAAAACGGATACTACCTTTACGATGCAGATTATAAACCGGGTTATTAAAAAGATAACTACTGTAAGTATCTTTTCTTACATCAGTTATACTATTTAAATCTATCTTGACTTTTTTTGCTGTCCACAGCCCATCAATGATCATACTTTTATTATGAATAATGGTTTTATACTGAATCAGGAATAATAAGGCAATGGATATACCAATGATACCAAAGCCTACTACAAGGAACAAATCCTGTGTATTGTCGCGATCTCTTTCATATACATATGCACCAAAACAGAAAGCGGCCATCAATAACCGGATACAGATCCTGATATAATCCCTGCCTATATATTGTTTCTCCAGAAAAGCGTACTTATTGCCCATTTAATTTAATTTCTGTTCGAATATAGCGACTTTTTTTGTTGTAGCAGTTACTTTATATCTATTGTCCTGCCTTAAACCCGCTACCCATACCACTTCTCCGTTTCCATTAATCAGAATTGGAATACTATCTTTTTGGGGCAGAGGTATTTTCTCATCAATAAAGAAATTGCTCAGCTTTTTATAATTTCTCATTCCTATAGGCATAAAACGATCCCCTTCCTGCCAGGTTCTGATAACTACCGGAAAGATCAGTTTATCTGCATCTATAAATGCTTTCCGGGGATTATTTTCAAATACAATCTGCTCAGAATATGAAATATCAAAAACCTGATTCCCAAATATTACCTCCTTATCATCCGGATGAATAATACCGTTCAGACCAGTTCCTTCCTTTTCAATTGCAGTCAGTAAAAGCTTACCTCTGTTTAATGTCAACCGGTGCCCCGTGCTATAGAAAGAAGTACCACTCTGTTTAGATAAGGAGTTCAGTATATCCTCTACTACCGTTTCTGTAAAACCGTAGGGTTTAAGCAGCTCAAACAAAAGCAACCGTTTAGGATTCAATGCTTTAATTTTATTTAGCGACAGATACATACCGTCTTTCTTTTCCTCAAAAATCTCTTTTCTCAATTGAATCACGTGCTGCTGCAAAACCATTTCAGTTTCCGCAAAACGGAGAATATTATGTTCGAAAGTCTGTTCAAGATTAGGATTAATCTCCTTAAGCAGAGGAATCACGCCCAGCCTTAGCTTATTTCTGGCGTAAGCAGTGCTTGAATTAGAACTGTCTTCTACAAAATCATAATTATGCTGCTGAATTGCCTCATCGATATCAGCACGCGACAGGAACAGCAAAGGTCTGATCAGACGATCTCTTTTTGATGAAATACCATGTAATCCTGCTATGCCGGTTCCTCTGACCAGGTTCAGTAAAACTGTCTCTATAGCATCGTCCTGATGATGAGCAACAGCAATATAATCATAGGCTTCCTGCTGTCTGAGTTCTTCGAACCAATGATACCTTAAATCTCTGGCAGCCATCTGCGTGGAAACCCGATGTTCAGCGGCATACGTTTTAGTAGCAAAATGCGTTACATACAACGGTACTTCCAGCTGAGTAGCCAGAGAACTTACAAAACGTTCATCTCTTTGTGACTCTTCACCCCTCAGTCCGAAATTACAATGTGCTATTCCGAATTTAAATCCTGCCAACTTAAAAAGATGAGCCATCAACACAGAGTCCTTACCTCCGCTTACGGCTAACAGAATTCGCTGATCCGGATTAAATAAGGAATTCTGACCGATATAACCGAGGAAATTTTGTAAGGGTAACATTCTCCAAAAATAACGATTTGAGGCCAAAAAGCGGTACAAACTAATTATTAGATAAATTTAAAACAGGCGCTTATAATGGTAAGCAAAAAACTAACTTTGTATTGTGCAAAAAATACACATTTCCAGTAAAATAAATACGTTTTTTAACATTCATGGTATGATCATGAATTCATTATATGCTAATCTGACTATAAAGATTACAGGGTTTATCCTGTTTTTCTTATTTCCATTGTGCCTTTCCGCACAGCAAAATGTAGTACAATCTGCGCAGCAGCGGACAAAGATTATTCTGCAGAGCTCAGAGAGAAGTAAAATTATTCCCAAAACAGATATCACCTATCTGAGAAAACCAGTATTCAGGCAGGATAACGCTATTCTGACTTGTGACAGTGCCGTTTTCTACACTGCAAAAAATTACTTCGAAGCATTTAACAATGTACATATCAACCAGGCAGATACGATCAATATCTATTCAGACTATCTCACCTATGACGGAAATGCCAAACTGGCTCACTTAACCAGTAATGTCCGTTTACTGGACAGAACCTCTGTACTCACTACCAATATACTTGACTATGCCATGGGACCAAAAGTCGGAACCTATGTAAGCGGAGGTAAAATTGTCAATAAAGATGCAACCATTACGAGTAAAAACGGTTATTATTTTGCTAATAGCAGGGATGCCTATTTTCGTTTTAACGTACTCGTTGTAACAGATCAGAGTACAATAAAATCTGATACTTTAAGATACAACACCTTCAGCAACTGGGCTTATTTCTATGGCCCTACCAATATCAGAGAGAAAGACGGCGGTAATCTTTACACCGAAAACGGCGCATATAATACAAAGACAACCTATGCCTATTTCGGAAAAAACAATCTTTACACATCCGGCAGTAAATCTCTGAAAGGTGACAGCCTGTATTATGACGGACGTGCAGGATATGGTAAAGCAGTAAGAAATATTGTTTTTAAAGATACCATCGATAAAATGCTGATGCATGGTCAGCTGGGTTTTTATTATAAGAAAGATCAGCGGACACTCGTTACCAAAAATGCCTATGCGGGTATTGGAACCAGTGATTCCATTACGGTCAAAGACGTGAAACGGGCAGACACATTATGGTTGGGTGCCGATACACTGGAGACACAAATGGTGCTTCAAAAGACTTTAAAACTGATCAAAGCACCAGTGATCAAGAAAGATAATGAACTGGGTGAGGAAGACCGGGAAGGCAGTAAGGTGGGTAGTAAAAAGAAAGGTACAGATACTAAAAAACCAGTTGTTCCTGCTGCTAATGGCAAAAACCCTAAAACACCGGCCGATGACAAGAAGAATCAGAAAAACAATGATAAACCTGTTTTAACTGCAAAAGACAGCTTAAAAAGAGACAGCCTCCTTAAAGCGAAAGTTCCGATAAATAAAATTGACTCCATTCTTAAAAAGACAGCAGAACTGCGGGTCTCCGATCAGCTAAAAAAGGCAGGAGGCAAGGATAAACCCGATCTGCCCGGGCTAACTGATTCACTGAAAAAGAAAGCCATCATACTCAAAGGCATAGATTCCGTAATTAAAAAAGGCATCCCGGCTGCTGGTACATTAAAAGGCGATAGTCTGAAAAAGCAAATTAACTTAAAGACTGGCCTGACCTTAAAAGGTGATACGGCAAAACTTAAAACCGACACGGCAAAGCTTAAAACAGATACCTCGAAAATTAAAAGCGGAATAAAGGGGGCAATTAAAAAAACAACCAAAGACAGTTTGCCATTTAACCCGGCAGACACTGTTCTTACCCGAAGTATCAAAGCTTATCACCATGTCAACGTATTTAAAACAAATATGCAGGCTAAGGCAGACTCTCTGTTCTATACCAGTGCAGATTCGACCTTAAGGTGGTATAAAAATCCTATTATCTGGTCTCAGAATTCTCAGCAGACCGGAGATACTATTTATCTGCAGCTTAGAAATAAGAAGATAAATTCCGTACAGGTTATTCATACTGCATTTGCGGTCAATGTAGATACTGACTCTGCCAAATTCAATCAGATTAAAGGAAAAATGATTACCGGCTTCTTTAAGGACGGAACATTAACCAGCATGTACGTAGATGGAAACGCTGAAAGTGTGTATTTTACGAAGACTGATGATGGTAAAAAATATGACAAAATGAATCAGACTATCAGCAGCAGGATTAAAGTCAATTTCAAGAAAAATGAGATCTCAGATGTAGTGCCTATCAAAGATGTAGAAGGTGCAACTACTCCTGTAGCTGATATTAAACAAGATGTAATCCTGACTGGCTTTATCTGGAAACCTGAATTACGACCACGTTCAAAAAGAGAAGTCACTAATCCAAAAGTAGTTGCCAAAGCAAAACCAGTTATAAAAGCAGGAGCAAAAACCACAGGAAAAACTACCGGAAAAACAGCTCCGGGGACAGCGGTTAAACCTGGTGCAAAAGCAACAGATAAGCCTGCAGTTAAAGACCTGAAAGATTCAGCAATTGATGCCATTGGCGATCAGATTCCGGGAGCTAAAGGCCTTATCAAACAAGCCACAAAGGATGTGGATTCACTTACCCTGAAAAAGGCAACAGATAAACTGGCTCCGAAGAAGAACATAGATTCCCTAAACAAGCAGGTTGATTCTCTGAAAAAGAATGTCAATCCATTGAAGCTGGCAGAGAAGATTCCGTCAAAAATTACAGATACAGTTAAAAAAGTTTTACCTGCACTGATTAAAAAAGCTGATTCTTTGTCTAAACAGCCTGTTCCTTTAAAAAAGCAATAAGTTTACGCATGGCTATGGCGCGGTGGCTGATTTTATTTTTCTGCTCCATATCCATTTCAGCAAAAGTTTCCTGATAACCATCAGGCTGAAAAATGGGATCATAGCCAAATCCATTTTCACCAGTCGGAGATTCTCTTAATGTACCATTAATAACACCCTCGAAGAGAAATTCTTCTCCATTACGGATTAGTGAAATCACTGTAATGAAACGGGCAGCTCTGTTCTGCTGTCCCTGCATTTTCTGTAATACCAGCGCAAGATTTGCTTCATCCCCTCTTTCGCCCGCATAACGTGCAGAGTAAATACCAGGCTCATTATTCAGTGCTTCAACTTCCAGTCCGCTATCATCACCAAAACAGTCAAGATTGAAATTTTCTACCACAAAGCGGCTTTTTAATCCTGCATTTCCGGCAAATGTATCTGCTGTTTCAGGAATATCAGTTGTGCAGCCAATATCTTTCAGATTCAGCACTTCATACTGACCTGACAATAACGAACTGACCTCTTTAGTTTTATTGATATTATTGGTAGCAAAGACTATTTTACTGATCATATTGAGAGTTTCTTAAGACTACCCCACAATGTTTTTTTCCCTATCTGATCATCAGCCAGCTGATCCAGATTTCCCGAAAAAATAAGTTGTGCGGCATCTTGCATAATAATTTCGTTAACAGGGTGCTCCCCCATTCCCAGATGCAAAGGCGTGACACCAAAAGAAAGGACAACGTTAAGTTTAAAAAAGCTTTTAAGTTCTTCAAATCCCGTCTGCATACAGGTAGCATAATTCAGCAGGGCAAAGTCATTTGCAGTTAGCTGAAGTGCTTTCACAATATTCCTGAGTAATTCTTTTCCTTTATCTGTACTGACCTCATTTTGTTCATCATTTACCAGGATAAGGATGTTTTTCTGATTCTTACCCAGGTATTTAAATGCCACAGTTTTTACAGCCGGTTGTTTCACTTCAATGACAGGGGCTGCATGTCCGGGCACCTCATTGACAGCTCCGCTAACAGAGACTGTGGTTTCTGCAACAGCAGTTATATGCTGTGCAGCAGGAGCTGACACAGATTCAGCCGATATTTCAGGAAGTATTTTATCATCACTATTGACCAGGTAAATATCTTCAGTAAAAAATAAACGAAGAGCTTCTGCACTGGTGGTTAACTGTTCACCCATGAATTATGCCTTTTTTGGGAAATAATTTTTGTGTTAAAATTAGTTAAATATCTTATTATAGCGCCTTATTTTATTACTTTTATACCTTAAAAATACCATTTAGACCTTTTGTGAGAAAAATCTGTATTCTTCTTGTTCTCTGTTTTTTCTATTTAAGTACTGTCGCACAAAGCGTAGCCGTGATCAATGGCAGCCCTGTTAGTCAGAAAGAATTTGTATGGGTATATCACAAGCACCGTCCGGAAAACACCAAACCTGCGCTGACAGATTTAATCTCATTTTTAAATATATACATTGATTTTAAGCTTAAAGTTCTGGATGCCCGTGAAGCCGGGTTGGATAAGGACAGTACCTATATTTCAGAAACCAGGAATTATGAGAAAGCGCTGTTGAATTCAGCGCCTCCAGAAGCAAGGCAGGCAGACTTTTCGCTGGTAACCAAAGAATTTAACGAAGCCCTTTTACTTTTCAATATATCAGAAAAGAAAATCTGGGATGGAGCTGAAAATAATGACAGAATGGTGCATGAATATTATAACGCCCATGCAGAAAATTATTCTTCCCTGTCTTATGATGATTGTAAAAGCGAGGTAGTGCAGGATTATCAGAGACAACTGGAGTGTGAATGGATCACAGCATTGCGGAAGAAATACAAAATAACCATTGATCAGGGTGCATTGAGTAAACTGATCAGATAATACCGTATACAAATCGTTGAATAATAGTAAATTTGCAAATAGAATATAATTGAAAATAGTATAATGAAGAAAATTTTATTGGTGGCAAGCGGATTGCTCTTCTTGTTTTTAAATGTACAGTCCCAGACAAAAAGCGTAGATAAGGTGATTGCGGTACTGGGAAGCGACGTAATCCTGTTGTCTGAACTGAATCAGCAATATGTGATGTATCTGAATTCAGGTAATCCATCTGACGAGAAAGTAAAATGTTATATCCTTCAGCAAATGCTGGTTCAACATTTATTAAAGCAGCAGGCGAATATTGACTCTGTAATGGTAGACGATAAGCAGGTTGATGACGAGCTGGATAAAAGAATGCGTTATCAGATTCAGCGTGCAGGTGGCCAGGATAAGCTGGAAGAGTTCCTTAGCCGTTCAGTATTGCAGTATAAAGATGAGTTGAGACCTGATGTAAAAGATCAGCTTCAGGCTAATAAAATGCAGGGAACGATTACTGAGAAAGTGAGCATTACACCAGTAGAAGTAAAAAAATATTACGATTCTTATAAAAAAGACAGCTTACCTGATATTCCGGCTGAGTATGAAGTTGGGGAGATCGTGATTAATCCGGAGCTGACAAAATCAGAGAAGCAGCGTTTCTTTGATAAGCTTGATGCGATCAGACTTCGTGTTAAAAGCGGAGAAGATTTCGGATTTTTGGCAAAGACCTATTCAGAAGATCCCGGATCCGCACCAGAAGGTGGTGATTTAGGTTTCTTTGACCGTACCATGATGGCTAAGGAATTTACGGCCTATGCATTTAAATTAAAACCAGGAGAGCTATCTCCGGTATTTGAAACAGATTTTGGTTTCCATATTCTGCAGGTTGTAGAACGTAGAGGAGAGCAGGTACATGCCCGTCATATTCTGATTCGTCCGCAGACTACCCCGCAGAGTTTAGACCGTGCCAAATTACATGCAGACAGTGTTTATAACAATGTATTGGCAAATAAATTAAGCTTTTCGGCTGCAGCCTCGTTATACTCTTCCAATAAAGAGTCCAAATACAATGGAGGTATGCTTTTATTTGCAGATAACGTTACAGCAAGAACAACCTTTATTCCTGCAGACAAACTTGATCCAAAAGTCTTCCTTGTTGTAGATACGATGAAAGTTGGTGAAGTATCCAGACCAGTACCATTCACAGGAGCAGATGGAAAAGAAGGCTATAAGATTATCCTGTTGAAATCTAAAATACCGCCGCACAAAGGAAACCTTGAACAGGATTACGCTAAATTCAAAGAAAAAGCGCAGCAGCAGAAAATGGATCGCGTAATGAGTGAATGGTTTGAAAAAAGAAGAAAAAACACTTACATTCGAATTGACCCGGCATACACATCATGTGATGAATTAAAGATCTGGACTAAGCCAATGCCGGCAGAAACGAAATAATTATGCAGTACAACAACGACAAAGAGGCAGTAGATGCCCTCCACCGGTTTTATAAGGATATAAAAAATGAAATTGGTAAAGTCGTTATTGGACAGGATGAAGCTGTTAAATCAGTATTAATCTCTATCCTGAGTAATGGACATTGCTTATTGGTAGGCGTACCGGGTTTGGCAAAGACGCTGCTGGTGCAAACCGTAGCAGATGTACTGGATCTTAATTTTAACAGAATACAATTTACCCCCGATCTGATGCCAGGGGATATCATTGGCTCAGAGATTTTAGGAGAAGACAGGAACTTTAAATTCATTAAGGGTCCTGTCTTTTCTAATATAGTTTTGGCGGATGAGATTAACCGGACCCCACCAAAAACCCAGGCTGCGCTCCTTGAGGCGATGCAGGAGAAATCCGTTACAGCTGCCGGCCATAAGCATATTTTGCCAAAACCCTTTTTTGTTCTTGCTACCCAGAATCCTATTGAGCAGGAAGGCACCTATCCTCTTCCCGAGGCTCAGCTTGACCGTTTCATGTTCAATGTTCTGTTGACTTACCCAAGTTTCCAGGAAGAGCTTACTATTGTCAAAAACTCAACCGGCAATAATCCCGTCACTTTGAACAGATTGATTAATGCTGATCAGATTCAATTCTTTCAGCAATTGATCCGTACTATACCAGTAACAGACAACGTGCTGGAATATGCTGTAAAACTAACCGGAAAAACCCGCCCGGGTAGCCCATTGGCAACTCCTGAAATCAACCAGTATGTAAACTGGGGAGCGGGGCCGCGAGCCTCTCAGTTCCTGATTCTGGGGGCTAAGTGTCATGCTGCTATTTCTGGTAAATACTCACCGGACATCGAAGATGTTCAGGCAGTGGCCGAGGCTATCCTGCGCCACCGTATTGTTAGAAACTACCGGGCAGAAGCCGAGGGTTTATCTGTAGAGAAGATCATCAAAAACCTTCTGTAACTAACCTCTGCAAACAGCACAATCAGCTTCCTTCATACTAATCTGCTTACGGGGACTTATTTACCAGCTGCAATTTTGGGTAATTACAATTATGTAATAATTATATTAGTACTCATAAAACAGGAATAAGTAATAAATTGCGAAACTAAAAGATGGAAAAACAAGAAGGCTATTCCACTAATTCCAATCCACATTTATCAGATCCCCGGGTATTCCTTCCCGATCGGAAGTCTTCAGGTTTACTCAGGAAATGGATTTATTATCTAACTTTTTTGCTAATCACATTCCTATTTAGCTTCTTATATATCCGCAACCGGCACGAATCCATCGTTTTTGTAAGCATTTTTATAATTATTACGGTCATTATTATACTAACGAACAAAGAACCTGTCAGTTTAAGCATTTCTATCATAAATAAAACACTGACATATACCTATTCCAATAGCTGGGGTCAGACCAGGTGTACGACTGTGGATCTGAAACATGCCGGAGGATTCTATAAATATGATATCAGTAAAGCTGGAAGTGCGTGGAAGCTTGTACTCTACAATGATAGTATTTTCAGGAACAGGATTTCTATCAGGGCCAGAACCGCAGGTGGTTATAGTGAGGAGCAGTTAGATGAAATCGTTGCCCTTGTACACCAGTGTAAGTAGCTGATAGAGAAAAATCTAACACATACGATATAGAAAGAGAAGGTTATTAAAGACTTTCGGTATATTCTCATCATCTATTATTTGTATATTAGCTGAAAATTCCGAATACAATTGTTTAAGTCAATTATATTTCGCAATTATTTACTAACATTAACTTTAGTGATTTGATTCATTTTTTTTCCACTAAATAAATTAGAAGTCCACATTCTTATCCCTGTTAACAATAAGAAGGATTAAGAATGTGTTGATTCTACATCTTAACAATAACCTCTCATGAAATCACTTCGTTTTTATACGTCTGTTCTTTTATTAAGTTTTTTTTGTACAGAAGTCTATTCACAATATGTCCCGCCACAGCCTAGTATAAACCCTAATATATACTCAGCTAATACTGCTGGTTTAGGACAATATGGACAGGTTCCAGTCTCATTATTTAATGGATCTGCTGATGTTAGTATTCCTATATATGAATTAAATAATAGGGGTATAAAAATTCCAATTGCACTGCATTATAGTACATCCGGAAATCGTGTCGACAACAGACCTGGGTGGGTAGGACTTGGTTGGACACTAGAGGCCGGGGGATCAATAATCAGGGTTAGTGGTAATGCCGCTGATGAATATTCAGAATCTACTGATGAGAAGCCACTTAATTATCGATCAGGTTATAAAAAACTAGATGACCCAAACTGGAAAACGAAAACCTTCGCTAGAGAATATGGCTTAGACGGTCCCGATGAATTTGTTTTTGATTTTCTTGGTATGAGTGGTAGTTTCTTTTTTGATCATACTGGTAAATGGCAGGTCAAATCAAAGCAAAATTTGCAGCTGAATATTGTTGATGAAGTAAAAAACGATTACGAGGTAAAAAATTCCGGGGGAAGGATATCCAAGCTTCGACATACCTTGACGAAATTTATTATTACTGATATGGATGGTGTAAGGTATACTTTTGGTGGAAATGAAGATGCGATAGAATTCACACGATCACCATACGTATCTGATTGTATAGGATGCATTACTGCGGACAATTCATTGTTAATTTCCAATGCCTGGCTTTTGCAGAAGATCGAATCTCCTAAAGGAATCATAACTTTTAATTATAAAAGAGAGTATAGTTTTGCCGATGTTTACTATTCTGAGATACATAGAAATGAGAGAGGTCAGATCAGTCCTATAGTGGAAGAAACAAGTGATATCGATTGTACACATCGTTATATAAATTATAGTTCTTATTTGAATGAAATAAAGACAGATGACGGTACTACTATTTCATTTGACAAATCGATTTCTAATGATTTAGTAATAGGTCAAGGGGTTGGGGGCGTTCCTCCCCGTAAGGTGGAAATATGGGAAAGTAACAATCTTGTGGAAGCCTATAATATCTATGAAAGCTTATCTGATAACCCTGGAAATCCGAGAAACTATTTCAAAATGGATAAAATACAGGTTATTGATAAAAATCAAACTGTAACCAAAGAAATAGATTTTGATTACATAGCAAATCCAACTGAACGTTTAAAGTTATCTGGAGTTTCTTTTATCGGAGCATCTTCTCGTATCATTGAAAAAAGATACGACTTTCAGTATAATCCTCAAAACCTTCCTGATTATTGTATTGGTAAAATAGATCATTGGGGTTTCTCTAATGGCAAGCACTACCCCTGGCCAACTGGTCCGATTAATTTCCCCGATATGGATAAATACTACCAGTCAAGAGAGCCGGATTCAAGCTTCCTTCAGGCAGAAATGCTAACAAAAATAATATATCCAACTAAAGGGACTTCAGAATTTGTATATGAAGCACATGATTACAATAAAGTAGTGAAGCAATTTCCTATTTCGATAGAGTCTCTTTCAAATAATCTAATTGCAGGGGGACTAAGAATAAAAAAGATAATTAGTACAGATGGCATAAGCAATACGCCACTAGTCAAAGAGTATTATTATATCAATAATTATTTAAATGGTGGTACGGTCTCCAGCGGAGTAGTGTCGGGTCTACCATCTTATTATCTAGTGGGTAATGTCTTTGCTACACCAACGGTGAGTTATCCATATCGGGTTTTTTCTAGTAATTCATTAAATAACCTGAATCATACTAATGGAAATCATGTAACTTATACAGAAGTTGTAGAGAAAATAGGTGATGGAGGATATACGAGCTATAAATATACAAATCAGGATAATGGCTATATGGACAAAGCCCCTTTCTACTCTAAGGATGGTCTTACACCGAGAATGGCATATCTTAAATCGTTCGGAAAATTAGAATTAGAAAGAGGACTTTTGTTGGAAAAGAAATATTTCACAACGGACAAAAGTTTATTGCGCCGGGAAACCACAGTTTACAATAGTGATCCTAATCGTTATGAAGATTATGTAAGAGGCCTTCAGGTAGAAAATCGTGCAGGATATCTTTATGGGGCAATCATAACATTCCCATTTTTCACCTTTACTCCATATATTGAAAAAAACATTGTTGTTGACTATACTTCCGAAAAGGATTCTATAATCACATCTACAAGTTATGAGTATGGGAACCTCACTCATAAACAAATGACTAAAAGCACAACCATTAATAGCAAAGGAGAAGCAATCACAACTGAGTATAAATATCCTCAGGATTTTGCCTATAGGCGACCATATAATAATATGCTTGCGCAACATATCTGGAGGCCTTTAGTTGAGCAGAATACATATAAAACCGATATAAGTTCGGGATATATAAATGGATTGCAGATTGAGTATTATAATCCGAGAGATGGTCTTTTTGTACCTAAAACTATTTCTATGAAAGTAAGGAGTTCTGATAATAGCTGGCAACCAAAAAATCAATATCACGAGTATGATAAATATGGAAATATTTTAAGTCAGTCAAACGATAAAGGATCCAGAACAAATTATATCTGGGGATATTCAGGACAACGTCCAATAGCGAAAATTGAGAATACGAACATGACTAGTTCAGATATTGTAATGAATACCGTATACAAGAGGGTAATGATCCCTATTGGTTCAACTTCTGCTTCAATTAATTTCACTTCTGGTACAATCGCGGATATTAAATTAGAAATTGATTCCGAACCTGGTAGCACTAATACTTTGCAGTATGTTTTATCCGGAAGTGGAACTAAATCCGGAAATTTATGTGTTAGCAGATCTAGTCAGAGTTGTAGTTATCCTTCAACAGTTGTATTTAATAATATGCCGGAGGGAACTTATACACTTGAAGCAAGTGCAAGTGCAGGCTCAGAAGGTCGGGTCAAAAGTATCACAATAGCTTATACTGAAAAGCAGATACCTTCTCCCGAATTCTTTTATGAGGGATTTGAGGAAGTTAGCGATAATGTAATTACTGGAGGAGCACATTCCGGTAATAAATACTACAATACTGATTACCGAATCCCGTTAAGTTTTACTTTTACTAAGGGGAATAATTATATAATTCAATGGTGGAACTATGTCGATGATAAATGGAATTTTAATCAACAGCCATATACTCCGGATATTTTATTGAAAGGGCCGGTTGATGATATCCGCATATTTCCTAAGGATGCTAAAATGACGACTTATACCTATGATAGTAGTGGAAATATTACAAGTCAGACTGATGCGAAAGGTAATGTAACTAATTATGAATATGATGAATTTCAACGCCTTAATTCTGTTAAAGATCAGAATGGAAATATCCTGAAAAATAACACTTACAATTATAAAAATTAAGGTCCGATGAAAATAAATCAATCTGTTTTTTCGTTTTTAATCTCATTTATTTTTGCCTTAATACTAAGTCCTGGATTAGGTTATAGTCAATTAGTTAAGCTTTCTGGACCAACGACGGGGGAACATTCTTCCAACCAAAAAATTCTATTGCTTCCTGGATTTAAGACTAGAGGACCATTTCGCGCTTTTATTGTTAAAAATTTAAATGCTAAGCTGGGATCTACTCCAAGCCAAACGCAGAATTATGTGATTACCAATACCTATAAGGAAGCTAGTAGACAGGTTTTGACAGATCCTTCCGTCCTTCAGATGAGCCAGGTTATTCAGTATTTTGATGGTCTGGGCAGACCATTGCAGGTAATCCAAACGAAAGGTAGTTCATTGGGAAATGATGTAGTTCAGTCCGTAGTATATGATAAATATGGCCTGGAGTCAAAAAAATATTTACCTTATGTGGATCAAAGTGGAGATGGATCTTATAAATCTGATGCGCTAAAAAGCCAGCTACAGTTTTATTCTGATTCCGGTCTCGATGTTACGGTAGTAAAAACGACAAGACCATACAGTCAAACAATTTTTGAACCCTCACCTTTGAATAGAATTACTGAGCAAGGTTTCCCGGGAGTAGTGTGGCAACCCTCAAATGTGGCTAGAACTAATGATGGGGGAAGGACAGTCCTTAGTAGTTATCGAACTAATAATAGTTCTGTTAATTATGCTGGCGACGGCTATGCCGTACGCTTATGGAATGCTGTTCCAGTAGTTGGAGAAGAATATAAAAGAAGTTTGTCAAGCAGTAGTTATTATGAGAATGGGCAGCTTTATGTGAAAATTACAAAAGATGAAAATTGGATAAGTGGAGATGGTAAGGCTGGGGTTACAGAAGAGTACATTGATAAAAACAACCAACTAATATTAAGACGTACTTTTAATGTTAAAGAAGGTAAAACGGAAGTGTTGTCTTCTTATTATGTTTATGATGATTTTGGCGATCTTAGTTTTGTGCTTCCGCCAGGATCTAATCCTGACAGCGAGACAATCAGTCAGAATAACTTAGATCTTTACTGCTACCAGTATCGTTATGATGATAGAAAACGATTGATTGAAAAGCGGATTCCTGGTATGGCTGATTGGATTGAGTTAATCTATAATTCCCTTGATCAGTTGGTATTTAGCCAGGATCCGTTACAGCGGAAGAATAATAAAAGAAGCTTTATTAAATACGATGGTTTAGGCAGGGTGATCATGAACGGTGTGGTGAACAATTCCACAGCTACAAGAGCTCAATTACAAGAATTAGTTAACAGCCAATTAGTTAATTGGGAACGTAGGATTGCAAATTCTTCTCATGGTTATAGTAATGAAACTCTACCCTCTGTCTCAGATTTAGAGGGACCTGAATTAGTAAATTATTATGATGATTATAGTATCGCCGGAATCCCTAGTGACGAATCTATTAATTATAGTAAAAAACTTTATGATATGCCAACTTCAAGTAAGACCAGAGTTTTGGGAACAAATGATTTCCTCTGGGTAGTAAATTATTATAATGATGAGGGACGAGTCGCTAAACTTTATAAGCAACATTATCTATCTGGTGTTATTGATAAGAAAAACTACGATGAGATTACTAATAGCTATAATTTTGAAGGAGCTCTGACTTTAAGTAACCGTATACATCATAGTACAAAAAGTGATAATCTGACTATTATTAATCGTTATGAATATGATCATATCGGTAGAAAGATAAGGAGCTATGAGCAGATTGGCAGTGATAAAGAAGTATTGTTGGTAGAGAATATCTATAATGAAGTTGGGCAATTGAAGAGAAGAGAGCTGAATAATGGAGAGCAAAAGACGACTTTCACATATAATGAACGTGGTTGGCTAAAGGAAAGCACTTCAGATCAGTTCAGCCAGCAGTTAAAATACCATGATGGTACAACTCCTCAATATAATGGTAACATTTCTAATCAGCTATGGGGGGCAGGTACTACACTAAATAAAAACTTTGTGTATACCTATGACAAATTGAACAGGTTAAGTAGCGGACTTAGTAAAGAAATGAGTGAGACGTTAACCTATGACATTATGGGGAATATCCAAAGCTTGCGACGTGATGATATGATTCGTAACTATACTTACAATGGTCATCAGTTGAGTCAGACAATTGGCGGCCCGGAAAAGTATAGTTATAAGTACGATGAGAATGGGAATACAATTGTTGATGGAAGAAGTGGGCAAGCAATTACTTATAACAGTTTGAATCTGCCAGCTAAAATAGCTGGACTTGAACTTTCTTATTTATATGATGCTACTGGAGAAAAGTTGAAAAAGACAAGTAAAGGAGAAGTAACTGATTATATAAATGGAATTCAATATACAAAAGGTGATTTAGAACTAATTCAAACAGAAGTTGGTGTTGCCAGAAGAAATGGTACTAGCTATAGATATGAGTATAATCTTAGTGATCATTTAGGAAATAGCCGGATGACATTTTATAAGAATCCTACCGGAAAAATTGAGATTTTGCAACAAGATGATTATTATGCATTCGGTTTGAGGAATCCAATTAAAGTTCCATCAAGTGATAATAAGTATCTTTATAATGGGAAAGAGTTACAGGAAGAATTAGGTCAGTATGATTACGGGGCTCGTTTTTATGATCCTGTAATAGCCAGGTGGAATGTAGTGGATCCACTTTCTGAGAAGATGAGAAGGCATTCTCCTTATAATTATGCGTTCAATAATCCGATTAGATTTGTAGATCCTGATGGAATGGCACCACAGGGGCCCGGGCCAACTGGTACACCTATTCTTGGACTACCGCTTATGAAGCTGTTTTTGAGTTATCAAAAAGCTATCATGAAGATGGGCATGAATAATGTTGCATCAGTTTTGAATACTGTATCTAATGCCAATAATGCTGGTATGGCAAAAGGTACGGTGAAGGCGGAATATACAGCTGCCGCTAATCAAGGGGTTAAAAACTTAGCAGTAGGACTTGCTTTAGGGGAGGCTACAGGTGGGCTTTTAGGGCAAATAGGTAAAGGTTTGGGAGCTACAGGAGTTGGGGCTGCTGCTGCTGAAGGTGGCGCTACTACTACAGCTTTAGCTAAGTTTTATCCTGCGAATAATGGTTTTTTGGGGACTGAAGAAAGAATGTTTTTGACACCAGGAGACCAGATCAGTCGTTATGGAAGTAGTGCCGGTAAATTTTTCTCTCCAGCTGATACTCCTTTGCCAATGAGAGCTTTGCCGCCAGGTGCAAATACAAATATTTATAATTCATATGAAGTTTTAAAGCCTTTTGAAGTGCAAACTGGTACAATTGCTCCGGCTTTTAATCAACTTGGTTTAGGTACTCAGTACCTGTCTCCGGTATCTGCTGATATACTATTAAAGCGAGGAATTATAGCGCCATCACAATAAGAATATGAATAGAGAGGAATTAAAACAAAAATTAGAGGAACTTAATGTATACCCAGGTTTTTATTCGCTAAACGGTGAACTTCTACCTGACCGAATTGTATTGAATCATAATTATGATAAATGGGAGGTATTCTATTTCGATGAAAGGGGGAATCGAGACAGTGAAAAGACTTTTTCTTCTGAAAATGATGCTTGCAATTATATTTATAGGTACTTTATAAGACAAAAGGGAATTTAGAAGAAATGTAAATAAGCAAAAGATCCTGGTTCAAAAGAGCCAGGATCTTTTGCTTATTTAGGATTATATGTTTTCTTGGTTTTGTAATCCCTGATGACCAGGTCCATATATACATGTTACCCGTGCAGAGATACTGGTTGAACGTACGATTGGAAAGTCTGGACGAAAGCCTGCCCAGCTGAAACCATCCGATCAGATCGATCAGCTTTTTGTCAGTGTAAATGGCTGTGAACAGATCAAAAACAGCCTGCTGCACCTGGGCTATGCCTTGAAAAAGATCAACCCGAAGTATAGAAATGGCGGGCAGCTCCGTCAAAGTGTAATCACCGAATGGCTAAAAGAGAAAGACTTACGTATGGTTCAGTATATGGCCGGTCACCGTTATGTCAGCAGTACCGAACGCTATCAAACCAGTAACCTGGAAGACCTGAAAGAGGCTTTAAATAAACACCATCCTTTGAAATAATCATCCGGTGAGGATAAAATATATCAATAGTGCTGTTAAAAATGGAACGCTTGCGTTCCAAATTGAGGCATGCGTATTACCAGTTTGATTGAGAGATCAGGAGAAAAACATTAATATTGTAACTATGAGTGGTATTGAAAAAGACAGCTACAGAAGTTTCTTGTCAGAAATAAAAAACAAAGTGTATCAGGCGCAATACGAGGCGATGAAGCAAGTGAATACCAGGCTTGTTACACTCTATTGGGAGATCGGGAAAAATATCATAGAAAAGTAGAAAGAACATGGTTGGGGCAAATCAGTTGTGGAACAATTGGCGGAAGACCTACAAAAAGAATTCGCAGGAATGGAGGGCTTGAGTAGCCGGAATATATGGCGCATGCGTATGTTTTATAGCACTTACGAAAAACTGCCACCAATGGTGGCAGAAATTGGGTGGAGCCACAATATCCTGATTATTGAGAAGTGTAAAGATGAATTGGAGCGCCAGTTTTATATTGGAATGACCAAAAAATACGGCTGGACAAAGAACGTATTGATTCATCACATTGAAGGCAAAAGCTATGAGCGTTTTTTATTAGGACAAACCAACTTTGATAAGACTGTAGAAGAAAAGTATCGAAAACAGGCTAAACTATCGGTAAGAGATGAATACAACTTTGAGTTTTTGGAGCTAAAAGATCAGCACGAAGAAAAAGAACTCGAAACGGCCATTATAAAAAATATGCGAAGCTTTCTAATAGAAATGGGAGGTGACTTTACTTTTGTGAGTAATCAATACCGTTTAGAGGTTGGGGATGAAAATTACTATATCGATATATTGCTTTATCATAGACGCTTAAAATCTTTAGTGGCCATTGAGCTCAAGACAGGAAAATTCAAGCCTGAGTATGCAGGTAAAATGAACTTTTATCTATCGGTACTGAACGATAAAGTGCGTCTGGAAGGTGAAAATCCCTCTATTGGGATCATTGTATGCAAAGAGAAGAACCGGACAACAGTTGAGTATGCGCTGAATGAGGTAAGGCAGCCAATCGGAGTCGCCTCTTACCGGGTAACGGCAAGTTTGCCAAACGATTATAAAGATCTATTGCCAACGCCTGAAACGATTATCGAGAGTATATCAGGTATTATTGGCAATCTTCCGGCAACAGAAGAAGAATAGAGCCCCCGCAAACCTCCAGTCCCTCAAAATCCAGCCAGCTCGCAAGAGCTCGCTTCTCTCTGTCTTTTGCTGTCCTTCCCCTCTGCCCGCGCTGCCGGTGAAGAACCGGCCCCATGCTAAATAACATAATACACATTATAAACGCAGCAGAGTAATCCATGACTTTGGTTAAATCCCAGTGCTGGTATTATAATGGGTATTATATTAAATAGCCGCTCGGCCGACCCTCGGCCACCGCTCCCGTTCCAGCCCATAGCCAAAGTACTTTCATAAAAACAGGTGTCAGCCAGGCTATCGGCTTCCACTACCTACAGTGTAGGCAATCGTTGCAAAACGCAACCTTTGCCTTTGTTGATATATGCCGTCTCCTTCCAGTCGGTCAGGCGGCAAAGCCTGCGGCAGCATGGTATTGTTGATTGATGGTGGCAGTGCAAGACTGGTCGGGAGAACTTAGTTCGCTCCCTGAAACAAGGACAGTGCTCCCGCCCAGCCTCTCAGGAATAGAAAGAGCCGCTCTTATCCTCCGTTCTGCCAAAGCTCTTTCCATCCCTGGAGGGAGCAAGATGCCAAACCTTCATCATGGGTTCAGGTAGTTCATTTGTTAAGCCACCCCGAGCCTAAGAAAGAGAAGCTGTCAAGGGATCGTGGAATAAATGGCCTTTTTGAGGGCAAAGGCTGTGTGCGTTTATGCCGCGAAAGCCCTTTACTGCTTTTCTTTCGAGGCTATCTTTGCTGTAACAGATGAACTAACGAAACAGCAGTACCGTTCATAGTTCCGCACCTGGCAGATAAAAGACAACAAAAAAACACGAACCAATGGGGCATTGTAAAGACAAATAAAAAACTAACTTTACGAGAAAGGAAAGTTCTTTATAGCACCGAAAAAGTGCAGCCAGAAAACCTGGCAAACCTAAAAAAAGTTGCATAAGGGAGTATGATTACGGGGCAAGGTTCTATGATCCTGTAGTTGGAAGATGGAATGTAGTGGACCCACTATCGGAGAAGATGAGAGGGCATTCGCCATATAATTATGCTTTCAATAATCCGATTAGATTTGTGGATCCTGATGGAAGAGCTCCGCAAGGACCTGGGCCGAATGGTACACCTATTCTTGGATTGCCTCTTTTGAAACTGTTTGTGAGTTATCAAAAAGCCATTATGAAGATGGGCATGGATAATGTTGCATCAGTTTTAAATACCGTATCTAATGCTAATAATGCAGGTATGGCTAAAGGTAAAGTGAAGGAAGAGTATACGGCGGCGGCTAATCAGGGAGTGAAGGACTTGGCGGTTGGGTTTGCTTTAGGTGAGGCTACGGGTGGGCTTCTAGGGCAAATCGGTAAAGGTTTAAAGGGAACGTCTGTAGGGGCTGCTGAAGCAACTACAACGTTGTATCGAGGTGTAAATGAATCCCATCCAGGCTTCAAAAATGCAATGAACGGTGTAGCGGAACCAATTGGTGGAAATGCATCAGCAGCAGCACACAATTCGGGAAATACAGCTAGCTTTTTTACATCATGGTCAACAAATCCCGACGTCGCAACAAATTTTGCCTTGCGACCAAATGGCTCTGGTGTTATGATGGAAGTTACAGTTCCTACAAGTAGCACAGTAGCAAGTCCGAGCCTATTAAATATACAACTCAAGGGAACCAAGACTGTGGTAAATGAATCAGAGGTGTTATTAAGGGGGACTGTAAGTGGTGCCAAAGTAACGCCTGTAAAACCTTAAATTGATGATAAATATGGAAAAGTTTCCGCAATTGAAAGATAGGCAGGTAGCATTATTAAGAGCAGATATTAATACTGGTATTGTATTAGATAGGAATTATATTTATGCAACTACATCAGATCAGGAAGTTTATACAGTTTTTGATGATATAAATTCTGCTATAAGATCTGCTAAGGCAATTATAGCAGAAAAAAAAGACATAGAATGTGGGATTTATGGAAACGATCCAGTCGCACTTTTAATATTAACTAGGGACAATATAGGCTTGTATTAATGAAGATCTTTATGGTAGGAATTGTGTTGATAGGGCTTGAGGCTTGATTTTAAGCTGGGGCCATTATTTATGTGCTGCGATCTTTTCGAGTATTTGGATTCCTAATAAAGGCTACAAGAATAAGTAAATTTTTATTGCCGTATTCTGGCAGATCTTCTATCTCTTGTATCCTTTTTACTGTCTTTTTATCAAAAGAGGCACTGGTACATTCACCGCTGATATAATCCAAAGCGACTTCAAGAGTCTGGGCTATCTTTGTTGTGACAAATGTTTTAACGAATCAGCACTGGCATTCATAGTTTCGCACTTTCAAACTAGAATCTCTAACAAAAAAGCCAAACATGTCCAACAAATAAACACAAATAAAGCACTAACTTTACTTTAAAGGAAAGTTCTTTATGGCACTGAAAAAGTGCAGCCGGCAAATCCGGCAAACCCGTAAAAAGTCGCATAAGGGTACACGATTACGGCGCGAGGTTCTATGATCCGGTTATAGGAAGATGGAGCGTTGTTGATCCGCTAGCGGAGAAGATGATGACATGGTCTCCATATACCTACGCATTCAACAACCCAATAAGGTTTATTGATGTTGGTGGAGAATATCCTTGGCCAGTTCAAATACGTTCTTTTATATCTACTTCTACAACTGGAGGCGGCTTATTTAGAGGAGATGGCAGAGGGGCTTCTTTTTCTGGTACGTCTAGGGTTCGTTCTAATTTTACTGTTGATCCTTCAGCAAGATCGGTTTCGCAACCGATTACAAGAAGTGATCCTACAGTATTCTATGGGTTTAGAAATCCTACTCCAGGCGGAGTGAGTTTACCTCCTGCAGCAAAAACCGGCTCTCCAGAAGGAACAAATGATAATATTAGCTTTTCCGGTAACAAGGCTTCTTTTGATTTTAGCCATTCTGGTAAAGATCCCTTAACACCAGGTTTTGCTACCCCTGCATTAGATGTTCACGCCTCACTTTCTTTTAATGAAGATATGAAAAATGGTGTGTTGACAATAATGGGTTCTTTTACTGGAGATAAGTTTCCAAGTACAGAGGCTTTCGTTACCGATCAATCTGGAAAAACAAAGCTATTTTTGGGAGCACAGATGGAGAATGGTGGGATTGGCGATTTATATGGAGATAATAATAAGCCATTGTTTAATGTCAACATGCAAGTTAAATTTGATGGTAAAGGGAATTTCACAGGAGTACAAGTTGGAAAGGCTTCTTATACTGTAGCAGAATGGAATAAAAAAGTACAAGAGGATTTTAAGAAATGAGAACAACATTAATATTTCTTTCATTATTATTTATAATGATTGGTTGCAGTACAGGTGGCGAACAAGAAGTGCTGGTTGTGCCCAAAAACTTTAAGGGATATGTATTAGTGATCTTTGATCAAAAAAATGGTCAGCCAATCAGGTATATGGGAAAAAAGAGAGTATATGAAATACCTGCAAATGGTATATTAAAGACGCAGTTTAAGGTTAATAACGGTTGGCGGGATTTAACGGAGTACTATGTTAATGAAATCTCTCCCGAAAATATGCTGCCTTCTTTTGTTGAGGCTGAAAAAATTCCAAAAGGTAAAACAGTAGGTTTTATGGGAGAGACAGGTACAGTCAAAAAGAATAGTAAGAGTACGGAAAGGGTAGAGTTCAGCGAATTCTATATAGGTGCCAGATCAGATATAGAAAAAGCAAAAAATCTCGTAGAAAAATTGGATATAGCTAACTTATAGATCATTGTTTATGTTTAAAATGGTAAAGCCCGGCATAAATGTTGGGCTTTGCTGTTTATTGACCGTAAGCTTTTCTGGCATTAGCATCTCTAAGAAATGCATCAATAATCACCAGTAAGTGAGTTCTGTCGTTTTCGGGCAGGTCTTCTATCTCCTGTATCTTTTTTACTATCTTTTTATCAAAAGAGGCACTGGTACCTTCACCGCCGATATAGTCCAAAGTGACTTCAAAAGCCTGGGCAATCTTTTTGGCTACTTCTATAGAAGGAATGGCTTGGCCTTAAGCGTGAAATCTCGAATAAAAAACGTGAACCCTTCCAACGGAGTAAACTCAAATAAAGCACTAACTTTACTGTAAAGGAAAGTTCTTTATGGCACTGAAAAAGTGCAGGCGGCAAATCCGGCAAACCCAAAAAAAGTTGCATAAGGGAGTACGATTACGGGGCGAGGTTCTATGATCCGGTAATTGGACGTTTCAATACCATAGATCCACTTTCTGAGAAGAGCAGGCGTTTCTCTCCGTATGTTTATGGGAATAACAATCCGATCAGATTCATTGATCCTGACGGGATGGAAGGTCTGGATATTATCTATAGAAACAGGTTAACCAATAAAGAAGTAGGTCGTACTGCATTGCCAGGGAAAGATGTAACAAGATATACGGATGCAAAAAATCAGGCTGAATTAATAGCAAATAACTTTGATCAGCCTCAGGTAAGTGCGGCAACTAATACATCTGGAACTGCAACTGCTCCTCAAGCTGCTCAGCGTGTTGATTATCAAGACATGTCGCAGCCAACAACGAGTTTAGCTGTTGCTAATAACGTTGCTACTGGCTTTGCATATGAGTATGTCGGAGCTAAAGTACTGAGTGGAGTTAGCTCTCTTTTTACCGCTAGCGAAACAGGAAGAGTATTTTGGTCAGGCGGAGAAGTTGCGAAAACAGCAGCAGCAGACTTTGCAAAAGCAAATGGAATGAAAACTTTAGAAATGACAACAACAGGTCGTGCGATGAATAGTATTAGCCCTTATTTACCTCGTTCTGCTACCAATCCTGTTTGGAATAGTCTGTCAAGAAGCTTTGCGAATGGAGCATCAGGGGAGGCTCATTTCTTTACAATACCTGCCGGCCCTAGATCTGGAAGTATTTGGTTGAATGTTGAAAAACCAATTTTAGAACAAAATGCTGTTAAGATAATAAGTCATTAATTTATAACATCACCATGAATATTTTTAAACTATTTTATCCAAAAAGCTCTATGAAGAGAAAAATACTTGATATAAAAGATGATATTGAAAAACTTATCATGCATTATTGTGAAGAGAAATTTTGGATAGAGTGGTATGGTGCATATGATATAGATCCTAAGCACTTAGTTTTTTGGATTTGTATTCAATCAGATGAAATGAAGTTAAATCTTAAAGTAAATTCTGAATTAATTAACAAACTGAGAAATATTCTTATTAAAAACAATTATCCTGAGCAAGCAAGGCAATACGTTTCTATAGATTTTGAATCACAAGAGACCGTGAATAGAGAATCGGCTGGTAACTGGTATCAACATTTTAAATAAAAGAAATAGTCCTCAGTAATTTTTCGTGTGCTGCACGCATCAGCTAGATCATTATGTAATTATGCTGTTGAAAGGAGGAATTATAGCTATAGGAGCTTAATGTATGTACAAATAAAAAACTAACTTTACCTGAAAGGAAAGTTCTCTATCGCACTGAAAGAGTGCAGCCAACAAATCCGGTAAACCTAAAAAAGTTGTATAAGGGTGCACGATTATGGAGTAAGGTTTTATGATCCGGTGATAGGCCGTTTCAATACCATAGATCCACTTTCTGAAACATCAAGGAGATTTAGTCCTTACAGCTACGCCCTTAATAATCCCATTCGTTTCATAGATGTTGATGGTATGTATGCAGCAAGTCCAATTTATGGTCGCAATGGTGACTTTTTGGGAACAGATGATGAAGGATTAAAGGGACAGGCAATTGTGATGAAAAAAGAAGACTTCAGTCAAGGAATGAGTCACGAGGAAGCAAAAAGTAAAAGCGTCTATAAAGAGGGTGATCCGAATTTCGGATTTGCTGATGAAAAGGCCGCATTAAAATATGCAAATCATTATGTTAATTTGAAAAATCGCCCTGATTATGATGGAAAGTTAACTTTAGGCGAAGCTAACGAATGGTATAGGACTGGCGAAGGAAAGCCTTTATTTGTCAATGCCTCAAAAATAGATTTGGCTCCTGTTTATCAGGGTGATCTCAGTGCAGGTGATAGTAAGTATGTGAATTTTGCTTCACCTGATAATGCTAATTTTGAAACTGGTCTTGTTTATGGGACAATAAAATTGACATTAGTTGGTGGAAATAAAGTGAAGCTTGGTGGAAATAACAGTGTTTTGGATACTTATGATTTTGACTATCAAAAAGGAAGAACAGGAAGGAACGTTGCTACGTGGATGGGTAAGACTGTAGCGGGAGAAGGTACAGGTTATACTATTTACAATTATGGTACTGCACTCCTTCAAAAAAGACCGAAGTAAATAATGCTATAATATCCCACTGAGCCAAAATAATAAAATATGAAAAAAGCATATGTAAAATTAGTTATTCCTACTCTGATAGTTTTAATTTTTGGATGTCAAAGTAGTTATTTTAAGAATGATCTTCCCCAGATATTGGGTGTGGAGAAAGTAGATGTTGAAAGTTTTAGTACTAAAGATGAATTTGGAGGGTTTGGGGAAGGTTATACCTTAGAAAAGTATAAGCTGTCAAAAGTAACCATTGATGAATTTCAGGGGGGGCGATCTAAGCTACTTCCTGTTAAAGATGGCGGATGGCAAAGATATGGTTGGAGTAAAGCCCCTATTGATAGTTCATTTAAGGAAGTAATTTATATGCCCTTAAGTTACTATGATGGGAATAAGAAATTAGAAATAGTGCTTCAACAAGTTAAAAAATCTTTAGAGCGAGCTGATGTATATTATGCATTTTATTATAAGTCAGATAGGTCCAATCCACAAAGTGTTCAACTATTTGTTGTAGACATAAGATCTAGAGAGCTGTATGCTATAGACATAGCTATATAATTACGAATTTGTTTTGCTGATTAGCCAGTATGCTGCATAATATGATAAATAATACAAATATTGATTTGATAAATTGTTTAGAAAAGATGAAGGTAATGTTGTAGTCCTAAAATTGGATGGTTTAAGGTACTCAAGTCAATACACAGTATTCATTACGCTTCCTATCACAACTCAGCGAGAGGTGATTAGAGTTGAAGATGAATCCTTAAAAGAAGCAATTGTGATAGCTTTGAATAAGTTTATTAAAATCTGATAAAGGAACCATTAACATAGAATTCCTTTACCACGTTTGATGGAAGTAGGAGATTCTGTCGGAAAGATTGATTTTAATTCATATCAGGCGCAAGGCGAGCCTGTGAAGAATTTTGTGTAAGTGGTCAACCGTATTGAGTTTAAAGGAGACATCTATTTTCAAATATAATACTAAACTGATTAATAATTTTACCCCAATCTCTTACTGGCATCGTCCATTTTTTCTGGATATTCATGACCGATAAGTAGAAAGCCTTGATTGCAGCCTGGTCGTCAGGAAACAAGTTTTTGGACTTGATGAATTTCCTTATGCCGCTGTTCAGGCTTTCAATGACATTGGTGGTATAAATGATTTTTCGGATTTCCAGGGGGAAGTCAAAGTAACTGGTCAACTCATCCCAGTTCTTCTCCCAGCTTAAAATAGCATAACCATACTTACTTTTCCATTTTACTGTGAAATCATCCAGGGCTGATCTGGCGGTATCTTTATTTACTGCACCATAAATCTGTTTAAGATCCATCGAAAACTCTTTACGTTCCTTCCAGACCACATATTTACAACTATTACGAATTTGATGTACGACGCAAAGCTGGGTTATTGTTTTGGGAAATACCTCGGCAATGGCCTTTGTAAAGCCAGTAAGATTATCTGTACAGGCGATCAAGATATCCTCTACACCTCTGGCACGCAAATCTGTAAGCACACTTAGCCAGAATGATGCACTCTCGGTTTCGTTGATCCACATGCCCAAAATCTCTTTCAGGCCATCATGTTTTAGGCCAATTACCAAGTAAATACATTTGCTAACCACCTTTCCGTTGTGGCGTACCTTAAACTGAATACCGTCCATCCAACAAGTAAAATAAACAGGCTCTAAGGGGCGGGATTGCCATTCCTTGATCTTCTCCACAACCCGGCTTGTAACAGTAGAAACTGTACTTTCAGAGATTTCGACCCCGTACATTTCACGAATCTGGTCTTCAATATCACGAGTACTCATTCCACGGGAATACATCCCGATAATGCTTTGCTCAATCTGCTCGCTCATACGCTGGTGCTTGGGGATCAGTTTAGGCTCAAAGCTTGCATTACGATCTCGTGGAATTGACAATACCACATCCCCAAGAGTCTCACTCTTGACCTTTTTGCTACTGAAACCGTTACGGGAATTACCGCTGCCGCGGCCTTCTGGAGAATGCTTTTCATAGCCAAGGTGCTCATCAAGCTCTCCCTGGAGCATTTCATTGACTCCTTGTTTGAACATTTCCTGAAAGAATTCCTGGAACTGTTCCTTGGACTTAAACTGCTTGAAAAAGTCCTTTGGTAAACCTAACTTGTTCTCTTCCATATGACTGTAATTAAAGTTCTGAATTTATTCCTTTAAATACAATGCAATAGACCACACCTATTTTATCGTTTACACAAAATTCAAGACACTACCCGCAAGGCAGGCCAAATTGTATATTTTGGTGGGCAATATCTAGAATTTTATTTATTTAGTAGATCAATCAGATCTGGCGATGTTTTTACATACCCTCTTTTATTTACTACCTATAAGTTTGCCTGTCTTAGCGACCCTGATAATTACATTGACATGAAAAAAGAGCTTTTCTTTTGTTACTGGATAAATGAGTCTATGTGTTATTTTTCTACGTTAGCCTTGTCGCTGCTAACCACAATATAATCCAAAGAGATTTCAGTGCATCTGCAATCTTAGCTAAAATAAGATAATAAAGATCCTGATAAGATCGGATCTTTTAATAGCAAATTTGTTTCGAAGAAGAAGCAAAGAGTTAGATCCTTAAGAGTCTTTTCAATAAATTTCTTCAGCTGGTATCCTATCCAACTTTTTTCTCTATTCTTTCTGATAAGTCTATACGCCCAGTTTCTGCACTCAGTTTTGCATTAAGTTTTTGCAACAAGTCTCTGCACCCAGTCTTTCCACCCTTCCCCCCTTTGAAGAGCAGATTTTTCCTTTCTGTTCATTAATTGGTTTTCCTGCAAAGTAATGATTCAACCTATAGAAATAAAAAAGCGGGTTTATGCTTTCGCAGACATCAGGGCCCTCTTCGGGCACGTAGTCTGCGAAAGCATAAACCCGCTTTTTTATCCCTCCCTTAACCTTACTTTGCAGGCAATTCCAATTGCTGGAACAGATTAGGAAAATCAGTGATGATACCATCGACCCCCAATCCCACCATATACTCCATATCTTTCAGACTATTCACTGTCCATGGTACAATTTTTATCCCAGCCTCATGACACCTGTCAACCAGCCCTTTTCCAACCAAAACCGCATACGGGCTATAAAACGTCGGGCTAAACCCCAGGTCTTTGATATTATTCTCAAAATCCTCCTTTTCGTCAATCATCAGTGCTGTTCTGACCTTTGGATATTTATCATGAACATACTGTAAACATCTGATATCAAAAGCCTGTATGATTACTCTTTTCGTCATCTTTTTTTGTTCTACCACATCCATAACCAGCTGAGAGAATTCTGCAGGTTCCGGGTGGAATTCCAGATCACCTTTGCGGATTGTTTTAATCTCTATAGCATAATTAGGTTTGCTGAGTTTATGTAACTTAACATAAGCCTCTACAGAATCAATCACTTCACTTAGCAATGGTTTATAAGCTTTGATCTTTTGCTGCCCCGGAAAACGCTTATGGACTTTGCTCCCGACATCATATTTACGGATCTGGTCATAGTCCATTTCGTACATATTATATTTTTTCTCGTCTTTCAGTGGAATGTCCTTACCATCCGGAGTAAGACTTATTTCGTTATTAAAATAAGGCTCATGCGAAAGCACAACCTGCTTATCTTTTGATATTACCACATTCATTCCAAGAGTGGTGACCCCAAGATCCAGGGCTCTGAGCATCCCGCCAATGGTATTTTCAGGCATTAACCCCCTGGCACCCCGTTGTCCCTGTTTATCAAAACTCTGTGCGTAACCCTGCACACCAAGCAACAATGCGATTCCAAGCAGTAAATGTTTCTTCATCTTTTTATCTTTAATAATTTAACGGTTAAACAGAATTTTTTATATCCCGTTATTTTTAAATCTGCAGCAGATCTGCGACAAACCATTTCAAAAAAAAAGGGTTCATAGCAGCTGTCTGAAATATAAACAGTTACTAAGAAACCCTTTTTTTTCGGAAATAAGAAACCTAACGTTCCGCAGGCACAAAAACCTGCTGAATTAAGTTCCAGTTATAATCAGGCTGACGCTCATAAATAAAAACATAATTAAAGCTTTCCCTTAAATCTGTTCTGTAATCGATAGTCGCCACACCATAAGTATAAGCCAGATCACCGCCTGATGCCTTATCAGCACCAACTGTTCTTAAGCTCATTTTGCTAACCATGCTATTATAAAAAGCAATTATTTTATCCTTTCCTATTACAGGTTCATAACCAGGAAAAACCACTCTGGCATCAGGATTCAGGAAACCACCATAAGCGGCAACTCCATAAGACTTCAGCGTAGCATTCAGTGTTTTTTCTGTAGTTAAGATGATATCTTTACCAGCAGCTATCTGTTTTGGTCCCCCAAATTTCGGTTTGAAATAATCCTTAGGCTCTACAAAATGAGTAGCCACCTGTTTTAAAGGTTTATGGTGTTCTGCACCCAGGTCGATAACCAGTTCCCATCTGCCATTGACAGATTTCCATACAGATAGATACTCACCATAAGCTTTTTTCTCCCCGTCTACAGTAAAGCCACCAGAAGTATAACCCCAGTCACCACTGCGGGAAACCTGGGCATAATCAGGTGCCCAGCTCAGATTTTTATCATCAGGCTGAGTTGCATAAAATGTTTTCGCATCTACCGGATTAGGTCTGAAGACCAGTGCTCCATTTGCGATATAAGCATTAAATGCAGATTTAACACCATCCTTTGCAGCCTTTGCTGCAAACTCCTGTTCTGCCTTTACCAATGAAGCCGTACTTCCATCTGTACGTTGAGCAAAACCACTCAAAGTAAAAGTTGCAGCCATCAGTGTACAGATAATTTTATTGATCATAATTAATAATGTATGTTATAATTTATTCCAGGTTGTTCCCTCTTTACTATCTTTCAGTTGTATACCAATATCCTGAAGACCTATACGGATCTTGTCAGAAGTAGCATAATCCTTATTTTCCTTTGCACTTTTTCTGATATCAATAACCATATCCAGTACATCATTTAATTCCGTATTAGAGCTCTCTTCATCTTTCAATCCAAAGATATCATAAACAAAGTCCTGCATCAGCTGCTTTAATTTATCCAGTTCAGCGGCAGAAATTTTGCTTTTACCATCATAAACCGTATTGATAATTCTCGCCGCTTCAAACAATTCAGCAATAACTACCGGACTATTAAAATCATCATTCATTGCTTTGATACAATTCAGTCTGATCGGCTCAATTTCAAAATCTCCTGTCTCAGAAGGAGTCAGTTTTTCCAGTAAACTTAAAGAATTCATCAGTCTTCTGAAACCCTTTTCAGAAGCATCCAGAGCATCATTTGAAAAATCCAGTGTACTGCGGTAATGCGCCTGAAGCATAAAGAATTTAACTGTCATCGGGCTGTATCCCTTAGTTAACAGCGGATGATCCCCAGAAAACAGTTGTAATGGCATAAAACCATTTCCAGCTGTCTTAGACATTCTTGAGCCATTAACAGTCAGCATATTCGTATGCATCCAGTATTTAGCCGGATGCTTGTGGTAGCAGGCTTCTGACTGTGCAATTTCATTAGTATGATGTGTTGCTGCAAGATCCATTCCACCACCATGTATATCAAACTCTTCG